>CAMJBH010000005.1 GCA_946403855.1 uncultured Bacteroidales bacterium
ACAACTGGCTGGATCCCGACAACTACCCCATCGTCAACTGGAAGCAGCACGCCCTTAACGGCAGCGGCCTGATGCATCAGCACAACCTGAGCCTGAGCGCCACTTCTGGCAAGATACGCACCCTCACCAGCCTCGGCTACCTCGACCAGAGGGGCATTGTCAAGAGCGCCGACTTCAAGCGCTACAACTTCCGCAACAACATGAACGTGGACATAAACGACAAACTGTCCATGCGCTTCGACCTGTCCGGAAGTTACGGCCTGCGGCACTATCACCCCAACCAGAGCGGCTTCTTCAACATGATGAACGCCCGCGACCCTCTGTTCCTGGCAAAATGGTCTAACGGCACCTACGCCCCGTTCACCGGCGGTACGGTCAACCCCCTGCCCATGATGGACCTGGGCGTGGGCGGACAGGTAACCAGCGAGACCTTCCGCCTGGCCGGAGCACTGGCCCTGAGCTACAAGCCCTGGAAATGGCTCACCCTTGAAGGCACCCTCGCCCCCCGCATCACCCAGAGCGAGACACATACCTTCCATGACCTTGTCACCTATTATTCAGATGCTTACGGAACCGTGTCCCCCATCAAGAACCGGGAATACAACTCCCTGCGCGAGAGCATCAGCCGCACCATCTACGGCAACTATCTCTTTACGGCCAAGGCACACCACAACTTTGCCAGGGCACACGATGTGACGCTGCTTGCCGGCGCTTCCTACGAAGACATGGACAACCGCACCCTGGGAGCCTACAGGCGTGATTTCCAGTATCCCCAGTACCACACCATCAATGCCGGCGCCGACAACGAGCTCAAGGAGAACAGCGGAGCCGAATACCAGTGGGCGCTGGCCTCCTTCTTCGGCAGGTTGAACTACAACTTCAAGGAGCGCTACCTCTTTGAAGCCAATATCCGCTTCGACGGTTCCTCCCGCTTTGCCAAAGGGCACAGGTGGGGCATCTTCCCGTCCGCATCCGCTGCATGGCGAATCACCGAGGAGCCCTGGATGCAGGGCATTCGGAACAACGTCAACGAACTCAAGATCCGCGCCTCCTACGGACAGCTGGGAAACCAGAACATCGGAGATGACTATTATCCTACAATCCAGAGGCTTACGATTTCCAGCATCTCGGCCAACGACATTATCTATCCCATCGTGGGCCTGAACAACCTGGCCAACGAGGATATTACCTGGGAGACCTCCGAAATGTTCGACGTGGGTATCGACGGAACCTTCTTCGACAAGCTTACCCTTACCGCCGACTGGTACTACAAGACCACCTACGGCATCCTTATGGAGCTTGACATCCCCGCCAGCATAGGCCTCAACGCACCGTTCCAGAATGCCGGCACCGTCCGCAACGTGGGCTGGGAAGTGGGCGTGGGTTACCACGACCGCAAGGGCGACTGGAGCTGGGGCGTGGACGCCAACCTCAGCGACGTAATCAACCAGATCATAGACATGAAGAGCACCGCATCCGGAGAGCTGCTGCGCAACGAAGAGGGCTACGCCATCAAATCTATCTACGGTCTGAAGTGCATAGGCATGGCCCGCAGCCAGGAAGAGGCCGACCAGGTCAACGCCACCTGCCCGCAGTACGGCATGGAGACCAAACCCGGCGACCTTATCTATGAAGACGTGGCCGGCGACTTCAAGGTGGACGAAAACGGGGAATACGTCCTCGACGCCAAGGGCAACAAGATTCCCGCCCCTGACGGCAAGATCGACGACCAGGACCGCCAGATCATCGGCAGCACCATCCCCCGCTACACCTTCGGAACCACTCTGAGCATAGGCTGGAAGGGCTTCAACCTCAGCGCCCAGTTCCAGGGCGTAGGCAAGCTGAACGCCTACCTCAACGGCTACTACACCCAGCCCTGCGTACAGGGCGGTACCTTCCGCACCGAGCACCTGGACCGCTGGACTCCCGATACCCCCGACGGGCACTTCCCCCGCCTGAGCTACGCCAGCGAGCTGAGCAAGAAGAATTCAAGCTTCTGGATGGCGGACGCCGCGTACTGCCGTCTCAAGAACCTGCAGTTCAGCTACACCTTCCCCAAGAAGTTGATGAAGAAAGCCAAGATCAGCAACCTGACGCTCTTCGCCAACGCCACCAACCTCTTCACCCTCACCAAATACTGGCAGGGTTACGACCCGGAGAACATGTTCACCACCAGCGGCGACGGCGTACAGGCCGGAGCTACTGCCACGAACTACCCTCTGGTATCTACCTATACATTCGGAGTGGACATTAAATTCTAAGCGTCATGAAAAAGTACATCATATTGATTCTTGCATCGGTACTTGCGCTTGCATCCTGCGAAAAAGCCCTGGAGCGCTACCCGCTCAACGGTCCGTCCACCGGAACATTCCCCGCAAGCGAGGAGGAAGCCCTGGCCGGAGTCCTGGTAAGCTATAAGAACCTTGCAAACTCGGTTAGCCAGTACTGTCCGTATCCCTGGCGTTTCGTGGACAACCTCACCGACATAGGAACCACCCGTATCGGCCTGAGCAGCTGGAACCTGCTCGTGACCTCCACGGCCACGCAGACCACCAGCGCCGCAACCATCATGTACACCAGGATTTACAAGACGGCCGGCCGTATCCATCTGGTGCTCGACAACCTGGACAACATCAAGGACAAGATGTCGGAAGAGACTTACATGCAGTTCAAGGCGGAACTGCTGAGCCTCAGGGCCCTGGTTTACGACATGGGCTGCCAGTTCTACGGCGACATTCCCTTCATCGACCACTGCCTGACCCTCACCGATTACGAGTACCCTCGCGTTCCCAGGGAGCAGGTCATCGACCGCATCCTCAACGACATGGACGACGACCTGCTGAACTATCTCCCGGTGCGCTGGGACAAGAACACATGGGGCACCGCCCGCCTGGGCAGGGCTGCCGCCTATACCCTCAAGGCACGCATCTGCCTTAACTGGGGACGTTTCGAGGAGGCGGCAAAATACTCCCGCATAGCCATGGAACTCGCCGAGGGCGTGTACAAGCTGGAGCCCCTGGACTGCACCTACTATCCCAATGCAGCCACGGAGGGAGAGCCTTCCGCCGCCAATCTGTACGGCTATGAAGGCGAGAAGAGCGACGAGTGGATGTGGGGCATACAGTTCAACAAACTGGCCGCATCCAACACTCACGCAATGGTTTACACCTACTCCTCCCGAGTCCATAACGGCGCTGCCGGATGCGGTCCTTCCCAGGCCCTGATGGACACCTTCCAGTGTACCGACGGCAAGTCCATCACCGAATCCAAGCTGTACAACTGGCAGGACCCGTGGAACCACCGCGACCCTCGCCTGGACCTGTACTGCCTGAGGCCCGATACCCGCTACAACGGAGTGGAATACACCACCAACCCCAATGCCAAGCAGGTCCGCGACTACAACACCGGAGCCATGGTCAACAACAACGACGTCTATGGCAACAAGAGCGAGTACGGCCCCAACGGCACCAAGGGCCCCGGTGGCTACCTGTGGCGCAAATTCGGCGATCCGGCCTACTACGGTGCCACCCTCACCAACACCTATGAGGACGACCTGGACGTGTGCATAATGCGTTACGCCGAGCTACTGCTCATCGACGCCGAAGCCAATATCGAGTGGGACGGCGGCGACCTCAAACGCGCACAGAACGACATCAACCAGGTGCGTCAGAGGGTAAAGATGCCGAAGATTACTACCCTGGACCGCGCCGAACTCCGCAGCGCCCTGCGTTACGAGCGCACCGTTGAACTGTGCGACGAGGGCTTCCGCTGGTTCGACATACGCCGCTGGAAAATGTCCGACGGCCGCGCACTTGCGGAAAAGGTCATGAACGGTCCCCAGTACGCTCCCGGCTTCAAGGACATCATTTCCAACGCAAAGCCTACAATTGACGAGAACTGGACGGTCAGCTACAACACTTCCGACACCTGGGACGGCAAGGCTTTCAACCTCCGCACCCTCATCAATCTGTACTATCAGCCCGGCAAAGACGAGCTCTGGCCGCTTCCCGACAGGGAAATCCGCACCAACTCCGCCATCGGCCAGGAGAACCAGAACCCCGGATATTAATATCACTGAAGTATGAAAAGAAGTATCATATTTATCGCTGCAGCAGCCATGCTCATCGCCGGCTGCAAGGACTACAGCTACGAAACATGGACTCCTGACGAAACCTTGTCCCGCACCGGCGAGGTGAGCCTCCTGGCCAACTTCGAGAACCTGCAGACCAAGGTATTCATGGACGAGAAGGGGCACGGAACCTGGGAGGGGGCCGACGAAATTGCGGTCGCCTGCTCCGACGGCAGCCTCGTCACCTTCAAGCTGGACGGCACGGGCGACACCAAGCGCGCCGTGTTCAAGGGCACAATACCTTCCGGCAAGCAATTGGGACAGGTGGCCGTTTATCCCGCCTCCGCCGCTCTCAGCATGTCCGGCTCCGACCTCACCCTCAAGCTCAATGACACCATTGACGCCGCCGTTTCTTCCACCTATCCCGGCGTGCTCGTGGGAGCTATCGAAGATACCTGGGAGGTGAATTTCAAGCAGGCAGTAGGCTTCCTCAACATGGCCATAGGGAACTTCCCCGCCGAGGCTACAAAGATAATTCTCTCCAGCCCCGAGGGAGCCCTGAGCGGCACATTCAAGGCGCCCGTCGGGAGAATTCTGGACAGCGGCCTCAAGCCCTCTGATGCCGTGAGCGGCAGCGACATTACCCTTAATGTAAAATCCTCCGGCAAAACGGTTTACGCCCTGGTTCCCGTGCCTGTGGCCGACTACGCCGCCATCAATGCCAGCCTTCTGAACAACAAGGGCGAGATCGTAGTGGAACAGCCCCTGAGCGACTATACCACTGGTATTTCGAGGGCCGAGCTGCACTCCATGAACATCGAGTGCGCCGATGTCGCCGCTCCTCCCTGCCGCATCAACATAGGCGGCGAGCGTACCGTAATGAAAGAGTCTTCCACCGGCGTGTTCGAGGGTGAGTTCGAAGTTCCCGCCACCACCTCGTTCTATGTCGAGCTGGACGGCGAGGCCTACGGATTCGCCACATTCTCGGGAGCCGGCGGCCTTGGAACCATCAGCTCAGACGCTTCCGCGCTTCCCGTAGCCAAAATCAAGGCGTCAGGCAAGAGCAAGCGGAGCTACTACGTAAAGAGGGCCATCGGCACCATGGTGAGCTCTTCCGTAGCTGACAATCCCTTCTCCATCAACCTGGAGAGCCCCGGCAAGATTCACGTAGTCATCGACAACAGCGAGCCTTCGTCCCCCAAATACAGGATCAACCTTATGCAGGAGGCAGACCCGGCTGTCATCTTCCACGAAGATTTTGACCTTTGCACGCTCGGAGGCGACTACCTGGCTCCTGCCGACGGAAACGGGCAGAAAGCGGATGCCTATGACGGATATCTGCCCTCAACCAGCACAGTCACCCAGAATAACGGTGCATTTACTTTCGACTACCCTGTCGACGTGTCCACGGCACCCGAAGCCAAGCCTGAATACATGCAGGCCTATGGTTTCCAGGACTGGGTGTTCGAGTATGCGGCCGAGCGCCCGGGCGGACTGCAGCTCTGCGCCGGAGCCATCGCCGGAGCCATGACTACCCCTGCGTTCAGCAGCATAGAGGGAAGTGCCGACGCGGTCATCGAAATTGAAATCGCACGTTTCTCGACGTCTTCCACCGACCCGGTATTCGTCATACTCGAGAATGGCGGAAGCTTCACTTCCGGCACTATAACCCGCGATGCCTATGTCGCAGCCAGCCAGGCCGGAACGTCCTTCCCCGAAGCCACTTCAGCACTGGGCAGTTTCGAGGATGGCGGCACTACACTGAGGCTCGAGGACAACGACTACTTCCCCCATTCCTGGAACAACGCCGACATCGACAAGCCCATTTCGCACATAAGGCTTGAAGCCAGCGGCCTTACAAGTGCAACCAAGCTCAAGATCGACTGTCCCAAGGGTGCCAAGAACGCCCCGCGTATTTTCGTGTTCGACATAAAAGTTACCAAGAAATGATAAAGCTGTTGGTTTCCGTTCTGGCTTCAGCCGTTGTCGCAGGTACCCCCCTGCCCCCGTGGCAGGAGGGGTATCTCGACATTCATGCTATCAATTCTGGCCGCGGAGAGTGCACCTTTTTCGTGTTGCCCGACGGCACCACCATGCTGGTAGACGCCGGAGAATGGATTAACTGGAAATCAAAAAGATACCCCAGTGTGCCGCCTAAGCCCTCGGCCGATGTGCGTCCCTGCGAGGTCTATGCCCGATATATCCGGCATTTCATGCCCCGCAAGTCCAAAGGCGCCCTTGACTATGCCCTCATAACCCATTATCACATGGACCATTTCGGCACGGAAGAAGAGGGCATGGAAGTCGAGCCGGAGGGAGGCTATGTGCTCACCGGCATTGCGGCCCTGCAGAAGGAGATTCCCATCCGCACGCTGATAGACCGCTCATATCCTGAATACGAGAGCATCTGGCTGCCGTCCAGCTCGCACAGCACATTCTATCCCAAATTCGTGCGCTACGCCACCGCCCACGACGGCATGAAGGCCGAGAGCATGAAGGTCGGGGATACAGGACAGATGCGCCTCCGCCACCAGCCCTGCCGCTACAGGAATTTCAAAATCACCAACTACGCCGCCAGCGGAATCGTGTGGGACGGCACCAAGAAGGTCAACGTGTACGAGGGCAAAGACATGAAAGAAAACGGCGCTTCGTGCTGTTTCCTGCTGAGCTACGGAGACTTTGACTACTACACCGGAGGCGACGCCGGCGGCAACGGCGCCGTGGCGTATCCGGTGGCACGCGCCATCGGCAGGCCCATCGAGGCCATGAAGGCAGACCACCATTTCTCGTATCACTGCATGAAAGACGAGACCATGGGCATCTACCGGCCTCAGGTGGTCGTGACGCAGGTGTTCTCGGTTAGGGAAATCCAGCCCGACGTAGAGACTCTCACCCACCTTCTGAAAGATAACCCGCTGGGGCTCCGGACCAAGTATTATTTTACAAACCTTGGGGAGGAGCAGAGAAACCTGCATAAAGACTTGTACGACAAAGCTTCAGGCATAGGCGGGCACGTGGTAATACGCGTTATGCCCGGCGGGAAAGAATACTACGTCATTATGCTTGACGATACCAATTTTGATTATACTGTAAAATCTGTTGACGGACCTTTCAAATGCAAATGAGAAAGCTATATTCATTAGTTTTGGCCGCACTGGCTCTCGCAGCCTGCGGCCAGAAGCCTGACCAGGGCGGAGAGACTTCCAAGCCCTCGTCAAAGGCACCGGACGAGGCCGCAGTCGGCGATGTCCTGCCCGCCTGGCAGGAAGGCTGGCTGGACATCCACGCCATCAGCACTGGCCGCGGCGAGTGCACCTTCTTCATGATGCCCGACGGCACCTCCATGATAATCGACGCCGGCGAGGTGGTGACTTCCACCACGTCCCCCGTATCGGTTACCCAAAGGCCCAACAGCAACACCAGGGCGTATTTCACGCAGTCGCGCTACATGAAGCACTTCCTGGAGGCCACGGGACGCAATTATCTGGACTATGCCGTAATGAGCCATTTCCACATCGACCATTTCGGCACGCCCAAGGGCAAGGGCTTCATTGTGAGTTCCGAGGGCTATACCCAGACTGGCATGATGGCCCTGTACACTACCTTGCCGTACAAGAAGCTGATCGACCGCGCCTGGAGCGCCGACGACCCGGAATATGAGTTTGTCAAGACCAGCGCAACCAGCTACAGCGCCAGCATGCATGGGGACTACACCAACTTCGTCAAGTATGCCACCTCCAAGAAGGGACTCGTGATGGAACGTTTCGAGGCAGGCACCGACAAGCAGATCACCCTCTGCTACAATGCCGCCAAGTACCCTTCTTTCAAGATATTCAATTACGGAGTCAACGGCGAATACTGGAATGGCAGCGCCATTGTTGACGCCTACGGCAGCAGCGCCCCCTACGAAAACGGCGCCTGCTGCATCAGCCTCATCAGCTATGGCAAGTTCGACTACTACACTGCCGGCGACGCTGGCGGCAACACCAAGATGGCCGTACCCGTGGCAAAAGTGATAGGAAGGCCGATAGAGGCAATGAAGGCCGACCATCATATGTCGGTAAACTGTCTGCCCAAGGCCCAGATGAGCATACTCAAGCCCAAGGTGATAGTGACCCAGAGTTTTGCACGCCGCACCGACCAGCCTATGCTTGAAACCATAAAGGACCTGCTGGACGGCGCCTACTACGACACCGGGGTGTCGCTTTACTTTACTGGAGTTGACGACGTCATAACTACGCCCAACAAAGACCTTTACGGCCACTGCCACGTCAACGGCCACGTGGTTATCCGCGTAGCCCCGGGCGGGGACCGCTTCTGGGTTTTCCAGCTTGACGACACCAATACTTTATACAAAATCAAATCGGTTGAAGGTCCCTTTAACTGCGAATAATTTTTTGTTTAACCACATATGAACGGAATTAATTACAAAGCTCCTCAGATTTGCTCTGTGCAAGAGAATGCAGCGGAGATCATCTGCACATCCAATGTCGACGATATGCAATATCGCGACGGCGAGTGGGATTCCGACCTAACTTTCTAATGTTATGAAAAGGATTCTCACTGTTCTCGTTTGCATGGCGATGGCAGCCACCGCCTGCAACAAAGCCTCTGTTGAGGCGCCTTCTGTTTCTGATGCTCAAACTCTGACCGTCAGTGCTTCACTTCCCCTCACCAGACTCGCAGTAGACAAAGGCAAAGTTACCTGGACCGAAGGTGATCAAATTGCCGTGTACAACAGTTCAGGTTCCAAATTCGTACTCACCCTTGCAGAAGGGGCAGGCACCAATTTCGGCAAGTTCAGCGGCACTTTCGACGGCACACTCAATACCAACATTGCAGTTTATCCAGCCGCCTATGCCGGAGACAATGCCGGAGAAGTTGTCATCCCTTCTATTGAGAAACGCACCGATGGTATACCTGCCGTCATGGCATCTGCGCTGGAAGTATCCGGGAGCGATGTCAACGCCACTTGCTTCCACCATCTGATGGCTGTGATGGAATTCACGCTCGAAGACATTCCCGCTTATGCCTGCGCATTCAAGCTCTGGTCAAAAGAAGGAATACAGCTCAGCGGCACCTACACTGTCAATTCTTCGTTGGATGGGGTCAGCGGCCCCGTCGGCAGTTCTGAGACCAAGACCTCTTCTCATGTACTTCATTTCCCGTACAAGACCGGGTATGGTTCGGACGGAAACGTCAAATTCTACTTTCCGGTTCCCGCTTTTGACTATACCGACCTTGCTGTGCGCGTAATCGATGGCGACGAGGATGTGATCTCCGGAACGGGCATTGTTATACCTGCAGCTTCCGCCTCCCTCAAGGCTGGTGATTATGTAGCCATGCCCGCTCTTAATGTCCGCAAGCTTGTGGGAGACAAACGGGACAAGTTCGTGAAGGTCGAGGGCATCAAATGGGCCAAGGGAAACCTGAGGGCATGGAAAAGCGGCCCACAGGGCGATGGCTGGCAGGACGGCTGGAACATCTATGACAACCAGTGGGAAAGCCAGTACCTTCTTGTACCCGACCCGGAAGGCGGCAAGAAGCTTGACGGCAGTTCAGAGAATTTCTCTCTGAATACTTCTCTTTACAAAGAGACTGTCGGTGAAGCATCCGTATACACCCACTGGGACTACTTCAGTTGGGGTACTATCGGAAGAGCGTCCAGAGTGCACAACCAGCCCGTAATTTGTACGGTAAGCAATTTTGAGATTTCCGGTAAGGTGTTCAATACGCCCAGGGAAGGCTCCTCAGCCATAGACATTTCCACCTTCGAGGAGCTCACCGGCGATTCACGCTTTGTGCCCAATGCATTCGATGACTCAAACCCTCAGATTTCCGGAGACCTGGCGTTCTGGGCCAGCAAGGGTCAGTACCGAATGCCTACCAAGGGTGAAGTCCAGAAACTCTATGCCAAGAATTTTGTCGGCCAAGGAGACGGCTATGCCCATATGCAAGCCGGTTACTACATGGTTGACGGAAAGAAAATAAACGGTATTCTGTTCACTTCATGTCCGTCATGGGAAACCACCACTTATGAGACTACAGCCATAGAGCTCACAGACGCCGACATGGAGAGCGGCCTTTTCCTGCCGAAGATAGGCGAACGCACCACCAACAAAGATCCAAATACCTATAATGCCACCGGCATAATGTACTTCAACAGCTGGGGTGCTTATTGGTCCGGAACATACGGCGGACTGAATAGCGGATTTGAAGACTGCGCAGTGCACATTTTCTTTACCAGCGCCAATGCAATGAACTACGGCTATACCGGCACGCCCAGCAAGACCATCTCAGGACAGACCATTCTTGGCAATGCTATACGGCCTGTGTATCTGCCCGCTCAGGAATAACTAATTTACCAATATAATGATTATCACTGATTTATATACACCACCCCAGCTTAGAATCCAAATAGTGGAAAACGCTGGGATGCTTTGCCAGAGCAATGTTCAATCAAGGAATGTTGTGGAAGGAACTTGGGACGAAAATGAATAAACAGCCGGCCATGAAAAAGTATTTTGCATTATTTTGCATGGCGCTGACATTCATCGCATGCAACAAGGTTATTATTTCCGATAACATTCCCCAGACCGGCGGGACCCGCACGGTTACCCTTGATGCCTGCCTGCCCGAAACCAGAGTTGATATCGACACTGATAGCGGTAAGGTTACTTGGAGCAGTGACGATAAGATTGCTGTATATAATACCGTAGGAGACAAATTCGAGTTTTCGGTAAAGAGCGGCGCCGGCACCGGCAATGCAACTTTCGAATGCACCGCATTTGAAGGGGAAATTGCGGATATTGCCATTTATCCTTACAAATGGGCTGGAGAAACCAAAGGCGTTATAACTATACCGCTGTATATTGAAAGAACGGATGAAAAACCTGCAGTCATGGCATCAATGATTGAAGGCGGAAACGGAACAGAGTTGAATCCATTGTATTTCAACAGCCTTATGGCTATTGTTGAATTTACTCTCCAGGATATCCCGGCATATGCTTGCGCATTTAAGCTTTGGTCTAAAAACGGCGAAGCGCTCAGCGGAAACTATACTGTAAACGAAGAATGCACTGGTGTTACGGCTATTGAGAATTCTTCTAATAACTCTCAGGTTATTTATTTCCCGTATAAGTCTGCATATGGAGACAATGCCAGTATAAAGATCTTTGCAGCTGTGCCAGCATATGAGTATTCAGATCTGGCCGTAAGGGTTCTCGATGGAGACGAAGATGTAATTGAAGGCACAGGGAAAGTAATTCCCGCAAAGAATTTCACTGGCATTCAAGCCAATGCCTATTTAAAGATGCCCTCACTCAATGTTCGTAACCTTGTGGGCGACAAACGTGACAAGTTTGTGAAGGTCGAGGGCATCAAATGGGCCAAGGGGAACCTGAGGGTAAAAAAAGAAGACAGCTACGAAGACGGCTGGCAAGCCGGATTCAACATCTTCGAGAATCAATATGAGACTGTTTATACAGAGTTTAAAACTGTAAGTTATACCCATACGGCGGATTACTATGACTTGTTCAATTGGGGTGGGCTTGGAAGAACTACCCGTTTTGGTAATTCCGGATTCATGACTCAAAACGACGCCGGAACAGATGGTATTGGCCGACTTGACATTTCAGGCAAAATATTCTCTCGCAGATCAGGAACTTACGAAGAGATTATTAACTCGGAAGTCTCTGGCGACGAACGTTTTGCAAAATGGGATGTTTTCGCCGGGTATAACGGCGGAGCGGGGAATCCAAACATTTTTGGAGACATTGCTTTTTGGGCTAGCAAGGGACAGTATCGAATGCCCACAAACCAAGAGATTGTTACACTTAGAGCCGCCAATAAAAATACATCTGCGAATGCAGAAGCCGGTTATTATATGCTGGGAGATGTTCAGATTAATGGCATTTTGCTAACTTCAACTCCATCTTGGATTGAGTCCTCTCTGAATACAACGGCAAGAGAATTAACGGATGCAGATTTGGAGAGTGGTTTATTCCTCCCAAAAACAGGACGACGGATAAAAGGGGCAATAAACATGGCCGTTAACTTCGCCAATGCTCAGGGATATTACTGGTCGTCCACATATGGAAACGGTCCTACCACCAACACAAACAATATTGACTTCAGCACTTCTGCTACTACAATAGGTTGGAGGGCGACCAATTCTTGCGATTACGGCTACACTACGGCAACGAATAATCAGAAACCAAATGGCGAAGTCTCTGGCGGCCTCCCAATCAGACCTGTATTCATACCAGAAAACGAACGTAACTAATGATTTTGTCGGGCAAGGTCCTGCCACTTTTTGGGAACCTTGCCCGTTTTTCCTTCTGGCCGTCCTCAAATCGGGACGTTTCTGAGGACAAGCATGGGGCATGGAGGACAGACGGAGGAGAAAACAAAGGATAAAGTGTGTTTATGAGAAAGACGAGACAATTCGTGACAGTATTTGGAGCACTGGCGGCAATGGTGCTGGCCGGGTGCAGCAGGGAGCTTGCTGAAAGCGGGGTTCCGGCGGCCTCCGACGGCGGCAGGACGCTGGTTCTGACGGCTTACGCCCCGGCGCAAGCCGGAGACGGCGAAGACAAAGCCCCCGCCACCAAGGTGTCCGTAGCCACTACCGGCAAGGTCAGTTGGACCGCCGGAGACGAAATCGCCCTGTACAACAGTTCGGGGCAGAAATTCAAGGCCACCCTCACCGCCGGCGAGGGCACGTCCCAGGGCACCTTCACCTGCACTTCCTTCAGCGGGGCTCCCGGCCCGGCGGCAGTCTATCCTTACGCCCTCGCCGGTGACTCACCCGGTACCGTCACCATCCCCCACATAAGTGAGCGTAGTGATAGCACTCCCGCCCTTATGGCCTCCAGATTCAGTATGGAGGGCAGCCAGCCCGGCAGCCTGTATTTCAAGCACATAGCCCCAGTCATCGACATAACTCTCCACGATATCCCTGCATACGCCAGGGCGCTGGTGCTTAACGCAGAAGGAAAACGGATAAGCGGCGAATTCAGCTTCGATATCTCCGTCCCTGGCCCCATAACGACTGACAATATAAATTCCACACAAATAATCACATTCCCCGGCGGGGCTGGCTATGGTTCTGACTTGCACTTCCGGCTCGCCATCCCGGCCGGGGAGTATTCTTCCTTGTACATCACAATGCTTGATGGTGATGAGACCCCAATCGAAGGCCTTGAAAAGCTTAAGTTCAGGAGCACCTCTTCAACCCTCTCACCAGCAGACTACCTTGCGATGCCCACTCTCAACGTACGCTCAAAGTGCACCCGCAGCAGCGCCGTGCGCAAAGTGGAAGGCACCTGGTGGGCGGCCGGCAACCTGATTGCTGACGGAAAGACCTCCGAGGGATTCCAAAGCGGATGGCGCCTGGGCTCGCAGCAGTACGAATTCCTTGGCTGCGACCAGGTGGGCACCAGCGGCACGGGCGTCACCATCACCCAGTCATCCTCCGCCTTCGACCGCTTCAACTGGGGTGGAATAGCCGGAGACGCATGGAAAGCCGACGCCGGCTACATGCTTCCCAGCGACGCCAAATTCAGCATCAGCGGCCGCATATTCAGCGCCTCGCAAGGCAGCGGCGAGGAACTTGAAGCCTCCGAGCTCAGCGGTGAAGACTGCTTTGCCGCTCCTGCCGGCGGCTCCTTCGCCACCGGATCGCAGATCCACGGCGACGTGGCTTTCTGGGCCAGCAAAGGACAGTACCGCATACCCACGGCGGCCGAAATCTCGGTCCTGCGTGCAGGCAGCTCTTCCTCTAACGCCAGCGGAAAAGCAGGATACGTAAACGTAAACGGCAACCGCATCTACGGCATACTGCTGACTTCCACCCCGTCCTGGGAAAGCTCCACCCTCGAAACCGATGCCGTGGAACTCACTCCCGCCGACCTGGAAAGCGGGTTGTTCCTGCCCAAGGCCGGCCGCGGCCGTTACATCAGCGGCGGCAATACCAACAAAATCTACTACGTAAACGCCCAGGGATACTACCGCAGCGGCACCTTCTCGGGGCTTGACCTGAGCAAGTATCCCGACTCCGACCACGCCACCACCGTGCTCGGATTCCGCGCCGGGAACTCCTGCGACTATGGCTACACGGTACATCTGAACAGCGATGCCGCCTACGGCGTAGGCCATGTGCAGAAGTGTCTTCCGATACGTCCCGTGCTGTGCTCCGACGGCTTCGAGCCCGTTCCCAACCCGCTGCCGCAACCGGATGCCAGCAGCCTATCCCCTTGGCAGAAGGGCTATCTGGATATCCACGCCATCAACTCCGGCCGCGGTGAATGCACGCTGGTCATCATGCCCGACGGCACGTCCATGATGATAGACGCCGGCGAATACTACACTTCCTCGGCCAAGGCCGTGGACCAGAAGCCCAACTCCGGCGTCCGTCCGTTCAAGGTATATACTACCTACGCAAAATACTTCCTGCAGGCCACAGGGCATGAGTATCTGGACTACTTCCTGCTGTCCCACTACCACATCGACCACATGGGCCAGAGTCGTGCCTCCTTCGGCAAGAGCGGCAACGGCTACTGCCGCAGCGGCGTCATGGCCGTGTATGACGACCTGCCAATCAAGAAGCTGGTGGACCGTTGCGGGCCCACCTCCACCCCCACGACAAGCGACTACAGCACGGATATTTACGAAGACTTCCGCCAGTTTGCCGAGTATCGGGAATCCCGGGACGGCATGGCCTGGTACGCCTTCAACATGAACGCCAGCGGCAACTACAAGAAGCAGTTCATCCCCAAATACGACAGTTCCTACGACCTGACCGTGTACAACCTCGGAGCCAACGGCAAGTACTGGAACGGCAGCGGCTTCGGCACCTACAGCGGGTCGCTGACCGAAAACGGAGAATGCGCCACAGTACTCATCTCATACGGAGATTTCGACTACTACAGCGGCGGGGACTGCGCCTGCCAGACAGGTATGATGCAGCGGATTGTCAACGGCTGGGGAAACAAAGTGGAGGCAATGAAAGCCAACCACCATATGTACCACGACACTCTTAACGAGTCAGCAGCTGCAATCCTGCAACCAAAGGTTACCGTAGCGCAAGTCTTCGATTCCGACAAGCCCGGCGACCCGGCGTTCAGCCTGCATCGCCAGTACGGGGATGTGTTCATTACAAACATACACTCAGGACGTCTGGACAACACCGCATCCATCAAGGCCGGCACTCCCGTGGCCGACCTGGCATCCAAAGTCAAGGACTACGGCGGGCATTTCGTGATACGCGTATCTCCCGGCGGAAAGCAGTTCTACGTTTATAAACTCCGCGATACCGACTTCTCGTTTGCGGTGGAAGCCACATACGGACCATACACTTGCTATTGATCATGAATGACTTGTTCGACATTAAGGGAAAAGTGGTCGTGGTGACCGGAGCCTGCGGAGTGCTGGGCTCGGCCATCGTCAGCTACTTCGGGCGCCTGGGCTGCAAAGTGGCGCTCTTGGGCCTGGAAAGGGCCAGGGAAAGGAGTGAGAAGCTGATTGCCGGGCTCAAAGGAACGCCCGGCGAGGCTCATTTCTTCGCCTCGGACGTGCTGCGGGAAGATATGCTGCAGCAGAGCCGGGAGGAAATCCTGCAGCGTTTCGGCACCATAGACGTGCTCATCAATGCCGCAGGAGGCAACCTGTCAAGCGCCAACGTTGCTCCGGAGCAGACGCTCTTCGACATGGACATCGAGGCCATGAAGCAGGTTTGCGAGTTGAACATCTTCGGCACCGTCATCCCCACAAAGGTCTTCCTCAAGCCCATGGCGGACAAAGGCAGGGGGTCGATTATCAACTTCTGCTCCATGTCCTCGTTCCGGCCCCTTACCAGGGTGGCCGGCTACGGAATTGCCAAGGCCGGGATTGCCAGCTGGACGCAGTGGCTCGCGGGCGAACTTGCCGCCAAGTTCGGCGAGGGACTCAGGGTTAACGCCATCGCCCCGGGATTCATCCTCACCGGCCAGAACCATTCGCTGCTCGTCAACCCCGACGGATCCCTGACGGAACGTTCGCAGAGCATCATCGCCCATACGCCCATCGGAAGGTTCCTCAAGCCCGACGAGATACTGGGCGCCATACACTACCTCGCATCCGACGCATCAGCCGCCGTCACCGGTACGATATCGGTCGTGGACGGAGGCTTCAACAGCTTCTCTATATGATACTTATGCGCGAAAGCTGGCGCTGGTTCGGGCCCTCCGACCCGGTGCCCCTGGAGCATATCCGGCAAACGGGCGTGACGGATATCGTACACGCCCTGCACCACATTCCCAACGGGGAGGTATGGCCCGTGGAAGAAATACGCCGCCGCCGAGCGGAAATTGCGGCCCAAGGCCTCGAGTGGAGCGTGGTGGAAAGCGTTCCGGTGCACGAACATATCAAAACCCGCAGCGGAGACTTCCGGCGCTATATCGACAACTACAAGCAGACTCTCCGCAACCTGGCCTCCTGCGGCATAAGCTGCGTGACCTACAACTTCATGCCCGTGCTGGACTGGACGCGCACCGACCTTGCCTGGAAGCTGCCCGACGGCTCGCAGTGCCTGCGCTTCGAGCGCGCCGCACTGCTGGCCTTCGACCTTTTCATCCTCGGCCGCAAAGGGGCGTTCCAGGAATACACGCCCGACGAAACAGAAAAGGCGCGGGAGCGGTATTCCCGCATGAGCGCCGCTGAGATACAGGCACTTACACATACCATACTGGCAGGCCTGCCCGGAAGCGAAGAGAGCTTCACCCTGGAGCAGTTCTGCTCCGAGCTGGAGCGCTACAGCAGCATAGGACCGGAAGAACTGCGGTACAACCTGACCGAATTCCTTAAGGAAGTATGCCCTGTGGCCGAGGAGTCCGGAGTACGGCTTGTCATCCATCCCGACGACCCTCCTTTCTCCATCCTGGGCCTGCCCCGCATCATGAGCACCGCGGACGACTTCCGCCGGATCGTAGCAGCCGTGCCCTCCCCTTCCAACGGCCTGTGCTTCTGCACCGGATCGCTGGGCATACGCCCCGACAACGACCTGCCGGCAATGCTTCGGGAGTTCGGGGACAGGGTGGACTTCGTGCATCTGCGCAATGTCAGGCGCGATGCCGCCGGGGGTTACCTTGAGGACAATCACCTCGAAGGGGACGTCCCTATGGCGGATGTAATGAGGGTCCTGCTGGAGGTGATGCAGGAGCGCGGTTTCCGTATCTTCTGCCGCCCCGACCACGGTCACCGAATGTGCGACGACCTTGCCCGTTCTTCCAATCCGGGATACTCGCTTTACGGCCGTATGAGAGGCATAGCCGAACTGCGCGGCCTGCAGATGGGAATAGCTAATTCAATGAAACAATGAGAAATACAGTCGCTGCGCTACTGCTCCTGCTGCTTGCCGCATTCACGGCGGGAGCCTCAACCCGATTCATTCCCTGCGGGCAGAAGGCTCTGGAAAAATGGGAATTCTCGAAGGATGGGCAATCCTGGACCGAAGTGTCGGTACCCCATTCCTACAATGCCGCCGACGGGCACAGCGCCTCATACTACAGGGGATGCGCCACGTACCGCACCACGGTGGATATAAAGCATCCGCAGCAGGACTCGTACCTCATTTTCGAGGGCGCCGCGCAGAAGGCGCGCGTCTATGTGAACGGGCAGCTGGCCTGTGACCACAGGGGCGGCTACACGGCATTCTGCGTAAACCTTAAGGGGCTCGCAGGCAAGGGAAGCAACACCGTGGAGGTGGTGTGCGACAATACCCAGGACCTGGAACTCATACCCCTTAGCTCCGACTTCAACAAGAACGGCGGACTGCACAATCCGGCATGGGTGTTTCAGCCCCGGGGAGTGCATTTCAGCCCGTCGCACTACGGACTATACCGAATGCATGTAACCCAGCTGGAGGTGAGCAACAGCATGGCACACGCACGCGTACATGCCTTCGTGAGCGGCGCCGCAAGGGTGACGCTCAAAGTAAGGGACGCCTCGGGAAAGACGGTGTTCAAAGAGACCAGGCGTGCCGAGGGAGAATATGAAAGCGAGTTCAGCATCCCCTCGCCCCACTTGTGGAACGGCACTGAAGACCCGTACCTTTATACCGTGGAGCTCAGCACCGGCAGCGACCGTGCCGTAACCGAGGTGGGCTTCCGCTACTACAGCATGAGCAAGGACGGAGGATTCATGCTCAACGGCAGGAGCTACCCCCTGCGCGGAGTCTGCATGCACCAGGACCTGGACGGCAAGGCAACGGCCCTGGACTATGCCGACTACGACGCCGACTACCGCACCGTGAAGGAGCTGGGCTGCAATTTCCTGCGCCTTGCCCACTATCCGCACAACGACTACGCCTTCCGCATCTGCGACCGGCTGGGAATAGTGGTACAGACGGAGATTCCCTGGGTAGATGCGTGCGGAGTGAACGCCACCGATGCATACTTCCAAAACATCCAAAGCCAGATGCGCGAGATGATAGTCAACTTGTACAATCACCCTTCCATCTTTTTCTGGGGCATGTGGAATGAGCTGCGCGGCTCTGCCAAGATCGACAAGTTCCAGGGACCGCTGGACACGCAGAAGGTCGTTGCATGGACTGCCGAACTCTACCGGCTGGCCAAGTCGCTCGACCCATCAAGGCCCGTGGGGCTTACAGACTGCACCATCTTCAAGCGTGACGGCTACAAAGGACTCCAGGCCGACTTCTACTCCCAAAATCAGTACTTCGGCTGGTACAAGACCTACGGCGACTTCTCCGGGATTACTCCCACGATGGAGTGGATACGGGACAATATGGGCCCTTCAAATATCTCGGAATACGGGGTTGGCGTCAATCCCTTCTGCCACACCTGGAATCAAGAAGACATAAGGCGCTACGCCGACGACAAACGCCACGTGGAGGAGTACGGCAATCTCCTGCATGAGTCTCACGCCCAGCAGATTGCACAGATGCCATGGCTCAATTTCACCTCCATCTGGATTCTGTTCGACTTCCCGGTCGCCAGCCGCCTGGAGGGCTTCATGGACAGCAGCGACGGAGTTACATACACCGAGAATCCCGACCGTAAGTACATGAACGACAAAGGCCTGATTACCCGCGACCGCAAGACGCGGAAGGACTCTTTCTATCTGTACAAATCCTGGTGGAACAAGTCTGAGGAAACGGTGTACATTGCCGGCCGAAGGCTGCTTAAGCGCCCTGCCGGGGCGGAATTCACCCTTACGGTGTATTCAAACGCGCCCTCGCTGCGCCTGCTGCAGGACGGAAAGGAAATAGCAGCGCTCGGGGAAAGCGGCGATCAGACCGGCGTAATCTGGAAATTCCCCGGCCTCAGCATTCCTCCCGATGGCGCCACTTTCACCGTGGTCTCACCTGCCGGCACCAGCGACTCCGTAAGCTTCCAGGCGCTTTAGAGGGCCTACCAGTCGTCGGACCGGAAAGGCAGGGCCGGAAGGCCGTAGCTGTTGGTGAGGTTGCCTGAGCACCAGTTGCGGAAGCAGTAGCGCACCGCCACGGGATCGGGTACCTCGGGGCTGCTTACGGTGACTTTGGCACCGGCCGTCTTGCCTGTAGCAACATGGAACACGCGGTCGGAGCCGGCAAGCTCGAAGCCGGTGACTTCCCTGCCGTAAGGAGCCATGCCCAAAGGGCCCACGTTGAATGTCACGACCGCCTTGCCGTCTTTGAACTCTACGCTCTTATAGGAAGGACTTCTTTCTTCGATGCCCTTGACGCCGTATTCGTCGGCAAGTGCCATGTAGGCCAGACGGTTGCCCACCTCACGCTTGCGCGAAGGATGTATGCACTTCCGTTCGCCCAGATCTACTGTGGCCGCCATGCCGCTGTGGGGAATCTTTGCCAGAGTGGACTCCTGGGCCTCGAAGAAGTAGCCGCACAGGGTCGGAGGGTCCATGCTGTAATCGTATGGAGCGATCTGCACAAAGTAGAACGGAGCTTCCGGATTGCGGAACAGCTCCCGCATCATCTGCACGTAGGCCGGCTGCAGGCGGGCGTACTGCTCAGCGCGGTCGCGGTTGCTCTCGCCCTGATACCACAGCATCCCTTTGAAAGTAAAGGGCACCAGCGGCGCCACCTGGCCGTTGAAGAGCATGCAGGGGGAACAGTTGGGGTATTTGTCCGGCAAAAAGCCGTGATCGAGGTGGGCGAAGTTGAACTCGCCGCCGAAGTCGCGCCGCAGGGTAGGTTCATCCATCCAGGCCTCGATGGGCGTGCCTCCCCAGTCGGTAATCAGCAGGCCTACGGGGATGCCGAGCACCTCGTAGAGCTTCAGCGCAAAGAAGTAGGCTGCGGCGCTGCAGTCGGCAACCGCCTGCGGGGTGTGCTCCTGCCATGACCCGTTGCAGCTGTCCAGCGGCGTGAGGGAGTACTTCTTGTCTATCGTGCACATGCGAATGGGCACGGAGGGACGGGCTACCAGTATCACGTCCGCCGAACCTTCGACAGGCTGGCCGTGGAAGCCGCGCACAGGCATCTCCATGTTGGACTGTCCCGAGCAGAACCACACCTCCCCTATCAGCACATTGTGCAGGGTGGTTTTGTCGCCGTCGCTGAATTTTATGGTATAAGGTCCCCCAGCCTCCGGAGTCGGGATGCTGGCTCGCCATTTGCCGTCGGCATCGGGGACTGCCTTGTATTTTTTGCGTGTCCATGAAGGACTTATGACCACGGTGCGGCCGCGGTCGGTACTGCCCCATACGGCAGCGTCGCACTGCTGCTGGAGTACCATGTTGTCGCTGAAGAAAGACGGCAGGGTGACTTTGGCGCCGGCCGGTATGCAAAAGCACAGCACGGCAAAGGGAAGGAGGATATTTTGGAGTTTCATGGCACACAAATTTAAATAAAACCAAAGGAAATTGTATATTTGAAAGTTCAAATACTTTATATGAAGACTTACAACAGCAACAAGACAGTTATCATCGTGATTGCCGCAATAGCGGCCTTCATCATGCTCATCCTGAGCTGCACCAAGATGGTTGACAATTCCGAGATCGGCATCAAGTTCAAGAAGTTCTCTTTGACCGACCAGGGGCAGCTGATCGCCAACGAAGTAACCGGTCTTATCTTCTACAATCCCATAACCACTCGGGTATTTACATATCCTGTTTATATTCAGAGGGTTGACTATGCTCCATTCACGGTCACGACCAAAGACGCCGCCGAGTTCACCATGGACCCCATGCTTGCCTATCAGCTTGAGCGCGACAAGGCTTCGTACGTGTTCAACAAGTACCGCCGTGACCTGCCTGAGATAGAGAGCGGCTACATGCGCACCTGTATCTACGACGCCTACCGCATCAGCGCCAACAACTACACTTCCGACGAACTCATGGCCAACCGCGCCAAGTTCGAGCAGGAAGTCAAGCAGATGCTGGTCAATTCGCTCGGAAGCGAAGGTTTCAATGTGCAGGAATTCACTTCCCGCATAACTCCTCCCCAGTCGCTGAGCGCCGCCATCGAGGCCAAGAACCAGGCCATTCAGGAGGCTCTGAAGGCGGAGAACCTTGTCAAGCAGGCCGAAGCGAATGCCCAGATCGCCATCGCCAAGGCCAAGGGCGAGGCTGAGGCCACCAAGGTCAAGGCCGATGCAGAAGCGTACTACAACCGCACCATTTCGGCATCCCTCAGCCCCCTCATCGTGCAGGAGGACTGGATAGAGAAATGGGACGGCAAGCTGCCCGAGGTCATGTCCCAGGGCAACGGACTGATGATGAATCTCCCCGCCCTCAATAAATAGTTTTCTCCCCGCCGGTGGCTGGTGGCTGGTGGCTGGTAGCTGGTGGCCGGTGGCGGCTAACTCCCTGAAGATGCGACCGTTATAATATTTGCCTGCATCAAAAATCGCGCAGGCAAATATTGTATCAGCCTAAGAACCAGCGACTTACGCGCCACCTGCTTTTTTGCTTCTCCTGGTCAATCGCCGCGTGCCGATCCACAAAAATTTTTCTACCTGCTCTTCCGACGCAAGAGTGTATCCGCGCAACATTTCTGACAGTTCCCGCTTTTCATCGACAGGCAATGAAATCACCCTCTTGCCCCGATTTGAATTACCGTGTTCTGCCAGAGCCCTTGACATCTGGCGATATACCCTGTCATCACCTTTTGTCGAGATTTCCTTAATATCATATTCGCTTCCAGTATTGGAATGAATTGCTGTAAGCATGTCTTCGAAGCTCGAATAATGCGCCGCCGCTGCGTCGTAATCGACACAATTATAACTAGTTATGATATAATCGGTCAACTGTTTCAACTCCTCTGCATCAAGACCTTCCATGATCCTGGCCAATTGCGCATAGGACATAGGACGGTCTGAGGACCTTGCCGCATCTACCTCTGAAAGCGCCCTCCGCATCGGCTTTCGTGCGCACTTTCGGTCTATTGGTTTGGAAAAAGGAAAACTGCTTTTGTGATAGGCCAGAAGATTCCATTTGAACTCTTCCGCCCTTCTGACCAATTTCTTTTCGACAGGATTATTATACACGTAAGCAATTGCAGTCCTTATCTTTTTGCCCCCAGTTTTCGGAGCATATCCAAAGGACTTGTCAAATACCTGACCTGCCCTTCCAGAAGACATGTTGAACGCACGGGCATACCTTGAAGTGCAGTCTCTGACAAGGGCTGTCAGTTGTTTCTGGTGCCTTACTTCGACAAGAATATGCACATGATCATACATCAAACAAACAGCAAGCACCCGCACTGAGTACTTCCGTGCAATTGTACAGAAAAGAGTAAAAAAAACAAGGCAGTCCCTTACTGAATAGAAGAGAAGCCCTCCGGTTCGCGTACGCAAGTACGCATGTTTCACAATGACTTTCATAGTTTTTGTCGTTTAGTCATCCAAAGCTCGGCAAAAATGTTCTGAAATACAAATTTATTTCATTTGCGGTGGCGGGCAAATACGTCTGGATCAGCAAGTTCCAGCTTTTGCCTGCACGATAAATGATGCAGGCAAATAAAGGAAGAGCTTGGTGCCCAGCGACTTACGCGCCACCACAAAAAATGATAAAGGTGGCGGGCACAGGCTTTACGGACATCCCGCTGGAGGTCAGGGAGCGAAAAGATAAAAAAATAGAGTATCTTTGGAGTGAGATATGACAAAACACCGCATAATCACGCTTCTGATAGCCGCAGTCGTAGCATTACTGCCCTTAGCCGCGGGCAATCATGCCGCAGCAGAAAGGGCGGAGAATACTACACTGGACAGCCTCCGCCGCGGCTTCGCAGACCCGCCCGGACAAGCCCGTCCACTTGTGTGGTGGCACTGGATGAACGGCAACATCACCGCCGACGGCCTTCGTAAAGACATGTTGTGGATGCATCGCAGCGGAATCGCCGGCTTCCATGTCTTCGACGCCAACTTCTCCACACCGCAGATAGTGGACAAGAGAATCGAGTATATGTCCGAAGAATGGAAACAAATCTTCGGCGACATGCTCCAGACCGCAGACTCGCTGGGCATGGAAGTATCTATAGCCAGCTCGCCCGGATTCAGCGCAACCGGAGGCCCTTGGGTAAAGCCCGAAGACGCCATGAAGAAAATAGTATGGCGCGAACTGCTCCTCGAAGGGGGCACACATTTTAAGGGGCCCCTGCCCGAGCCGTACACAGTCACCGGCCAGTTCCAGGATCTTGACCGCAAGTCCAAGTTCTCTCATTACGAGGACATTGCGGTAGTTGCCATAAAAGTCCCCGATAACGAACGGCAACTCAAACCCATAGTCACGTCAAGCGGCGGCTCGTTCACTTCAGACCAGCTCATGAACGGCAGCTACTCAGACTACTCCGAGCTGCCGGCTGATCCTTCCGGCTTTGCCTGGATTCAGTATGAATTTCCCAAACCCGTGACCGTCAAGTCCATGACAAGCGCCGTGGATTACCTCGGCCGCGGAGGGCATGCACCGGAGAGGGTTGCCGCGGACACGCTGATGGTGAGCGACGACGGAGTGAATTTCCGCGCAGCAGCCCCTGTGTACAATGGGTTCTGCTACTGCCAAACCTTTGACATGGAGCCAGTTACATGGCGGTTCTTCCGCTGGAAGCACGCCAATCCCCGGGCCGTCTATCATTACAGCCAGATGAAGACCTCACCCGCACCGAAAGCGAGCAAGATTGCCGAATTCCGCCTTCACACCATTGTCAAAGTCAATCACGCAGAAGAGAAAGGAGGCTACGCATCTGCCTATGACATAGATTCTTACCCCACTCCGGAAGCGCCTCCCGGGGATGTGTCCTGCGAGGTGCTTGACCTCACGCCTTTTTACAATGGCGGTACTCTGTCCTGTGACGTACCGGAGGGCCGCTGGCGGGTGTACCGCTTCGGCGCATCGCTTATCGGCAAAATGAATCACCCTGCTTCTCCGGAAGCCACCGGCCTGGAGGTGGACAAACTCAGCCCCGGGGCCTGGGAACGCTATTTCCACAGCTACCTCGAGTACTTCCGCCAGGCCGCCGGGGACATGATGGGCAGCCGCGGCATACGCTACCTGCTGGCCGACAGTTACGAGGCCGACTTCCAAAACTGGACTCCGGAACTGCTTCGGGAATTCAAGGCCCGCCGGGGATATGATGCCACCCTGTGGCTGCCGGTCCTGGACGGCGCGGTGATACGGAGCGCCGGCGATTCCGAGAGATTCCTATGGGACTGGCGCCGCACGATAGGCGAACTTTTCGAAGAGAATTACGCCCGCATGACCGAAATAGCACGCGGCGACTACGGGCTCGAAGGATGGTACATCGAAGCACATGCCAACGGCCGGGTGTTCAACGCCGACGGCATGTCCATGAAGCGCACTGCCTCCTACCCCATGTCCGAGATGTGGGTGCCAGGCAAGGTAAGCTCGCACGACCGGGTTCCAGAGGGGCAGTCGGACATACGCGAATCTGCCTCAGTAGCACATATTTACGGGCAGAACAAGGTTGCGGCCGAGTCGCTCACCTCCATCGGGCTGGAACGGCAGGCGTGGACTTATCATCCCGGCAACATCAAGCGTACCGCAGACCTGGAGTTCGGTGCTGGAGTCAACCGCTTCGTCATACACGACAGCGCCCATCAGCCGCTGGACGACAAGTTCCCCGGCCTGGGGCTTGGAGTCTATGGTCAGTGGTTCAACCGCCACGAATGCTGGGCTGAGCAGGCGTACGCATGGGTGGATTATCTCGCTCGCAGCAGCTACATGCTCCAGCAGGGGCGCTTCGTGGCTGACGTTCTTTGGTTCTACGGCGAAAATACCAACATCACGGCCCTTTACAGCCACAGTCAGCCAGACGTGCCGGCAGGATACAACTTCGACTACGTAAATCCGGAGGCGCTGCTGAACGAGGTCAGTGCCGAGGGCGGCTCTTTGAAAACCGCTTCTGGCATGAACTACCGCCTGCTGTGCATCGACCCTCACATTACCCGAATGACCGTGCCGGTGCTGGAAAAGATAGTGACTCTGGCCGAGGCCGGTGCCATCGTATGTGGCCCGCTGCCCTTGGACTCCCCCAGCCTATCCGACTCCGGAGAATCCTTCCGGCTGCTGTTGGAAAGGGCCGAAGCCTGCCCCAATTTCCTTAAGGGAGCAAGCTGCCGCGAGGCGCTCGGGCGCTGCGGGATACAGCCCGATGTGGAATGGAACGGCGCCAAGGACGTCTATTTCGTGCACAGGAGCCTCCCCGGCGCCGAAATTTACTGGGTGAACAATTCTACCTACAGCGCCCGCGAGCTGCCGGTTTCGTTCCGCTGCGAGGGGATGGTTCCGGAAATCTGGCATCCCGAGGACGGCCGCACCGAGAGCGTGGGCTGGAGCAGCGACGGGCAGCGCAGCACGCTGACTCTCAGCATGGAAAGCGACGATGCTTTCTTCGTGGTGTTCCGGCCGACGCAAAAGGGAGAAAAGGCCCGGGGGCACAAGGCACGTCGGACCTCAACCAAGCAGCTTCTCAGCTTCACAGGGCCATGGAAAGTCGAATTCCAGAAGGGCCGCGGAGCGCCTGAAAGCATTGACCTGCCAGCGCTTACCGACCTTTCTCTGTCTTCTTCGGAGGGCGTACGCCACTTCTCCGGCACTGCAGTTTACAAGACTTCCATAAAGATTCCCTCCGGCTGCGGAAAGCTGCAGCTGGACCTTGGAAAGGTCTTCAACATTGCAGAGGTGTACCTTAACGGACGCTTCTGCGGAATTGTCTGGAAGGAACCGTTCAGAGTAGATATAAGCGACGCAGCTGTACGTGGAGTGAATTCTCTGGAAGTCAGAGTTACCAACCTTTGGCCCAACCGCCTGATCGGCGACGCCGCAAAGCCTGCTGCCGAACGGCTTACATACAGTCCCATAGAGTTTTACAAGGCTGGCGACCCGCTGCTCCCCTCGGGGCTTGTGGGGCCCGTCACTTTAATCCGGATTAGAAATGATTAAAAAGATTGCATTGTTGCTCGCCTCTGCACTGCTGGCTTTTCCGACCCATGCCCAGGACAGAGCCGACCGCCAGAGCCTGAGCGTGCCCGGCGGCGCCACCATGATTCTGCTCGGAGACCCGCAAGGTTATGAAAAATACGACATAAACCAAGGCATCTTCGAGATCTGCACCGCCTGGATACGCGACAACGTGGAGCACCTGAACATCAAGGCAGTGCTCTGCACGGGCGACCTTGTGGAGCAGAACGACAACAATGCCCTCGACCGGCGCATGCTCAACCAGACCTCGCGGCAGATGTGGGAAAGCGTGTCGAGGGCCTTCGAACGGCTGGACGGAGTGGTGCCGTACATCACTTCCCCGGGCAACCACGACTACGGATTCAAGGCATCGGAAGACATCCACACCTTCTTCCCTGACTATTTCACCTCTGAACGGCAGGGCGCAGCGCTGCTGGACGTACTGGTGAGCGAGCATCCCAACCGTGAGGGCCGGGCATCCATCGAAAACAGCGCCACCCGGTTCACCCTTCCTGGATGGGATCATAAGATACTGGTAATCAGCACGGAATTCTGTCCGTCCGACGCCGTGCTGGCCTGGGCCAAGAGACTCTGCGAGAAGTATTCCGACGACTACGTGATATTCCTGACCCACTCTTACATGAAATGCGCTGGGCGCTGCGGCAACGAACGCTACACCAGCCCGGAGAAGTATCCGCTCAGCCAAGATCCGTCCAACAACTACGGACAGCAGATTTGGGACAAACTGGTGAACGAAGTGCCCAACCTGCGACTGGTGCTTTGCGGCCATCACGGACACAGCGATTTCCGCAAGACGCACGTTGACGATTATGCCGCCAACATGGGTTGGAGAGTGGACAAGAACAAGGCCGGCCACGATGTGGGCCAAATGATGTTCAATGTGCAGACCTTGGGCGGCGGCTGGGAAGGTAACGGCGGCGACGGCTGGCTCCGCATCCTGGAATTCCTCCCCGACGGCAAGACCCTCAAAGTCAGCACCTACTCACCCCTTTTCGGCATCTCTCCCCTCACCAAACACCTCTCCCACCTCACCGACGAGTTGAATCAGTTCGAGTTTGTGATAGAGTAAGTGGCCTCGTGCGACGAAGTCAAAAGCACTGCGCAGGGGCGGTGGGTCCTTGATGTTGTCTATGGCAGATGACGCTGCTCGGTGCCCCCTGCGAAGGGGGTACCGAGCAGGTCTGAATTGACTCTAAGACTGATTATCAATGGTTACACACAACACTCATGCGCGGTGCTTTTGAAGAGGGTTACGCCACGAAAAACTTGTCTCAAAAACGCCCTACCCTGCCGGGGCCACACCGGGAGCCGCGGCCGCGCCGGGGGCGGCTTCGGCCATGGCGAGGGTTTCGGTGCAGAGGTTGTCGCAGTGTTCCTGCCAGGGAGTTCCGCCGTGGCTGCGGATCCACTGGAATTCAATCAGGAGTTTTTTGCGCTTGACAAGCTGCTTGTAGCGAAGCAAAAGGTCAACATCCGGCTGGTTCTTGCGACGCGGAGCCCTGCCCAGTGACAGGGTGGCGGCAAGGCAGTCGGTGCATACCCTGGCGCAGCAGCGGTCTGGCAGGGCGTCAATGGCGGCAAGTATCGCCTTGAGCTCGGCCCGCTGACTGGTTTCTTTGCGAATCACAAAGGAGCGCTGGGTGAGGAGTGTCTGCCCGTCGGACTTGAGAATGACATAAGCTGCCGATCCGACGTTATTGCTTCTGGAATAACCTCCGTCTGTGTAGATTATGTAGTCAAGCATTCAAGTCTTCCACATATTACTGTGTCCAAATATACAAAAAAATATAGATAATTGACAATTCTTTTATAAACAACGGACGGCTCCGGCACGGAACCCTTTTCCCTGTTTCATGGGTTCCGTGCCGGAGCCGTCCGTTGTTTGTTATATTACCGGATAATTTTCTTATATTTGTAGTGTTATGAAGAAAGCCTTTTTCAAACTCCTGCTGGTGATCCTGGGCCTGAATGTGTTCACGGCCTGCTACGGTCCCGCTCCAGGGTGGCAGGACGATGCCCCTGAGATCGAGGAAACCGAGCAAACCGAGCAAACGGAAGAAACCCAGGAACCCGGCGAAGAAGCTGAAAAGCCTGCGGAGTAATATGTCGCAGCTCAGCCTCAAGCAACTCATAGCCCTGGAAGTCAACCGGGGCTTTATCAAACAAGAAGCTGCCCAGCACCCGCTGACGCAGCTTTTTTGGGAGTGTACGCTCCGGTGCAACATGCGTTGCCGCCACTGCGGAAGCGACTGCAAGATCTCAGCCGTCCATCCGGACATGCCCTTCAGCGACTTTGAGAAAGTGCTTCTGAGGATAAAAGACACTTACGACAGCAGCAAGATCCTCATCATCCTCTCGGGCGGAGAGCCCCTGATGCGAGAAGACCTCGCCGACTGCGGGCGTAAAATCCGCCGGCTCGGGTTCCCCTGGGGCCTGGTGTCCAACGGAAGGCTCATGACAAAGGACAGGATTGAAGAGCTGCTCCGCGCCGGAATGCGCACCGCCACAATAAGCCTCGACGGACTTGAAGAAGACCACAACTGGATGCGCGGCATCCCCGACGCTTTCGAATATGCAACAGAAGCTATACGCATTCTTGCCGGCAAAGGCATAGCTTTCGATGTGGTCACATGCGTAAACCAACGCAACTTTCCCAAGCTCAACGATATCAAGGAATTCCTCATAGGGCTAGGAGTCAAACGCTGGCGCATCTTTACAGTGTTCCCGGTGGGACGGGCAGCCACAGACCCAGACCTGCAGATAGACAATGCGCAGTACCGGTCATTGATGGACTTCATCGTAAGCACCCGGAAAGAAGGCAGAATACATTTGAGCTACGGCTGCGAGGGCTTCCTGGGCCCCTACGAGGGCAAGGTCCGCGACCACCTTTTCAGCTGCCAGGCAGGCCTGACAATCGCTTCCGTGCGAATAGACGGAGCCATCAGCGGTTGCACCAGCATACGCTCCGACTTCGACCAGGGCAACATCTACACCGACGATTTTGTGGACGTGTGGGAGCATCGCTTCGGAACGTTCCGCGACCACAGCCGGTTCCGTACAGGAGACTGCGAGCACTGTAAATGGTGGAAATGGTGCCTCGGGAACGGCCTGCACCTGCGGGACGGCGACGGCCGCCTGCTGATGTGTAATCTCCAAAGGCTGAACGTATAGAATTTTTCATTAAATTAGCAGGTTAAGATGAGAGCTTATTTAAAAATATCCGGAGGAATCAGCGCTGCTGCCGCTGCCCTCGCAGGGTGCACACCGGCACAAGACAACCGGCCCAACATAGTTTTCTTCTTTGCCGACGACATAGGCACCGAATGCTTTGGATGCTACGGCGGGGCAGAGTACGAAACTCCGTGCATCGACTCGTTGTCAAAAATGGGCATCCAGTACACCAATTTCAACGCCCAGCCACTCTCTTCTCCAAGTCGCGTACAGGTCATGACAGGCCAGTACAACGACCGCAACTACGTGGCATTCGGCTACATGAACGACGACGAGCACTACTTCCCGCAGCTTGCCAGGCAGGCAGGCTACGCCACCTGCATTTCCGGCAAGTGGCAGCTGGGCCGGAGCCGGGCCATGCTCCCTAAGTGCGGATTCGACGAATTCTTCTGCAGCCAGGTGGAGATGTACCTCGAGAGCCGCGGCCCCCGGCAGACCGACAGGTACGCCAACAGCATGTGGGACAACAACGGCGAACGCTACGACTTTGCCATCTACGGTCCCGACGCTGCACTGGACTACGCCACAGGGTTCATTGACAGGCAGGTGGAGGCTGGCAAGCCGTTCATGCTCTATTTCACCGAGCCGCTGGTCCACACTCCCCATACCACCACTCCCGACACCCAGCTGTGGGACGACTTGTACGACAGCCGCTTCACTGCCGGGGCCGATACCGCCTACTTCCGCTACATGGTCCGCTACATGGACTCCCAGGTGGGCAAGATGGTGCGGCACCTCAAAGACAAAGGCGTGTGGGACAATACGATATTCATTTTCGCGTCCGACAACGGCACCTCCACCCGGATAGTGTCCAGGCAGCAGGACGGCACGCGGGTACGCGGAGGCAAGGGCGAACCCAACTACCTGGGGACGCACGTGCCCATGATAGTGTGCTGGGGCGACCGCCTGGCCGGACGCAAGGCGGATCACCTGGCAGACCTTACCGACATCTACCCCACGATTGCCGACATAGTGGGGGTGACTCCACCGGAAGGCCATGCGCTTGACGGCGTGAGCCTGTGGCCCGAGATATGCGGCAAGGAGCCCAATCAGAAGGACTTGGTACTGGTCCACTTCAACCCTCTTTGGCCCACCACGCCTTCGCCCAAAGCGTCCCGTTACGCCATGGACGACCGCTACGCCTACTTCTGGGACGGAAGGGTGTACGACTACAGAACCGACCCGAGCTTTGCCTCACCCCTCCAATATGAGTCGCTGGACGCTTCTCTCAAGGAGCGGCTCGCACCGCTTAAGGAAAGGGTGGACCAGATGAAAGATTTCTACCCCGACAAGCCCGGCGCCCCGCGTCGCGGAAATTACAAGACTTTTTATGACTTTGCTCCCCCGCAAAATCCTTTTTAGACTATGGACAGAAGAGATTTTCTTAAATACTCAGCAGCAGGCATCATAGGCCTGAGCCTTATCGACGGACTGCATCCCAGGGAGGCCCTGGCAGCCAAGAAAGGGCGGTATTCTGTTGTTATCCTGGGAGATACCCATTACGACGCGGCCGACCCGGAGTATTACCATGCCGGATACACCGACCCCAACCCCAAACGGGAAGCGCTGCACCGAAGAGAATTCGTACGCAACGGCCAGATGTGGGCAGGACGCAGCCAGGGGCTGGTAAAGCGGGCCGCATGCCTGGTAGATGACGACACCAAGTTCGTGTACCAGGTGGGAGACCTCATCCAGGGCGACACGGCCGACGCCGAGACACATAAACGTTTCCTGAACGATGCCATAAACATCTTCAAAAACGATCTGGCTCCAGACCTGCCATTTGTGACCGTCGCTGGCAACCATGACCTCAGAGGGAATGACGATTCCGTGGCCAGACAAGCCTACATTGAGTACATGGCTCCCCGCATGAGCCGTGAACTCGGGCAGGATATAACAGGCCCGGACTTTCTGTACCGCTGCGGTCCCGACGCATTCGTTTTCATCAATTTCACCAAACCCGACGTGGAGCGCATACGCGGTCTGCTCGAGCAGGCCAGGGGCTCGCGGCACGTGTTCCTCATGGTCCACTGTCCGGTGTTCCCTTACGACAATCACAAGTACTTCTGGTGGTTCCTGCTCGGAAACCGCAAGGACTCGCACGCCAAGGAACGCCGGGAGATGAGGAAGCTGCTGGCTTCCCTGAACGCGATAGTGCTCTGCGGCCACACCCACATGACCGAACTGCTGGACTGGCAGGGAGACGGCGGCCGCATAACCCAGATGACCATGAGCAGTGTATGGCGAAACGACGCCCAAGCCACCTACAAAGAGCTGGCGAACGGTGCCGACGAGTACATGACCCTGCTCTACAAAGACGCACCGGAACTTGCCACCGATGCCAACAAGGCCCTGTTCGACGAGTACCGCGCCGGTATCAGCCGCTATAGCATTGCCGACGCCGCCGGGTCCTACAAACTCATCGTGGACGGCCGTCATGTGTGGGTGGATTTCTATGCAGGCGATTCGGCCCGCCGCTCAAAACGATTCAAATTAAGATAAGATACGATGAAAAAAGTCAGCATTCTGCTCGCAGCGGCATCCCTGATCCTGGGAGCCTGCGGGAACCCGAACGAGGTTAAGTTTACTGTGACGCGTACTTTCGGCTGCGATGTGCTGGTGGTGGGCGGAGGCCCTGCCGGCATAGGTTCCGCCGTATGTGCAGCCCGTCACGGAGCCAAGACCATACTGGCCGAACGCGGCGGTTACCTGGGAGGCATGGCCACCGCCGGACTTGTGGCCCCCTTCATGTCCAGCACCACTCCCGACGGCAACACCATGCTCATACGCGGCTTCTACGAAGAACTCGTGAACCGCATGGAGGCCCAGGGCGGCGCCATTCACCCCCTCAACGCCCAGATAGGATCCTTCTCGGCCTACCGCGACAAAGGCCACCACGGACTTACCACCTTCGATTACGAGTGCCTCAAGCGCACCACGGAAGCCTTTTGCACCGAAGCCGGAGTGGAGTTGCTATACCACCTGCTCTTCGTGAAGGCCGACACCAAGGACGGCAAGATTACCGGAGCCTACTTTGCCACCAAGGACGGAATATGGAAAATTACCGCCAAAACCTACATAGACTGCACCGGTGACGGCGACGTGGCATATTCTGCGGGCGCTCCCTACGTGTACGGCGACGGCGAAGGCGACATTCAGGCCAGCAGCCTGTTCTTCGTTGTGCGCGGCGTGGACTGGAAAGCCATGGATGCCCACAACGAGGCCTGCAAGAAGGCCGACGACTTTGAAGGCCAGTTCTACATGAGGGAAATCATCGCTGCACGCCAGGCTGGCGAATTCCCCATGTGGCGCCAGAAGATTGCCCTGTTCCAGAACCTCGACGGCACCGCCACCGTGAATATGGCCCAGAGCGACGGCGTGGACGGACTCGACCCCAAACAGATTACCGACGCAGAAGTGGACGGACGCATCCAGGCCGACATCATAGTGAAGTTCCTGCGTAAGTACGTGAAAGGCTGCGAGAATTGCGAACTTGCTTCCACTGCTGAGCAGCTCGGAATTCGTGAGACCCGCCGCATCGTGGGCGAGTACACGGTCACCACGGAAGATGCCAAGAATTCGGTCAAATATCCCGACCCCGTGTTCTGCTGCGCCAACCACATGGATATACACCGCAAAGGTTATGTGGAATATGTGGCCCGCAACACCAACGACCCTTACTACTTCCCGTACCGCGCACTTCTGCCCCAGAAGGTTGACAACTTGCTGTGCGCAGGCCGCTGTGCTGCAGCGGAGCGTCCTGTGATGGCCGCAATCCGCGTCATTCCGCCTTGCTTCGCCATGGGACAGGCTGCAGGCACCGCAGCAGCACTTGCCGTCAAGGAAGGAGTCGGCATCAAGCAACTCGACACCGACCTTTTGGTCAAAACTCTCAAAGCAGACGGAGTGTATCTGCCTGAATAAAAGCATGGAACGAATCATCAAGACTATTGGAGTGCTCACTTCCGGCGGCGACGCTCCCGGCATGAATGCCGCAATACGTGCCGTTACCCGCACCGCCCGCTACCATGACATCAATGTCATAGGCATCATGCGCGGCTATCAGGGCCTCATCGAAAAAGAATTCGTAAAGTTCACCTCTTCTTCGGTGTCCAACACCATCCAGAGGGGCGGAACCATACTCAAGACTGCCCGCTGCGGCGAGTTCATGACGGTCGAAGGCCGCAAGAAGGCCTACGACAACATGGTAGAAGCTGGGATCGACGCCCTGGTGGTAATAGGCGGCAACGGCTCGCTCACTGGCGCTCAGCTGTTTGCAAGAGAGTACGACCTGCCTGTCATCGGCCTCCCCGGAACCATCGACAATGACCTCTACGGCACCGATTTCACAATTGGCTACGACTCCGCCCTCAACACCATAGTCCAGTGTGTGGACAAGATACGCGACACCGCCAACAGCCACGACCGCATCTTCTTCATAGAGGTTATGGGACGTGACTGCGGCTTCCTGGCGCAGAACAGCGCCATCGCTTCCGGCGCCGAGGCCGCAATCATCCCCGAGGGTGACACCGACGTGGACCAGCTGGCCGCCTTCATCGAAAGGGGCAAGCGCAAGAGCAAGAACAGCGCCATCGTACTGGTAAGCGAAGCCCAGAAGAACGGCGTCGGAGGAGCCATGTATTATGCCGAGCGCATACACAACGAGTATCCCCAGTTCGACGCCCGCGTGACCATACTCGGCCACCTGCAACGCGGCGGCACGCCCAGCGCCTACGACAGGATTCTGGCTTCCCGCATGGGATACGCTGCAATCGAGGCTTTGCTGGAGGGCCAGCGCAACATCATGGTTGGCATCAAGAACGACGAAATCGTCTATGTGCCCATCTCACGCGCCGTCAAGAACAACAAGCCCATCGATTCCGAACTCATTTCGGTACTCAACGTACTGTCAATGTAGTTCCGGGGCCGGTTTTTTGTTCCTCCCTCGCCACCTGCTGCCCCGGCCTGCTTGCCGTTTTGCAAAGCACCGAGCATCACGAAGTGCCACCGAAGTTGCCAGAAGCCACTTTGCTTTGCTTGGTGCCCCATCACGATGGGGCACCAAGCATATCCTACCAACCTATCTGGCTAACAACCAAGCAATTAACTATATTCCTATGCTCGGTACTTTTATTTGGCAATTATAAAGTTTTTTTCCATCTTTGCGAACAAACCATCCCGGAGGATTAAGCCGGGACCTAGTATACTTGAAATATGAAAACACTTCCGAGTCCGGACCGTCCCGGCTACTATCACGTTTGTTCAGACGGCAACTGTACCTCTTGTTTGTTTCGAGATACCCAAGACTTTAAAGCGGCAATGAACCGTGTGGCTGTATGCGCGTGTAAAACAGGAGTCATTATTGTCGCATTTGTATTGATGGACAACCACTTTCACTTTGAACTGTACTCCGAAACCTATGAACGCTGTGCCAAATTCATCAAGGAATTCACCCGTCTTTCCGGCATGTATAACACCTCAAAATATGGCGAGAAAAACACATTTGAGGGTCTTCAGGTGCAGATACTTCCCGTTATCGGTGAAGAGTACTTGCTTACTTTGCTATGCTACATCATAAAGAATCCGACAAAAGCCCGAATAGCAATGTTTTACAAATACCCATGGAGTACCGGCTCACTGTATTTCAACGAAACTCCCAACATAGCCGGAGTAAGGACAATTGGCAGCATGGGGCGAGTGGAGGTTCGCAACCTTTTGCAAACCCGGACATATCTTCCTCCTGAATGGAGGATCCTCGACGGAGTGATTCTACCAGAGAATTATGTTCCTGTACAACAGATAGAACAGATGATCAAGACACCCAGGGCATTCATGTACTTTCTATCCCTGAACAAAGATGACGCAATAGAATCCGAACTTGGTAGCTGGCACGACATGTGCCTGACCGACAGGGAATTAAGGGAGATTCGCGAGGAGTTATCGATGGACCTGTTCAATACTGGCATGTTGAAGGACCTGTCCGCGCCCCAGCGCCTTACCCTTGCCCGCAAGATTCGGGGCAAATATCATTGCTCCGTGAAGCAAATTGCCCGCATCGTCCAGCTCCCGTTCGAACAGCTCTGCTCGAGTCTTTAAGTTGGTTGCTGCTTGCTGCCTTGCCGCCGCTCGCCATCTACTGCCACCAGTTTCCCGGTTATTCTGCAAACCACCGCGCAGGGCGATGTAGCACCAGTTGCGCCCAGAAGTGGTTTTCAAAATTCGGTGCCCCTTCGCAATGTGACACCAGGCCGGCTAATACAGCAACAGACCCAGCACCGCACCGCCTACTATCACCAAGATTGGATTAACCTTGCCCCAGTAGGAAGCGGCGAAGGCGGCGGCCAGCAGGCACCAGCTTTTCCAGTCGATGAAATTTTCGCGCACGACCGAGAACGACGGCATGCAGCCCGCCCATGCCACGCGGATCACCAGAATCACGGCGGCTGCGCCTATGAGGCCGACAACGGTGGGCCGCAGCCAGCCCATAGTACCCTCGAACAGAGCGCTTTTGCTGAATTTGGCATAGACCTTCACCAGCGCAAGCACTATCAGGAAAGACGGCAGCATCAGGGCCAGAGTGGCCACCGCCGACCCCGCTACGCCCATCCAGTGCAGCCCTGTTGCCTCATAGAGCACGCTGTAGCCCACATAGGTGGCGGAGTTTATGCCGATCGGGCCCGGAGTCATCTGCGAAATGGCCACTATGTCGGTGAAGGCGCTTTCGCTGATCCACTGATGGGCCACAACCACCTGCGTCTGAATGAGCGACAGCATGGCATAGCCGCCGCCGAAGGTGAAGGCACCCACAAGGAAGAAGGTCCATGCGAGCTGCAGGAAAAGGGTCAGCGTTTCCATCTCTGTTGATAATAAGTGACGCTGAATCCCAGCACTATAACTACTAGAAGTATGTAAATCGGCGATACGTTGAGAAACGCCACGAGCACAAGCGCCGCCACTGCCAAGAGCCATTTCCACCAGGTGGTGCAGGACTTACGGGCCATGTTTATCATGGGCACGGCGATGAGCGAAATCACCACAGGCCGGATGCCTTTGAACGCCCGTTCCACCCAGGGATTGTCCTTGAAGGAAGAGAAGAACATGGCGATGGCCAGGATGATAAGGAAAGACGGGGTCACCGAGCCCAACGTTGCCGCAATGCTGCCCGGGATGCCCCTGAGCCTGTATCCGGCGAAGATGGAGATATTCACCGCCATCACTCCCGGAGCGCTCTGCGACAGGGCCACTATGTCGGGCAGTTCATCGTCGGATATCCATCCGCGGCGCGACATCTCCCGCTGGATTATCGGAATCATGGCATAGCCGCCGCCGATGGTGAACGCCCCGATCTTGGCGAATACTCCGAAAATCTGCAGTAGCGAAACTTTTTTCATCTGAGCACAAGTTCCACCGGGCAATGGTCGGAGCCGTAGATTTGGTTGTGGATGTCGGCGGAAACAATGCGGCCGCGAAGCCCGTCAGAGACCAGGAAGTAGTCGATGCGCCAGCCCACGTTCCGTTCGCGGGCGGCCATGCGGTAGCTCCACCATGAATATTTGGCCTCGCCTTCGTGAAGCGAGCGCCAGCTGTCGGTAAAACCGGAAGCGAGCAGCTCGGTCATCTTGCCCCTTTCTTCGTCGGAGAATCCCGCGTTGAAGTGGTTGGTGTCGGGGTTCTTGAGGTCGATGGGCTCGTGTGCCACGTTCATGTCTCCGCACACTATCACGCCTTTGCGCTCCTTGAGGCCGCCGAGATAGGCCCGGAAAGCATCTTCCCACTGCATGCGGTAATCCAGGCGGCGCAGGCCGTCCTGCGAATTGGGGGTATAGACGTTCACCAGATAGAAATCGGGCATTTCGAGGGTGATTACACGTCCTTCGGTGTCGTGATCAGGGATGCCGAGGCCGTAGCTGACACCCAACGGCTCCTGCCTCGTGTAGATGCAGGTGCCGGAGTAGCCCTTTTTCTCTGCATAGTTCCAGAAGGAGGTGTAGCCCGGGAATTCCAGGTCGATCTGACCCGCCTGCAGCTTGGTTTCCTGCAGGCACACGAAATCGGCGTCAAAGTCCACGAAAATATCGGCAAATCCTTTGCCTGCCACGGCCCTGAGGCCGTTTACGTTCCAGCTGATGAATTTCATACCCCGCAAATTTAACAAAAAACCACGTATTTGCCAGCGGGTATAAGCTGTCAGTTCTCAGCGTAGAGTTCAAAATGAAAATGATTGTCCATTAAAACAAAGGCAATAATTATGACTCCCGTCTTGTATGCACAAACGGCCACACGGTTCATTGCCGCTTTAAAGTCTTGGGGATCTCGAAACAAACAGATGGTTGGGTTGCAAAGATGGAAATAATATTGGAAAACACCATACGAAAGCACCAAGCAGAAGCATTTTAGTCAATTATCTATGAATCAATCACTTTGCCCCTCACCACAGACTCGATACCCCTTCACAGAGGCGCACCGTGCAGCGAGAATAACCCTCAGCATTGCCAGAATCAATATTGCCCTGCTCGGTCATTTGCAAAATTAACGACAAATACTGGTGGCAAGCAGACCGAAGAGGAGAGAGGTGCAATCACCGACATTTTTATTATCTTTGCAGTCTATGCGACAACTCAGACTTACCAACACGCTTACGCGTACCAAGGAGCTCTTCAAGCCGGTCCATGAAGGACATGTTGGAATGTATGTATGCGGCCCCACCGTGTACGGTGAGGCTCATCTCGGCCATGCCAGGCCGGGCGTGACATACGACGTGCTCAGCAAGCTGCTGCGCCACCTGGGCTACAAGGTGCGCTATGTACGCAATATCACCGATGTCGGCCACCTCGAACATGATGCCGACGAAGGTGAGGACAAGATAGCAAAGAAGGCCCGCCTGGAACAGCTGGAGCCCATGGAGGTAGTGCAGACTTATACTCTCCGTTACCACGAAGCCATGCGTCTCCTGAACTGCGCGCCGCCCTCCATCGAGCCCCGCGCCAGCGGCCACATAGTGGAGCAGATCGAGGCCGTCAAGAAAATTCTCGATGCCGGCTATGCCTATGAATCCAACGGCAGCATCTATTTCGACGTGCAGAAATACAACCAGGACCACCATTACGGAGTTTTGAGCGGCCGCAATCTGGACGACACCCTGGAAGGCACCCGAAGCCTGGACGGGCAGAGCGACAAACGCGCCCCGTACGACTTCGCCCTCTGGAAAAAGGCTGAGCCCCAGCACATTATGCGCTGGCCCTCCCCTTGGGGCGAAGGATTCCCCGGCTGGCACCTGGAGTGCTCCGTCATGGGCGAAAAATACCTCGGAAACGAATTCGACATTCACGGCGGAGGCATGGACCTCATGTTCCCCCACCACGAGTGCGAGATTGCCCAGAACGTAGCATGCCGCCACACCGAGGGTGTGCACTACTGGGTGCACAACAACCTCATCACCATTGGCGGCCAGAAGATGGGAAAGAGCCTCGGAAACTTCATCACCCTGCCCGAGCTGTTCAGCGGCAATCATCCCAAGCTGGAGCGTGCATACAGTCCCATGACTGTACGGTTCTTCATACTTCAGGCCCACTACCGCGGCACCCTGGACTTCTCCAACGAAGCTCTCCAGGCCGCCGAAAAGGGACTTGCCCGCGTGCTGCAGGCCGCCCGCGAGCTCTATGCCATGGCGGGCCGCAAAGCCCCCGCATGGCCCTACGGCGAAGAGGCCTTCGGAGTGGCTCCCGACAGCTGCCCCGCAGAGTCGGAGGCCGTTCGCAAAGTCTTCGACGGCATCTATGACGCCCTGTGCGACGACATGAACACCCCCATCGCCCTGGCCCACATTTCAGAAGCCGTCCGCCTCATCAACTCCGCAAAGGCAGGCCAGCTTAAGTTCGGCAAAGGCGACATCGACACTCTGTGCCAGATTTTCGACGATATAGTGTTCGGAGTGCTGGGGCTCAAGGACGAAGAAACCGGCTCCGAGAGCGCCCGCAAGGTCATAGACGGCCTCATGGGCATGGTGCTCGAGCAGCGCGCCGCTGCCAAAGCCGCCAAGGACTGGACAACCTCGGACCATATACGCGACTCCCTCAAGGCCCTTGGCATACAGGTCAAGGACACCAAAGACGGAGCCGAGTGGACGCTGGAAGGATAATTATCCTACAAAAAGTTTTGATATTCAGCGCTTTTGCTTATCTTGGGAGCAAAAGCGCCGAATTTATGAAACGCATCGGTTTTTTAGCAAAGCTGCTCAGCATTGCAGGAGCTGCCGCCATTGTTTTTACTTCCTGTTCCAAAGAGCGAATCCTTAAGCCTTTCGAAACCGTGAGTGAAGAAGACTGGCATCAGGTCCCCCAGTCCGGCGGAGACGTTGTTGCCGGAGACATCACCCTGACCTTTCCGGAGGGCACCTTCAGCGGAGAGTCCAAGATCGCAGTGACTCCCGTCCGCAAAGGCTCTGTCGATGGCGAAAACGAACGCTCGCAATTCTACCAGCTGACATTCCCCGACGGAGGCACCAAGAAAGAATTCACTGTAAGGATTCCTTGGGCCGGAGAATACGGCGAGGTGCGCCCTGCGGTCAAGATGCTGACCTTCAGCCGTCACCTTGGCACCTGCCATGAATCCGTGCTCTATGTCAACTGTTCCTTTAGCAACGGAGAAGTGGTTGTAAACATTCCTCCGGTACACGACCCGCTGGATATCAATCCTTTCTTCTCCATTGGACTTTTGGCCGGGCAGTCCGCACCCCAGACCAAAGCGTGGTATCCATTATTGCTTACAAGCTGGTTTGCAGACGAGTCTGCGCTGAAATATACTGAAGTAGAGTACGAGGGTATCATGAATGCTTTCCCGGATTACTACCGGAAAGCCTGTGACGACCTCGGCACACTTGGCCTCAGGCCCGACTTCTGGACATTGATCGTAAGGGTTCATACTTTCAAGGAGGCGGACGAGAAGACTTGCGTAGGACTCGCCGAATCCAATCCCTTCGTGACGGAATGGGGATACATGAGACTCAACTCGTCTTTTATCAAGAGAGTTGCCGACACCGGCTACGAAAAGAGCCTCGTGAACGAACTGCGCCAGACTCTGGTACACGAGCTTTTCCACCTGGTCCATGACCAGCAATACGACGTGACGCGCAGTGCCATGAACAGGTACTGGATGGGCTCGGTGGGCGACGACTGGGCTATGCTGTCCGAGGCCATAGGCTGCTGGACCGAGAAGGTCACGGGAGAAGGAACGCTGGGTGACAATACGCCTTTCCACGCCAAGGAATTGCTGACAAATTTCTTCCCGCTGGGCACAGACTATGCAACCTACAGGGACCACGGCTACGGCATGGGGCTTTTCATTGAATACCTGGCCAAGAAAACCTCCGACAAGAAGATAGTCAAACTCGTCGAATATCAGCGCGACGGAGCCAAAACCATCAGGGAGGTGTTTGATAAGTTCCTTGCCGAAAACAAGCTTACATTCTTTGACACCCCAAACTACCTGAAGTTTGTGGAGGCCGTCATGAGCGGAGAAATCGACAAGCGCGTCATCCTTGGCAACATTTCCACCAGACACAATCTGGACAATACCAAAGAATACAAGTACCGCGAACAGGTCAATGATTTCGGCGTCACCATCCACACCTTCAAGTACACGGACTCTGCACTCAGCTCCATGACGGGAGAGGAATGGAAGGTGGAGCAGACACAGGGCGGTCTGCTCACCAGGGTTTACCGTGTAGCTGACAATGGAAAATGTTTCCTTCTTGGCACAGCCAGTAAAGATGCACCCTTCGGTCTCTCCGTGAATGATTTGAAATCTTACACCGGGAAGTTCCCTATGGTAGTATTGACCGTGAGGGAAACCCAGGGCAATGGCTATGGTGCCATCACTTCGGAGGTGAAAACCAGCTTCTCCAAATCCGACCCTTCGGTCAAAGTCCCGAACATCTGGAGCGTTAGCCTGGAGGGCGATATAAAACTCGGCGGGAACAGTTACACCAGCTGGATCAACGCCGGATGGACCCACAACAGCATGTCAACGGTCACCACTAAAAAAGTAAGCAACGGATACGAAGTACACGCATACGACAACAAGGATGAAACCTACGAAGTCATCTTTACCATCACACAAAAGGGCAACGGCTTCGGCGATGTGGTAAATCTCAAATACACATGCATTTACGACCCTTCAAAGTCCTTCTCGCTGGACAAGCTTACCCTCAAGAATTTCGACTCCGGCAAAGACTCCAGCCATGGGGACGCTTACTGGAAGGAGACGGTCCCGGGTGGCTCGATGAATCTGGAAGTACATTTCGACAGGCTGGAATAGCTGAAATAATTGTATCTTTGCATCTTGTATGAAGAAGAACACAATCAAATATATTCTGTCCTTCGTACTGGCCGGAGTGCTTGTCTATTTTGCATTCAGGGGCGTGGACTGGGCGGCTTTCTGGTCCGGACTCCAGCAGACCCGTTGGCTGTACATGGGCCTGTTCGTGGTGTTTTCCGTTCTGGCACTGCTGTTGCGCCTGGAGCGCTGGAGAGCACTCATACGTCCGTTCGATCCGCAGGCCGGACGCCTGGACATATGGGACGCCACCAACGTGGGCAACCTGGTGAATGTGGTTCTGCCCGGCGCCGGAGAATTCGTACGCTGCGGCTATGTGGCCAAGCGAGGACTTAGCTACGACAAGGCGCTGGGGACTATTGTATGCGAACGCGTGTGCGATTTCGTGGCCATCGCTCTGCTTTTTGCCGCCGCACTTGCACTCTCGTGGGAGAAATTCGGAGGTTTCTTTGCCGAGCAGATCGTTCAGCCGCTCACCCAGAGTCTCAATTTCTCTCTTTGGTGGATTGTGGCCGGAGTTGTACTGATCCTCGGCGGCTTCATCTGGGCCGTATTTCATTGGAGCTCTTCCAACAAGGTTTTCGCCAAGATAGCCGAGTGGATACGCGGCCTGGGTGCAGGTTTCGCCAGCATAGGGCGCATGGAGCACAAATGGATGTTCATTCTCTACACCGTGGGGATATGGGCCATGTACGTGATGATGAGCTGGTCCGGGCTTAAGGCTCTTCCGATGCTGGACGGACTGGGCATCGCCGACGCCCTGTTCATATCGGCAGTGGGCAACATAGCCTCGGTCATCCCGGTTCCCGGAGGCATTGGCGCCTACCACTACCTGGTGGCACTGAGCCTCCAGAGCATCTACGCCGCTACTTGGGACACCGGTATCCTGTACGCTACCCTGTGCCATGAAACTCATGCGGTGCTCATCATAATTCTGGGCATTGCCTCTTATATACGCATAACCCTGCGGAAGAAATCATAAAAAATTGCTATATTTGCAGCCCGCTGGTTCCGTAGCTCAGTTGGATAGAGCAACAGCCTTCTAAGCTGTGGGTCGAGGGTTCGAATCCCTCCGGGGCCACCAATTTAAGGAAAGCGCTGGCCGTCAGCATCTTACGACGGCCAGCCAACTTCCAACCAGAGGTCATTATCCTCAAAAAAAACCGAAATAATGTCCATTTTTGTCCATTTTTGTCCAATTACGGCCAAAAAGACGTGCAAGTTTCGGTGCAATTTTTCAAGGATATGGCCGTATCATTTTACCTCGACACCAGAGCTTGCCAGAAAGGGAAGCCCGCGCCCCTGAAGGTCGCCATCCGGCGCAAGGGAACAACATCATTCATCACCACAGAAATCAAGGTCCTGCCTGACGATTGGGACCCGGCCCGCCAGCAGGTCAAGGCCACCAACACCAACGCCAAGCGTATAAACGTCATCCTGAACAAAAAGCGCCTCGACGTGGAGACGGCCATCCTCCGGCTCATGGAAGCCCAGGAGCTGACCGGCCTCAACGCGGCCCAGCTCCGCGAGAAGGTGACGGCGCTCATCGACCCGGACGCTGCCAAGAGAGCTGCGGAAGCCCGGCTCTTCCTGGCACGGTTCAAGCGCTTCATGGAGCTGAAGGATAACGACGGCACCAGGGGCCTGTATGCGTTCACGCTCCGCAAGATGGAGACGTTCGACAAGAAGCTGCACCTATACACCTTCGAGGACATCACCCGAGACTGGCTCCAGAACTTCGAGAAGCACCTCTCCAAGACCGAAGCGAAGAATACCCGCAACATCCACCTGCGGAATATCCGGGCCGTGTTCAACGACGCGATAGATTCGGGCATCACCACCTGCTACCCGTTCAGGAAGTTCACCGTGAGGCCGGAAGCGACGAAGAAGAAGGCCCTGACGGCGGACCGGCTGCACGACCTTGCCATCCGTACCTGCGAGCCCTACCAAGTCCAGTACCGCGACATGTTCCTTCTGATGTTCATGCTCCGGGGCATCAATATCGGCGACATGCTCAAGCTCAAGAAATCCGATATCAGGGACGGTCGCCTGGACTACCGGCGCTCCAAGGTGGGCACTCTGTTCTCCGTCAAGATAGAGCCGGAGGCGCAGGCCATCATAGACCGCTACAGGGGTAAGAAATACCTCCTGAATCCGCTCGATACATACAAAGACTATCGAGACTACCTCCACCACCTCAACGACGCGCTGAAGGCCATAGGAAGGACCGTAGGGAAGCACGGCAAGGCCGAAGACGACGGCAAGTTTCCGGGGCTGTCCTCAAACTGGGCCCGACATACCTGGGCCACGGTCGCCTCGTACATCGACATTCCCAAGGAGGTGGTGAGCAAGGCGCTGGGGCACGGCATCGGCCTGACGGTGACAGATATCTACATTGATTTCGACAGCTCCAAGGTGGACGAGGCTAACCGGCGCATCATCGACTTTATTCTGTATGGGAAAGATTACCGCAAGAATGGCGATTGTTCCTGAAACCGCAAAATTTCCAGATGCGTGCGATTCTTGCGCGAAAGTGTGCGAAAAATGCCGGAAACCGTGCCAAAATTGCCGTTTTCTGTGCGATTCTTGCCAAAAAGCAATAGCTGGGAGCTTCGCAGCCGCCAGCTATCTGGATGAAAAAATCTTTAGAATAGGCAAGATGCAATTACGGGAGCACCGGCCCGGTTGTGTCAGAATGTATATCCGAAGGTCACGCCCACGCCGGCATAGGGTTGCCAGCCGTTCGGAGTGAAGCCATAGCCCACCTGCGGGCCGATGGTGACGCTCCAGTGCTTTGTCTTTGTCCGCACCTCCGTTATCGTGGTGGTCGGGGCCGCTATCCAGATGTCAACGAGCTTCGGATGGTAGCCCTCCACGACGGCCCTGTAGTTCTCGCCCTCGTAGGTGCGCCTCTCGATAGGGATTTCAACGATTGCAGAATCCGGAGCCGCCGGTGGGTGTTCAGGCGCGACCACGGAAGAATCGACCGGCGAGGGAGGCTGCGGGGTAACGGCGACCAGCGGAAGCGCGGCCTGCTCCGTCCCCACAGCCTCGGTTGCGGCGAGCTTGATTGTGTCGTGGATATATTCTATCGTCGTGACGGTGTCGCGGACGATGGCCGGTTGTTCTTTCGGCCATCCGGGCAGCTTCCTGTCAACCCAGACGATGAGCGCCGCGAAGGCGAGGATTGACAGGATGCAGATAATGGTTTTCAGGGTCTTGTTGCTCATTTGAACACGTTTTTGATGTCGTTCAGCCGGTTCAGCCAGCCTTTCAGGAACACCTTCTGGGACGGGTTGCTGCGCACGATGGCCTCAAACCACGCCTTGCGCATCTGCCAGAGCTTTTCAAAGATGGCCTTGCGGTCCTTCCCGTTGATGGCGGCAAGGGTCTTGGGACCGATAATCCCGTCAGCCTGGCACCCGAGGCAAGCCTGTATCTTCTTGATGGCCGTGACCGGGCCGGACCCCCAGCCCATGTCACAGCAGAGCAGGGCGGTGAAATCGTCCTCAATCTGGCCGCACTTCATCTTGTTGTAGTAGCCGTTCTTGAAGATGCGGAGCCACTGGTCTTCCGTCATCTTCTTGAGGTCGGCTGCGGTCTTATCGGGGCCGTAGTAGGATTGAAAGGTCTTGAGGGTGATGCCCATCATCGTGGGACCTCCCTTGTCGGCTGGGTGGTTGGAGTAGCCGCCCTCCCATTTCTTGAAGAATTTGACAATCTTCTGTTCTCTTGGTGTCATGGCTTAATCTGTTAAGTATTTGGTAAAGTCGATGTTCTCGGAACCCTCGCGCCTCGGCGGGCCGTTCTTGCGCCGGTCAAGCTCCTGCCTGATGCTGTAGATTTCATCCATCTTCATCTGCAAGAGCTTCTCCAGCTCCTTGGTAGATAGTTTTCGGTAATCTTCCATAAGGCTATGTCAGTTTGAGGTAGCCGCTGCTGTCCCTCGATGCGGTGTACCATGTGGAGCCTCCGTTGAAGGAGAACTGCATACCGTTCGACGAATGCAGGCGAATGGCATTGTTCCCGTTGCGAAGCAGGAACTCCACCACGTTGCCGGTCTTGATAAACTCCGCTTTCTGGGAGCCGGAGAACATCGCCCTGAAGCCGTTCGCGCCGATGGCCGTCACCTGCGCGGGGTAGGTTATCTGGATGGTCCCTCTTCCATAATTAAGAGTGTAATCAACCTGGTTATCGGAGCGTACATTGTATCCTCCGATGACCGATTCCCACTTGAGTTTAAGGGTGTGGCTCCCTGCTGGCAGTCGCAAGGTCTCACCGATGAGAATTTCCGTGTTGGAAGATTGATAACTGCCACCTTCTTCCCACTCAACCTCTATATTCCCGACTTCACATGCAAGGATATTGTCGTCAATCTCCATCCATACGCGACCGGACCAATATGTCGCGCCGCCGTTATTTCCTCCGAGGGTTATCAGTTCGGTCAGGGTTATATTGGGGATTCTGATGGCATTAACGTCATCATCGACCGTGAAGGTCGCAAGGACCGTGCTGCCGGAAATAGTACGTCCGGCATTGACCTGGGGGCAAGTAAACGTTCCGTAATATCCCTGTCCGCTACTGATTTCCTTGGTATTGTTGCTTGGCGTGCTCGCCAAATCTGCGCCGGTGATAATCAGCTTCGTGTCAAGGTTCGCATCGAGCATGGTGAGCGAATCACCCCTGGCAAGAATCCTCGCGCCCGTGTCGCTCGTCCGGAGAATGCGGACAACAGCGTTTTCGATGACAGCTTCTTCTGCAAACAGAAATCCTGTTGCGATGTTCGAGAACTGCGCCCCGAAGTCCATCCAGTAGGCCGCATTCGTCGGAACGATGCCGCGGAAGGAGCCGCCGACGCAAGGGTTTGCGCGGTAGTATTTCTTCACGCCGCCGGACACGTAGCTCACGATATCCGTGCGTGCCGCCGTCCCGAAATACGTCTCATTGGGGTCGTAAACGCCGCGATAAGGGCAGGCCGGGCCGTCGTTGCCGCTCTGGCCGTCCTGGCCGTTCATGCAGATGGGCGTTGTCCAGTCGGACGCAACGCCGTTCAGAACCTTGCAGGAAGTCATCCAGACGCGCTGCTCATAGTAGGCAGAATTGAACTTGAAGCAGGCGCAATCCTCATAGGAAGCGGAGCCGTCCTTCACATAGGCGAAGTCGATGCGATGGACCCCGGCACGCTTGACCTTCAGCTCGACCGTCACGGCCTTTGGCACGCCGTTCGTGTCGCTGCTATGGCGGGAAGAGTAGTTGGTGACATCTGCCTCTTCAGCATCAATCGCCATATCCTCGTCCACCTTGCCGACATACAGCCAGTCATAGTTTGCCTCGGAAGCGACGATGAGGTCAATCTTCACATAGACGTTATCCCGCTCCGTCTTGAAGAAGAACTTCTCGACGGTCGCCTGGCTGTGGGTGATAGCATCGGCCTTGTAGAATCCCGCGAGCGACTTCTGGTTGGTGCCAGTACCGACGGTTCCGCTACTCTGGTAGGTCCAGTTGCCAGAATAGGTCTTGCCGCTCACGGTCGAACCGACCTGCGTGGGCGTAGGGTCGTCGCCCCATCCTGAAGGGCTGGGGTTGGTCCCGGTGGGCACGTCCGGGCGGGTCTCCTGTGACTTGAACAGGAACTTGGTGGAGTAGCCGTCGCTACCGTTGGTTCCGTTCGTGCCGTTGGTGCCAGAATATGCTACGGAGTATTGCGTGGTACTGGAGCCGTCGGTGTAGGTGATTACCGTGCGCGTCCAGACGAAATAACCCGGGCCGATAGAGACTTCATCCAGAGATTCCTTCCAGAGGTTTTCCCCGACCGGCGGCGTGGTCCCGCTCGAAGAGACGGAGTAACGTACCTGGGTGCTGGCTATGCCCTTGCCGTTCGTGCCGTCCTCCACCAGCTTCTTCACGTCGGACCATTCCGAGGAAAGGATATCATCGGTGGCCGTGGTCGCAATGGCCGTGGCCTGGGTGACGTAGCAGGGGTTTCCGTTGGATGCGGGTATCTGTTGGGACCAGCCGTTGAAGTTCGCGCTGGAGCCGGAGAGCAGGCCGGAGGCGAAGGTATAGGTCAGCGTGCCGGACGGCTTCGCGGGTGCTGAAGCTGCACGCTTGTACAGGGTGATGGTGGCGGTGTTCAGACCATCCTCGACAAACTTCACGGGCGTTGCCCATTCGGTATAGGCAATCTTATCCGTCGTGGTGTTGCTGGAGGCCGTCGCCGCCGTCACGTAGAGCGGGTTCCCGTCATCTGCCGGTATGGCCTGGGACCAGCCTGAAGGTGTCGATGTCAGGGCGTTGGTCTCGAAGGAATAGGTCAGGTCATTGTTCCAGTCAATCGACGGGGCCGAGGCCGCACGCTTGTACAGGTGGACCACGGCGGTATGCTTTCCGTTGTCACCAGCGGTTCCCGTCTCGCCCTTGATGCGGACGATGGTCCAGTTACCCCACTCGCCGTTGATGCACTCCCTTTCGGCCCTCCAGTACATGTTCGTGAAGTCCTCGCTGCTGTCCAGTACCGGGTCGAACCAGACCTGCAAGCCGGAGCCGCCGTGCCGGTTGGCCGTGGTGGGCGTGGCCGGGGTCGCGTCGTTGGCCTGCATCTTGGCAAACTCCACGTCGAAGGTGTCGGTGTCGGTCATCTGGCGGGGCGTGGACCATGCTGCCTGCTGGGGAGAAAGGCCGTCGCTGGAGAAGATGCGGGTGGTCGCCCAGAGTATCTCATTACCGGCTGGGATTCCGTCGGACCAGTACACGCCAGAGATATCGTTGCCCTGCTCGTCGTACACCTGCCATGATGTGCCGGTAGGCGGGTTGGGCTGGGCAAAGGAGCCCTCATTTGCTTCCGGGGGTCTCGGGGTGGTGTTGGTGCGGCAGAAAACCGTGCTCTTGAACGAGGATTGCCCCGTCTCGCCCTTGATACCCTTGGCGATGCACTGCCAGTAGTTCGCATTGGTGACGGGAGGATAGGGACCATCCGGAGCCTCAACCTCATCTGAAGGTACGATGTTGACGTATCGGTACGTGCTGATAACTCCGTTCACGTTGGCCCAGACCTCATCGCCCATGCAGTACCGCACGCCAGAAGCGAACTCCCCGCACCACGCGCCGATAAGCGTCAGATTACCGGCCCCCGTCTGCACGAGCGGACCACGGAGCACAAGGCCGTTAACGGGGTCGTACCGCAGCTTGTCGCCCAGCTGCACGACCTTCTGAATCAGGTCCCAGAACGTCGTACCATCCGAGGAAACTATCTTGTCGGTGGTAATGCGCCCGGGCAGAACCTCCGTGAACCCGAACAGGGTGACAAAGGAGCGGTCGTTATCCTGTTCCGAGTTGAGCATCCCGACGAGCAGGTGGTAATAGCCGCCGGTGATGGTGTCGCCGCTCTTGACCAGGGCGCTGTTCATCCCGATGGCCGTCTCCGAAAGGATATACTGTCCCGTGTTGTGGGTGCTGCCGTCGTTCAGCGCGTCCACCTTGGCATACAGGTAGTATCGCTTGGATGCAAGGGCCTCGCCGAGATAGGGGCTGTCGAACGCGGCCATATCCCAGAACAGATATTCGGAATCGGCGTGCGAATTGCTCAGGGTGTCAATCCCCAGCGTCATGTGCTGGAGGATGGCCGCATTGCAGTGCAGTATCTTCGTCGCGGGGTTGAACGCAATCCCCGGCGAGACCTGCTGCGGGTTGGTCTTGGCGTTGACGAAACGGAACTGGAGGCTTTCGTCTCCCACGAGCAGCTGCATGGTCTGCACGGCTATGGGGCTGATGCGCTCCGTGAACCCCTCCAGCATCGCCTTCTCCAGCATTTCCATCGTCTCCTTCGCGTCACGGAAGGACCGGCGGGCGTAGCGTTCGAGGGCGTAGGTCTGGTTCAGGACCCGGGCGGTCTCCGCGCCGGCCTGCGCTATCCTCGAAGACAGCCCGCCCTTCACCGATTCGTTGCTCAGGGTGACTTCCGGGGAATAGGGGTCGTTGATATAGTCCTTGACCGCCACGATGCGCGTCACCAGAGGCTCCGGCTGGATGCTGTCGTTCTGGAAGGATATTGAGCCGCCGAGCTTCAGCTTGCCGCCGACGTTGAGCCAGTTGCGCTTCGAGAAGAGGTCGTCAATCGTTCCCTTGAACGTCACCTGCACGTCCTTATGCTGGAACAGGTACTTTGCCGCCTGCCGGAGGGCATCGAACTCCGCGCCGCTCGCATCTGCCATGTTCACGATATAGGAATCAGGAAGGTAGCAGTTCACGACGATGTAGGTGTCCTTCACGGTCGGGTCCGAATCCGCATTGGGCCTGTAGGTGGCGTTCGGCATGTCGATATCGTTGAACGTCGCCCGGACCAGCTCGAAGCGGTTGGCCGGGCGCTCTTCGTTCTGGCTGTTGGCGTTCGCCTGGGTGACGGCCGCTTTCCTGAAGGTGGCATCGAACTCCTTGCCCGCGAGCATACCTGTCTGGAAGATGACCGTCAGCGGGTCGCCGTTCTCCAGCAGGCAAGCAGCATAGTCGAGGCTTGCAGGGATATCCGCGTCGATGATATCGACCTGCACATTCAGCCAATCATCGCCGGTCGGCGGCTCGTCAAGGGCCATCAGCTCCGCATAGGTGAGGTACTGGTGATTGTACAGGTAGCGGACCCCCGTCACCGTCCCCACGCGCTTGGGGTAGACGTTCGTCACGTCCAGCGATTCCTCGTTGCAGGCGGGCGGCGCATCCTCCAGCATGACGGACTGGCCCTTGGCATCGGTCTTCATCTGGACGGCCTTGGACGAATTGAAACCATCCTCCTGAACATACGCCTGCCCGTTAAGATAGCGGAAATGCTCGCCGTCAAACTGGAAGTGGAAATCCTTGGGAAGCAGCAGGGTGCTGTTGCCATACTCCTTCAGCGAGATATTGCGGTCGGAGCCTTGGATATAGAGGCGCTGAATCTGGCCGGTCTCGCCGTAGTTGGCGCTGCCCACGCCAGCCTTGAAGCCGGTGTTACGGCCATATCCCAGCGCCAGCGGGTCTTCGGTGTTGTATTCGACCTTGCGCAGGTGTATGGCCTTGCCCACGACCTCCCACTCCGTATCATAGAGGGTTGCAAGGGCTGTCAGCGCATCGGAGAGCTTGGTATGGTTGTACTGCATCTCCTTCTGCGGGCCGTCGATGCAGGTGCCGACGGTCCACGGGTTCTGCACCTGCCCCTCGCGCTCCGTGAGGTTGGCGACGATGAGCGCAAGATGCTCCGCAGGGGTCGCCATCATAGGGAACACGAGACGGCCGTCCACGGGATTATGGACGACGTATTTCGTGAACCTGGACTGCTGGCCATCAAAGGTCAGCTTGTAGAAGTAATCGCGGTTGTGCTGGATGGTAACGTCGGGATTCGACATCAGCTCGTAGCGCTCGCCCTGAAAATCCACGTAGCAGCCTATCCCAAACTCCACGTGCTGCGTGAGCGAGAACTCCAGATAGACGCGGCTGTCGCCCATTATCTCCCGGTAACGGTACGAAGTATCATCCACTTCGATATGGATGATGGGCGTTCCCTGATAGTCGTAAATTATCATGGCTTACTTCTTTTTGGGTGTAAACTGACCTTTCGGGTCCCTGGGCTGCTTCTTTGCTTTCTTGCGCCGGACCGATTCCTTCAGTATCTTCTCCACTTCAGCCTCGTCGCACTTGAGCTTGCTCGCAATCTCCCCTATGAGGGCCTTCTGGAACATTCGCAGGAAGGGGTTTGTCGGGAAGAGGATGAGCAGCGAAGCAAGGAACGACCACGTTTCCGTCAACGCGATGACGACCCCCACAACGCCGGAGGTAAGGGCGAACTCCCAGCTGGTTTCCGCAGCTATCGCCTTGTCGATGCACAGGAGCACCAGAAGGGCGGTTCCATAAACGACCACCTTCTCGACCGTCAGGCGGGCGAGCTCGCTCTTGGCGAAGTTCTTCCGCTTGATGGAGACGGCGATGCCGCAAATCAGGTCGATGGTTGTGGCAATGATAACGACATAGACGATGAACACGCCGCCGGAGACGGCATCCGCGATGAACAGGCCGAGACCGGCCAGCCAGCTGGCGGGGTAGCGCAGGGCTTCAAGGAGCTTCTGCGAGATATGGGGTAACAGGTGCGACTGAAAAAGCATAGTAGTAGAAGGATTATGCCCCTCCTGCCCATTCAAGAGGGGCGGTTAGACGGGTAATTAAATCAGCATGGCGACGTAGGCGGCTCCTATGGCCGAGATTTCAAGCCAGAAGAGCCAGCTCCGGCTTATGGTTTTCGTGACCCCGGCGACGATGTAGAAGACGACGATGGAGCCCAGGATGAACGGCCACAGCTTGCAGGCGAGAATCACCCAGAGGATTGCCAGTACCGCGAAAAGGAGGTCAAGGAACGCATATACGCCCTTGGAGAATCCGCCGCTTGCAAATCGGCTGGAAAGCTGTGTGAACACGACCACGAAACCGGCCAGAAATCCGAGGAACTGCCACGGGCTTCCCTTCGTCACTTCGAGAATCGAGGGCAGGGCGGCGAACAGGGCGATGATGGTGACGATGCCGCTCAGGTACAGCGGGAACCCCGGCAGCTTCTCCTTCCAGCCCTTGAGCCAGTCGGAATACTTCTCGGGAACGCCGACGAAGATGCAGGAAAGGGCCACGAATGCGACCATCAGCACGAGGGAAAAAATAAGCAATGCTTTCATAATGTGTTTGTTTTTGAAAAGGTTGATGGATTATACTATGGTGACGTAGTTCCCTACGAGCGCGGACAGCTCCCAATAGGAAGCGTCAAGGCTCCGGATGCAGAGGTACGTCACGCCGTTTTCAGAGTAGTATTTGCCCTGCACCAGCTCCATGCCTACGGAATACTGGATAGGGTTGTCGATAGTCCCCTCTTCGGCGCTGGCCGCTACCTTGACGTACAGGCTGGCGGCGGTGTCCGGGGTCCAATCCTTCTGCACAATGTGGGGCTGGCGGACCTTGTACAGGTCGCCGTCGTACCAGAGGCGACGGCCCTCGGTGACTTTCTGGCCGATGAGGTTGCCCCAGGCGGGGAAGAGCGCCGGTGTCTGGGCCGCTTCTTCGTCCGGCAGGTCCCCGGCAGATTCGCCGACGAACTCCCGCACCTGCGACATCACGTCGTGAATCGCCGGGGCAGTCTTCGGGGTCGGCTCCAGGTCCTCGGGCGTGCCGCCGGCGGCGATGCTCTCCTGTAGCTTGACGATATGGGTGCGGGCGTACTCCAGAAGAGAATCCGCAAGGCTCTTGGCGTACCTGCGCCACTCCTGGAATGTCTCGAACTCGGCGACCTCCTGCTTTCCGGCGGGGTTGTCGAGGTAGTTGTTAATCAGGGCCTCCACCTTGTCTGCGGGGTAGTATAGCCGGATAATCTCGTTCACCAGAATCGAGCGGTTCCACTCAGCAGGGGGAAGGGTGATGCTCAACCAGCGGTACTCGCCCTCGTTATCCGTGTCGTTTTTAGCTATCATGACGTTCACCGTCGCTATTTTCTGCCCGTATTTCGTCACTATGGTGACAGGGTCAGGCTGCTCTCCGTAATTCCAATTCATATTCGTAGTGTTTGAAAATGACGTTATCGTATCTGTGTTGGGGTTTGACGTGGACCACCAGCGCCCGCCGGGTGACGGAGCAATAGCGGTAGAAGTAATGCAGGGAGGCGAGCGGCTTTGTCCTGACGTTGTAGCTGTAGGCGTGGCTCATCAGCCCCAGATAGGAGTTGATGCCGTTCACCGCGTGCTCAAGGTCGCGGGACAGCTCCAGGTCCATGCCCTTCTCCGCAATCCGCCTGCAAATCTTCTCGGCCCGGTGCAGGGTCTCAAGGTAGTGGCCGCGTGTGGTGTTCGATATGTACTTGCGCCCGGGCCGCAGGGACATGCCCACATAGTTCATCCCCTTGCGGGCCTCCTGTATATAGAACTTCTTTTCGTGCAGGTGCAGGCGAAGCTCCCGCCAGAGGAAATCCCGCGCAATGACCCTGAACGCCAGCAGGCGCTCCTTGCTCTGGTCCGCAGCCGGGAAGTCATCGACGAACCGCTCATACTCGCCGCCGCTCTCCGCGAAGTAGGCTATCGCCATATCATCGAAGAAAGACATATAGAAGTTGGCGAGCAGCTGGCTGGTGAGGTTCCCTATCGGCATTCCCACGTTGGGGTCCGAATCGAAGAGGCTCTTGCCCTTCGGCAGCTTCTCCCAGAGCGAGAGGTCGCCGGTGCGGACGCAGTTGTTCTGGGGGCAGTGGAAGACCGTTATCCGCGTCAGGTACAGCAGCGTCTCGATATCGTCGCCGGTGTAGTTCTCACGGATGAAAGGCTCCAGCTTGGCCCAGAGGATGCGCTTGTCGATGCTCATAAAGAACGCCTGCACGTCGTACTTCGCAAGGTAGGCCATGCGCCTGTAGTCGGCGCTCACCCGGGCAATCTTATCCTGCATGGTCTCGATGGCCAGCAGGGTCCCGTAGCCCTTGCGGCAGTTGTACGAGACATTGCCCTGGGCGATGAAACGCGCCTCCAGAAGCGGGTTTATCCGTATGGCAATCCAATGCTGGACGATGCGGTCACGGAACGCCGCCGCGAATATCTCGCGGAGCCGGGGGCGCTTCACCACGAAGCAGGTGCTCGTGGACGGCTCGTAGGTCTGCGAATAGACCTCCCCGATAAGGTTGTACAGGTCCTCTTCATAGTCGATGCGGTACTCCCCGCACTGGGTTGAGGAAAGTTTCTTGTGTATGCAATCGAGGTAGGCATCCACCCATCCCGCCACATCCTCATAATCAGTTGCGGCCCACGCCCGCACAGAGTTCTGGTTGTTCTTGTTGTTGTTGTTGACGTTGCCATTGGAAGCGTTGACGTTCCAGGCGTTGTTCTCGGAGTTCTCTGTGGAGGTAGCTTCGCACACTCGTGACATAACTACGTTGTCCGGGGTGAGCCCGAGCAGCGCAGTGGTGCGACCATCTGATATCAATGAGGATAGACTAATCATAACAACCTTAATCATTATGAACATTAGTGGACCCTTCTGCGGCATTGACGCACTGAATACCCTTCATAATGAATCCCGCCTGCGAGGCGATATCATGGAAGAGCTTCAGGGCGCGGGCGTACTGCTTCTTTGACACGACCTTACGACGAAGGAAGACACGGTAAATGGTCTTGACTTTCGACATCTTCAGCGCGAAAGCCTCCATACATTGAAGCTCATGCGCACCTTTTTGCTCCTTTTTAAGTGCGAGATACAGGAAATCGAGCGCGTCGTAGAGCGCATCCATAACCTTCTCGCCAGAAATGCGGTTTGGCAGGGACTTCGGGATACGTTCGACCAGCTCAAAGGTCAGTTCGAGCAGTTCTTCCGTCTTCCTGTAAATGGGTGCCTGCGCCGGTTGCATACACTTGAAACTTTTTAATTGTTTTTAGGATTATTCATATAACTTCTCTTGCCCTCGCACATCTGCCCGCGTCGGAGACGACGCGGGCGACGGCCAAGATATCAGAATGCGGCCCACGCCCGCACAGAGTACTGGTAGGACTTGCTGACGTAGTAGACGACGCCACTGGAAGCGTAGACGCCCCAGGCGACGTTCTCGGAGTACTCTGTGGAGGACCAGTGGTAGGCGGTCGTTACGGTGTATATGCCAGCGTTGACTGCCATCTGGAAGGAGCCGTTCATGTTGTGCCAGACGAAGCGAGCCAGCTCACCTTCAGCAGGGAGGAACCAATGATGCGCCTTGAACTTGTCAGCCAGGACCTCACCGGCCTTGACCGTAGGCTCGTAGGCGTGGCAGAGGCTCGCGGCCGGGAAAAAGAACTGCTGGTACTTCGCGCCGGATTCGGCGGCGACAGCGGCCATGTTGTCCAGCAGTACCTGCATTTCGGTCTTATTCCCGACAATCATAGGCACCAGAGCGGCCATGTCCACGGCGCTGTCGGTCATCACGATATCGCGGTGGTGGATAATCTTGATGGTGTTAACCAATCCCCACGGCACCATGTCGCCGACGGCGATGTGCAGGTCGTCGAAGTATTGGGAGTGCTGCTCATAGAGCGCCTGCGTCACCTCCGTATTGCCGATTTCCGCCAGAACATCGTTACCAGAGAACACCGCGAAGCCGTCGGGCTGGTTTTCGTCCAGATATCCCGCTTCCGTGGTGTAGGAAACGCCTCGCGTCGTCTTGTTTGTCAGGAACGGGTTATTGTAAGCGGAATACTCCGTGTCCTCCAGCGTCACGCCGGCCACGCCGTTTGAGGCATTGTTGTACAGGCCCCAATAATGGGAGGCCAAGACGGTGAGCGCCGCGCCTACGCCGTGCCGGGGATTGTTGGGGTCAACCCACGTCACCTGCATGATGGGGGTCATCGCATCGTCGTAGTAGTCCAGTACCTGCCCGTTGGCATAAACAAGGTCTCCGACCTGCGGCATGTGCTCGTAGAAGGCGACCTCGAAGGTGGCGGAGCGGACAGTCCCGGATGTGAGAGTGACCTGCACGGTGACGGTGGCCGTCGGGCCCACGTCCTCCGTGCTGACATTCTGCACAGACACTACGCCTGTCTTGGCGTTGATGGTCGCATAGGCGTTCGCGGATATCGACCAGGCGATAGACTTGAAGTTGTTGGCGTACTGGCTGTTCGGAATGAGCTGGAGCGGGTAGTTACCGGTGGCATCGAGGTAATGCTTGCCGTATATCTTCACGCTCGCAAGGTTGATATCCACATAGGTGATGTACAGGTCGTTCGTCGAATCGTCCACGTCTCCCCAAGCGTCGATATACGCCTGCTTCGTGGCGAAGGTCACGCGGTTGTTGCCGGTGATGTCGATATGGCCCCGGAGGTCTGCGGAGAGGCTGGCGAGCCATGTCACCATACCCGCGCCGCTCAGGGTCCAGTCCACGCCGTCGATGCGCACGCCGCCAGTCAGCGGGGCTTCATCCTCGTAGCACTGCTGGATGATGGCCAGCGAGCTGATGTTGCCAGCAGCAGGCGCGACGATGCGGAGCGATTCAAGGAGGGTAGCCCCTTCGAGGGTCAGGGTGGCGAGGTTGGGCTGGTTCCCCACGGAAAGGTCGGTCAGGCCGGAGCCCAGCTGCACAGAGGTCAGCAGGCGGCTCTCCGGCAGAACGATGCCGTTGATGGAGGCACAGCCACGGATATCCACGGAGGCGAGGCGCACGCAGTCGGTGAGCCTGAGCGTGCCGCCGATGCGGCTACTCCCGTTGAGGTTGATGCTCTCCAGAAGCGGGGCGTTGAGCACCAGCGACGTGGGCCTGAAGTTCGGCTTGGTGGAATCCGTCGGCGATATGATGAGGTTCGTCAGGCGCTTGGCGGTAATCTGGCACTCGCGGCTGTCCTTGACGCTGATGTTCCCAAGGTTGCCCAGGGAGCGGTAGTAGTTGGTGCCGTAGAGGGCGCAGGCGGTGTCACCCTGCACGGGCGTTCCGCCGGTGAGGTCGAAGTTGACGGCCACGCCCGGCTTGCAGCGCTGGCGCAGCGCCTTGTTAGTCTGGCCGACACGACCGCCAGGCCACAGGTACTGATGGGGCACAAGGCCGATGAACTGGATTTCGGACGAATTGCCCGCCACGTCGGTGGTCGCCTCGATACCCAGCAGGGCCGATGCGTCAGGCAGGCCGATGTTGCCGGAACTGCCGGAAGAGACGGAGAAGTTGCCCCATTCCGCATAGCTGGCCAGCATCACCAGGCGGCGCTTCATATACTGGAGCTCGCTCTGGAGCTGGTCACCCATCGACTGCGAGATAGGGCGCACGCCACGGTCAGAGACGAAGCCGATGCTCTCGGGGCCCTCGTAGCGGATGCGGGCGGTCTCGTTGTAAGCCACGGCGGGAATCCTCTTCTGGATGGAGAAGAAGTATTTCCAGATGCAGCCCCAGGGCGTAGGACGGTCGGCGCTATCAACCCAAGGTATGTTTTCCGTAGAGGATGCGAGCGAGGACATGGCCGTGAAGATGCTCTTGAACGTCTCGCGGATTTCGCCGGTCCCCTCGTACATGGCCTCGCAGGCGTTGAACAGGGCATTTGCGCCGCCCTCGTAGAGAGCGACCTGCGACCCTTCAGCGCACGGGTTCTGGCGGTCGATGTAGTAGGGCTTCGTCTGGAATCCGGAATTATCCGTCGCAAAGATGGTGTCCATGTCATCCTGCGAGAAGAACCACTTGAGCGTCGTCGGGTCAAGGGTGTAGTAGGTGTTCTTGGAACAGTTGTCGGAGCCAGCGATGAGCTGCTGGGTAAATGCGTAGTGGAACTTGAGGGAATCCACGTTGATGATATCGGCAGCGTTCTCGCGGGCGTGCTTGGCGATGGACGCGATAAAGGCGGCGTTCATGTCCTCCCACTCGCCCGGGTTGGCGGCAACGTCATCCGGGAACTCCGTGGAGAGGTTGCGCACCTCCGTCTGCTCGTTCACGTCGTCCCATCCTGCCTCCACCCAGAGCTGGTCCACGAAGTCATAGCGGCGCAGCTTGTAGGCATCATCCCCGGCGGTACACCACCAGAGCCAATCACGTGCGGAGGTCTGCTGGTCCGAGGCCATGAAGCCGCCCGCGCCGGTCCAAGGGCCGACCCAGACCTTGATACGGGGATTATGGCGATAGAAGAAATTGATAAACTCCTTGATTTTTGCCTCGACAGCGACGGATGGGCCCTTCAGGGACTTGGTTGTGCGCTGCATGTTGGCATCGAGCACGGCGAAATCCCGCGTCACGGTCTTGCAGCGGTCAAGGTCGAGGTTCACGGCCCCGTTGTACACCCAGCCCGCCACCTCGCCGTCTTCCTCTTCCACGGTGATGCGGTTGGACTGCCAGGGCACGCGCATATCGGTAAGGGGGAGGTTGTTGTCGGCTCCCTCAATCATGCAGAACATCGCATGGTCGTTTTTCTTGTAGCCCCACGTCGGGTCGTCCATCTTACCGGCCCCGAAGGTCATAGGCCCCTGGAAGACCGGCGCGGGCTCGTTGTCGGCCTGGGTGAAGTACAGGAAGAGCTCCTGGTACTTCGCCACCCTCGCCTTGCTGTTCTGCTGCTGGATGGACGTAGCGCCCACGACGGCCCGGTGAAGGTCGTTATACAGGCGGCAGCTGCCCATGAGGTGCGACTGCATGGAGGATGCGTAGTTGATTTTGCCGACGAGCTTCGTCGCGTAGGGCACGCCCGGGACGCTCTGGTACTGCGCACCGCGATACATGCCGTTCCCGTCAATCCAGCCGTCCACGACCTCGGCATAGCCGGGGTGCTCGACGCTCTCGGTCCAGCCGGTCACGTCCTGATGGATTCTTTCGATGGCAACAAGGATGGTGTCGGTCACGTCCTTGAGCTTCGTCTGGATATTGGAGTAGTAGTAGGTGTTGGCGGTCGAACCCTGACGCGAAGCCTTCAGGCTCTTCGTCTCCTGGCAGATGGTCCCGGAGTGCTCGGGTATCTCATGGCCACTCTCGTCGTACACGTGAATCTCCCACCAGCCGGACTGCTTGGCGGTCAGCTCGTGGTAAGGCTGGACACCGTGCCAGATGAGGACGTTCACGCCCTTCTGCTTGCACAGGTCGGCGCTCACAAGGCTGTTCGGGCCGAGGATGGCGTTGGCGCTGCGGAAGTCGTTCTTTTCCTGCGCCGTCGGCAGGGTAGCCACATAGTCGTTGAGCACGTCGGCGCTGGTGAGGGCTCCGTTGTTGCCCTTATAGACGCGGATGCCGTAGATGTCGATATCTGCGGCGTGCTGGCCAATGACGATGTTCCCGCCGTTGCGCCACCATTGCCCGGCCTCGGTCTCAAAGACAAACTCGCGGTTAATAACTCCGTTGATAAACACACGACACAGAGGCATGGCGCTACCGCCAGCGGCCCCGGCGCGAAGCTGGGAAACGATGTTGATGGCGATGCGGACGCGCTCATCTTCCTGCCAGCGGAAATCCTGCGATTCCTCCGTTACCTTGGTCGCGGTCATAACAGCACCGACCAGCGGCTTCATCTTCAATCCGATGTAACCGGCGGCGCTGGCGTAGTTCTCAAGGGCCGTGATGCAGGGCGTATCCTCGTCGGTGATGTTGCGCACCTTCAGGTCCAGCTCAAGGGTGACGTTGGAGTTCGGATTACCGTTGAACGAATCCAGCCAGTCGTAGCCGAACGTCACTTTCTGGCCCGCCAGAAGACGCAGGACACGTTGGCCGTCCTCCGCTTCCAGCCAACCGTCGGTAAGCCACGAGAGGCCCTCGAAAGTGGCCGTTACGCCGTCGATGGTCTCCACGTTGTCAGTACCACCGGCATTCTTCGCGGAATTGTTGCGGGTCTTGGGATTCAGGACCCAATCGGCCCCGCCGGTGGGCGCGAACTTGTCGCTGTTATCCACGGTGATGGCCGTGCGGCTCCCGCTCTGCACGCCGTCCACGATGACGGAAAGGTAGGCGTACAGCGTATCGTTCACGCTGTCCTCAATCTCCACGGTGGCGTTCTGGGCGTAGGACGTGCCCGGGACGGCCAGAATGGTCTCATCCATATAGACCTCGTTCCCGTTGTAGTCGGTGAGCTTGAAGCGCACGGGGACGGTCTCGCGCCCGGGTGCATAGACGGACCACGAGAAGAACTGCACCGGCACGTAGTTCTGCACGGAGGTGCGCAGGTTCTCGATGAGTACAACAGGGTCGATGCTCGTACCAGCATCCACCACCACCTGATTGACGACATGCTCGCTCTCGATGGTCCCGCCGGACCCGCCAGCCGAGCAGGTAAGCCACGCCTCGATGGTCTTTACGCCGGCGGTAAGGAGGCCGTAGATATCGCTGTCATCGTCGGCCTGACCGCGCCACGTCTGTAGCTCGCTGGTGTATTCGTTGGCCCCGATGTTGAACGTCTTGGTATAGGTTCCCCTGCTGCCGATGATGCTCACGTGGAGCTGCCGGGCGACGGAGCCTGTGAGAATATAGGCGAGCGGCAGGGCCGTCACCTGCGTAGCGTCGATGGCCGTGGAGTAATCCAGGGCGAACTCCAGCGTCAGGGTCGTGTAGATGATGTTGCTCCACGTAATCCAGGCGCTCGTCGCGGTGGAAAGGATATTGCCCTCTTCGTCTGTGACGGCGAAGCTGGCCCGGACGCGAATCTGCTGCGGGTTGGTGTTGGAGAAATACTTTCCGATGTCGAAGGTATCATACACCGTGTCGTTGGTCTCGCGGGACGTGATGGAATCCGTTCCCACGGTCTCCCATGTGGAACCGCCGTCAACGGAGCGCTGGAAGGTCAGGATGCCGGATATACCGGCGTTGATGAGCGTGCCGTTGTCGTTCTGGATGGAAGAGAACCGCAGGCCGGTGAGGTGGCGCTTCTCGACAGAGACAATCTGGTTAGAGACGGTCTCCGAGCACACGAGGCGGGCCGAATAGGTCACGCCGTGTTCCGTGCTGATGGGGATGGCGATGTCCTGGAGCAGCTTGCTGGCGTGGGTCGTTGGGTTCTCGACGTAGCTGTCATAATCCGCTTCCGTGGCGAAGCACCAGATATGATAAAACCCATCCTGCTGTTTGGCCTGCGGGATGGTGATATATCCGAACTTGGTGCCGAAGGTCGCCTTGATGAACGCCTCTACCGCGTCGCCGGAGAAAGGCAGGTTGTTCGCCGGGTCATTCTTCCAGCTCTGGGACATTGATGTGATGCTGTTGGGGCTTGTTCTTGCCATATAGTTGTGATTTAGTAGGGTTCTAAATTCCTTTCCAAGGGTCATCGCCCAGCCAGGGGCGCTCGCCTATCCATGCTCCGGAGCCGAAACAGGAACGTATCGCCTGCCATACGAGACTGTCACCGCGATACATCTCCTGAACGGACCAGATTTCGCCGTTCGGACGGACCTTGTAGCGGGCCGTCATTTCCTTATTTGCACCACGGAACCTCATTGGCTGACAACCTCATAGATGTTGTACGTCTTGTTGGGGTCCTTGGTGGTGAGGGCTTCCCACTCGTTTTCCGTCAGCCAGACTTCATCCATGCCCAGATTTGCAAGCCAGGCCGCGTATTCCTGCTCCGTGCCCTGATATCCCCCTTCCACGGCCAGCTCGTAGGCGCTCTTGCCGTTGGTCGGAAGGTATATCTTGGTGTAGATGGTGGAAGACGTGTTGTTGGTGTAGGATATGACCGTGCGGGACCAGAGCCATTTGCCAGCCTCCAGCGTGGGGATATTCTCGGACCACGACTCGGGGGCGGTCGCCTGGGCATCGCTCAGGCCGTAGCTGACGACGGAAGAGCTGACACCGATACCGTCGGCTCCGTCCTGCCCATCTTGGCCGTCGCGCCCGTCCGCACCCTTCAGGGCGGCAAGTTGCTCTTCCGTAAAGTCCTGATATGTGAACGCCGCGCCGGTCGCGCCACGGGATTCAGCGCCGGAATCCACATAAGCGTTTCCGCTCATGCTCCAGATGTACCAATGGCCGTTCGACCCGATATAGGGAGGTCTTACGATGGCGTGCAGCGGAACCTTCACGGAGCGGTTGTTGGCATCCGTGGCGATGGTATAAAGGCCCTCGAAGGTCGTTGCGGCGGGCAATCCGCTTATCGGTTGTAATTCAGCGTTCTCAACATCAATAGCCATAGCACTTCAATTTTAGAATGCAGGAATAATCGGTATCACTTTCCCGTCCTCGGTGATGACGAAGCCGCCATCCTCAGTTGCGAGAAAAAAACTGGCGCTGCCTTCCTCCTCGAACAGCGTAAGAGTTAAGTTGAACTTGAGCCAGATGCGCCCGTCACGGTAAAGGAACTCTTCGACCCTCTGGCTCTTGTAGAAGCTCTTGAAGGTCTTGCCGAGTGCCCGGATAAAGATGGACCGCGCCCCGGCGAGGGTCGGGTCCGCGCTCACTACAGACTTGGAAAGGTTGTACAGGAGCGCATCGTAATTCTGCCATACGCCGGAGGCAGCGCCCCGCATCAGGCAGTTGAGGGTGATGTCGCGGCCCTTATAGGTGACGGTCCCCTGGGCCTTGCTGCGTTTCCAGTTGGCAGAAACGCCCTCCACGGAGCCGCCGATGGTCTCGTATTCCTCGCTGTCGAAGGTATCTTCAGCATCGTTCAGCAGGGGGTTTTCGTCGTAGGTCGCCCCGCTGATGACAGAGGATTTGCGGATAAGCAGCGGCTTGACTTCCGCGCCCTTGATAACGGAGCTGATTGTGCCTTGCAGGACGCGCACTCCGTATCCGGAGAGCGGGACCTCATCAATGACATAATCGCGCTTCTCGGGTAGACTGGAGGACGGCGCGACATAGGAGTAACCTTCCAGAGGCTTGTCAGCGGCGAACTGCACCTGCATGATGTGGAAGGTCCGGGCATACTGGATGCTCGGCATGGATTCGAGGCGCAGGGTGCAGCTGCGGCCAATCTCCTGAAAGGTGAAGGAGCGCACCGGCTTGCCGCCCAGAAAGGCATAGAAGCCGTCGATATCCGCGATGGTCCCCTTCAGGATGAATTTCAGGGTGACGGTCCGGGATTCGAGCAGGGGGTTGGAAAGGTCCGGCTCGTAGCCGTTCATTTCCTGCCAGTCGTTGCCGCCGACAGCCTTCATTTCAGGCCACTGCACCAGCGTCTTGTACGCATCTTTGGCAAGCGTGACGTTATATGTGGTGAGGATATTAACCCCGTCTATGTATAGCTTGGTAATCATTTTATCTTCACTCCGCTGTCTATGATTGTACCTACGCCGCTCTTGATGTGTCCTGCCAAGGTCTTGACCTCGGAGAGCGTCTGGCGCATATCGTTGGTGTCCGAATGAATACCCTGCACATGCTCAAGGATGGCGGCGGTGTTCTGCACGACTGCGGCGTGCTGGCTCTTGATTTCCCGCACGTCCTCCTTCAGCTCGAAGGTATGGCTTTGTATGGTAGTCAGGCGGGCATTGCCCTCGTTGACAGAATCCTGCGTAGCGGTGATGCCCGTTCGCGTCTGGGCGGTGCGCTGGTCAGATTGCCAAACGTCGTAACCCTGACTGCGGAGGTAGGCTTGCGCGGCCTTCATCTGTTCGTCGTAGTCGGCGAGGCCCTGCTTGTATGTTTCAGAGAAACGCATCAGGTCATCGACGATATTGTTATCCGCGTTCGGGCCCTTGAAGGAGGCCATGAAGTCGCTCTCCAGGTCGGTGAACATGTCGGAGAAGACGGAAGAGAAGACCAAAGAACTTACGATATCCTCAATCGTGGAAGTCATCTTCCCGTGGAAATCGTCGATGGCACCGTAAAGCTCTCCGTTCTTGAAAGCCGCCACGAGCGAACTCTTCAGCTTGTCGCCCAGGTCGCCGGACAGGTCGGAGAAGTTTTCGCGCATCTGCTGCTCGGCCTCCTTCGCCTTGTCGGCGATATCCTGCCAGTTATCGACAATCTGCTTGGTTGCATCGTCCAGCTTATCATAATCCGCCAGAATGCGCTCGTTCAGCTCGTAGGTCTCGGGGTTGAATATCTGGCCGTAGTGCTGGGAAAGGCTCTCGAAGACGGGAACTATCTTCGTTGAAGCGAGGCCAGCAATCGCACCTGTCACCAGGCCGATGGCCGCACCCACGGCAGCGCCTATGGCCGTGCCTATACCTGGGATGATGGAGCCAACGGCAGCGCCAGCCGCTGTGCCGATGGCAGCGCCCTTGCCGACGTTGCCCCAGTCCACAACCTTCTTCGTGCCGGTCTGCACCTGACCGCCCGCGAGCTTGCCAACTTGCTCATTCAGCGCCTCCATAGCGGAACCATACTGCAAGGCCCCGTCAATGGCACGCTTGTAGGGATTCTCAACGCCGAAGATGTTCTTCTGCTTGTAGTCGAGCGCGTCCAGCTGAAGCATCTTGTACTTCATCGCCGCCGCCTCAATCGTCAGGTTCCATTCCTCCTGCGCTTTCTTATTCTTCTCGATGGAGGTCAGGACCATACCGAGAAGTTGGATGCTGCCGGAGACGGCCGTGGATATCGCGCCGGCGGTGTTTTCTGCGAAGCCGCCAGAGAACGCCTTGCCGATGGTATCGGCATTGTCGCCGATTGCGGAGAATGTCTTGCCGATATCACCCAGAGCGCCGTCGAACTGCTCCAGCTCCTTGCCCAGCTCGGAGAAAGCAGCGCCAATCTCCTTGAAGGACTTTTCGATACCGTCCTGGAGCACCGCGACCTTTTCAAGGTCCGCATCCTTACCCTTCGCCACCTCGGCATCAAGGGCCGCAATATTGCCAGCAAGGCCGACAAATCCCCATCCACGGTTGCGGTCCGCCTGCTCGTTCTGGAGGGCGTGCAGGCGCTCATAGAGCTTTGCGAGGGATTCGGTTGATGCCTTATTTTCGATTGCCTTGTTAATTTCGTCCTGCGTCGCCTTGATAGCATCGCCCAGAAGGGAGCCAGTAAGGGATTTGACGTTGGCGAAAATCAGCTTATAGATGTTGCTATACTGGCGGTACAGCTCCATGATGGCATCAGCCTTCTTCGCCCCAAGGGTTTTCTTCTCAAACTCATCCTCGGCTTCCGAAATCTTGCGGTCGAAATCTTCGATGGTCGCGGCCAGCTTCTGCTCGAAGGTACCATACTGACGGAGGAAGTCGATGCGGTTCTGCTCGCGCTTCTTCAGCGCGGCCTGCTCGTCGGCGGTTATCCTGTCGTTGGTCTCCTTCTCTTCCCTCTCAATGCCGGAAAGGGACGCGGCGTAGGAAGCCTCGATGTTCTGGGTGGTTTGGTTGTACAGGTCAGCGGCAGTCTGGAGCTGCTGGTCAAGCGCGGAGGTGTCCCAGCCTTTTTTCTGCCATTCAAGGCGCTTTTCCGCGACCTCCCTTTCCGTAGCCTCATAAGCGGCGAGGGCATCGGCTTTCTCCTGTTCGTAGTTGAACTTGGCAAGGTCGCGCTTGGCGCGGTAGTAGGTTTCCCAGTTATCGGAGCTCTTCGCCACGTCCATTTCGGCACCGAAAGCGTCGCGGATTCCCTCACGCTGTGCGGAGGTGAGCTGCTTCTTGAAGTTGTCGGTCTGCTTGAGGATTTCGGCCAGGGCCTCTTCATAAGTCCTGGCGGTGGCCCCGGTCGTATTGTGGACGATGGTCGGCAGGCCCTGCAAGAGGGTGGTTGCGATATCCGTCTGCGCAATCCCGTTCTGGATGAGGGAATCGGCCTCTTTCTCCAGCTGGGCGGCTTCTGCGAGCAACTTCTGGCGGTTGTTCTCGATGAAGTCGGAGCGCATGGCATCCTGCACCTCCTGACTGGCCCCGCCGTTACCGTATTCATCACCGCTTCCAGCAAGGCCGATTGCGAGCTCCTGCCACCACTTCGTGCCGACGTTCTCGGCGGCGAGGCGCAGCTGTATGGCCTTGGCATATTTGGTTTCCGCAAGGCTGGCGTAGGCTGCGGCTTTCGCCCGGGCGATGAGGGCGTTCACGACAGCCTCGGAGTTCTCGACGGCCACCTTCTCGTAGGTGGTCGTGTCGTTGACCTCAAAGCCCAGCTTCTCCCACGCCTCGCGGTTCTTCTCTACGACGGCCTTCTGCTGCTCCAGAGAGCCGTTGCATTTCTCCCATTCGGCTTGCAGGCGGCGGTACTCGGCCAGCTGCGAACTGACGTTCTGCCCGACCTCATCCTGCCATTTCTTCTGCTCTTCCCGGGCTTTCTTCTGTTGCTCTGTGAGCTTGGATATGACGGCTATCGCGGCGATGACTGCGGCCCCTCCAAGGAGAAGGAGCGCTGAATGCAGGCCGATGGTGGCGGCGCGGGCGAACTGCGCCGACGTGCCCATAGTCATAAGGCCGGTAGCGGTGCGGAGGTTCCAGGCGTGCCAGAGCTGCGTCGCCTTGGTGAGGACCGTGACGCGGAAGGCGGACGTGGAGCTCAAGGTGTTGGAGAGCTGCTGCAAGCCCATCAGGATAGACATGGAGGATTGCAACTTGGTCTGGATTGCCATCAGCTTCTCCTGGTCCTTAGTAAAGGCACCGGCTACGCCGGAAGCGGCGGTATAAGCGCCCATGAGGCCCTGCACGCCGTTAACCATCCCGTTAAACATGTTGCTGGCCCCGGCGGTCATATTTGCCCGCTCGATGCTGAACTGGCGCTGTACCTCAACGAGCTTGCGCATCTTCTCTTCGAGGTCGCGGTATTCTTCGGAGTTCTGGCGACCCTCTGCACGGAGGGCCATCATTTCATTTGCCAGCTGCCGCACCTGCGTGGTGAAGCGCGGCGCAGCCTCTCCTGCTATGGAATTGTAACGGTCTTCAAGTCCCTGCAAGGCGGCTTCTTCAAGGTCAATCTCCGCCTTAATCTGGCGGAGCGCTGCCGCCATCTTGGGGTCGCCCGTCTTGTTCACGGCGGCGAGCGTGTCCCGGTACTGGAGCTTCAGCTCGGTAAGGTACTGCTTCGTCAGCTCGATGCCCTTCTTCAGGTCGTCCACCGTACCGTCAAAGTTATCCCGGGCGCTCTTGTAAGCACCCTCCAGCGTCGTGATGCTGGCGCTCATCTTCTTCGAGGATGAATCTATGGACTTGCCGGCGGCAGCGGCGGCGCGGTCAATCTTGTTGAACTCTTCGATTACGACCTGACCGTCTTTCTGTACGCCGGAAATATCCAGACCTACGCCATAGTATGTACCTTCGTTCGCCATTCCTTACAAATCGAAATTACCGGGTATATTGGCATCGAGACGGTCATCCCATTCCGCTTCCTTCTTTTCCTCTTCTGTCATCGGCTCATTGCTTGGGAGCGTCGCGCTCAACAGGCAAAGGCTCGCATAGCTGTATTTATAAAGCACGTCTTCAATCGGGATATCAAGGCCCTTCGACATGCCGAGAATTATCGCCCAGATGCTATCATTGTCTATTTTTCCACTTCCTCCGCTACCGTTCTGCGAAGCAGGTTTACTTCGAGCAGGGAAGTGGTAAGCCCGAAAAAATGCCCCACTTTCGCCTCTTCGAGGACCTTGAAAATAAGGTCCTGCATTTCTTCCGGGGTGAGGGTCCGCATCAGCTCGTCGCCATACCGGCGGACCTTGCGCCGCCAGGCAGCTTTCTTGAACGCGGATTTGCTGTTGCTGACACCGAGAAGGAGAATAGCCGCCACCTTGCCCACGGGCTTGGTGTACGGCGCTATCGCCATAGATTCGGTGGTCATCTTCTTTATGTTCATCTTCCGCGCAGGCAGCTCCGCAATCACCTCTGACGCGGCGATGAGGGTTGCCATCGTCGGACGCGGGAAGGTGAACGTGCGACCTTTGACAACCAGCTCAACCGGCCTGTTGAAAACGATGTCGGCGGCTAATGATTCAAGTCTTTTCTTCATTCGGATTCTCTTGTTAGCAATACAGGCCGGGCCCTAACACCCGGCCTGTGCATTCAGACTTCCGGCCATAGCGATTAGACACTCGTGCCGGTTCCGCTGCCATTGGAGACTGGCGCAGGCTTCTTGAACCGGGTGTACCAGTTGGAAGATTCGTCAATCTTGATGAAGCGGAAAACGAGGTCGGCATAGTTGCCGTCCGCGTCGCTCCAGCCGGGCTTATACTTGATGGAGGACAGAGGGCACTGGATGCCCATAGCGCCGACGTTCTTCGGAGTGACCTTCACTGCGTAGTTGTCGGAGGGAATGTGGGTCTTGACGTTGAAGTCTGTGGTGTTCGTCACCTCCCCGAGACCGAGTGCGGTCAGCAGTTCGTTCTCAGGCTCGATGACGCGGACGGTGAGCTGCACGCCCCCTTCGAGGTCCTCGTGGCCGACTTCCTCGCCGCCAGTACCACGGGCAGAGAGCTCGTCGCCATCCAAAGCCTCCAGAATAGCAGACTTGTCCTTGATAACGCCGACATCAGTCAGCGCGGAAGAGGGCATAGAGAAGGTCCCGGTTGCTACGCCGATTTCGACCTTACACTTGCTCCAAGCCATTATTTTTCTTGCCATAATGCGTAAAGGATTTAGAAAGTGATTCGTTGAAAGGTAAGACCAATGCTTACAAAATGCTGTTTGTTATCGCGATTGACGAAGACCTGGGCCGCTTTGTCGATTCCGAAGAGGTAGCCGGTGTCAGCATCGTTGAGGGTCTGGACGATGGCATCTTCGAGCTTGGATATCTCCTGCGCCCTGTCCTTATCCGGGACGGGATGGCCGGAGCCGTTGTCGATATCGGGCACATAGATGTTGATTTTCACCTTGCCTTCCTGAATCTGTTCGGCTCCGGTGGCAGAGACGATTATCACGGCATCCTCGGCCTTGGAATCGAGCGGGCGGCAGTCCTCTTCGTAGAGAGAGCCGCCGATACTGGTGCTGAAGAATGTCTCCAGCGCATCGTAAATATCCTGTTCGATTTCAGGTGTGCCTTTCGTTGCCATTGTCCTAATATCCCAGGGACGAGAGCAGCTGGCGGGTCAGTTCACGTGCTTTGATTTCTGCGGAATCCAGAACGTCAAGGCCCATCGCCTCGATATATCCCGAATACTCCATGCCAGCGACCACAAGCAGTACCAAGCCCCTTGAGTGCTCCGGCGCGAGCTGGTGAAGGTATTCCCTTCCTTTCGCCGCCCCCTCTGCGCCACTTTTTACTACCGTAAAACCGCCCTCGCGGACGATTTCGCCATCACGTATAATGCAATATCCTATGGAACTGGAAAGGTTTCCGGTCTGGTCCTCATAGCGGTGGCTCCGGCTGGCGGTCTGGCAGACGCTCTCGCCGATTTCGGATAGAGCCTCAACGAGCCTTTCGATGGTCCTCTCAACGCCTTGGCGGACAAACGCCGTCTCTTTGCTTTGGGGTGTAAGCCGTCGGATTGGCATGGTGTCAGACCTTAATCAGAACCTGCCCGACCTTCTCCAGCTGCTCGATGCTCTGAACCTCGAACGTCCCGACAGACGTAGTTCCGTCCTTCCGGAACAGCTCTATGGTCTGTGCATCGAAGCTCTGGAGGTCGATTCGGACCCTGTAGGATTCCCTCGTGAAGTAGCTGTCATCAGCCTGGCCCCTTATGTCCTTCTGGACGGTCTCATAATGGCAGGGGATTGCCTCGCCACGGGTTTCAGTGACAGCAACCGGCTTTCCGTTCTGGAAGCCGCCGCCGGTCTTCTGGACCACCTTGATGAAACCATTCGGGAAGTAAATCATAAGAACGTGACCCTTGGCTTTTTCGTCAGCTCATCCTTAATCCCATATTCCTTGCATTGTAATCTGTACCAATCGAGAATCGCTTCCCGGCTGGCCTTGGATATGCTAACGCCGCCCTCGGAGACGGCCTGCGGCATAATGAGCAGCTTGGGCACCGCCTTTATCATGGCGATGCTCGCCTCCCTGTGGTTGGAAGCCGAGACTTCGGCGCTGGCGGTCAGCTTGTTCTTGAGCACGATGTCAAGAACGGTGGCATCCGACAACCTCACGCCGAAGTCCTCGAACTGCTTCACTATGAACTCGGATATCGTCATCGCAGCTACTACTCGAAAGCGGAGCAGTCGATGAGACCCATCCTGTTGGAACGGTTGATATCGACAATCCAGTCGCAACCGTACTCCATGAAACGCCCTTCCTTGGTGCGCTCCGTCGCGATGAACATGCCGTAGTCCTGCTCGGTATAAGCCTTGCCGGGGATACGGTCCTTGAGCTCATACGGGGTGTGGTGACGGAGGTTGCCGATTTTCTCGCCCGGCAGGAGGGAAATCTTGTAGTTGGGCACGGCGTTGATGGCCGAGCCGTCCTGCATGTTGATATAGACCTCCTTGAGCTTGATGCGGTAGGGAATCTGGAGAGACGCGAACACGTCGTTGACGATGTTCGGGGAAATGAGGGAGATGCTGTGGCCCACCTCGAAGTTCGCCACCTTCGTCAGGAAATTATCCTTGAACTCCTGGCACCCGAGGATGCACTTGGTGAAGGTGAAGCGGTTCATTTCCATGATGGTCGCATCGCAACCGGCCAGACGCAGGGTCGGGATGGCGTTGATGAGGTAGGAAATGAAGGTGCTCTTGTTGCCGGCGACGGGGACGAGCTTGTTCTTCCCGGTCTTGAAGGGAAGGGTGATGGTGTTGATTTTCACACCGTTCTCGTCGGCCTTGCTGCGGACAGAAGCCTGGCCGCTGAACTTGAGGTCGTTGAGCATCAGGTCCATGCGCTTGTGGGGCGCGAGGGCGCACTGGCGGAAATCGTCAACGAGGAAGTTGACGACAGCCTCCATATCCTCCTGACGGCCCAGACGGTTCAGGGTCTCGACGAGCTCCTGGAGACGGTCGAGGCGGTCGTTATCCATCTGGTAGGCTTCACCGAGGGAGCCGACTTCGCCCTGACCCTTGGCCATCGCGTGACGCTTGCGGACGGGCTTGTTGGCATTCTTGTCGATGAAGGAACCGATGATGACGGCGGTCTGGTTGCCGGAGAAGGTCTTGAACGTCCCGTCAGGGTTGGTGGGCAGAGGGTCGAGGTAATCCGGCCAGTCGATGCGGTCCTGGTCGGTGAGAGTTACCAGCGCCCTGTTGATGACCACGTTCATAAAGACGGGATTCGCAAGAATGTTGTCAATAGTGTAAATCATAGCTTGTAATCCTTTTTATACGAACATGAAACGGGACGTGAGGGAAGCCTTGTCAGCCTCGGTCACAGGGACGTAAAGCTCGGCCTCCTTGATTTCGTAAGCACGGAAGAGGGCGGTGACGGTCGCGCCGGTCTCCACCTTGGTGCGTGCATAGTTGAGAGCGGTCGCCACGCGGGCGGCCTTGTAGGAGCTGGCCGTCTTTTCCTCGATGACTGCGCCAGCGTCGAGCTTGGCGGTGAGGGCGGTGACGGTCAGGGTGTCGTAATCGGCACGGGAGGTGTCGATAGCGGAAACGGCGATGTCGTTGGTGCCGTCGGAGAGCGTGCAAGCGCCGGTGATGCCGGAGCCCTTCGCAATCTTGACGGAGGTAGCCTCAGCCGCCGCGTTGGCAAACACCTTCGCGGTGAGCTTCACAGCCTCGGCCTCGGAGAGGACCGCACCGGCTGCGATGGCCTCGGACAGAGCGGAAACCGTCAGCTCGTCGTAAGCCTCTTCGGACTTATCGACGGCGGACACCGTAACCACGACACCGTTGGGCAGGACAAACTTGCCAGCCTTGGCGAAGCTGCCCTTCTGGATTTTGACGGACGTTGCAGCGGCCGCAGCGGCCTCCACCACCTTCAGGTTGTTGACCACGTAAGCCTTGCGGTTCACGAAGTCAATCTGGAGAGGGCAGAGGACGGGGACGTGAGCACCAGCGGGAAGGCCCTCGGTGTCAAGGTTGAAACCACCCTGAGAACGATAGCCGGAATCTACCGCATAAAGCTCCCTCTCGACCTCAAAAGCATTGTCGTCGTAAATAACTCCTGCTGCCATAATTGATTGGGGTTAATTAGGATTTTTTGTTTTTCTCTGCCGCGAGCTGGTCGGTTTTCTCCTGTGCGGCTTTCAGGAGGGGGTCTTCATCGCCCTGTTGGCCCGCGCCGGACTGGTCGGGCTGACGATTACCGGAATGATTGGCGTTAGCCACAGCCTGCTCGTCATCCTTGAAGGACTGCTCCACGGTTTCGGCAAATGCTTTCACCTCGTCCTCATCCTTGAACTCACGCCCGTTGATGATGGGCGCGTAGAATGATTCGCGGACCCCTTTTTCCTTGAGGATGGCTACCAGAGTGGAGCCGAAGCCCTGCTGCTTGGCCGCGTTCGCCTTTGCGGTCTCCCGCTCTTCGATTGCGTCCAGGCGCTCGGCGAGCTTCTTTGCCCACGCGGGTTCCTCTTGGTTGTTGGGCTGCTGTTGCGCAGGTTGCGTTTGGTTTCCAGATGTGCCCCCTGCATCGACCGGCTTTCCGTCTTTCAGGTTGTGCTTGGTCTCATAATCAGTCACTGCCTTGGTCGAGGCCGTGGCGACAGCCTGATTAACCCTGAAATCCGAATAGGTCTCCATCACCTGTGAGGTCGTAACGGCATCGACTGCCGCCTGAACGTCCTCTGCTTTGGTCGTCTCCTTTGCGAGTTTCCTCGCCATAGGCTCCAGCCAGCTGGCCTCTACCCCAGGGAATTTCTGTTGCAAGGCCGCAAGAATTTGTTTGAACATAAAAAGCGCTTTTTGGTTACTATAAATTCGATGTCGCAAAATTACCCGGGACGCGCACGCAAGACCACGTTTCCGGGGATTCATCCGTGAATGTCACCGGGTGCGTTCACCAAATAATTTCAAAAAACGCAAGTGGCCGCACCTGTCAGGGCACGGCCACCGCCCCTTTCGGGGACTACAAACAAGAAGATGAAATACCCGCCTTGTGGCGGATGGGTCTATTTGGCCAGGGCGCTGACTGCGGGCTTCTCGCCGCTCTTCGCCTCGCCTTGGCCGTTCTGGGCATCCTTCTGGGCCTGCTCCTTGTCCTCTTTGTCAATCTGGGCGATTTCTTCCTCCACCTGGTCCGTCATACCAAGGAACATGATACCGCTCTTGCGGCTCATAAACTTGGCATCCTTCGCGCCGGTGGCAATCTCCAGCTTCTCCTTCAGGTTGTCGATGCTGTAGGGCTGAATCTCCACGGTGATGTCGATGGTGCCGGCAGCTTCTTTCAGGCCCGGGCACATGGAGCCGATGGCCGCAACGAGGAAGTTGTAACGGCGCTGTAGGAACTCGCCCAGGACCTCGGCGTGATTGTCAACGGCAAGGAGAATCTGCATGAACATATACTTGAACGCCACGCCGGAGACGGCCTGCCCGAGGTTCTTCATGTTCTCGAACGTGATGCGTGGCGTAGAGGTCAGGCCGTAGATGTTCTCCAGCAGGGTGGTTATCTCCAGCTTGATGGCCTCCGGGGTCTGGTCCCAAGTCAGGTAGAACGCATCGCCCTCTTCCTCAATCTTAATCATCCTGCGCCGCTCGTCCTGATTGCCGAGGCCAGCTTCACCGGCCAGCTCGCCCTTCAGGATGAGGTACGGGAAGAAGTGGTAATCTATGCAGTCGGCATAGTCGGACAGCACCTTCTCCAGACGGGCCCTCTGGGGCTTGATGTTGTGGCACAGGGTGCGGTCGCGGTAGCCGTAGATGCAGGGGAGCTTCGGGAAGTGATGCTCGAAGCTCTTGCGCTCGTCCAGGGACCACACGCCGCTGACCTTCTTCCAGACAAAGACGTTAGTTGCCGTGACCGTCTGGAAAAACTCGACGCGGCGACGGCCGAACAGGGTATGCTCCGTGATGGTGTAGGAACGGCTCTGGGCCACGTAGTCGCCGGTCTCATCGAAGAACGGATAAAGGGTGTCGCCACGGAACGGGGACCAGATAGTGCAGCGCAGCTTGTTGGCGGGCTTGACGGAGCCGAACAGCTGCTTGATTTTGGCCGCGACCTTCGCCCAGAAGCCGGTGTCGGTCTTCTCGTACCAATACTCCACGACATCCTGCTCCGAGAACCAGGTGCGGGTGACGCGCTTGTTCTGGTAGCGGATTTTGTTGTCGCGGTTGATGGTCTGGACTACGGCGTACAGGTCATCCTCTTTCTTCCCGTTGGACTTGTAGGAGAGCAGGGGGTCCTTGCCGACGGTGAAGGCCGTGTGAATGTTCACAATCTCCTGCTCGATGGGCAGGGCGACGCGGTTCACGTCCTCTTCCTGATAGATGGCGGGCTTGATGATGTTGTCATCTTCGCCGTATTCGGCCTCCTTCACCAGTACCTTCCGCTTCTTGCGGATGGACGGGTTCATAACGTCGTGCTGGTCGGGGTCCCACTCATCCCGCAGCTCCTTGACCTTCGGGAGCGGGGTCTTTCGGTAGGCTTTAAGCAGTTGTATCTTCTTCGAGATATCTTCCACTGCAAGGATTTCTTCAAGTGTCATGGCTGTATGTATTTAAGAATGAACTATCTGAATGTGCCCTTCGGCACGGTCTTCCGCTTTGCAGTCCTGGGCTTACCCATCAGGCGCTCAAGGCAGACGTAGCGCACGCCGTCGATGATGTGGTTATAATCATCCACCGGCTCGTTGAGCCACTTGCCGTCCGCGTCCTGCTGGTAAGTGTAATTCTTGAACTCCTTGATAGCGTTCAGGGATTGGGCGGTTATGTATATCTTCTGGCAGGACTTCATAAAGTCGATGCCGGCCTCCACGGAGCCCTGATACTTCTTGACCTTGTGCGTCTTGAGCCCACCCTGCCGGAGCTCCTTTTCGAGGCGGGGGTCAGCGGATTCGCAGATGAACTCCAGCGGCTTGCACCTGGTCTTGCCAGCCTTGATGATGTCCCGGGTGAGCATATCCGTCTGGTAAAAGCGCTCGTCGATGTAGAGGCAATTCTTGTAGAATCCCACTTCGGCGGCGGCTGTCGGGTCGGTGGTGAAGCCGAAATCCAAGCAGTTCCAGCGCTTCGTGACCCACGGCGGGATGCTGTCGATAATCTCCCAATTCGAGAACACAAGGCCCTCGATGGTCGCACGCAGGCCGAGGCCGTATATCTTCCACTTGCGGATATCCACCGTCCCGTTGGCGTAGTTCTCTTCGGTCGGCTCGTAGGAGAGAATCTTGCGGCGGCTGTTCTCCGGGATGAAAGGATTGTCCAGCATCGTGCTGTGGTCGAAGTAGCAGTCGGGACGCGGGCAGACGGTATCGTAAATCCAGTGCTCTTCCGCGCTGGGGTTGTAGTCCAGGATGGAGAAGCGGGTGGTACGCTGCTCCAGCTGGTCGAAGTCATCCTTGGTCGCCTCCATCGCCTCGTTTATCCAGACGATATCGGTGGTGAGACCGTGGAGCTTCTGCACCTCGTCAAGGCCGATGAACTCAAACGTCGTGGTCCCGAGCCGGATAATCTTCAACGTGTTGTTGATGCGGCAGTACCTGAGCAGGCCCAGCGACATGAGGATGGTCTTGAAGTCGTTCCAGACGGTTGACTGCAACCACGTCGCACGCTTACGGGCGATGACGACGCGGTTAGGCTTATCCTGATTCGTCAGGGCGTACTGGATGAAAAACTGGATGATGGAATAGGTCTTCGAGCTACGGGAGCCGCCCTCGAACACGAACACATGATAAATCCCCATCGCTACGGCGGAGATTATGCGGGATAGAATCGGGGTCCCATCTATGTTCAGCTCCCTGTTGTTCACGTCTATTCCTTCGGTTTCTTGAACTTCTCCTGAAGAGCCAGGTCCTCCTTCTGGTTGTAGGTGATGCGGATATTCACCGCCGTAGGCAGGCCGGAGCTATCGCCACCGGCAGCAGCGGCCTCGGCCTCTTCACGCTTCTTGCGCAGGATATTCTCGCGCCATTCGGGGTCATTGTTGTACAAGAACGTCGCAAGGGCCTGCATGTTGGGCGCTATCTCCATTTCGGATTCTTCGGTAATCACCTTGTCCGTGAGATAGTACCAGCCAGTACCACCGCAGCGAGGACAATCCTCTTTCGGGGTCATATCGTTCTCGAAGCAACAGGGGCAGCGCTTCTGCACTGCGTTGCGCCGGACGATGGAAGTCTTGCGCTGGCCGAGGGCCATCTGGTAGTACGTGGAACGTGCCGCCTGCAAGATGCCCGACCGCCCGCGTGTGAGGGCTTGATTTATTAAAATGTTGCGCTGCGTGGGCTCTCCATTGTCATTTGTTTCGTTTTTGAACCGGCTAAATGATTCTGGAGTAAGGCTTTTCCCGAATTTATCAGCGAGGCCGTAGGCTATAGAAGCATCAGAATAACCGGCAGAAGCAAGCTCCTGAATGGTCTCATAGAAAACCGGGTCCTCGTAGTCGAATTTCTCCTTTGGACCTGGGCCGCTCTTTTTTTTCTTCGTCGCCTTTTGAGGGGCTGCGGCCGTGGTACTGGCAGAAGGTTCAGGAACAGACGTGGGAGCAGAAGCAGCGACATCGGCGGTCTTCTTTTTTTTTGAAGATGCCGACGCAGACGATGATGGAGATTCAGATGCTTTCCTCCTTCTCTTCTTGGGTTCTACTTCCATTCTATTTCAATTACTACCGGTATTATTCCCTTTACATACACCTGTCTGGTGTTATAAATACTTATGCGCGGGGGCGCGGGTGCGTGCATATACGTGCGGGCGCGGGCGCGTTAGTCCACCAGCTCGATTCTATCCACGAACACGTCCCCGTTGATGAACTTCTCATCGGGCGCGTAGCCGAAGCGCTCGCAGAACTCCGCCTTGGCCTTGGCTGTGGTGAAGGACAGCGTTATGAACGTGTCGGCCTCTGCGGCCTTGGCGGCGGCTTTCTCCGCTACCTGCTGCTTCACCTGCTTCACGGCCTCTTTCCGGGCGGCTTTCAGCTCTTCCACGGGCTTCTGGGTCTCTTCTATGGCCTTCTTGATGTCGTTAGCCTTGGGGACCTCTATCTTGATTCCGAACGCGGCAAGGTCCAGATTGCTGAAACCTGCCCGCTTGGGGTCAATCTGCGGTATCAGGACCTTCACCTTCCCCTCGTTCCAGCGGCCTTGGGCAGAAGGGTTGTTCATAAAGAAGTTGATTTCGATTTCCGTCTTCTGGTCCACGTCGATGAGCTCGACCTTCAGCTCGTAGTCGTGCTCGGGATAACCGGCCATCTCGTCCAACAGGCTGACCTTCTGGTGGCCCGATACGATGGTGTAGCCGGTCTGTTTGTTCACGAGGATGCCGCCCAGCAGGCCGAAGGACTTGAGGCCCCTCTTGAGGGTGTTGCGCTCGTTCTCCCCAATCTCGCGGGGGTTATAGTCCGCCGGGTGAATCTGCGAGCGCATCAGGGTGACGGTCTCGGAGGCGGTCAGTATCTTTTGCAGCCACTCGGGGATGCCTCCGTTCTCGGCTGCGGGTTTCGATTTCTTTGCCATGTTCTTGCTTGTAGTATATTTAATAACTATAGATATATCCCTGTAATAGGCTATAGAAGCATAGATATCGTACTTCTACATGTCGCCCCGGTGCTCGGCCCGGTAGAGGATGACTTCGGATAGGGGGAACGCCTCCAGAATCTTTTGCAGGTCGCCCGGCCAATGCTTCTTCAGGTACAGGAAGCAGTCTTCGCTGAAGGTCAGGCCCTGGGACTTCTGGCGCTCCGAATAGCGGACCGGCTCGGGGAGACGGCGCTGCCTGATGTAGGCCAGTACCTCGTTGTTGCCCCACTTCGACAGGGGATAGACGTTCTTGGTCTTGGGCTGAATCGCCTCCAGCACGTAATCCTTGCCCCTGAGCATGATGCCCCGCGTCATGTTGTCGCTCTGCTTCATCCCGTACAGGCACCAGTCGATGCCGAACCGCAGGCGGCAGTTGTCGGCCACGTCGGAGAACTTCATCAGCTTCACGTCGGGGTCTGGCTGGCAGTACAGGCCCGATTTCAGGACGTAGGTAAGGCTCCAGTGCGGGACCTGGTGGAACTCCACGTTGGGATATCTCAACTCCGAATAGTCGATGTACTTCTGTATGTGCTCCATGTCGGGGACGAAGTACATGAAAACGCAGACCACGCGGCGGAAATGGGGGGCCACGAGGTCCAGCAGCGCGATGCTGTCCTTGCCCGCGCTGTAGAAGAGAATGACTGAATCCGTCTTGGAACGGACCCAGTCAATCACTTCTTGGGTGTGCTCCCTGTTAGTCATGGCTAACCAGTGGAGAGGCCCAGACCGGCACGCACCTGACGGTACACCTGGTTCCGCGAGCGGAACTGGCCGTTGTCACCGGAGAGGCCGCGACGGCCACCACGGTAGTTGCTGGTGGAAAAGGTAGTTCTCGGCATAGCTGTAAAGAATTACGGGGTTAAACATTGGACTCTATGATGTCGCCCAGGCTGTAGTCAATCTGGGCTGCAACATATTCCCTTCCCTTGTGGGTGTAGATGATGTCCTGCCCCTCGTCGTCCGTGAGGATGAAATACTCGGCACCCGTCACCTTCACGAGGGCGCTGGGGCGGTCCGGGGCATAGCCGACAAAGAAACGGATGGCATCGTACTGGATGCAGCGGGCATCGACCGGCGCGTCCTGCGGCACGTCGTCAGGCTTCGGATAGACGGCCCCGGTCTCGGTGTTGAAAAATTCGACATAACGGCTGGCGGTGTTCGGGCGAATCTCCCGCGTCTCCGTCTTCTTGTCTCCAGAGAGTATCTCGTCGAAATACTTCTGCTTGATGATGAGCGTTAAGATTTTCATTTCCTTGTTTGTTTAACGGGTGTTTGTAGTTGCGGGGGCAGGGCTCGAACCTGCGACCTCCGGGATATGGGCCCGACGAGCTACCGCTGCTCCACCCCGCAAAGGGTACGGCAAATTTAACCGAAGCCGCACCCCGGTGCAGGACAGGGCGCGGCCTTTTTCGTGAATAACGGGGTACGATTCACCGATTTAGCCAGGCATCACGCTTTGCGCGTGCCTCTTCGAGGGACCCAGCTACGCAGGTGAACAGCTCGCCGTCCGTGTGTCTGTAGTCGTATTGCAGGCGCTTGACCGTCTTGCGGCCCAGCCGGAGCCTGAACCATTCGTATTGCTCGCCGCCTGCCTTGCAGGTGCTGCAACCTTGTACGTCTGTCTTCATATCGTTTCGGGGTTAGTAGGTTTTTACTTTCTCAAAGTGGCCGTTTACCGTGTGCATGTCGCTGTCTTCAAAGGCCGTTGCGCCAGCCTCGAACAGGTCGCAGGGCTTGTGCGTGCCGCCGCAGACGTAGCGAAGGGCGCACGCCTCGCAGCGGTCGCGGTCGTCGGTCTCTTTCAGCACGTAGCAATAGCCGCCCATGTAGATGGCGTTCTGCCGCTCTTCATCATCGACACTTACGCCGAAGCCGTAAACCCCGGCGACTTCGAGCGCCGGGGTCGATAAGATGTTCACATGGGAATAGCGTGCATACAGGTCGCAGATGACTTGCGCCAGCTGTTGAGCGTCGGCGCAGTATTTCTCAATTCGTTTCATATCGTGTAAGGGTTGTTTTGTTGGTCCACATATTGCCGCCCGCCTACATGGTACAGGGGCGCAGATGAAGAACAGCCAAAGCGCAGGCGCGTGCAGCCGTCGAAATAGTCGCTTTTGCCCGGCCACGTCGCAAGCCTGAAATACAGCTCATTCAGGCGCTTGTTGTTGTCGCTGTATGTGACGAAAGCCCGGGCCCTGAAAAGCGGTGCGCCCTTGCTCTCTTGGGGTTTGATTTCAAAGCCTTGCGCCGGTTCGCCGTCGGTCAGGGTGCGCAAGACGAGCTGCACCTCTTCGAGGGTCAGGGCCGGGGCCGTGGGTCGTTCTGCCAGCTCTGCAAGAGCCAGCCAGAAAAAGCTCTTTTTGATATCAGACAGCCGCCCGTGGGGGTAGTCTGTCTCGACAATCAGCGTGCAGTTGCACGCAGAGCGGGAGTACGATATCTTGTAGTTGTGATATGTGCGCCCTTCAAGGGCCGCTTTCAGGGCCTTGCACTGGTCTTCGTTGAAATACCCTTCAACGGTGAAAGAGCGCACGCGGTTTGCTGTCTGTCTCATAGCGGTAAAAGGTTGCAGGTTTCGGCATAGCTGACAAGGTGGCGAAGGCTTTCAAAGCCTATAAGGTTGCGGTTTGAATAAACGCCCCGGCAACCGTCGCAAGAGCCGACAAACAGCCCTTTTTCAAATCTGGCGCGGTCAATTACCGAAGCCTCGCAGCCAGCGGCCCGCAAGCTGCCATCAATGGCAACAGCGCCGTAGATGATTGCGCCGGCGTGCTCGAAAGACGTTTGCCCGCTCGCAAGCAGAATGCCCACGGCTATAGGCAAATCGAAGCAGCTGAAATTTGCCTTTATCTCTTCGACCGGCTCGACGGTTATAACAACCTTTTTGCCCGGGACCCTCGCCCCGATGCTTTGCAGCGCTGTGATAACGCGCAAAAGGCTTTCTTTCACTGCATTGTCAGGCAGGCCGATGATGTGGTAGCCGATACCGTCCGACACTTGCACGCGGACCGTGGCGTTATGGACCCCGCCGCCCTTCACAAAGGCGCTTCTTACTTCTTTGGTGATAGTGTTTGCCATAGCTGTATTATTGAAAATTTTTGAGACTTACGACGCGCCGCCCCTCTTTCAGGCAAGCGGCTTTGTACAGGTCAAATTTGCCCTGCAAAATATCGCGGTGCGCTTGCGCCTTGCCTTTCAGCGCGAAGACAGCCCACGTATAATTGAAATCGGCTTGCAGGTAGAGCGACGTTGTTTTGTCGCCGCTCTTCTGCATTTGCCGCTTTGATTCTTTCATAATCAGGTAGAGAGTAGTTTTTGACATGGCCTTATATTTTAGATTACCTTCATACCCATCTTTTTGGCGCTGTCGCGCAGGGCCTTGCCCTTGTAGGTTTCGTCGCTCATGCTGTAGTCTCTTTCTATCATGCCATCGAGAACAAAGCCCAGGTTATCGCAATAGACCTCATTGTTAGACTTTTTGATAGCGCCTTTCAGGTTCGTGCAATAGACCTCGTAAACGTCGCGCCCTTCATTATAGCAGATATAAACATAGCCTTTGTGAAGCAGCCCAGAGACGCGAAGACCTAAAGCAGGCATATTTTTATAGACCGTTGCAAACCTGCGAGAAAGGCCCCAGGACCAAACGACGAATTTGTTTTCAACGCTTGCGAACATTTGCGCGTTGATAGTCTTTGCAACCTCGTTCACGTAGGCAGCAGAGAGCTCGTTTACTAATGCAGTGTTGTTCATCTTCTTCTTATTTTATAGGTTCAACTTTATTTCTATCTTCATTTCTTTTTGCAAATGTAGGTAAAAATAAATTAACGTGCAAATTTTTCTGCAAAACTTTTTCGATAAAAATAAATTTACCTTGTTATTTGCAGATTAAAATAAAATGTATATCTTTGCAGCGTATTTGCAAACGTGTAGATATATGAACATTACAAACACAGTAAAACAGATTTGCAAGGCTCGCGGGCTATCGCTGGCAGAGGTCGCCGCCAAAATCGGCGTACCGGCTTCGTCCCTGTCCCAGATTATGAGAGGCAACCCCACCCTGTCGAAGTTGACGGCCATAGCTGAAGCGCTCGACGTGCCTGTATCTGAAATCCTGGCTGACGGCGAAGTCAAGGCCAAGGTGCGCTGCCCGCACTGCGGCCAGACCTTCCCGGTGAGCATCAGGACCGCAGAAGGAGGTGCAGAGGATGGAGAAACCAAATAAGCAGAACACCCTCTACCTACCTATCAAGCAGGTCTATTTCGATGCCATCATCGCCGGGACCAAGAAAGCCGAGTACCGCGAGGTGAAGGAAGGCTTGACCGCCAACAAATACCTCATCAAGGACCCGGCCACCGGCTACAGGCTGAACCCAGCTGTCGCCACCGACCCGACGCGCCGCTACTACGTCGATGACTACATCAACGGAGGATTCCCGTTCCTGCCGCGCCCGTACAGGTATCTGTATCTGGCCGTCGGCTACAACAAAGAGCGAGATACGGCCCTGGTCGAAGTCACCGGCTACAGCTTCACCCCTGACATGATACGCGAAGACCGCGACGGCGTGCCGCGCTTTGCGTTCTGGACCATCGCCTACCACCTCGGGCGAGTTATCGAGGTACACCGCAAATAAACCTGCGAACGACACAAGAGAAGCCGGGCCAGCCTCAACAGCTGCCCGGCTTTCTTCTGCCCAGGCGGCCCCGGGTCAGGAAAGGAGGCCCTTCGCAATCAGCGTGCGGTCCACCTCTGAAATGGCCGTGTTGCACTCGCCCCGGAACTTGGGATAGATGTCGTACCAGTTGACGGCGCAGGACCGCATCTTGTAGATGGCCGTATTGGCCTTGATTCCCAGCGCTGAGGCGATGGCCCGGCGCAGGTTCTTGTTAATGCCGCCGCCCACCAGCGAGGCGGGAGAATAGAGGTTCAGGATGAGAAACACGAACTGCTTGTTATTGGCGGTCCCGTCGCCGCTGAAAGCGTGTTCCCGGGCTGTCTCGATGTACCAGCCGTGAATCTTCTCGATGAGCGACAGGTCCTCCAGACGGGCGCGGAATACGGCGCTGAACTGAAGGTGAGCCTCGGCCACGCTCCTGTTGGCCTCTTTCAGGCCGTCGATGGCCTTTGTGTATTTATCCAGTACGTTCATATCTATTTGCGTTTATTGATTCTCAAAGGGAGGCCCGCCAGCCGCCACGCCAGCAGGGCCGCGTCCCGCTCTTCCTGGTTGCTCCGTGACTTTTTCAGGCCGGTGACGGCCACCAGCTCCTCGTGGGTTATCTTGCCATCCGGGCCGCTCCACATGTACATGCCACCGATTTTGAGCGGCAGAGGGGCCATTTCGGCGACGGGGATGCCCCAATGCACGCACAGCTCGATGAGCTTTTTACCGGTCTCATGGTTGGCTCCTACGTTCTTCGCTATCTTCTCGCCACGACGGCCGTAGTAGCCGTGGAAGTTGCTCTTGCTGTTCTGCCAGCCAGCCTCCACGACAGCCTGCACGCTCTTCCCCTCGAAATGGGATTTGTCGCGCAGGTAGATGAGCCGGTCCACCAGCTCGGGGAAGGTCAGGCAGGACAGCTCCAGATGGAAGGTCTGGGTCTCCAGTACCGCCACGCCGCTCTTCGCGGTGTCGGGGTCTATTCCGATGATGTAGTCAGCCCTGCTCATAGCACGTCCTCGATTGGCCCTCCCGTAGCCGCCTTATACTCTTCCCGAAGGAAGCGAATCTCGCCCCGGAGCTGCTGGATGGTGTCCTGGTAGTGGTCGTGCCGCCAGCGGAGGTTGGTGTAATTGTAGTAGAACTTCTCCAGCAGCTTCAGCTCTTCGTCCGACATCTTCCGCGAGTGGAGCGCCTGCGGCATTCTCACCAGCCGGACGTTGCCCCAATCGTCCACGGTCGCGATTCCGGCGTAGGACGGTATCAGGTCGGCCACCTTCTCCAGCAGGTGCGCCGGCACGCAATAGGAGAAGTAGTTGGGCCGCAGCCCATCTTTGCGACCTTCGAGGATATCGTATTTCTCGGGCTTGTGCCTGCGGTCGTTCTTGAAGTCGGCGCGGGATATCTTCACCTCAACCTCATACCAGTACCCCGCCTTGGTCTTCAGCAGGAAGTCGCTCTCCCAGCTGAAGACAAACAGGTTTGCAATCGCGTAGGTGGGATTGCTCATATAGCCGTACCGCAGGCGCTCAAGGATGCTCTGCTCGGTAAAGGCGAAATTCCCCTTTCTCAATACTCCCATTATTCCTCCCTCCTGATGCTGAAGATATCTATCGGCTGCTGCCGCTCTTGCCGCAGGTAGTCTGTGAGGCTGTTCTTGTAGTAGGTCGGAACCTCCAGAAGACGGATGCGCTCGCACATTTCAAAGATATCTTCCTCCTGATAGTAGTCTTTGGGCACACCGCTCTGGAGGCCCAGCTTGAACAGGTCGCAATGCTCTGCCGCAGCTGCCGCGACGGTTGCCGTCTTGGCCGGAACCACGATAGGCTCCAGCGAGGCGAAGGTCCTGAACCCGGCCCGGTGAAGCTGCGCCATCGCCTCGATGCGCCGCGAGGTGGGGGAAGCGCCGGGCTCCAGCTCGTCGCACCCCGTCAGGGTGAAGCCCCAGGCGACCATATCGAGAGCCTTCTTGCTACCAACCTCATTGAACAGCTCGCCCATCTTCGGGTCCATGGGGAAATCGCCGTTCTTCGTCAGTACCTGGCACCGCACACCATGCTTGACAGCCTCGATAATGCACATCCAATGGAGGGCGGCGGTCTCGCCTATCATCGGGTCGCTGGAGAAGGTGAAGAACAGGCTGGAGCGCTGGAGTTCGAGTATGTTCATATCCAGCTCTTTCTTGAAGACGCGCAGGGCATCCTGCCAGTCCTTGAAGCACTTTTTGAGAGTGGCGACCGGCCCGCCCATCGCGTGCCCCAGAACGCCGCGCTTGCAATAACAGTAGGAGCAGTTGTTGCTGCACCCGACATAGAGATTGCAGGCCCATTCCGCATATTCCCCGGCCTTGCCTTTGGGTTTGTAAATTGCTTTGCTCATTTCAGTTTCTTTATTTCGTTTCCAAGGATTACAAGTTTTTCATCAAACCTTCTTTCCTCAAACCCAAACCTTCTATACCAGCGCTCAGGAAAAGTGTTCTGTTCTGCGGCCAGTTCCACCTCGCTTGCCCCCATTCTCTCGGCTTCTGATATGGCAGCTTTGAGCAGTTCTGTCCCATAGCCTTTTTTGCGGGACGACCCGATGACAGACAGGCCAGATACCCACGCAACCCGTGGCGTTTCATCTTCAATGGAGACTGTTACGACCGCGAGGCCGCCATGAGCAACGATTATTGTCGAGCGCCCCCAATTCCAAGTGTTCCTATGAAAAATGATGTTATTTTCATCGCCATCTTCCTCCTCTGGATAATCTGGCAACTCTACGGTCTGGCCCGCCAAATGGTGTGTGCAGTCGGCCAGGAATTGAATACGACCGTCGCGGATGAAAGAATGACAGCGCCTTATGTTCGGCTCAATCTTAACATCAGCCGGAATGTCAACCGTCACGAGGACACTTGGATTGATTGTCGGCTTTTCGTAATCGCCGTTAAATTGCCAGCGGATATTCCAATATGACTTCGGACCGACACTAACGACGTGAGTTTCGCCGCAGGCAGGACACTTGAACCCAAGCATATCGGAATACTCGGGCCGCTCTGGGAATAATTTCTTGATTTTCATTTTCTTTTCCTCCTGAATAGCTTCTGAATAAAACTTGTATGCGTGAAGTCGTATATCACCACGAAGAGAAGGGCGACGGCTATCCACGCGATTACACAAATCTTGATATCTGTCATTTCTTTATCCTCCTGTATTTTTCTGATGTTTCCTTGGCGACGAACTCCTGCGGGGTCATGTTCTTGTACCCGTTGGCGAAAGGATTCACCTTGAAGCCTTTCTTGAGCCTGTAGTCGCGCACCTTGGTAGATTCGGCGGTTACGAGGCTGTACTTTACGCCGTGTTTCTTCCGGCTCATTGCTGTGTGTATTTCGGTCCGTATTGCCGCCCGGCATAGATGCCCAGACAGAGCCATTCAAACTCCAGCTCGTGAGAGTGGAGGTTGATGTTGATAGACGGCACGAGGTGCCAGAATTGGAAGTCGATATCAACATCTACCCTGAAAGAAAACCGTTTTGATTCCTTCATTTGTCAGCCATTTTAAGTAATTCCCTATGCGCATTCTGGATTCTTTGAAGACCGGCCAGAAGTCCCGGCTTCGAGGCTTCCATCTTCTGCTTCATTTCAGCCACCTCTTTGTTGCCTCTCTCGCGCTGTTCTGGGGTCGTATGGTCGTTCAGCCAGCGGTTCCAGTGCTCCTTGCAGCAGAAGAAGTGACCGCCCTCGATGCCGAAGAAAAACGGCATCTTATAGACGTATCCTTTCTGTACGGCCTCGGCACCGTCCGCGCCGTCCGGCTTGTCTGTAGAGAACAGATACAGGCCGCATTGCTCGCAATAGATATCCTTCATATCTTCCTATGCACAAAATGTCTTTTTGACAGCTCTTGTTGCCGCTTGATGAAAGCACGGCGATTCCGCTCCTGTTCTTCCAGGGCCAGGCGGACGCGACCATCATCGAGCACCTCCGTCGCCCTGTCCTCAATCATTTTATCGACACCTATTCTTGTATGGTGTAGTGGTCCACAATTCTTCTTCATGGTTTTTGGGTTTTACGAAGGAGCCGACCGAGAACCTGAAGCAGCCAGTCGGTGAAGAATAGAAGCGCGGAGAACGGGCCCCAGATGAAGATACCCAGGACGTAATTCCGCAGCTCGCGCCCGCTCGTGAACGGCCTCTTCGGAACCTTCTTCCAGATGAAGGCGAGCGAAATAATGAAGCTGACCAGCCAGATGAGGCTTATAATTGTAATCCACTTTCCCATAACTTACGATGCTATGCGGTTGATTTCGTAAGCCAGTGAGGCGCACAGGGCGCAGGCGACGTGCGTCTCCACGGCGTTTCCGATGTATTTCTTCTGTTCCGTCTGTGTGCCCACCAGAACGTAGGTGTCCGGGAAGCCCATGATGCGCTTCAGCTCTTGGATTTTGAGCATACGCATACAGATGTCGCTGATACCATACAGGGCCATGAACTCCTTTATCTTGACGGTCATCGGGCTGTCGGTCTCATAGACAACGATGCAAGGCTCCCCGTCCGTGGTACTGACCAGGTACGGCGGGCGCTTGTCCATGCGGGCGATGAGGGTGAAGCAAGGCTTGTCAATCGACGCGCCAGCGGATTCAAACTGCGGGTTCATCAGGAACTTCGCAGAAACGAGATTCAGCTTCGGGTTGGTCGTGACCGTTCCGGCCGGCCGGTCCAGAGAAGCTGACGTGCCGGTCCCGTACTGCTTATCCAGGAACTGCGCATTTACATACCCGAGCCGGTCCTTCGTGGTGACGGTTGGGGCCGGTGCCTCGATTGAGTGATTATGTCCGTTCCCATAGTAGGCGGTAATAAAGGCGTGATGGTCGCGTGTGTTGATGGCTCCAGCAGGGCCGTCCACGGTGATATTATTGTCGTAGGTGGAGCCTGAATACTGCTTCGACAGGAAGCTGACCTTGGCAAGGCCGAGGCGGTTCTGGGCGGCGACCACCGGGCAGGGCGCATCAATGCTGGGCGCATGGTACACACCCTTGCGGCTCATAGAGTTCCACTTGATAAGGAAAGCATCTTTGCCACCGGCGACAAACTTCACCAGGCCGGCATAAATGCGCTGGAGGGTCTTTTCGGACAGCGGCTTGTCGCGGAAGATGCTGTTGCCGCAGTCGTCAAGGTCCAGGACTTCGCGCACGGGCTTCCATGAATCCACCCCGCCGAAGAGGTCGCTTCCTGCGGTCTTGCTGTGCGTAGGCTCTGGGAATACGATGGGCAGGCCCTTGCGGGCGAAGATGCCAAAGAACCGCTCTCGGGAGGTGTAAGCGCCATAGTCGGCGGCATTCAGGATTCGGCGCTGGAAGTCGTAGCCGCGCTGGCAGACGTTTCGCACCCAGCGGAGATACAGCCGCCCGGCATCCTTGCTCACCGGCTTGCCGTTCGCATCGAGGTCGCCCCACATCATAAACTCGCGGACGTTCTCAATCTGGATATAGTCGGGCTTAAGCGCGTCAATGTAACGGAAAAGATGCTCGGCGAGGGTCCGGCTGTCAGCGTCCCGGGGCTGGCCACCTTTTGCCCGGCTGAAATTTGTACATTCCAGCGAGGCCCAAAGTACCAGGAGCGCACCGGGGTTCTCTGCCCTCTTTCTGGCCGTGTGCTCCACAAGGGTAGTCAGGTCCAGCGTGCGGATATCTTCGGTGTAGTGCTTGGCCTCCGGATGGTTCGCAAGATGGGAGGCTATGGCGTGCGGGTCGTGGTTCACGCAGGCGATGACGTGGGCGCATTTCTGGCCGTCGAGCGTCGCAGATTCTACGCCGGTTGAAGTACCACCAGCCCCGCAAAATAGGTCTATGTAAAGCAGCTTTTTCATACACTCCTTGTTATCAGGCAATAGCCATATTCGATTGGTTTAGAGCAGTCCCCCCCCCCCCCACGGTTGTACCAGCGGCAGCAGAGGCACAGGTTTTTCGGCTTACTCATCCTCGCCTCCTTGCCCGTCCAGCAGGTCGTCTTTGTTCAGCGAGGGGAGCTGCGGCTGCAAGGGCTGGCCGAAGTTCATCTGTCCCAGCCACAGCAGGCCGGTGAAGAGCAGCTTTACACGCTCCTTGAAGGAAAGCCGGTAGCAGGTTATCGTCACGTTGCCGGTCCTCTGGGCGTGAAGGGGTTTGTATTCCGGCTGGTCCGCCCCATATACGGTGTTGCAGCCTTCAAATTTCACGTTTTCCATTGTGGTCTTACTTTAGCGGTTTGATGGTGAACGCGGTCCAGAGCAGGGTGATGGGCTCGATGAAACAGCCGCCGCCGATGATGGCCTTATCGCGGAAATAGTCCATGAGCTTGTTTACCACCTCGAAGCGCTCGAACTCGCGCTTGTCAATCAGGAAATGCCCCTTTTCCTCCTTGGAGTGGGCGCTTCCCGGGATATTGAACAGGGCGCGGCAGTCGCTGACGGCCTGCTCAATGGTGATTTGCTTCTTTTTCTTTGCCATAGGATTATTCGTTTTTGGGTGATTCTTCCTCTGGGAACAGCCCGCCGTCCTGCGATGCTTCAGCTGGGGCCTCCTTCGGCTTCTCTTCCTTCTTTTCGCCAGCTTCAGGGTTGTACTGCATCGTGAACTCGCGGCAGATGACAGCGGAACAATTCACGGTGGTTGCGGTCTTGAGGGTAACTTCAAAATCGCTCTCTATCAGAATCTGCTCGAAGAAACCCAGGTCGCCGTAGCCTTTGTTCTCGCGGATGGTATCGCCGATGTACTTCTCGATGCGGCTCTTCACGTCCTCCACGTCCTTGGCATACACAAGGAAATGATAGTTGCGCTCTTCGCTGTCGTCCTTATGGAACTTGCAGCCAAACTTCACGTCGGCATCGACGGAATAGAAGACATACACGTCTTTCTTGCCCTCTTCGGTCTCGTTTTCCGGCTTCTCCTTACCATCCTCTTCCACCATGCGAACGGTGTCGTCTTGCAGGAAGATGTGGTTTTTGAAGCCCCTGGCGGTGGTGATGTAGAAAGACTTGTCGTAGTGGAGTTCCACGTAATCGGTCACAATCTCAAGCGCCTGGAAGATGTTTCTCGCAAGCAGGATGAAGTTGTGCCCCTTCTCGTAGATTTTGGCAGTCACGCACCAAGGCGAGAGGTTCCAGCCGGGCGACAGGGTGGCAAGGCGCTTCTGGTCCGAGACTTTCACGCCGTCAATGTCGCCGGTCTGGGTGTGGAAGTTGATGATGGCCAGCTGGTCTTCGCCGATGAACGTACCGCGCTCCAGAATGATTTCCTTCCGCTCGACATCGACAACCTCGCCGGTGTCTTCGTCAAGGAAACGCTCTTTCCAAGTGCGGTACAGGTTCTCTACCAGATATTTCTGGTACATTTCTTCGGGAACAATCGTCGTGATGATGTTCTCGTTCTTTCTGGTCTGTACTTTGGGGGTTTCCATTGCTATTTGGTTTTGTTGATGATATCCAAGGTGTCCGGGTCCAGCTCGATTTCGATAGGCTCTTCCTCCGGCGGGTTCTGGCGCTCATCGTCCAGAAGGTCGAACAGGGTCGGCGAGAGCTGCGCCTGTTCTGCTTCGCGCAGGTATTCGAGGCCGTCCCTCCAGTAGTCGTGATTCAGTTCCGTAGAGAGGCCCCTGCGGCCCATCTTTACGGCGCAGTATGGTACGGTGGCGATGCCGCCGAACGGGTCGAAAACGAGGTCGCCCTTGTTGGAATAGCGCTCAATCAGCCGCTCAACGAGGTCCAGCTGAAGGGGGCAGACGTGCATCTGGAGGGCCTTCTGGCTCTGGCGCGAGTTGAGGGTACGGAAGCGCAGAATGTCGTCCCAGATGTAGTCCTTATGGCTGGCCGGGTCCACGGCCATGAACGTCTTCGGCAGGCGACCGTAAGCCTCCAGCTCTTCCGCAAAGGCCACATGGTCCTCGTAGCTGTACAGGTGCTCGGCGCTGAACTTGCGGAAGATGCGACGGATGCCGTCGATATCCATGCCCCGCACATCGTCGAAGGACAGAAGCCGGTTGCCGCTGCTCTTCCAGTCGGCGTGCGCGTCAATCTGCCAGCGGGCGAGGCTGTAGTCTTCCTTACGCTTGGTTACGGGAACGTCGGCGTAGGCCCGGGAGGTGTCCGTGGGCAGCTTGCGGAACAGCAGGACATATTCAGGACAGCCGATGCCCATCTTGGTGCCGTCCTTGCGCATTTCGGTATAGCCCAGCCTGTAGGTCTGGTTGTTTTCCCTCACCACGTCGGTGTCAACGGTGATGCGCCCCATGTAGCGGAAGCCGTGACGGATATAGTGGAACACGCACATATCGCTGAAGGGGTCGATGGTCGGCATTCCGTCGCCGGTGGCGTTCCCGAACAGCACGCGGTCCTTGACATGGACGCAGAGCAACCGGCCCGGGCGCAGGACGCGCATCAGCTCCGGGGTCAGGAAGTCCATCTGCTTGAAAAATTCGTCGTTGTCGGTATTGAAGCCGAAATCGTTGTAGCTGGCCGTGTACTCGTAGTGATTGGAAAACGGAACCGAGGTCACGATGAGGTCCACCGAATCAGGCTCCATATTCCGGCACTCCAGTACGTTGTCATTGTTGATGGCCCGGTAGAGCTCGCCCTTCTGCTCTTCCCTCTGGGAGAACATGTAGCGCATCAGCTTCTGCTTCACGTCGAGGCCGAAAAGGCCGTATTCCCGCACGATGCCCGCCATCTTCTCCACGGTCTCGTTGTGCTGCCGCCACTTCTCCATGAAACTCTTGTAGATTTCCTGCTCGCTCTCAGCATAGACGAGGTACAGGTCCACGGGGTACTGCTGCATGAAGCGGTGGATGCGGGCGACAGCCTGGAACTTGTCATTGAAGCGGTAGTCGATGAACATGATGGCCTTGTGGCAGTGGTATTGGAAGTTCAGGCCCTCGCCCAGCATTTCGGGCTTGGCCGCAAGGTACTTGAGCCGTCCTTCCTTGAAGTCCAGCACTATCTGGTCGGCTTCGTCTTCGTCCTGGGAGCCATAGACGGCCTTGCAGCCGGGTATGGCCTTGCAGAGGGCGTGGCGCTCATCTTCGAGGTCGTGCCAAAGGAGGAAATGGTCGTCTTTGTTCTCGGGCCGGTTGATGATTTCGACCACGCGGGCAATCTTCTCCGGCATACTATCGCGGCGTTCCTTCGCGGCTGCGTTGAGGCCCAGGGCGGCATCACGAAACATCTTCATCTGGCCGTCCTGGTCCACGCCTGCGGAAAGGTGGTCCACGCTCACGACTTCTTCATGCACGCGCAGCTCCGGGAGCTGGTAGCCGTCATCTGGATATCCGAGGTCGGAGGGCTTGGTGAGGAAGAGCGCCCACGTGGCGACCCACAGCCAGAACTCCTGTTCTTTGTTGGGGTACAGGGTCAGGTTGTTGGCCTTGGTGCTGTCGCGCTTGAAGAAGCGGGTGAGCGCCTGCCCGGTGTCCATCACGCCCAGATAGCCGCTGTAGTGGATTAGCTCTTTCAGGCGGTTCGGTGACGGGGTGGCCGTGGCGACAAAGCGGTACTTCACGCCTGCGAACAAGGGAAGGAACTCTTGGAAGGTCTTGGTGCCATAACCACGGAGCACCGAAGCCTCGTCAAGGGACGTGGCGGTGAAATAGTCCGGGTCAATGCGCACGCCATCCTCCCCGTCCCGGACGCGCTCATAGTTCGTCACCATGATGGGCGTGGGGCAGGCTTTCACTTCCTGCATCGTCCTGACGTAGTGGACTTCCATATCAAGCCAGCGTTTCGACTGCTCGATGAACTCGACCACCACGCGCTTGGGGCAGACAATCAGCCCGTAGCCGCCCTCGTGGGCAAGGATGATGCGCAGAATCTCCAGCTGGGTGACGGTCTTCTGCATTCCGAAGGAACTGAATATAGCCCGTCGCCCCCCCCTAACGGCCCATTTCACGGTGTCCTTCACGTGCGGGAACAGCGAAGGTGTCAGCTCTTCGTCTGCGACCTCGAAGCCGCTCTGCGAGCTGATGGCCATCTTGTTTTCGAGGAACTCAATGTATTTGTCTCTTTTCTTCATTTCGGTTGTGTTAAATTTCCCAAGGGAAAGGCTTGTCTGCATCCGGATTCTTGAACTGCTTGCATCCTTCGACTATCGAGGGCATCTTCTGCCAGTCTTCGTCGTCGATGTTTCGCAAATGCTCTTTCTTCCATTCGGCACAGAGCGGGGTAAAGAGAAAGCATTTCCTTGCCTCACACTTGCGCTTCGGGACCTTGCTTGAGCGGTAGTCGTCCAGCCACACCTCTTGCTTTTCCCCGGTGTCGGAATAGTTCACGCAGAAGTCCCAGCATTGCGGCTTGTTTTCAGGGTTCGAGTGGCAGACGCGCTCATGCCTGGATAGCGCACCGGCATTGAGCGATACCTTTCCGCAGTGCTCACACTGATAAACCTTTATGCCTGTTAGCGTTTTCATCTTCTTGTGGGTTGTGCCGGGGTCGGAGACGACCCCGGCGATATGTCAAAAATTACTTAGATGCGGCCCACGCCCGCACAGAGCCCTGGACGCCCTTGCCGTAGCTGCCGACGTAGCCACTGGAAGCGCGGACGACCCAGGCGCCGTACTCGGAGCCCTCTGTGGAGGTCCAGTACCACTTATCGAGCTCTTCGCCGCCGTTCTCGCGCAGGAGCCGGTTGATTTCATCTTTGAAGAAGAGGATGATATACCACTCATCGCGGGAAGGTGCGCCCTCTTTGACGGCTTTGTCCCAGTTCACTTCCGCACCGTTGAAGCTGTCCTGCATGGCGAGGTACTTGCCCACGACGGGCACGTAGATGCCATTTCCTTCGACGTAGCGGGGCTTGAGGTCCAGGGGTTCGGGGAGTGGCGGAACGGTGACGGAAGCCTTATTGACCCAATCAATGAACGGCTTTTCGTCGAAGGGTAAATCTTCGCCGTTCAGGAACTTGATAAGGCTTTCCTTGATGTCTTCCTCGGTCAGTTGGCGGTTGGCATTGAAAAGCTCGCGGAACTTCTCTTTGTCCTTCTCATCTGCGTTCTGGTAAGCCGCAAACAGGGCTTCGGGGGTGATTTCTTTTTTCATTTTCTTGATTGTTTATTGGGTTTGGGATATATCAGAAGGGGAGGTCATCTGTCGGCGGGTCGGTGAAGCCAGCGGGCGCGGCCTGCTGGGCCATCTGGGAAACGCTCTGCGGGGTGAACTGCGGCTGTGCCGGTGCGGCGGTAGGTTGGCCGTACTGCTGGCGCTGCTCGCTCATCTGGCGGGCGGTGTTTATCATTCCGGCGGCTTGGAGTTCCTGCCTGGAGCCACACAGCTGGAGGTTCTGGACCACGACCTCGGTAGTCCATTTCCGCTGTCCGTTCTGCTCGTATTCGCGTGTGCGCAGCTTGCCGATGATGCAGACCTGCGTACCCTTGTGGACGTAGTTTTCCGTGACGGTGGCGAAGGTGCCAAAGGCGACGATGCTGTGCCATTCGGTCGTTTCCTGACGCTGGCCCTGCTTGTCCTTGTAGTATTCGGTGGTGGCGAGGGAGAACATCGCCACCTTGCTGTTGTTTTCGAGGTAGCGGACCGTCGGCTCCTTGCCGACGTTTCCGAGAAGCATTACCTGATTGATGCTTGCCATTGTTGCGGTGTGTTTTAATCTGTTTCCTGTTCAGGGAAGAGGGTGGAGGACGGGGCCTGCGGCTCTTCCAAAAGTTCGTAGTAGGTATCGTTGAGCGTCTTGCCGGTCCTGATGCGGCCCAGATTTTCCAGTTCTCGGGCCGTTTCGGGCAGTCTGGCGCTGTTTTCGGGCTTCAGGCGTGGAATTACCCAGACGGACAGGCCGAACGTCGGGAAGCGGCGTTTTTCGGTCCTCTCGCGCCTGATGTCTTCAAGCGCCTGGAGCAGTTCTGTCTGTTGCGGTGTCATTTGAATGATGCGCGGGGCATTATCTTGTTGGAAAACTCTATCTTCAGCTTGGGGTTGATGGCGTTGCGGACGATGGCCGCGCCGGTTTCATCTTCCTTGAAGTAGGCGACCAGACCCTTGGGGTAGTGCAGTACCACGGTGTCGGAGCCTTGCAGGAACTCGATGCCGTTGCGGTCGTCGATGCAGAGCGGGGCGAGGTCCGGGCGCAGCTTCAGCAGGTCGTCGTAAATCTGCCGGAGGACGGAAATGTATTTGTCGCGGTCCTTGGGGCAGCGGTCGTCCTGTGCCCACATGCCAGCGAGCGCGAGCCGCTGGGCCGGGGTGTCGAAAACTACGTCGCCGGAGCGCCAGCCCTTGCCCTGATTCTTCCTGATGAACTTCTCAACCTCTTTGGCCGGTCGCCAGATATTCGCCCAATAGAAGGAGGCGAGGAAGGCGGAACGCTCGCTCTGCTGCTGCTCTTCGGGCAGCGCCAGAAAGTCAACCTTCTCGCGTGCGTGCGCGGGGGCGTGCGGAATATTATTATTAAGAACAGTTGTTGTTATTGTTGTAATACCTTCTTCCCTTTTAATACCTTCTTCCCCTTCTTTTGCTATTGTGCCTGTTGTTTGATTGTTGATTGATTGTTGTCCGTTTGTTGCTGGATTGTTATTTGATTGTTGGGCGCTCTCTTCCTTTGCTTGGTAACTCTCGAAATTACAGATAGTTATAATTGTGTATTTGTTTGTTGTTTGCCTGTTGATTATCTGCGAATTTTCAAGCCGTGCAAGGGCGGTGCGTAGATTCTGGGCTGTTAGATTGGTCTTTTCGGAAAGTTCAGCTACCGTGGTGGCGAGCTGGCCGCGCTCCAGGACAATGCCCCTCCACTTCCGCTGCTCGATGCTGGCAGACAGAAGCAGATAGACGAACAGCTGCACCATCTTGGAATCGGTGAACCATTCCCAGTCCAGAAACTTCCGGTAGAGCTTTATCCAACCGCCTACAGACATGGCTACTTCTCTTCTTCCATTGGCTTTTTCTTCTCAAGCGCATTGGCAAGCAACCGGGCGCGGCGGCGCAGGTTGTGCAGCTTGTAGCCCTCTTCGTGAGCCGGACGGCCCTCGCTGTAGAAGGCCGTGAGCATGGAAATGAGCTCGTCGCGGTGCCGGTTGCTTATCATGTACATAGCGCCTACTTCTTCAGGAGGAAACGACGGTCGCCGGGGCCGGTCTTGGTGAACTCTTCTGCCATCTTCGGGTGCTTGGCGGCGAAGCCGTCGAGGTCGAAGAAAGTCTTGTCCTTGCTGGACTTCCACGTGGCGAGGGTCAGGCCCTTGTAGGTCAGGACCTCGGCATCACCCATGAAGAGCTTCAGCTTGTCGGCCAGCTCGCTGGAAGCGTCCTTGGCGGCTTTCTCTGCGGCCTTGGCCTCGACCAGCTGGGCGGCGACGGTCGAAATCTCTTCGGTGGCCTCGATGCTCTTGCCCTTCGCGGAGCGGGGTGCGCGAATCATCACGTCTTCCACGCTCATATTTTCAGGCACAGCGTCGCCGATGATGTAGTCGGTCCAGAACTTATCGACCTCTTCGAGCATGAACTTGAAGAAATCGGAATCGAAATCGTAGTTGACAAAGCCGAAGTCGCGGCCCTGCGTGAGCCAGGCGAGCGCCCCGGTGTCCTTCTCTGCGGTTCCAAGCTGCCACTGGAGCTGACAATACCAGTGCTGCGGTATGCTGTCGGCATCGACGGGCAGCTGCGTTGTCTTGCATTCCAGTATGCCCTTGTTAGCCTCGTTGCGGGTCATGTTGGGCAACCAGAAGGTGCGGTCAGGCGACACACGCAGGTACTCGCGCAGGCTGTTCACGATAAGGAAGTCTTCGGCGCTGCGCTTGATGATTTCAACGCCCGTGGAATCGGCGTAGAAACGCGCCACGGCATCTTCGAGGTAGTGCCCGGCCTTCATATAGAAGTTCTCTTCCTTGGGCGGGTCTATGCCCTTCTTGCGCCTCCAGAGCTGGTAAGGGGTTTCCCAGGGGTTAGCCCCCAGGATGGTGCCGACTTCGGAAGAGCCTATGCCCCCCTTGCGGCCTTCGAGCCATTCTGCCCGGTCCTTGTAACGAATAATTTGTACACTCATCTTCTTGTTTGTTTGTGGGTTTTACTGCTGTTGATACACTTCGCCGGTCTCGGGGTCGATTTCGCCCGGTGCGGGCGGCAGGTCCTCTTCAGCTGCTGCGGGGGCCGTGGAAGTCTTCGCCCTGGCACCGGCGGCGCTGGCGGCGATGCGGTCCTTGGCCGCTGCATTCTTCTCGCGCACCTTCTGGGCGGCGGCAGCTTCGGCGGCGGGCTTCTTGAAGGTCTCTTCGATGGTGGTCTGGCCGTCCCGCAGGGCGTTCCAAAGACTTGCGAGGTTCACGACCATTTCAGCGGTGATGTCATCGACCGCCTGCACGCCCAGATGCTTGCAGAGCATTTCGGAATTGACACCAGCGAGCGCATAGGTCTTGAGCATCTTCGCCCGGCGGTTTTCGAGGTTGTTCTGCACGTCGCCGATGGCCTTGGTCTTGATTTTCGCGTACAGGTTCTTGAAGATGGCCTGCGGAATCACGGCCAGAATGGCGTTGCGGCGTGCGATGGACGCGGCGGCGTTGCCGGTGACGACCTGCATGTCAGCCGAGAAGGTGAAGCCCTTCGAGGTGCAGATGGAGCGCTTGACTTCCACCACCTGGATGACGTTGCTTTCGAGGTCGTGGCACGCGCCCTGCGCGGTGATGAACTTGCCGTCGTTGCCGACGATGCGGGTGGCAATTCTGATGTTGCCCCAGCTGTTCGCAATGATTTCGGCAAGGCGAATGGAAGGGCCCTCGATGATGGACTTCTGGCCCGTCTTCTTGTCTTCGCGCTCCAGACGGTAGAAGCAGCTCTCGGCGGTCTCGGAATCGACGAGGGCGAAGCTCTCTGCCTTGACGAGCGCAAAGTTAATCTGGTCGGGCGTGGAGTGCTTGGGGTAGCGCATGGCCGTCTGGACCTGAATGTCGATGTCGGACCGGTTCAGGGCTTCGAGGGCCTCGCTGCTGTTGATGATTTGAACTTCGGGTTCCATATTGAAAAAGTGTTAAGAATTGTTTCTGTTGTAGAAGATTTTGCGGATGGTATGGCCGTCCAGGACGCGCTGCGGGCGCTTTCTGCCCTCTGTGCGCACGTCAAAGGTGAACATGCCCGCCGCCTCATAGTTGTAGAGGGTCTGGCGGCAGATACCCAGAATCTTGCAAATCTCTGTCACGGGGTAGATGCCCCAGAGGTCGAAGTCTGCGGGCAGGGAAGAGACCATCATAGCGCCTGCCCTCCACCTACGATGATGAGGGGCTTGCGCCCGTTGGTCTTGTAGATGCCCCTCTTGATGAGGATGCCCTTCACGCCCACCTCGGTCAAGCCGTTGGACGTGGCGATGGTGGCGATGAGCCGGTGAGGGGCCACGTCCGGGTGCTGCCGGTAAGCGTCAAGGAACTCTGCACAGATGCGGTCCTGCCGCTCGTCGGTCGCCCGCTGTGCCGGGGTTCTCAAATCAATGTTGCTCATATAGTGATGCGTTTTAAGGTTCGTAAAAAGGGGCCGCAAAACTTGCCTGAAAAGACGGCCCCGGTAGGGTTTTGAAGAAGATGGCGGCGACTAACCGCAGGCAGTTTCAAGTCTCTCTTCGCGCTCTCTCTCGGCCCGCTCTTCGCAAGCGTCCAGATAGGCGTTATAGTCGGCTTCTTCGTCGTAGTCGTCATCGAAGGCCGGGTCCTGGGGATGGATGCCAAAATTCTTACTTCGCCAAGGTTTCATGGGTTGGTACGGTTTCATTGGGTTTTGCCGGGCTGTACATCGGCGGCGTGCTGCCGCCGGTGTACCTTGCCCGCATTTCTTCGCGCATACGCAAGTAGTCGCGCTTGAGCTCTTCAAATGCTTCTTTACTCATCATTGCCTGAACGCATTGCGAGCCACATAATGCAGCATATTGCAGCCGTGAACAGATGCCAGTAGGCACCTTTGATGATTACGCCGGCCAGACTGCCGCACATGAGAACGAACCAGAAGCCGGCAAGGCCCTTGTTCAATTTCTGGTCGAAGTTTTCGACCGGGTTTGCATTTGTTTTTTTCATGGGGCTATCGGTTTAAGACGTTAGCGAGTTTGAAGCATCTGAAATCTTGCACCTCTGTGTCAAAATAGACCTGCACGGTGGGGTTTTTCAGCCGCCGGTCGTTGCCGTCGGGCTTCACCGGCATAAGGTCAGGGTTGAGGGTCCCGTAGGCTTCGCGCAAGCTGCCATCGACTTTCTGATAGTAGAACTTGACGATACCTTTGAACAGCTTCACTTTGAGCTTGAAAACCTGCCAGGCTTGTTTCAGGGCCTCTGCGAGGGTGAACCCGTTGCGCTTGACAAACTGCCAGGCGAGGGTCATAATGGTGCGTAAATCGGTCTTTTTCATCTTCTTATTATTTAGGGGTTAGTCTTCTATCGTTTCGAGCTCTTTTTGCAGCTTTTCAAGGGCGCAAAAGACTTTGTACGCATTGCGCTGTATCTTCTTGCCTGTTTCGCTGTTGTAGGCTTCTTTTACCTCTTGAAGGGTAGAGAATGAAAGAGCGTGAAAACCTTTGCTGTTTTCGTGAGCGATACGCAGGTGTTCGAGCATCTTGCTGTAATCGCTTTTGACTGCATCTAAATAGGTGTTGTGTGCCATCTTCTTAATTTTTTATTGTCGCTGTTTTTAACTATCTTTGAAGCGAGTTTCAAAACCTGTTGCAAAAGTAAACAAAAGTTTTCAAACGTGCAAACATTTTTTGAAAAAGTTTGCAGAAAGTTTTTTACAATTATGTATGTAAATGTAAGTCAGCGATTTATCGAGGCTGTTAATTTCTTGATTGATAGCAGGCATCTGCGCAATCAAGCGGAATTGACTGCACAGCTGGGCCTCTCAAAGGGCTATGTCTCGCAAATTGTGACGGGGAAAAGGGAACCGAGTGAGCAGATAGTTCGCAAATTTGCAAACCAATATCCTGAAATTAACATCGCCTGGCTCTTGACCGGCGAAGGGGAAATGCTAACTGAAAAAACCAAAAATCAGACGGTCATTGAAAACAACCACGGAACTGCCATCAATGGGGACGGCGCTGTAATCCATCCAAAGGAAGAGAGCCCAGATATCGTGAAAAGGATGCAGGACCAGATAGATGAACTGCTGTCCCAGAACAGAACGCTGCTTAATATAGTTGACAGATTAACCTCCAAATAGAATGAAGAAAGTATTATTATTCGCTCTCGCGGCGATTCTCTCCTTATCCGCCAGCGCCCAATTCGTGCGCCACACCCAGGATTGCGGAGACATCAAGGCGAATGATGGCGTTACTTGCAGCTTTGGAATTATTGAGGACACAGATATTCTTGATGGAACCAAAACAGGATTTGTAAGATTCATCAGCACCTCGACGCGCTCCGCCGGCGGCGGGACCATACAATACGAGGACCTCGGGGCACTTATCCAGACATTGCGCTACGCGAAGGAAAACCCGCCAAAAAGAGGTGACGATGAAACGACAAGGATTTTCTTCCGAACTGATGAATTGCAGGTAGTCTGCGAATATGCTTATGGAAGCCATCCTGAAAATTATGTAGAGATGTCCGAAATTGCGCCTACGGCCGGAATAGCCACGCAAATACCGTGGTCTCGCCTCGATGAGTTAATTTCCATGCTGGAGAAATGCAAGGGCATTCTGGACGTTCACTGCGCTGGAAACTGACATGAAAAGAGGCCCACACGTGCAAAAGACGTGCAAGCCTCCGTAAAAATATACAAGTTTAACCGATGATAATCCTCTGATTCCGAATTGGTTCGGTCCGGTAGCTCAGTTGGATAGAGCAACAGCCTTCTAAGCTGTGGGTCTTGGGTTCGAGTCCCAACGGAATCACGCTTCCAAGCCACCCGCAATGGTGGCTTTTTGTAGTACTATGGCAGACAATTATCTGGAAAAACGCGAGGAGGCTCTCCGTACGGCGGGGCGCACAGTACTTCGCCGCAACACACCTTCTCTTGATACCCTGCTGCTGAGAAACCGCAGCCACAGAGGTTTCGACAAAACCTACGTCGTGGCCATGCGGCAACTGGAGGCCATTGTGTCCGTCAACAACAAGATTCCGTCTGGCCGCAACGCACAAGAGCTGCGCTTCAAGCTTCTCGACGCCCGCACAGGCGGCGCAGACTTCTGCCGCTTCCTGCATTTGGGAGGCTTCCTGCCTGAGCTGCATCTGCCATCGCCTGGCACTGAGCCGCAAGCTTTCATTATAGTGTGCAGCACCGTGCCTGAGTCGCCAACCATCGACATCGACCTGGGGATTTCCCTGCAGAGCATGGCGCTCAAAGCCGTGGAAATAGGGCTTAACGCACTGATAGTCCGTGCATTCGACCACGCTCAAGTACAGCAGGCACTGGGCCTGAGTCTGGAACCTCTGGCCGTGCTGGCTATCGGAAAGGGCACAGACAAAATCGAACTCGTGGATGTTACGGAAGGTTCCGATCTGAAATACTACCGCCAGGACGGAGTTCACTTCGTCCCCAAAATCCGCATCGAGGATCTGCTGCTGTAAAGCTCCGGCCGCTGAGCCGCTGTCTCATGGTAAGAAATTGTAAATAAAACCGTTACAAATAAAAACGATAAAAGGCCTCTCTGCTCCGCTTCGCTAAGATTTTGAAGGGTGCAAAGGTAGTTAAAGATTTTTGTATATTTGTATCGTAATTGGTTACAAACCTAATCCAATATTTATGAGCAATTATTTCTATGACATGCTCCCGAAGGAAGAATTCGAAAGGATTCCCTACCTTCCCACAATGGGAGAATTCGTGGACTGGTTCACGAAAGAGTATGCCGAGCTTCCGGCAATTTCCGATCAAGTAAACACAATTACCTACAAAGAGCTTGGAGAGCGCGTTGCGCGCCGCAGGGCCTTCCTGGAGGGCCTCGGACTGCCGAAGGGTGCACATATCGCAATATTCGACAAAAACAGCCAGGATGCGATAGAGATGTTCCTGGCGGTCACTTCCGCCGGCTACGTGGCAATGAACTTCCCTGCCGCCCTGCCCGAACCAGCAGTGGTCGGTTCCTGCATGAAATTCGACGTGTCCGCCATCATGGTGCGTGACGAATTCATGCCCCTTACCGCCAAGCTTCAGGGCGTCAAAGTCTGCCCCGTAAATTCCATCGCCGACACCCAGGCTCCCAGCACCAAGGTCGATCCCGACAGCCCAGCTGCGATATTCTTCACCGGAGGCACCACCGGAGCTCCCAAGGGCGCCGTTCTGAGCCACAGGGCCCTCATGAGAGGTAACTACAATGCCATCTTCAAGCCCGGCAAGGTCATAGGCGTACACCGCTACATTGCCATACTCCCTCTGAGCCACGTGTTCGGCCTCATCGCAGGCACCATGGGATGCTTCTACACCGGCAACCTCATCTTCACATGCGAGGACATGAAGGCCACCATAGGCAAACTCCCTATGCTCAAGCCCACCTTGCTTGTCATCGTGCCCGGCGTGTGCGACATCCTGGCAGGTCTCTGCAAGATGTACGGCCCGCAATTCCTGGGCGGCAACCTGCGTCTCATCATTTCCGGAGCAGCCAACGTGCCCCCGAGGCTAGTTGACATCTTCACCAAGATGGGCGTCGAGTTCTGCTTCGGCTACGGCCTCACCGAGACCGCCAACCTCACTTCCGCCAACGCAGACGCCATCACCCACCCCACATCCATCGGCAAAATCTATCCCGGCCAGCAGACCAAAGTCGTGGACGGCGAGCTCTGGGTCAAGGGTGACAATGTGTTCTCCGGATACTACAAAGACCCTCAGAGGACTGCCGAGGCCTTCAGCGAGGACGGCTGGTTCCGCACCGGCGACCTGGTGCGCTTCGACGAGGACGGCTTCCTGTACATCACCGGACGCATCAAGAACCTCATCATCCTGGCCAACGGCGAGAACGTTAGCCCCGAGTCGCTCGAGGAGCCTTTCTACGCCGACCCTTGCGTGCGTGACGCCATGGTCAAGGAGGACGATCTGAACGGTCACAAGGTTATTGCTGTTGAAATTCTGCCCTTCGCTCCTGCATTCGACGGCAAGAGCCCCGAAGAGATCCATGACTACATGAGCAAGCTGGTGGACAAGATCAACGCCACCCTGCCCTCTACCCACAGAATTATGAAGATGACCGTACGCACCGAGGACTTCAAGCGTACCGGCAGCATGAAAGTGGCCCGCGTATGAGCAGAGAAGAAGTTTTCGAAGGCCTCAAGGAATTGATTGCCGGAATGCGTCCGCAGACGGACCTTAGCAAAGTGACTTATAATACCGAGCTCGTGCGTGAGCTCGGTATTGACTCGCTGTTCATGATTCTCCTTTCGCTTGCTGTGGAGGAGAAGTTCAAGATGAGATTCCCCGACGGCCAGGCTGCTCCTACCACCGTAGGAGAGGTCTGCGACACCGTGCTCGCACAGCAATAGCATTGTGCTATAATAGTGATAAAATAAACTCCGGGCCCCTTTTCCCATGTTTTACGGGGCCCGGAGTTTATTTTATCACTATTAATACTACAGTTCCTTGACGTAGCTGCGGCGGCGCTGATAGGGCACAGGATCGTAGCCGGCGAAGAGCGACTGCACCTTGTGATTCTCTTCCAGCTGAGGATTTAGAAGCATCCGCTTAATTCCCAAGCGGATGTAATTTTCGTGCAGATGCTTGAACATCAGCAGCGCAGCGCCCTTGGCCTGATACTCCGGGAGCACTCCTATGAGGAGCGCCTCCACGGTGTCGTTGTGCCTTAGGGACTTGAGTATCGGTATCCAGCCGAACGGGAAGATACGGCCTTTGGCCTTGCGCACTGCGGCTGAGATATGCGGCATGGTGACAGTGAAGCCCACCAGCTCGTCCTTGTCGTTGACGGCAAAAGCCACAAGGTCTTTGTTGAGCACCGGCACGTACTGCTTCACATAGCCGTCTATCTGCTCTTCCGACAGTTTGGAGTATTCGTACAGAGGGGCGAACGCTTCGTTGAGCACATGGAACATCTCCCTGCCGCGCTTGGCCATCTTGCCGAGGGTATTAGCCGTGTAGATATGCACGCCGTAGCGCTTCTCCACAAGGTCAGCATACTGAAGCATGGGCGGAAGCTCCGTGGGCAGGTTTATCATTCGCTGGGTCCAGTCCACGTCTTTGGTGAAGCCCAGGCGCTCCAGATACTCCCCGTAGTATGGATAATTATATATGACCGTAAAGGGGCTTTCGTTTTCAAATCCTTCGACAAGCAGGCCCTCGCGGTCCATGTCGGTAAAGCCCAGTGGGCCCTTTATCTTTTCGGCTCCATTAGCTTTGCCCCATTCTATAACCTTATCAATCAGAGCTTTGGCCACTTCGAAATCTTCCACGAAATCTATCCACCCAAAGCGCACCGTATGCTCGTTCCACTTCTTGTCGGCATTGTGGTTTATGATAGCTGCAACACGTCCCAGAACTTTACCGCCGGGAGAAACTGCCAGGTACAGCTCGCGCTCGCAGAAGGCCAGCGACGGATTGTCAGGACCGAGAGACTTAAGTTCGTCATCTTCAAAAGCCGGGACCCATTTATCACAATCTTTGTAAAGGTCTATAGGGAATTGAATGAACTGCCGAAGCATTTTTTTGCCCTGAACGGGCACGATTTCAATAGGTTTAGTATTTTTCATCTTTTAACTTCCAAACTGCGTCGGGTCCCCCTCCGGGGGCCTTTTTCCATATTATAGCCCCTGGAGGGGGACCCGCCGCAGTTTTTAACAATACGGCTTACAAAAATACTAAAAAAGATGTATTTTTGTACAACATGAAGACTTTAACCATCATAGGAGCCGGTATTTCCGGCCTGATATGCGGTATCTACGCCCAAAGATCGGGCTTTCAAACCATAATTCTCGAAAAAGCCGGAAATCCCGGAGGAATATCAACAAGTTGGAAACGCAAAGGCTACACCTTTGAGGGAGGCATCCACTGGCTCATAGGAGCCAAGAAAGGGGTGCCCCTCAACGATATATGGACCGAAACCGGAGCCCTTCGGGACAACAATCCGGTGTTCTTCAAAGACCCCATATATACCCTCATGGACGGCGACGTGCAGCTGGACCTGCACCGCGACCTGCGAACCCTGGCCAAGTTTGCGCCCGAAGACCGCATACCGCTGGCAATCATGCGCTTCCACGTGTGGTGCTTCACCTTCTTCCACTCCCCCGTCCAAGACATAGGCGGCCTCAGGGTCCGCCACCCCAGGAAGTTTTCGCTCATGGAATTCATAAAAATGGGACCGGCTGTTCTGCTAACCCCCTGGCTGATGAGTTTCTCGGCACGCACCTACATCAAGCGCTTCCGCAATCCGCACTTGCGCCGGCTGCTCGAAGCCGTCGTGGACCCGGAAATCAACGCCCTGTCGCTCATCTACACGCTGAGCTCCTTCACCAGCGGCGACAGCGGATACCCCGAAGGAGGGTCGCTCCGCATGGCGCAGAACATGGCAGATACGTTCGTTTCGCTGGGAGGACAGATTCTCTACCGCAATCCGGCGCTCGAGCTCTCGCAGGACGGCGTCCGCACCGCAGATGGCACGCTCAAGAGCGACGCAGTGGTAATCTCCATGGATGCCCGTACAGCCATAGACAAACTTTTCAATCCCCGTCTGGAGGCGCCCTGGGCCACCCGAATGCGCCGAAAGCTGCGCACCGCCCAGTGCATGTTCATAGCACTCGGGATCCGTGCCGACCTTGCCGGACGCCCGCGCTGCATGCAGATAATCCCCAAGGAGACCCTGCACGCCGGCGGACTGGAATTCGGGGCCCTCACCGTAAACAACTACTCACGCGACACAGAATATGCACCCGAAGGATGCACTGTGCTTACCTGCATCCTGGCCGGACCTTCCTACGGATTCTGGAAAAACGCACGGGAGCAAGGCCGCTACCGGGAACTCAAACAAAAGACCACGGACGACTTTATCCGCATCCTGGAGCAGACGCTTCCTGAGATTTCCGGCAAAGTGGAAGTTACCGACATGGCTACTCCCCTCACCTACGAGCGGTACTGCGACACCCATGAAGGCAGTTACATGAGCGAATGGCGCCCTTGGCACTTCTGCGCCAACGCCCCCATACGCATACGCAAAGGACTGTATTTCACGGGTCAGCGCACAGCCTTCTCCGGAGGCCTCCCGGTGGCCGCCGAGACAGGGCGCCGTACGGCGCAGACACTTTGCAAAGACTTCGACGCCGAGTTTATCAGCCTTTGAACAGAGAAATAGCCCCGAAGACGCCGAGCGATCCGAGGAGCATTATCACGCCGGCCAGCACGACACCCAGCAGCACGAAAAGCACGCTCTTCTTGAAATCCATGTTCAGGAAGCTGGCTGCCAGAGTGCCCGTCCAGGCACCTGTGCCGGGCAGCGGAATGCCAACAAACAGCAGCAGGGCCCAGTAGAGCCCGCGGCCGGCTTTGGCTTCCAGCTTACGGCCTCCTTTCTCTCCTTTCTCAAGACACCAGCGGAAGAAGCCGCCAACATACTTCTTGTCCTTGCCCCATTCCAGAATACGGCGCGCGAAAAGGAAAATAAAGGGCACAGGCACCATATTGCCCAGAACGGCAACTATATAAGAAGGCACCAGGGGCAGTCCGAAGCCCACGGCGTAGGGAATAGCGCCGCGGAGTTCCAGTAGCGGCACCATGGATATCAAGAAAACTATCAGGTACTTTTTCATATCTTTTCCGGATGCAAAGGTAGTGTTTTTGAGGGAATGATTTGTTATATTTGTACGTTATGAAAAACATATTGACCACTTTTTTAGCACTTACACTCATGGCCGTGGCTTGCACCAAGCCGGAGCCCGAGCCGCAGCCGCAACCCGAGCCCGAACCCGTAGTACCCGTTCCCCAACCGGAACCTGAGCCCGAACCCGAGCCGCAGCCGAAACCTCAGCCCGAACTCCCCAAGGCAGATTTGCTTGATATAGAGTTCCTTGCCGACGGCACTGCCGTTGACCGCAGCCCCAAGGGCATGAAGGTAGAGACCCTGCCGGGAGCAAGGCTCACCACATATTCCAACACTCTCTTCGGCCGGCAGGTCGCTCACTTCTCCAACGACCTGGGCACCACCGTCAGCAACAGTTACTACAAAATCGACTACAGTTCTGACGCTTCCTTCAAGAACGCCTTGGCAGACGGACACAGCTGGGAAGCCGTAGTTCGAATAGACGAAAGCCCCGTAGGCCTTGGCGAAATTAAATTCTTCACAGCAACTCAGAGCGGCGGTACCGGTTTTCTGATATCCAATCAGAGCCGCGGCAACCACTTCAGCTTCATACCCAACACCGGCAGCTGGAACTGGGCGGAGAGCTCAACCGTGCCGCAAGTCGGGCGCTACTATCATCTGGTGGGAATCTTCGACAACGACAACGGCGTCTCTCAGATTTATGTGGACGGAGTCCTGCAGGGCAGCGTAAGCAATTCCTCCAAGACTTTCCAGCACGCCAATTCCTCCTATCAGTTTATAGCGCTGGGCGGCGACCCGGGCAAAGGCGGATGCACCAATGCCTGGAACGGCGACGTTGTACTGGCCCGCATCTACGACAAAGTGCTGTCCTCAGATGAAGTGGCTTCTCTCGCCGCAAGCCTGCCTCTGGATGGACAGGTGCCCTCTGTGCCTCAGATCCAGGACCTGCAGTTCCTGGGCACTGCGCACGTGAACGCCGGTTGGAAATACAACATTTTCGCCAGCGGATTCCAGTCCGGCGACAGCATAACCCTGAGCGGCCGCCAAGACTACACACCCTCTGTGTCAGTGAGTTCCGACCACTTGAGCATGACCATACCGCAGGACCTCAAGGAAGGAAGCTACACCATCATCCTTAAAAGAGGTTCGACGGAGTACCCTCTCGGCAATGTCAACTTCTACCTCACAAGTTCTGCAAAACCCATCACCACAAAGGTTGTCGCCCACCGCGGCGCCCACAAGAATACCGGGCTCCCGCAGAACTCGATTGCGTCGCTGCGCGCCGTCGCGCCCCTGGGAATATACGCATCGGAGCTTGACGTCTGGATCACCAAGGACGATGTGGTGGTGGTAAATCACGACGCAAACTACCCTTCCGACAACCACGTCATTCAAGACAGCAACTATTCCGACCTGGCCGGGGTGAAACTCGGTAACGGCGAAGGCGCCCCGACCCTCGAAGCCTTTATCCATAATGCCAAGGAGCTGGGAATCAGGCTTGTAATCGAGGTCAAGAGGCAGAAAGCATGCAGCGACGGGTCCTTCTCGGCCGAACGCAACAACGAGCGAGTGGTGGACGCCGCCGTGGCTTTGGTCAAGAAATACGACTACACTGCCATGTGCGACTGGATTGGCTTCGACATGAGCAGTTGTAAGCGCATCGCCGCCGCTCTCCCCGGAGCCTGTGTGCAGTATCTGAACGGAGACCTCTCTCCCGCCCAGTGCCAGTACAACGGACTTTCCGGAATAGACTACAAGAACAGCGTGCTCATAGACCACATCCCCTGGATAGAGAGCGCCCATTCACTCGGCATGGTCGTAAATGTATGGACCGTAGATGCATCTTCAGAAATGCTCGACTGGATTGGCCGAGGAGTGGATTTCATCACCACCAATCAGCCTGAACTATGCCAGGAGATTGTCAGCCGCAAATTTATCGAAGAGTAACGCAGAATATTTGTATATTTGTAAGTTATGAAATCTATACTCGGAATTGGCAATGCCCTCACGGACATACTCGCAGTCCTGCCAGATGATACGCTTCTGAAAACATTCCACCTGCCCAAGGGCAGCATGCAGCACGTTGACATGGAAACGGGCGACCGTATATGGGCCGCACTCAAGCCGCTTGGCGTCAAGTATGTTGCCGGAGGAAGCGCAGCCAACACAATAGTCTGCACATCCATTTTCGGCATGCCCTCCAGCTTCATCGGCAAGATTGGCGACGACGAGCTGGGACTCCTTTTCAAGAGCGACCAGGAGCAGTACGGCGTGAACACCATGCTGCTCAAAAGTGAACACTCCAGCGGACGCTCCATGGTGTTCGTGAGCGGCGGAAACGCCGAACGCACTTTCGCCGTGTACCTGGGAGCCGCCCTGGACCTTGTGCCCGAGGACCTCAAGCCGGAGTATTTTGAGGGTCACGACTATTTTCATATCGAAGGCTACCTTGTTCAGAACCAGGCCCTTATCCGCCGCGCCGTAGAGCTTGCGCACGAAGCCGGCTGCATCATTTCCCTGGACATGGCTTCATACAACGTTGTAGAGAGCAACAATGCCTTCCTGCATGACATCGTGGACCGCTACGTTGACATAGTATTCGCCAACGAGACAGAGGGCCGGGCTTTCACCAAACTGTCAACGGCGGAGGAGATTCTGAACGAGATGAGCTCTCACTGCAAGACGGCAATCTTGAAAGTCGGCAAAGACGGCAGCTGGGTCAAATCCGGCAGCGAAGAGCACTATATAGAAGCATGGCCGGCCAACACCATCGACGCCACCGGCGCCGGAGACACCTACGCCGCAGGATTCTTGTACGCCCACTCGCTGGGCATGCCGTTGCGCGTATGCGGTGAGGTGGGATCAATCATCGCCGCCAAGGTGGTGGAGGTCATAGGCACCAAGATAGATATTCCCCGCTGGAGAGACGCCAAGATCGAGATTAGGGACCTGATTGCAAAAAACTCTAAGGTTGTTCTTTAAATATGAAAAGATTCTGTTTGACTGTGCTGGCCCTCGTGCTGGCATGTTCGCTCGGGGCACAGGAACGCGCCTGGGAGTATTGGAAAAATTCGGATCGCTATCTCTCGGACCAGGCGGAAGAGATTCTGAATAACGTAGATGCCACCCTTCTGGCCTATCCCCCGTCGGCGAAGCCCTCCGAGGCCAGGCGCCTGGCTTTCACAGCGCTTGACGCAGTGCTCCACGAGACCCGCTACGATAACAGTCCGCTGTTCCACGCCTTTATGGACAAACGGCTGCAAAGGGTGGCGGATCAGCTCAAACAGCCGGCCCGCTCCGGGTTGAGCATCTACAAGCTATATAACGACGGATTCATCGTTAAGACCAAAAAACTCACCGTGGGTTTCGATATCTGTGGCAACCGCAAGGGTGTTAAAGTCATTCCTGACGCCCTGCTCAAGGAGTTCACAGAGTTCTGTGACGTAATTTTCATCTCGCACCGCCACGAGGACCATGCAGACCTACTGGTTGTCAAGTTTGCTTCAGAAGCAGGCATTCCTGTTTACGGACCGGCGGATTTCGAGTGTGAAGGTTTCAACATTTTGAATCCTTCAGGGCCGGAGAACAAGGTGCTGAAAGCCCGCAACGGGTATGAGTTGCCCGTGCTAGTTATCCCCGGACATCAGGTCAAGTTGCTTAACAACATCTACGTGGTCACTCTCCCCGGCGGCAAGACAATTGCCCATTTCGGAGACCAGGACCTGGAAGCGGACAACGAAATGGTCTTCGGAGCCCCCGCTCTGATGAAGAAGCGGCTGGACATCATGATAATCAACGGCTGGAACCCCTATCTAGAGGCCACGGTAAAGAGTTTCAATCCCAGAGTGGTTCTGAGCGGCCACGAGAACGAAATGTTCCACGGGATAGACCATCGCGAAGCGCTCTGGCTCACCCAGTACAAATTCGACACCCTCGCCTTCCCCATGCCCGCATACACACTGGTTTGGGGAGAAAGCTTCCGCTACAGGTAGATCCCGAACGGTCCCTCCTCTTAGCCACCAGCCTTGCCGAGCCCAGGTGGTCTGCGTCTTCTGGGTATTTTGTTTGCTCGTTGGGATTTATTCATTATCTTTGTTATTGATTATGAAACACATCATAAAAGCATCCCTCCAGGCGAGCACAACTCCGGAGCTTATTTGCATCACTCATCTGCAAGCGGCCCAAATGCTCGGTGTAGAGAGGCGCACTGTGTCCAACCAAATATCCCGCAAAGATTGATCTGTCCATCTGCAGCATATGTCTTTCCTTCGTAAGTTTGGTCGTTGGCTCTGTCTCAGGGCGCATCGCAGCAAAGTTCCCACATCACTGATTCCCCTTTCGGAAGTCAAGAGCGCCGTAGTGTATGTGGATGCTACCGAAGCTTACTGCGAACCTTTTAAACTTCGTCTGAAAGACTTTTTCGGCAAGAGAGGAATCAGCTTAAAAATCATCGGAGAATTCGACAAAGACCTTCGCACCGATTCGGACTTCTTCTTGGCGCTTAATCCAAAGCCCTGCCTGAACGAAAGATACGCAGCAATTAGCAGCACAGCCCGCTTCAAGGCCGGACGCCACCAAATAAAAGGAGGCGTCTATGACCTTGTGGTATCCGATGCCCCGGAAAACCCGCTTCAAATGAAAGAAGCGTTTGACGCCATTGAAAAATTACTGATAAACATTAAATAAATCAACCATGTTTGAGATTCTGACCAAAGAAATGCTCACCCCCATCATCTGCAGGATGAAGGTACGCGCCCCCAGGCTTGCGGCAGCAGCCCTGCCCGGCGAGTTCCTGATTGTCCGCGCAGACGAGAAGGGAGAACGTATCCCCCTTACCATCAGCGACTTCGATCGCGAGGAAGGCACAGTTACCATCGTCACCCAGAAGATCGGCGCTTCTACTGCTGACATCATTGCCTATGAGGCCGGCGAGTGCTTCGCAGATGTGGTAGGCCCCCTCGGACAGCCCTCCGACTTTGTGAAAATGAGCCCCGAAGAGCTGGCCGCCCAGCGTTACATCTTGATAGCCGGCGGTCTGGGCACAGCCCCCGTGTACCCCCAGGCCAAATGGCTGAAGGAGCATGGTGTGCCTGTGGATGTCATCATCGGAGCCAAAACAAAGGACCTGCTGATTTATGTTGACGAAATGAAGGACGTGTGCGACAACCTGTTCGTCTGCACCGACGACGGTTCCTACGGATTCAAGGGAATGGGTACCAACATGCTCGAGCACGTGGTGGCCGAGGGGCACAGCTACACCCAGGCCGTCATCATCGGTCCCATGATCATGATGAAATTCACCACTCTCACCTGCAAGAAACTCGGCATCCCCGCCATCGTGAGCCTTAATACACTCATGGTTGACGGCACAGGCATGTGCGGAGCCTGCCGCGTGAGCGTGGGCGGCAAAACGCGTTTCGCTTGCGTCGAAGGCCCCGAATTCGACGGATACGAGGTCGATTTTGACGAGGCAATGCGCCGCCAGGGTCAGTACAAGTCCGAAGAGGCTGCAGTAAATGAAAAACATGTCTGTAAAATAGGGAGGGGATAATAATGGCAAACAGAATACCCAGAGTCGCGGTCCGCGAGCAGGACGCCAAGGTCCGCGCAACCAATTTCGAAGAAGTATGCTACGGCTACAACCGCGAGGAGGCGATGCTGGAGGCGAGCCGCTGCCTGCATTGCAAGAACCCGCGCTGCGTCACGGCATGCCCGGTGAACATACAGATTCCCGAGTTCATCGCCAAGGTGAACGAAGGCGACATCGAGGGCGCCGCCGCCATCATAGCCCACGACAGCTCCCTTCCCGCAGTGTGCGGACGCGTGTGCCCGCAGGAAACCCAGTGCGAAGGCAGCTGCGTGCTCGGTGTCAAGGGTGAGCCAGTAGCCATCGGCAAACTGGAGAGGTTCGTTGCCGACGAGACGCTCGGAAAAGCTACCGCAGAGTGCGCTCCATCCAACGGCATCAAGGTAGCGGTTGTCGGCAGCGGGCCCGCCGGCCTCGCATGCGCCAGCGACCTTGCCAAATGGGGCTACGACGTCACCATCTTCGAGGCGCTCCACAAAGCTGGCGGCGTGCTGGAATACGGCATCCCTGAGTTCCGTCTGCCCAAAGATAAAGTGCTCAAACACGAGATCGACGAGGTCAAGCGTCTCGGCGTAAAGATAGAGACCGATGTTATTATAGGAAAGACAGTTACAATCGACTCGCTGATGGATGAGGAAGGCTTCAAAGCAGTATTCATCGGCAGCGGCGCAGGTCTTCCCAAGTTTATGGGTATCCCCGGCGAAAATCTCTGCGGCGTGTTCTCCGCCAACGAGTTCCTTACCCGCAACAACCTCATGAAGGCCTGGCGCGAGGACTATCTGACCCCCATACATGCTGGCAAGAAGGTTTGCGTAGTGGGCGGAGGCAATGTGGCCATGGATGCAGCCCGCACGGCATTGAGGCTGGGTGCCGAAGTGCACATCGTGTACAGGCGCACCGAAGCTGAACTTCCGGCCCGCCGCGAGGAAGTACACCACGCCATGGAGGAAGGTATTGTATTCGACATGCTCACCAACCCGGTGGAGATTTTGGGAGACGAGAAAGGTTGGGTGCGCGCATTGCGCTGCATCCGCATGGAACTGGGTGAGCCCGACGAAAGTGGACGCCGCAGCCCGGTGCCCATCCCCGGCAGCGAGTTCGAGATTGAGACCGAGACCGTGATCATGGCTCTTGGCACATCGCCTAATCCGTTGATTTCCAAGACTACGGAAGGTTTGGAAGTAACCCGCAGGGGTTGCCTCGTGGCCGACGAGAACGGAGCCACTACTCGTCCCGGTGTATTCGCCGGCGGCGATGCCGTGACCGGTGCTGCAACAGTGATTCTCGCCATGGGGGCGGGAAGGACTGCAGCGAAGGCTATTGACGAATTCCTTCGTCAATAGCCTTCGGCTAAGTTCTGCCCCCCGCAGCTTGGCTGCGGCCCCTTAGGGGCTGACGAATTCATCCGTCAATAGCCTTCGGCTAAGTTCTGCCCCCCGCAGCTTGGCTGCGGCCCCTTAGGGGCTGACGAATTCATCCGTCAATAGCCTTCGGCTAAGTTCTGCCCCCCGCACGGGTCAGAAGATGACTATTTAAACCCGATAGAAACGAAGGTCAGAACCTCCGGAAGAGCGGTACGCCAATACTCCTGATTGTGCGTGCCCTCCCGCATACGGAGCTGCACACAAGGAAAGCCAAGAGAACGCATCTCGCGCCACAAATCCACACTGCCGTCCACCAAATAATCATCGTCGCCACAATCTATAAACCAACGAATCGCGGCAATAGCCTCCTGCTTTTCGGCCGGAGCGTTACGCAGATACGCCGGCATATCATTCGCCGCCACCTGGTCCAAATACTCATTCATCTCCTCCCTACCGGCATAGGCACCAGGATCGGGACGCCCCTGCAGACGGCCGCTTAGAGGGCAGGCGGAACTCCAATACTGAGGCCTGTGCATGGCGAAGAGCGCAGTGCCGTGGCCTCCCATAGAAAGGCCTGCAATGGCCCTGTGTGCACTGTCGGCCTGGATACGGTAGCGACTTTCGATCTCCGGGATAAATTCATCGAAGAAGAAATCTTCGTACTTCCAGCCGGGATAATTGAAATATCCCATGTAACGGCCCGTATTGTCGGAAGCACCGCCGGACGCATCAGGCATGACGATTATCATAGGCACGCTGAACCCCGAGCTGATGCGCCAGTCCGTTATGACTTTCATGTTGTACTTCTGCGTCCAGGTATTGCAGCTGCCCTTTGCTCCGTGAAGAAGATACAGCACCGGGTACTTCCTGTCCGGATCTAGATCGTAACCTTCGGGCAGATATACATTGTATTTCTTTTCCGCACCCAGAATCTTACTCGAAACAAGTCCGGACTCGATACGGCTCTTTTTCATGACCAGGTCAGAATAGACGGGGTAATGATCCGAAATAAACTTCTTGCCAGCATACTCCTTCGTTACCACCTTGAAACACAGGCTCGTATCGAAGCCGCTGTAATAGATGTAATCCAGCGGACGAAGAGTGGCCTTCTCCTGCTTGCTGTCGTTCAGGGAAGGCGCACCGGACGAGAATCCATATTTACCGAAACCGTTGAACGAGCCGATGGAGTCGGCATCCTGAGAGCAGAAACGGGCACTCTTCATAAGAGAATTGATCTCCTTAAGCCCTTCGTTGTCCGGCAGGATATTGAAATCACCCGTCAAGACCATGGGGAGACCCGAAGGATTCATCTCCTGAATCTTACGATATATCAGAGCAAGCCCTTCCTTACGAGCCTTAACGCCTACATGGTCGAGGTGTGTATTGACAAAATAAAACTTCTGCCCGGTGGCGATTTCTTTCAGCAGTGTCCACGTCGCAGTGCGGCGGCACTTAGCATCCCAGCCAAAGCTCGGCACATCGGGAGTTTCTGACAACCAATAGGTTCCCCACTCCAAAAGTTCGATACGGGTGCTGTCGTAGAAAACAGACATGTGCTCGCCCTCCGACTTGCCGTCGTCACGGCCCACACCAACTGCCTTATATTCAGGGCACTGCTCCACGATATAAGCTATTTGGAAATCGTAGGCTTCCTGCACGCCGAACACTGCCGGGCGAATGTCGCGGAGCATGGCGGGAGTGGCCTCCTTGCGATTGTCCCAAGAATTGGCACCGTCTTTTGCCACACCGAGACGAATATTATAAGACATAACTCTTACGCCCGCCGCGGCGCTGAAGGCCAGCAGCAGGGCAAAAATGGAGAAGATTATACGTTTCATAGCAACAAAACTACGAAAAACTCCCCATATTGTCAAGGTTTAAGAGTCTTACAACAAAAAGAACAGAGCAACGCCAAGCATGGTGACGGCCACTCCGATCAGCTCACGCATACGTATTTTCTGCTTGAATATAATTGCATACGGAAGCATGATAAAAACCGGCGAGAGAGCCATAAGGGTAGATGCGATTCCTGCGCTGGTGTAACGCACGGCCATCAGCGACATGGACACGCCCAGCGCGGGGCCGAACACGGTCATAATCGCAGTGTACTTCATGCCGGTGCCATTTTTGAGGGCGGCACCGAGAACGGGCATTTCCTTCCTGAGAGCCATAATGGCGAGGAATCCGAAACCACCCACAATAGCCCTTAGCATGGTCGAAGCGAAAGGGAGCATGGTGTTGACGATCTCGGGGGCATCGGCCGGAATAGCTTCGGCATAATATGTCAATCCTATCTTGCTCAGCACGAGACCGACGCCCTGCCCCATGGCGGCGCCGACACCGAAAATAACGCCTTTGAGCGGCAGAGTAAGCTGGACTTTGTGCCCATCCCCTTTGCCAAGGATGGATATAGCCAGACCGGCCAAAGTTACCACCATTGCGATCAAAGATGTCCATGACAGTTTCTCTCCAAGAAAAATCCAGCCGGTAAGGGCGGCAATCGGAGGTGCCAAAGTCATAAGGAGCTGCCCGAAACGCGCTCCAATGGACATATAGCTATTGAAAAGGCACCAGTCGCCGAAGTTATAGCCTACCAGAGCAGAGAGAGCAAGCCAAAGAATGGTTTTACCGTCGGCATAGACCGGATAGGGATGCCCGACAGTAATCCAAAGCACTGCGCCCAAAAGGATGAATGACATGAATAACCTGATGACATTGGTACTCATGGTCCCGATCTTACGGCAGGCAAGGTCTGCGTATATAGAGGAAATCGTCCAGGAGAACGACACCAAGAGCGCTAGTATTTCACCAAGATATTGCATGAATTTATGAATCTCTATAATAACAAAAAAAATGGCTCGGGTCAAAAGACTCGAGCCATTCGAAAAGCGGCAGC
>CAMJBH010000006.1 GCA_946403855.1 uncultured Bacteroidales bacterium
AGATTCTTCGGCAGGTGAACCTGCCTCAGAATGACATGAGGCTGTCATTCTGAACGAAGTGAAGAATCTACTTTTAGTCAGCCCCTTTCTTTTCTGCCAAACGCCAAAAGGATTGGAAAGGACCAGTATGTTTAGGTTTTTTATTCGTTTCTTTGCACAGCACGAATCAGCTACATCATGAAAACTAAGCGATTTTACATCAGGCCCGAATCAGAGCCTGTACACTACTCTAGCCATCAAAAGTTGCTCGAAGACTCTAATACCGAGACGTTTGAAGGTGCCGAGGATGATGATTTAACCTGGTAAAAATCATAGAGATATGAATAATCGACTCTATATTGTAGCCGCAGCACTTTGCATCCTTGCAGTATCTTGCGGAATCAAAGAACAAGAAGAAGCCATCCCGTCCTTCGGGGGGTATGAAGAATTCTATGCCACTATCGAGCAGCCAGCGGAGACGGATACAAAGACTTTCACGGATAACGACCTTCATGTCCTATGGCACGAAGACGACAGGGTGACCATATTCAACAAGTTCTCATACAACCAAGAATTTGCTTTTACGGGTGAGACAGGTGATAACTCCGGAGGCTTTTCAAAAGTCGCCGGAGATGAATTCGTGACGGGATTCGACCTTGCCAATGTTTATTCGGTGTATCCATTCCAGAAAAGCACGAAGATTGATTCCGACGGCAAGATGACCATTACCCTTCCCGCCGAGCAGGCCTGGGCCGAGAGGAGTTTTAGCCGCGGAGCAAACACGATGATTGCTGCAACGGCAGACAATAAGCTAAAATTCAAGAATATCGGAGGCCTCCTTGTGCTGAAGCTCTACGGGGCTGGGGTGCAAGTATCTTCCGTGTCCCTCAAGGGAAACGCAGGTGAACTCATAGCCGGAAAGGCATCGGTGACGATGCCCATCGACGGTTTGCCTGAAGTTGAGATGCAGGAAGGTGCCGCTGATGCCATATCGCTTTTATGCGAAACTCCGGTCGCCCTTGGTGCTTCAGAGGCAGATTACACAGAGTTTTGGTTAGTGATACCTCCTACAGACTTCACAAGGGGCTTCACTATAACCGTCACGGGAGCCGGTGGTGGAACGTTCGTAAAGTCCACCGACAAAAGCATCTCCATCGCACGCAATCACATCTCCAGAATGGCACCGATAGAGGTAAGCCTGGAAAAGCCTGCTACAGAGCCGGAGTGGGTTGACCTTGGTCTGAGCGTTAAATGGGCGACTTTCAACGTCGGAGCAACCAAGCCCGAGGAGTATGGCGATTATTTCGCCTGGGGCGAGACGGAACCTTACTATGAAGAAGGCTATGCATATTCAGATAATCCAGTATGGAAGGTTGGTAAAGAATCTGGTTATAATTATCCTTCCTATAAGTGGTACAATTACGACCCCGACTCCGACAGTGATGGTTATAGTAAGTATTGCCCTTTAAACACATATGATTTGTGGTTTGGCACCGGTTCGCCAGACAACAAGTCAGTTCTAGACCTTGAAGATGATACTGCAGCAGTCAATTGGGGAGATTGTTGGCGAATGCCGACAATTGAAGAATGGATGGAACTGAAGGACAACTGCAATTGGATTTGGACAAGCGACTACAATGGCACTGGAGTATCTGGCCACATGGTAATCAGTACTATACCTGGTTATACAGACAGATCTATTTTTTTGCCCGCTGCGCGCGACCGTGTTATGACTTCACCTTCAACAAGTGAGATCTATTATTTAAGGTACTGGTCTTCTTCTCGTTCGGTTCGTGCTGGTACAGCTCATGACTTTTACGGATTTTCCAACAGAGTAGAAGCAAGCGGTAATACGGTCAGGTGTATAGGAATGCCCATACGTCCTGTCTATGGGGTTTTTATCCCCGTGTCTTCTATTACAATAGATGAAAACAGCATTACATTGGAGCCAGGAACTACTGCTCAGCTCTCAGTATCAATTTTACCCCTAGATGCCACAGCGCAAAACGTTTACTGGAGATCAAGCGACTATTCTGTGGCGACTGTAAACCAGGAGGGAACAGAGGGAATAGTTAGGGGCGTATCTCCGGGAGTAGCAACAATTTCGGTATATGCTTCTAATGGTTTAAGTGCTGAGTGTGAGGTTGTAGTAAAGGAAGAGACAGACACAAACGGTTACGAATATGTTGACCTTGGTCTGAGCGTCAAGTGGGCGACTTTCAACGTCGGAGCAACAAAGCCGGAGGAGTATGGCGATTACTTCGCCTGGGGTGAGACTGATCCGAAGAAGGATTACGAGTGGGAGACGTACAAATGGTGTGCCGACGGTCATTACACTATGCTCACAAAGTACAATACGACTAGTTCTTACGGTATAGTTGATAACAAGACCGTCCTTGACCCCGAAGATGACGCAGCTCATGTTAATTGGGGCGAGACTTGGCGTATGCCGCTGGAGGCTGAGTGGACGGAACTACGGGAGAACTGCACCTGGACATGGACAGGCAATTACAATGGAACGGGTGTGGCAGGAAGAATCGTGACCAGCAACATGCCCGGATACACTAACAAGTCTATATTCCTTCCCGCCCCAGGCTATAGGGATTACTCATCCTTTAACACTGAAGGGTCTCGCGGCTATTACTGGTCCTCGTCTCTCAATTGGGACACTGCATGGAGTGCCTATTACGCTTCAGATAATTGCGCGTGGTGTGTCATTTTCGATTCTAATAATGTTGTTTCCTACTACGAGATACTCAGATGCCGCGGGCTATCCATCCGTCCCGTGTATGGAAAGTTCGTCCCAGTGTCATCAATTTCTTTAAACAAGACGTCACTGGAGCTTTCCGTTAGGGATACTTATCAACTGACTGCAACAGTCAGTCCTGCCAATGCCACTGCAAAGGACGTTAACTGGAGATCAAGCGATACCTCCATTGCCTCGGTGGATAGAAATGGTCTCGTAACCGCACACGCAGTTGGTACGGCTACCATCACTGCCTATGGCTCTAGAGGCGCAAGAGCAAGCTGCGTAGTAACTATTCAATATGAGGCAAGTGCAAACGGTTATGAATATGTTGATTTGGGCTTACCTTCTGGACTAAGGTGGGCCAAAATAAACGTCGGTGCCACCAAGCCCGAGGAGTACGGCGACTGCTTCGCCTGGGGCGAAACGGAGCCCAAGGAGGTTTACAGTCCGGAATCATACAAGTTTGGTGCCGGCCAATTCGGTCCATTTTCAAAGTATGTCACGAATTCCTCTAGTGGAACTGTTGACAATAAGAATGTCCTCGATCCGGAGGATGACGTGGCACACGTAAAATGGGGAGGCGGTTGGCGTATGCCGACTGATGCCGAGTGGAAGGAATTAAAGAATAATTGCACGTGGCGCTGGATAAGCAATTATAATGGAACTGGTGTAGCTGGAATAGCCGGGACCAGCAAGATCTCAGGATATACAGATAAGTCCATATTCCTTCCCGCCCCTGCCCGGGATAGCTACACCTACTCCTACTGGTCTTCATCCCTTTCTAGTGTCGATTACACGGCGTGTTCCTTCGGCGATAAGTATTCCAGCTCCTACCGCTACATGGGGCTCCCCGTCCGTCCCGTGTATGAAGTCCCGGTGTCATCAATTTCTTTAGACAAGACCTCACTGGAGCTTTCTGTTGGGGATACTTATCAACTGACAGCAACAATAAGTCCAAAAAATGCCACAGCAAAGGACGTTCGCTGGGCATCTAGCGATAAATCCGTCGTTACTGTTGATAGCAACGGTCTTGTGACTGCAAACTGGAGTGGCGCGGCTACCATTACTGCCTATGGCTCCAGCGGCGTCAGCGCTACATGCGAGGTAACTGTAAGGAGTCGTCCGGTTTCACCTCAGGCAGTCGACCTCGGCCTTCCTTCTGGAGTTAAGTGGGCTACGTTCAATGTCGGCGCCACCAAGCCCGAGGAGTACGGCGAATACTTTGCCTGGGGCGAGACGGACCCGAAAGAGGATTACGGTTCGGGATTATACAAGTGGTATAACTACAATTCATATGGCGAAGGCAAACTCACCAAGTACAATAATTTCAGCAGTGACTACGGTGTTGTGGATAATAAGGCCGTCCTTGACCCCGAGGATGATACAGCCTACGTCAATTGGGGTAGCAGTTGGCGCATGCCTACGGATGCCGAGTGGACGGAACTACGGGAGAACTGCACCTGGACATGGACAAACAATTACAATGGAACGGGTGTAGCAGGAAGAATCGTGACCAGCAACATGCCTGGGTACACCAACAGGTCTATATTCCTTCCCGCCGCAGGCTACAGGCAAGACACGTACTATTACTATGCGGGGTCCCGCGGCTTCTACTGGTCTTCGTCCCTCGGCTCCTCGTTCGTTCCGTGGACTGCTTGGGCCGTCTACTTCAATTACGGGACTGTTGAGAGGATCGATGACTATGATCGCCCCTTCGGTTTCTCCGTCCGTCCCGTCACAAAATAAATGGCGGCTTAGAAGTTAGTTAGCTTGGTAGTCAGATGTGTCAGAATGGTATGTTCGTATGAAAACGATATAGTACGTTCTCGGATGCTCTGTTCAAGCCTTCGGTAAATAATACTTCACCAACCGGCCCAGGAAGCCTTCTTGGCCTGGATTATCGATACTTTCTTATCCTATTTGTACAAATTGGGAATTGTTACTATCACTATAGGAAGAAAAACATTTTTTTCGACAAGATCCCCTGATAAATTTTGTTGTCCGATTATTTTCATCTCCAGAAAGAATCGTAAATATTTGCAGTATTTTCTATACGGTCATCAGATAATGTATGTCGATACCGTGATATTGCCCATCTTTGCACACCAAATCTAAACGCTATGAACAACTTTGAAAAATTTCAAATTCGCAAGTATCTCGACCTGCGTGTCGATTGGGCATTCAAATATGTCTTCTCTAAGAAGGAAATCCTTCTAAAACTCCTTAATGACATCCTGCCGCTAAAGATTACTGACTTGTCGTATCTGCCGAATGAAATACCGGTCATGAGCGAGAAAGACAAGCGCTCGACCCTTGATGTCATCTGCGACGGCCCGGAGGGGACATTTCTGGTGGAAATGCAACGCCGCCACGAGGGAGACATGGATGATCGGCTGGCGTATTACGCCGCTACACTCATCCAAAGGCAGATAAAGCGAAAGGATGCCGTGTACAATGTCAAGAAGGTATTTGTGCTATGCGTGGCAAGCTATATGCGCAATCATTCACCAGAACCACCTGAAGATAAGGTTCTTTTCAGTTATGATCAGCGAGAGAACGAAACTTATGAGCTTTATGACAGAAGCAAAACATCCTTCTTTTTTCTGGAATTGAGCCGCCTGCAAAACAGAGACTGGGATCATCTCCAAAAAAATCCCGAGCGCTGGTGCTACTTATTCAAAAATATGTCTAAATTCGCGGATGAGAGGGACCTGCCGGGTGATCTGCACGGATTTGAGGAGGTGCTTGAAGCGGCCAGGATTGATGCCCTCTCCCAAGAAGATATGACTATCTACGAACTAAATGCCGCCAAAGAGCACGAGCTTTTGTCTTCGAATATGTACCAGTACAACCGGGGGCTAAAGGAGGGTATGGAGAAAGAACGACTTTCTACCGCTAAGAATCTTAAGGCTCTCGGCGTTGAGCAGGATATCATCTGTCAAGCCACCGGTCTCTCGGAGGAGCAGGTGGCGGGTTTATGAATCTTTGTAGGAGAATCTTCTAGCGCCCGAAGCTAACCGAAGGATTCCCGGAACCGAGTGCAGCTTTGAGACCTGAAGGGTCGGTGATCTTGCCTATGCGGGTGTAGCTGTACGAGGTGTTGAAAGACTCGTAAAATATTACCACACAGCTGTTTCCATAAAGCATGATGTCTCCCTCTTCAATTCGCCCGGGATTTGCCGGGGCGCTTGGAAGCGAACCGCTGAGATAGCAATACTTTTCGTTGCCGTTAAGCTCTTCCATATCCAGAGTCATGGGAAGAAGCTCTGCGAAGGCGCGCGCCGTTGAATTGTCGGCAAGCGTGGCGCCAAAGCTCTTGCCGTTAACCGTTACTGTCATATCAGATGTCGTTTGTTTGTTTATTCCAAGGCTCCCGAGCCACTCCTCCAGGGCCGCTGAACTGCGTCCGTTAAGCCGCTCGCCCGTCTTCCAATTGATTCCCGGATAGGCCGAGCGAAGCTCCGAAGCGGCGGAAGAAATGCCTGTAGATCCGGATGTTATGAACGGAACCACCGTCTTTCCCGAAAAATCGTAGGTGTCAAGGAATGTGAACACCACCCTCGGAGCTTTACCATACCAGATGGGGAAGCCGAGAAGCAGCGTGTCGTAGCCGTTGCCTCCGAGCGTAGCCTGAATCTCGGGACGTGCCGTAGCAGGGCCGTACTGCTCCTGATAAGCGCGGGTGGAGGAGTCATAATAGCTGTTGTTCTCATCTCCGTAGGCGACGGAAGGGGTTATACGGTATAGTTCAGCTCCGCTAAGTTCGGAAAGGGTCTGTGCGACAGTCCAAGTGTTGCCGGTAAAAGAGAAACACGCCACAAGCACTCCGCCGCCCTGGGAAGGAGCCGCCATGTTTATGGCCGGAGTCCGGTAAATGCTTCCGCGGGAGAGCCGCATCGCCGTGTTGTCCAGCGTTTTGGCGCTCCCTTCAATGGTAGAGCCTCCCTTCAGAAGGGCAACTTCGAACTTGCCGTATTCGCCTTCTGGCACGGGGAAATAGAAATCCATGGCATCGGAGTGCCAGGAAGTCCGGATGGTGATACTGCGTCCGGAGTCGCAAATGTTTTTGTCTGCAGTCAGGCGCACAGCGTCCACATCGGCGGGAACTCCGGTGTAGCTGATGCGCAGGATGGCTCCGCTGTGCTCGAGAACGGAGCGGAAGGAACCGTCCGTCTGTGCGGAAAGCGTGCCTGACCAGCGATGAGAGAAATCTGAAGCTCCAGCCGATTCATATTCAGAGGGGAACACAAGTTTGAAAGCGCCGCCGGCAAAATCGGCAGGATTGTAGGGATACGCCACCGGCGCACCGTTTTCGAGCAAGGCGCCCTGCGGCAGGGTGCCTTCAAACGACGCCGTACCGTCGGATTTTCTGCTTTTGAAGGAAAAACGGAGCAGCTGCCCTCCGGCAACTACGCCTATTTCGTCACCGGCGCTCCATGAAAATGAAGCCCCTCCGGAGCCGCCGTCGGATATGGCCGCTTTGGTGACGGCCGGAGCTACCGCTATGCTGATGGACTCTCCGTAGCTAGAAGGATTTACATTCTGCCTGCATGATGTCGCCAGAGCGGCAAGGGTAAATAATATTAAGCTAATCTTTTTCATGTCAGTTCCAGTCGCCCCAGCCTTCGGTGCTTCCTTCAACGGCGTCGTCCACCGGGCAGCCGCCGCTGATGAGTGAATCGGCCAGCAGTGCCTGCTCCGAAGAAAATAAGACGTTTTCTATTAATGGTTTAGTATATTTCATATGCTATTTGAAAAGAGCTTTGACCAGTGCAGGCACGTCGGCCACTTTGACGACCTTGATGCCAGACGGGGTCGGGGCGTCGGAAGCACTGTAGCTGCTTACGAAAATCTTTTTGAATCCCAGACGGGCGGCCTCGGCTATGCGACGGTCGGTCTGGCCGACGGGACGTATCTCGCCGCTCAGGCCCACTTCGCCGGCAAAGCAGCAGTCAAGGGGCAGGGGATAGTCGAAGTTTGACGACAGCACGGCGCAGATGACCGCCAAGTCGCAGGCGGGATCGCTGACCTTGAGCCCTCCTGCCATGTTGAGGAACACGTCCTTGGCGCTCAGATGGAAACCTGCACGCTTTTCCAGCACGGCAAGCAGCATGTTGAGACGGCGGACATCGAAGCCGGTGGCCGAACGCTGCGCAGTGCCGTAGGCGGCCGACGATACAAGTGCTTGAACTTCAAACAGAAGGGGGCGTGTCCCGTCCAGCATGGCCGCTATTGCAGTGCCGCTGAGATCTTCCTCGTGCATGGGAATGAGCATCTCCGAAGGGTTGGGAACCTCGCGCAGGCCGCTCCCTGTCATCTCGAATACGGCCAGCTCGGAGGTGCTGCCGAAGCGGTTCTTGATGCTGCGGAGTATGCGGTAGGACCCGCGGTTGTCGCCCTCGAACTGCAGCACCACGTCCACGATGTGCTCTAGAATCTTGGGCCCGGCGATGTAACCGTCCTTCGTGATGTGGCCTATCAGGATTACCGGTACGCCGCTCTCTTTGGCAAAGCGCAGCAACATGGCGGCGACCTCTTTTATCTGGCTCACGGAGCCGGGTGTCGAGTCGAGGGCGTCGGTGTACATGGTCTGTACCGAGTCCACAATCATGAGGCCCGGAGTCAGCGCTCTTGCCTGCTCAAGCACGGCCTCGATGCGTGTTTCGCAATAGATGAGGCAGCTGTCGGGGATGCCCTGCGGGCTCAGGCGGCTTGCTCTCATGCGCACTTGCCTTTCGCTTTCTTCTCCGGTGACGTATAGCGTGTTCAGCGACGGGCAGCCCAGGGGAATCTGCAGGCTGAGGGTGGACTTGCCTATGCCGGGCTCGCCGCCTATGAGAATAAGTGACCCTGGCACTATTCCGCCGCCCAGAAGGCGGTCAAGTTCGCCTACGCCAAGCATGATGCGGGGCTCGGATGCGAGGTCTATGTCGTTGAGTTTGCGTGGCTTGCGGTCAGATGCGGCGGCATGGGAGGACGCAGCGGAGCGGGAGCCCTTGGCATTCTCGACCGGAGCTTCTACCATTGTGTTCCACTCGCCGCATGCAGGGCATCGCCCCATCCATTTAGGGCTCTCATTGCCGCAGGAAGTGCAGTACCAAAGTGTCTTTGCTTTAGATGCCATAGTTTTATGATGTTGAATCGGCTGTACTGCCTTACGGTGCCCGTAAAACATGGGAAAAGGGCACCGTAAGGCAGTACAGCTGATCCTATTGAACAAAATAATAAGGGCTGTTGAGGATGCTGATGGCGCCTTTGCCGCAGTCTATGTCGCCGAGGATGCGGGTGGCTCCCACGACCTCGCGGCCATAGTCGGCGAGGGAGTTGATGCGAACGAGCTGTGAGGAATGAACTATCTTTCCGTCACCGAGATAAATAGCCACGTGGGTCACTCTGAGAGGCTTTTTGCTGCCGAAAAAGAGCAGGTCGCCGGGCTGCCATTCTCCGTGTTTTACCGGAGTACCGCACTTGATTTGCTGGCTGGCGTTGCGCGGAAGGATGACCCCGTTCATGAAGTAGCAGAACTTAACGAGTCCGCTGCAGTCGAAATGCTTGATAGAATTGCCGCCCCACATGTACGGAGTTCCGGCAAAGCTGCAGGCAAGAGAAGTGATTTCGCGTGCGCAGAAGGCCCGTCCGGTCTCGTCTTCGGTGGCAAGTCCGCTGCGGCTCTCGGCCCAGGTGCGGAAATCCATGACCTGATGCTGAAGTACCCAGCCCTTGCGACCGTCGGGGAGAAGGACTTCCACCCAGCCGTTCTTCCAGCCTCCAGTCTGACGCACTATGTCTCCCATCGTGAAATCACATAGGGCTGCGCTGCCTTCAGAGGGCGTCTCGCGAATCCTGGCATACTCTGCCACGCATATCCATTTGGCGGCCATCAGGTAAGCATCTTTCTCTTCGTCCGTCAGCAACTTCAGACCAAGGTCGGTAACCCAGCCGGTATAGTCCTCGGCCTGCACCTTTACCCAATAGCGATCGGTCTCGCCGGTGGTCTGCACGAGGGCACCCATAAGCAGTTGATTATCAAGAGCTGCCTCATAATCGGGGGCAGGACGCATAAATGTGGACGAAAGAGTGACTATCGCCCACGAAAGAATCGAAGTCAGTATCATAAATGCAAAAATAATTAAAATCTGATGGATTTTCTATATTTTTGCAGCGATGAAAAAAATCGTCCACTTTGCTGTTTCTTTCCTTATCCTGCTGTCCGTGGCCATCAGCTGCGGAAGTCCGAGGAAGGTGTCACGGACACCCGTGATAGATAAGATTCACGAAAGGGGCGTTTTGCTTGTCGGCACAACCGGTGATTATCGTCCACTCAGCTACAAAGAGCCAGCGACTGGAGAATATTGGGGATTCGGAATAGACGTGGCGGCCGAAATAGCTGAAAATCTTGGTGTAAGCGTCAGCTATGTCCCGACCTCCTGGCCCAGCCTGTCGGCCGACGTCCAGACCTCGGATCTCTTTGATTTTGCCATAGGAGGCATCACCATCACCGACGCACGTCTTGAGACTATGGCGATGTCGGAGGGCTACCTCTGCAATGGCAAGACGATTCTTTGCAGGAAAGAAGATGCCGGCAAGTACCGGACTCTGGAAGACATTGATAAGCCGGAAGTTAGAGTGATGGTCAACCCGGGAGGACTCAACGAGAAGTTTGCACGTGAGAAGCTTCCCGAGTGTACCCTGATGGTGTACGAGAAGAACGAGGAAATCCCTGCAAGAGTTGCGGAAGGCTATGCCGATGTGATGATAACGGAAATCACCGAGGCTCCTTGGTACGTACAGAACGACCCCAGGCTTGCGGCTCCGCTTCTGGACGAACCATTCACCCGCGGGCAGATAGGCATTCTCATGCGTAAGGGGCAGGATGACCTTATGGACAAGGTCAACTCCACAATCCGGGCGATGAAGAAAGACGGTACTTTGAAGTCCCTGCACGACAAATACGGTCTGGTTTACGGCTATTAAAAGATGAAGCGCGAGTCACTGAACGGTCACCTCTCGATTGCTGCCGCATACACGATATTCGGCCTTAACCTGGTATTCTGCAAGGACATAGCGAACTCCGAAACGATTTCGCCCTATGTGCTTTTCACCTTGAGGGCAATTGGAGCGACTATTCTTTTCTGGGCGCTCTCGCTGTTCACGCCGAAAGAGAAGGTCGAAGGGAAGGACTACTTGCGAATAGCGGCGGCGTCACTCGTGGGCCTGTTCATCCCGCAGATGACTTTCCTCATGGCCATCACCATGACCTCGGCCATAGATACCGCCATCATAGGAACCTTGGGCCCCATTTTCACCATGTTTTTTGCCTTCCTCTTCCTGAAGGAACCTATCACCGGGAAGAAGGCAGGGGGTGTCGCCCTTAGTTTTGCCGGCATCCTTCTGTTGATTTTCAACTCTGTACATGAAGGTGGAGCGGCGGCCACGTCTCCTTGGGGCATCGTGCTCCTGCTTGTCAACAGCTTGAGCTTTTCGCTTTACCTGGGCCTGTTCCGTCCGCTTATCTCCAAATACAGCGTCGTGACATTCATGAAATGGAGTTTTCTGTTCTCGCTCCTGATTTCACTGCCCATTTCTTTCAAGGGCCTTGTCGGCACAGATTACGCCTCGATTCCTGTCGGTGTCCGCTGGGAGATAGGCTATCTTATCTTTTTCGCAACCTTCGTAGCTTACTTTCTCATCCCTTATGGTCAGAAACTAATCAGGCCCACTCTGGTGAGCATGTATTCATACGTTCAGCCCATAGTAGCCGCCATTATAAGCATCTGGGCAGGGGTTGACACTCTTACGTGGCAGAAAGTCCTGGCCTCATGCCTGGTCGTGGGCGGCGTGATCTTGGTCAGTCGCAGTCGGGCAGCGGTGGCATAAGGTTTGGAGTAAAAAACGTCGCAAAACATTGGTATATGAGGCTTTTCAATAAATTTTTAATCGTCATGTCTTTTGGCTTGATAGGGATTTCCTGCCTGGCGCAGGCTCCCAAGGGAAAACTTACTTATTGCAGCTACTCACGCTCCGGTGCAGCGGGGCTGGGGAAGGACTACTGTGAACTGATTGCCGATCCGGGGAAAACGCCCAAAGTGGTGGTCGCGCTGGACCTTGGCAACAGGTTTAACAAACCTGAGATTCATGCAGAATATGCAGTCGGAGAAGAAGACGTGGCCAAACTCAGCAAGATACTCTCAAATGCCAAGGTCTATAAACTGAACGGATACAATGTCGAGGAGCCTATTACGGGCGGCCATTCATACCGCATTTATCAAGAATATGAGTCCGGCGAGAAGATTAACGCCAGCTGGTACGGCCATAATATCAAGTCGGAGGCCATATCGGCCTACAACATGATTGAAGCCTTCTTCAGGCCGTGGCGCGAGCAGGCGGTCAAAGAGAATGACGTTCCGGTCACTTTTGAAATCGTAGCCGAGCGGACGGGCGGCCGAGGGACAGACCATTTCGCTCTTCTGGCCCAGAACGGATTCACACCAAGGGTGATTTACGACCTCAATGTTGACAGCAACCGGAAAGAAGAAGTCCACGAGCAGTTCGACTTAAATTCAGAAGAAGGCATCCAGAAAATCAAGCAGTTGCAGAAAGATATAATCGATCTGAAAGCCATTACGCTCGGCGATTATCGGAAAGATGACGCTCTGGAAGGGGGCACAATCTATTCGGTGGACCTGACCTATGCCTCAGGGACCAAACAGTCCCTCTATTGGCACAGCCACGATGTGGATCCTACCGCACGGGCCGTCTATGACCGCATAAAGGCCTTCTTTGCAGCATGGGTAAAATAGACAAGTTTTTCACAAACCCGCCACTTGTTCTGCCCTCGGTAGCGGCGGGTCAGCCTCTTTCCAACTCGCGGCGGATATCTTTTTCCCTAATGGTGGCGCGCTTGTCGTATTCTTTCTTTCCGCGGGCAAGTGCGATGTGGAGTTTGGCGTAGCCGTTCTCTGCAATATATGCCCGCACGGCCACAATGGTAAGGCCCTTAGTCTTTGTGGCTTGTTCCAGATGTCTCAGTTCCCGGCGCGTCAGAAGCAGCTTCCGGTCGCGGGCCGGCTCATGGCTGCCCCACTTTGAGGCCCAGAAGTAGGTGGAGATATTCATCCCCTTGACATACAGCTCTCCGCCGGAAAAATAGCACCAGGCGTCTGCGAGCGAGGCTTTCCCGGCACGGAGAGACTTGATCTCGGTGCCCACGAGCACTATCCCGGCGTCGTACTGCTCCAGGAACTCGTAGTCAAAAGATGCCCGCTTGTTGTTTATCTGGACGCGCGGGCTTTTTTTCTTGGCCCCGCCGCTCATAGTCCGAACGCTTCTTTGATGGAATCGACCTTGTCCAGAAGTTCCCAGCCGAAGAACTGCACTTCGCGCTCCTGACCCTGCACGGTCACGACGGCCTTGTAGGGCTTGCGGCCCACGTGCCCGTACGCTGCGGTGGGACCGAAAATGGGATTCTTGAGGCCGAAACGGCGCACAATGGCCGCCGGCCGCAAATCGAAGAGCTCGCGCACTTTGGAGGCGATATAAGCGTCACCACCTTCGACGTGGGCGCTTCCGTAAGTCTCGACGAAGACGCTCACGGGCTCGGCTACGCCAATGGCATATGCGAGCTGCACCAGGCATTCGTCGCAAACTCCTGCGGCCACCAGATTCTTGGCGATATGGCGGGCTGCATAGGCGGCGCTGCGGTCCACCTTGGAAGAATCCTTGCCCGAGAAGGCTCCGCCGCCGTGTGCTCCGCGTCCGCCGTAGGTATCTACGATGATCTTGCGTCCGGTGAGGCCGGTGTCGCCTGCGGGGCCGCCGATTACGAACTTGCCGGTGGGATTGACATGCAGTATCCAGTCTCCCTTGAAAAGGGAAGCGGTGCGCTCGGGAAGAGACTTTATGAGTCTGGGAATCAATATCTGACGCACGTCGGACTCGATCTTGGAGTGCATTGCCTCCTCTGTGTCGAACTCGTCGTGCTGGGTGCTCAGAACGATGGTGTGTACCCTTACGGGATGGTGGTGCGAGGAGAACTCTACGGTGAACTGGGCCTTGGCGTCGGGACGCAGGTAAGGCATCAGCTCGGGTTCGTCGTGGCGGATGCGGGCCAGCTCACGCAGGAGGGCATGCGACAGGCTGAGCGCCAGTGGCATGTATTCCTCGGTGTCACGGCATGCGTAACCGAACATCATGCCCTGGTCGCCGGCGCCCTGTTCTTCTTCACTGGCGCGCACGACTCCCCGGTTGATATCGGCGCTCTGCTCGTGTATGGTGCTTATTATACCGCAGCTGGATGCGTCGAAGCCGTATTCTGCTTTGGTGTAGCCAATGCGGCGTATGACTTTGCGCACGGTGTCCTGGATGTCAACGTAGGCGTTGTCCGAGCGGACTTCGCCGCCCACCACCACAAGTCCGGCGGTACAAAATGTCTCACAAGCGACTTTAGCCTCAGGGTCCTGGGCTAAGAATTCGTCAAGAATAGCGTCTGAAATCTGGTCGGCGACTTTGTCGGGATGACCTTCGGAGACTGACTCCGATGTAAAAAGATAATTCATTTTAGCATTTTTTAGAGCGAGGTTGCAAGCATACAAATCTCTCCTCGCAGGTTAACGGCTGCAAATATAGGTATAAAAAAAGTCCCCTGCAAATGCGGGGGACTTCTCTATGGGAATGTTGCAGATTAGAAGAACAGGCGGGCGCTCAGGAGGAGCTGCCAGGTGTTGAACGTGCTGCGGTAGTTCTTGACGGTAGGAGCGTTGAAGGTGTAAACTCCGGTGGCATCGGCCTTGCTGATCTCGAGAATGTTCTCGGAGCTCACCTGCTTGGTCAGACCCCAGTTGGAGTTGATCAGGTTGGCGACGTTGTTGAGGTCGGCACCGATCTGCAGGGTCGTGGGCTTGCCGGCGATGTCGAGGATGAAGTCCTGGGCGAGCTTGAGGTTGATGCGGTTCTGCCAAGGAGCGACCTTTGCGCCGCGCTCGCTGTACTGTCCGCGGTGGGTGCTGAGGTAGCTGTCGTTCTCGATGAAGCTCTTGAAGGCTGCCTTGTTCTCCTCATCCTTGAAGGTCATGTTTGCAAGTTCGGCATCGGTAGGGATGTACATGAGGTTCTGGGAACCGCCTACGCCGGAGACGTCGTTGACATACTTGCCGCTGCGCACACCGAAGGTGTAGGAGTAGCGGGTGTAGGAATATCCGCCCACGTAGCAGTGGTTGAAGCCCTCGTAGAACAGGCCGATGGTGGTGGCAAGGTGCTTGCCCTCGGGAATCCTGTAGCTGATGTTGGCAATCACGCGGTTAGGGGTAACGAAAGCGGAGTGTCCAAGCTCGGGGAGGTTGGAACCGTTCACGCTGTAGTTGCCGCCTGCGAACAGGGAAGATACCTGGTCGCCGTAGCCTTCCTGGATGGACTTGGAGTCACTGCGGGTGTAGGCAGCCATGAGGCTGAGGCCGTTGTTGAAGTCCTTCTTGAGGCTGGCGGTAACGGAATAGTAAGTTCCGTGTACGTTGTTGACGTTGGTCAGGTAGTAAGGAGAAACGGTGCTCTTCATGGAGTTCTTCACGCCCTCGGACTTGAAGTGTGCACGCTTGCCGGGCTCGCCGGGAATCTGTACGCCGTCGTCCTGGACATAGCCCAGACGGGTGGCAGCCACTGCATTGAGGTCGTAGTTGAAGATACCCTCAACAGAAGCCTTGATGCCGCCGGGCAGGTTGGCATCGAGGGCCAGGGAGCTCTTCCAGACAGTAGGCATCTGAAGCTCGGGATCGATGATGGTGGCTCCGGTAGGGGCTGCGAGATCCTGGGCCTTGAAGGTGCCGCCGTAGATGTCCTTGAGGATGTCTGCGGTGTTGGTGTGGAAGTTAGGAGTGTTGGGGTTGGTTCCGTCGGTGTCGATGAACTGGGCCTGCAGGCAGTTGCTGTTGCCGGCCACGGAAACTATCCACACGAAGGGGATACGGCCGGTGTACAGGCCGCTGCCGCCGCGCAGGATGAGGTTACGGTTGTGCAGGATGTCCCAGTTGAAGCCGAAGCGGGGGCTGAGATTCAGACGGGTCTTGGGCATGTCGGCAGTGCTGCCCTTAAGGGACTGGCTGCTGGCTGCGAGGCTGAGGTACTCCTTGTTCTCGTTTCCTGCGATGGTAGGATAGACGGGGAGCTCTGCACGCAGACCGAGGGTCAGCTTGAAGTAGTCGCTGAAGTCAATCTCGTCCTGGATGTATGCAGAAGCCTGATGATAGTCGAAAGCAGGATATACCTGAGCGAGGTCGTCGCGGTTGGAGTGGGTGATTGCGAATGCAACGGGTTTGCCCTCGGCGAGGAAGCTTTCCCAGCTGTCATACACATAGTAACCCAGACCGCCCTGCATGAAGCCGTTCTTGGTGTTGTCGAATTCATACTGCAGACCTGCAAGGAGGTTGTGCTTGCCGGCGGTGTAGGAAAGTTCCTCGGTAGCCACGATGGTGTTGACGTCGCGGAGGTTGCCGTAGGTGAAGGGGTCGGGACCGAAGGAGGTCAGGACTGCACGGTTGCTCTTGCCCTCTTTGTCAACATAGTTCTCGAGGATGTCAACGGTAGGGAAGTTGCCGCCTTCGAAGCTGCGGGGCTCGTTCTGGTGAGACCAGGTGACGCGGAACATGTTGGCGCCCTTGCCTTCGAACAGGCGGGAGTTCAATTCAGCTGCAACGGAGGTGAAGTTCTGCTCCTGATAGTAGCGGCTGGACTCGAAGAACTGGGCGTAGGTGGAGGTACGTCCGTAGGTGTTACGGTCGTAGGGGTTGGGGTTGATGGGGTTGACGGAACTCGAAGGAGAGTTGGAGTCGAAGTTGTGAGTGTGGCTGAAACGGAGGTTCAAGCGGTTGTTTGCATTGATGTTCCAGTCGATACGGGCCATGACTTTGTAGTCAGGGGTGCTGAGAGAGTAGTCCTGGTAGCGTCCGGGATTGTAACCGTACTTGGAGTTCAGGGTGCTGAGGACCTCCTCCATGAAACCCTGGGTGGGACGGACCACGTCGGTGTTGGGGACGAAGTTGGGATCCACGCGGCCGGAAGCGGTGCTGACAGTCTTGCTGGAACCGGGAACGGTGTCGGCGGTGTACTCGGCGTTCACGAAGAAGAACAGCTTGTTCTTGATGATGGGGCCGCCAATGGTGATGCCGGTGGTGTTGTTGAGGAAGGAGGTCTTGTTGAGCTCGTCGTCTTCAACTTTGTAGCCGCGCACCTTGTCGGAGGTGTAGTAGTCATACACGGAAGCGTGCCACTCGTTGGTACCGGACTTGGTGACGGCGTTGATTGCACCGCCGGTGAAGCCGGAGTGACGGACGTCGAACGGAGTGATGTTAACGCTCATCTGCTCAAGTGCGTCGAGGGATATAGGGGTGCCGCCTGCAGGGAGGTTGCCGCCGATACCGAATGCATTGTTGAATGCTGCGCCGTCAACGGTTACGTATGAGGAACGGTAGTTACCGCCACCCACTGCGAGGCCGTTGGAAGTAACTGCGGCCTGAGGGGTGAGCCTCATGACGTCGTTCATGCTGCGGCTGATGGTAGGCATGGCCTCCATGGTGCGCTTGCTCACAGAGGTGCCGGCGCCGGAGCGGCTGATGTTCATGCTGGATTCATTGCCGTCGGCCACGAAAACCAGGGCGTCGAGAGCCAGGGATTCGTCTTCGAGGACAGCGTCGAGGACCAGGGTCTCTCCCAGGGGAGCGTAAACATTCTGGTTCTCAACTTTACGGTAACCGAGCATTTCTACAGTCACGGTGTAGGGACCGCCGGGGGCGATACCGTTGATACGGTAGTTACCGTTGGCGTCGGTGAGAGAGTAATACTGGGAGCCGGTGGGCTGGTGCACGGCCACCACTGCAGCACCGACGACATTGCCGTCCTGGGCTGTGATGTGGCCACCGATGGAAGAAGTTGTTACCTGAGCATAGGCAACAGAGCCCGCAATCAGAGAAATGACTGCAAGCATGCAATTTTTGAAGAATTTCTTCATAAATAAAAAATAGAAAAATATAAAGTGAAAATATTTTCTACTAACCGGACGCAAAGATAGTATCTTTTTGGAAAAGTATAAAAAGAAAAATGATATTTTTTGAATGAAATTATTGTGGTATCTTTGTGCCCGTGAAAGCACGAAATGTAACTTATTTCCAATCATTTTTATGAAAAAATCAATCAAAGCACTGTTGCTGTCATTTGCAGCGATGTTTTTGGCCGTATCTGCCTATTCGCAGGTCACGACTGCTTCCATGAGCGGTAAAGTCACGGACTCCGCCGGCCCCGTCGTTGGGGCAGCCGTGGTGGCCGTGCACCAGCCCACCGGCTCCCAGTATTATGCAGTCACCGATGCCGGCGGCCGTTACTATCTTAACAACATCATGGCCGGCGGCCCCTACCTTGTTACGGTATCCTGCCTTGGCTATACAGAGTCGGTTTTTAAAGATGTAAATGTGGCGTTGTCCGATAACTTCGTGATAAACGCGGAACTCAAAGAAGAATCCCTGAACCTGGAGGCAGTGGTGGTGTCCGCCGAGAGCGGAATTTCCAACATGCGTTCCGACCGCGCGGGTGCGCTCACATCGCTTGATGCCAAGCAGATGATGAAAGTCCCTACGGTCACGAGGAGCATGAACGACATTCTCAAGCAGACTCCCCAGGCTTTCGTGTCCGGCACCAAGACCTACATAGGAGGAGGCTCATACCGTGACTCTTATGTGACTGTTGACGGTGCGGCCATGAACAACGCATTCGGAATCGGTTCCAACCTGCCTGCAGGCGGAAGCCCCATTTCGCTTGACGCTCTGGACCAGATTGCCATATCCATCACTCCTTTCGACGTGCGTCAGTCCGGATTCACCGGGGGCGGCATCAATGCTGTGTCCAAGTCGGGAACCAACGACTTCTACGCCACCGCGTACGGATATTTCCGCAATCAGGACCTGCAAGGCTACAAGGTGGCCGACTACGACCCCATCAATAAGACCGACAGCCGCTACATGATGTACGGCGCTTCTGTCGGCGGCCCCATCATCAAGAACAAGCTCTTCTTCTTCGTGAATGTCGAGGCCGACCGTTCCATCTCTCCCGGTCCTACCGGCAATCTGTCGGAGCGTACACTGGTGGACGGCAAGCTCACCGATGTCGCAGGCAAAGTGTTCACCGACGGTAAAGACCGTATCGCTTATCCTTCCTACGTAGTGATGGACGCTATCGGCGACTACCTTCGCAAGAACTACGGATACGATCCCGGTAAATACCTGGGCTACAGCAGCGAGACCCCTTCGCTCAAGGTTTTGGCCCGCGTGGACTGGAATATCAATAAGGACCACAAGTTCAACCTGCGTTATAACCTGGTGAACAGCAAGTACGTGTCCGCCCCTTCCACCTCTACCACCGGTTTTGGCAATTCCAGTTTCGCCACCACTAACAATCAGTCCTGGTATGCACAGTATTTCCAGAACGCCCGCTACTATCAGGAGCAGAACTTCTCTTCGATAGCCGGAGAACTCAACTCCCGCTTCCTGGAAGGCAAGCTCGGCAACACCTTCCGTGTGGCATATTCCCACCAGTTCGAGCCCCGCAGCACGGACGGTGGATATTTCCCCTTCGTAGATCTTGTTGTCAATGACGTCAACGGTGACGGCAAGTCCCACATCTACACCACTTTCGGATATGAGGCATTCTCCTACGGCAACCTCCGTGACGTTAGCACCCTCACCGCTACCGACGAACTCACTTTCAACGTCGGCAGACATTCGATCCTGGGAGGTATTTCCTTCGAGTACGACAATACCAAGAACGGTTTCCAGCGTATGGGCGCCGGTGCCTATGTGTTCGATTTCGCCAATGAGCAGGCCCTCTACGATGCGGTCTTGGGCGGCACTCTCTTCGACAAGCCTCAGCAGTTTGCCATTACCCACGGCAACAATGCAAGCTTCTCGCAGGAGTATCCTCACTTCAACTTCGGCCAGCTGTCCTTCTATCTGCAGGACAATTTCAATGTAAGCGACAACTTTAAGCTCACGGCCGGCGTACGTTTCGAGGTTCCTTTCTACCCTTCGCTTGATTTCAACCGCAATACGCGCGTCGAAGAAGCGACTTTTGCTCCCACCGCCACCAACCCCAGCGGTAAGTACAGTACGGTTGACACTCCCGCCACCAGGCTCAGCGTATCGCCCCGTATAGGTTTCAACTGGGATGTGCTTGGCAACCGCAAGCTGGTGCTCCGCGGAGGTACCGGTGTCTTCGTGGGACGCATTCCTTTCGTATGGATAGTAGGCCAGTCCGGTGACGCCGGTGTGCTTCAGACCACCGTCACCAAGAGCGGCACCGACTGCCCCACCATCAGCAACGACCGGAACGCCATCCTTAAGCAGCTCTATCCCGGCGGCTACAGCGCCGTTGAAGCAGGCCGCAACCTGACATCCATCACGCTGATGGATCCTCAGTTGAAGAACCCTACCACCTGGAAGAGCTCCCTCGCCCTCGATATGGTCCTTCCCGGCGACATCAAGGCATCTGTGGAAGGAATCCTCAAGGAAGACATCCACGTGGTGACTCTGACCAACATAGGTCTCAAGTCTCCTACCTCCATGACCTCCACCGGCACTGACGGAGTGTCTGCAAGGCCGTTCTACAGCAACGGACGCTATGACAGCCAAATTACTGACGCATACCTTATCAACAACGTGAGCGGCCTGGGCAAGGCGGGACAGTATTATTCCATAACCGCCAAGCTCGAAAAGAACAACTGGCACGGCCTTAGCGCCAACGTGGCTTACACATACAGCAATGCCAAGGTGATCATCGACGGCGTGGGCGACCAGCCCGGCAGCGCCTGGAAGGCTCTTGTGTCCCAGCGCGGAACCAATAACCCCGAGCTTGGATACGCCAGCTACGTGATGCCTCACCGTGTGCTTGGAAATATAAGCTATTCAGTAGATTACGCCAAGTTCTTCGGTACCACCGTATCTCTTTCCTACTACGGAGGACCTACCGGCCGCAACAACAGTCTCTATGTGAGCAATGTGTACGGAGACGGCGCCTACAACTACAGTCTTATCGACATCCCCACGCAGGCCCAGCTTTCCGGATGGACCTTCAAGGATTTCACCGACAAAGAGGGTAACGTGACTTACTCTGCCGACGACCAGAAGGCCGACTTCGAGAAATTCATCCAGCAGGACGCTTATCTGAGCAAGCATCGCGGACAGGTTGCCGAGCGCAACGGCCTCGTGAGCCCCTGGGTGCATAAATTCGACCTCAAGTTCAACCAGAACTTCTATTTCTACACCGGAGCTTCCAAGCATCGCAACGCCATACAGCTTGGAGTTGACATTCTCAATATCGGCAACATGCTGAATCCCTACTGGGGCAACGTGTGGAGCATCAATGCCGGTGACGGTTACGGCAACATAGTGCCCGTTAACCTCACCAACCCTGCCGATGTTTACACCACCGGCGCCACCCCTGTGTTCCAGTTCCAGAAGAACGGATCCAACATCCTCACCGACACTTACTCCCGTTCCAAGAGCCTCTCTTCTACCTGGGAGATGATCTTCAGCCTCCGTTATATCTTCTAATAGCACAAGCGTATGAAACTCAATAAATTTTTCTTTGCTATTGCATTGCCTGCGTTGGCGTTTCTTTCTTCGTGCCAGCAGGAGAGCACAACTATGCCGCAGATTTCTACCGACAAGGGAATCTATGAGGCAACTCAGGAAGGCGGCACCATAAGCGTGCAGCTTCTGGCCAGCGAAGACTGGACGGCAGTTGTTTCGCCGGCCACTTCTCTTGATGTGGTTGACGGCATTAGCGTCAACCCTGCATCTGGACCTGCATCGGCCACGCCGCAGGAAGTCGTAATCACAGTTCCCAAGAACGATGACTTCAATCGCAGTGCACTCATTTCCTTTATCGGCAATAGGCTCAGTGCAGCTGTCACCGTGAACCAGCCAGGTGCCCAGGGAGAAAGAGTGCTCAAAGTCACGGTCAAGGAGTTCCTTGAGAAAGACGTAGATGCCAGCGTGTTCTATGAACTCACCGGCACCGTGACCAAGATTACCGACGAGTACTACAACGATTTCTGGCTCAATGACGGTTCCGTCGAGGGTGACGGTATCTACACCTACGGTCTCTTCGAATATAAGGGTGCGGCACGTATCACCAACTACATGCAGAAGATGGATATCCGCGAGGGCGATATACTGACCATGCGTGCCACCAGAAGCGCATACAACGGCCAGCCTCAGGCAGGCAGCGCATACTACGTGTCCCACGAGAAGTCCAAGACTCCTAGCATAGCTCTCGGGCTCGAGTCCTACACTGTGGGCAACACCGGCGAATCTTTCGATCTTCCGGTTACTTCCAACTCCGTGACCTGGACTCTGAGCGCCGACAAAGACTGGATCAGTTTCGATCCCGCTACCGGCACAGGATCCACGACCGTGAAGGTTACGGTTGCGGCAGGTCCTGCAGATGAGGCCGTCATAACCCTTTCTGCTTCAGGTCTTGAGTCAAAGACTTGCAAGGTTGTCCGCTCCGACGTTCCCGTGCTCAGCGTGTCCGAAATCATTGCCGTTGAGAAGGGAACTCTCATTGCCACCAAGTCCTCTTTGGTGACCGCAAAGACTGCCAAGGGCTTCGTGATTTCAGACGGAACCAAGGCTGTCTATGTCTATGACAACGGCGCCAACGCCGACGTCAAGGTTGGTGACAACGTTGTCGTGAAGGGAAGCAAGACCGTCTATAACGGAGTTCCCGAGATCGAGAAGGTCAGCAGCGTGGTCGTGGAGTCCAGCGACAACAAAGTGGATTATCCTAACCCCAGGTATATCACCGATATCGCTGCTACCTATGATGCTGAAGAGGCCGAGTTCGTGACCATCTGCGGCAAGCTTGCAGTTTCCGGGTCATACTTCAACATTAATCTCGAGGGCGTCGATTCAGGTAGCAAGCAGGGTAGTATTGTCGCTCCTGTGGAGGGCCTGAATGCCGCCTCCTTCGACGGTAAGGATATAGTGGTGACAGGTTATTTCAACGGCCTTTCCGGCAAGGGTAAGTATCTTAATGTCATCGCAGTGTCCATCACTGAGTACACTCCTGGAGCCAAGGGAACGTTCTCCGATCCTTATCTTCCTTCCGAGATAGCGCCCATCCTTGCCGGCGGCACCAAGATCGACGGTAACGTTTTCATCAAGGGCAAGGTGTCCAAGGTTGCCAGCCAGTTCGGCACCAAGTACGGCAACGCCCAGTTCTGGATTTCCGATGACGGTGCATTCAAGGAAGACCCTGAAAAGGATTTCGAGGCTTACAATGTGTGGTATCTGGGAAATAAATACTGGGCTGAAGGGAACAAGACAGTTTCTGAGGGAGACGAGGTGCTTATTTATGGTTCAGTTACTTTCTATTCCAAGAATAAAGTTGCCGAAACTAACGGTAAGAAGGCTTATCTTCACTCCCTGAACGGGCAGGTGGAGTAGGCCGGGAATCGCAACTCCCTGATATGTTGCGATATGCGTGAGGACCTCCGGGAGATTTTTCCGGAGGTCTTTTCGTAATTCGCTGTTAATCAAGGTCCCACCTGTGACCCGCCTGTCGGACCCTTTTTTATTGGCGGATTATCAAAATTTTTTTATCTTTGGGGAATCCTAATTAGTGATTATCTAAAACAACGCGTTATATTATGAAATTAAAGTACCTAGCATCAGTTTTTGCTCTTGCAACCCTTGTCTTCTCTTCTTGTCAGGAACAAGAAGATCTTGGCATTCCCAGAATCGTTCTCGAACCATCAGAACTCACGTTCTCGGCAGGAGAAGACTCAAATACCATATCCCTCACGGCGACTCGCGACTGGTATATCAACAATAAGCCCAGTTGGGTCGGCTTCAGCGCCGAGAAAGGCAAAGCTTCCTCCAAGGAGCAGCAGATAACAGTTACTGTCAACGCAAACGACGGATTCGACCGCACAGAGTCGATAGAGTTCACCACGGGCTATGTAAAAACCTTCCTGAGCATTACTCAGAAGGGCTCCAAGGGCGAGATCAAAGTCGGCTCCGGTACAAAAGAAGATCCTTACACAGTGGCCGGCGTGCTGGCTTATACCAAATCTCTCGGCAAAGATATCCAGAGCCCCGATAAGGTTTACTTCAAGGGTACGGTAAGCTCCGTCTCCACGACCTATGAGGCCAGCGGTACTTATGGCAATGCGACCTTCTATGTTGTCGATCCCGGCACCACCGAACCTCAGTTCTATTGCTTCCAGACCTTGTATCTTGGTAACCGCAAGTGGAAATCAGGAGAGGCTGACATCAAAGCGGGTGACGAAGTGATAGTATGCGGATACGTTGTCAATTTCAAAGGCGATACTCCTGAGACTGTAAGCAAAGGCGGAAGTTACGTTTATTCGCTTAACGGCAAAGTAGAAGAAACCGGCGATGACCTTCCTGTCGGAGATCCCAAGGGCTCAGGCACCCAGGCTGATCCTTACAACGTTGCAGCTGCCATCAAGGCTGCAAGCGGCTTGAAATGGACCAGCAACACCAGCTACGACAAAGTGGGTCCTTACTACATCAAGGGAAAGGTTTCCGAGATAGATCAGGACTATACCTACAATGTTTCCGACGGCCGCTCCTTCGGCAACGCCCGCTTCAGCATCACTGACGACGGTACCACATCCTCCGCCGCATTCAAGCTGTATAACCTCAACTATTTGGGCGACAATAAGTTCAAGGCCGGTCAGACTGACATCAAGGTTGGAGACGACGTGATTATCTACGCCGAAATCATGAACTACCATAACGATACTCCCGAGAATTCCGGCGGATATCTCTACTCTCTGAACGGAAACACCGGGGAGTCCCAGCCTTCCGAAACCATCACCGGCACAGTGGCCCAGACCATTGCTGCTGCCGACGGAGCTGCGGTAGTGATTCCTGAAGCCCAGGTGGCGGCCATTTCCGGACAGGGTGTCGTAGTGACCGACCAGACCGGCAACGTCTATCTGTTCTTTGATGCCAAGGCCGGCGAGACTGTCCCTTCCGTCAAGATCGGCGACAAAGTGAAGGTCAAGGCTGTCAAAGATACCTACGGCGGCGTGCCGGAGTTCAAGAAGGCCAGCCTGTCTGTGCTTTCCGCAGGAACCATCAGCTATCCTGCTCCCAAAGACATCACATCCATTGCAGCTACTTACGAGTCCAATGTTACGGAATTCGTGAAGCTTAGCGGAACCCTCAGCATATCTGGAAACTACTATAACATCGAGATTGACGGCGTGAATTCCGATTCCAAGATGGGATCCATTTCCGCTCCGCTCGAGTCCCTGGGCGCCAAGTCCTACGAGGGCAAGAAGATTACTGTCACCGGCTATTTCTCCGGCCTTACCGGATCCGGCGGCAAGTACATCAACATCGTCGCTACCGAAATAGCACCTGCCGATCCCAACGCCAAGTACTGCACCGTCGAGCCTCCGTCCGTGAACGTCAAGGCCGATGCCACGTCGGCTGAGTTCAGCATCAAGGCCAATGCCGCTTGGACTGCCGTTTCCGACAATGCAGCATTTACCCTCGAGCCCGCTTCCGGAGGCGGCGACGCCACCGTGAAAGTGAGCTTCTCCGCCAATGAAGGCGAAGCTGCAAGGGTAGCCAACATCAAGGTGAGCTGCCCCGACGCAGGAGTCGAGGCTACTGTGGTCATAACCCAGTCCAAGCCATCCAGCGGTGAGTCGGTAGTGATTACTGCAGACTTCACAAAGGTGGACGCCAATCTGCCCCAGGGCAGTTCCGAAGGCCAGAAAGATGGTACTTATACCGTTGACGGATACACCTTTACCTTCCACGCCGCCGACAAGTACTATCAGGCCAAGTCCGGAGACAACTACTACCTTCTCATCGGCAAGGCCAATTCTTATGTGGAGTTCCCCAAAGTTGACGGAAAGGCCCTCACGAAGATAGAGTTCCTGACCGGCGCCGGTGCTTCCGAAAATGTGATCGGCGACATTGCCAAGGCTGACGGAACCCGTCTTAACGTCAACGACGACAAGCTCAAGAAGGGAACCAAATACGAATGGACGATAGCAGGAGAGCCCGGAGCCGCATACAGGTTCCTGGTGACCAACAACTACAACGCCCAGTTCCAGAACATTACCCTGACTTACGAATAGCATTCCGCAGTCATGAAACTACGCTGCCTGCGGGGACTGCTCGCACTGATACCGTTCATCGCCCTCTTCGCTTCCTGCGGAGAGGACGGTGGCGTATTTGACGACAGCGCTTCCATCGTCCCCAAGACGACGGAAATCGATGCTTCCGGCGGCAGTATCTTCGTATCGGTCACAGCAGCGGCCGCCTGGACCATCGAACTGGAGTATCCCGATTCGGGCGCCGCACTCTGGGCTACGGCCGATCCTGCATCCGGCACCGGCTCCCGCTCGGACGTGCGTTTGCGCTACGATCCAAACGATTCGGCAAATTCCCGCAAGGTGGTCATGGTGCTGAGGCCCGCCAACGGTCCGGCTTCGCGTGCAACCGTGATTCAGCTCGGCAAGACGGATGGCGGCACCAGCGGCACTTCCATTTCCGGGCAGGACAAGGCTGCGCCGCTTTGGCTGGAGTTGCCCGCCACCAAGTCCGGAGACGGACTCACATTCTATGTGCACGACATGGAGGGCAAGGAGTATTTTGACGCCAAACGCAGCGGAACCCGCAACTGGTCCTTCTATTGGGATTCGAAAGAGCACCTGTCGCTCTGGGTGGCTTATCCCCTGAACAAGAAGCTCAGAGGCAATGGCTCCAGAAGCAATGAATGGGGGCTTGATCCGCTTCTGCCTTTCGACCAGCAGCCGAATCTGGTCGGTGGATCATATGGCGGCGGCTGGACCAGGGGACATCAGCTTCCCTCCGCCGACAGGCTTACCTACAAGGCCAACGTGTCCACTTTCTACTGCACAAACATGACTCCGCAGGAGTATAATTTCAATGGTGAAATCTGGGCGCGCCTGGAAGAAAAGGTACGTGGCTATTCATTCCTGGCGGACACCTTGTATGTGGTCACAGGCTGCCAATATGCATCCTCCGATACCTACACCGGCATGAGCTCCGGCTTTGCCGTCATAGTGCCTACGCATTACTTCAAGGCCTTGCTTTTCAAAGGTATATCCACTTATGCCACTTCGGGCTACATGGCCGCAGGCTTCCTGCTGCCCCACGACCCGTCTATTGCCGGCGCCAATTGTACGGACTACCTCATGTCTATAGACGAGCTGGAATCCAAGACCGGCTTGGACTTTTTCCCTAACCTGGTTTCGGCCATAGGTGCTGCCTCTGCCGATGCCATCGAAGCCCAGAAACCTGCAAACTGGTGGAAATAAAATCATCTGACCATATATGAAACGCTATTTATCTCTGCTGCTTTTTGTTTTCCTGGCCGCGACATCCTGCGGGCCGGCGACAAAGGTAGCTTCTTCCGGATCCGGGAAACAGACCCATATCATAGGTTTCTATAACCTTGAAAATCTGTTTGATACCTACCACGACGAAGGCAAGAACGACTACGAATATCTCCCGGACGGAGCTAATCAGTGGACCGAAGAGAAATATGCCAAGAAACTCTCCAACATGGCCCGCGTGATTGCCGCCATGAAGGCCGACAACGGCGTATGGCATACCGTGCTCGGGGTTTCCGAGATTGAGAACCGCCATGTGCTGGAAGACCTCGTTGCCGAACCTGCGATTGCCGAAGCCAACTTCCAGATCGTCCACTACGACGGTCCGGACAGGCGCGGGGTGGACGTGGGACTGCTGTACGACCCTTCAAAGTTTACCCTGCTCGACAGTGAATCAATACCTTTCACCTTCGAAGGCAGCGACATAGACTTCGAAATGACCAAAGAGGAGCAGGATAACTTCCGCACCCGCGACGTGCTCATGGTGCACGGGCTCATCGGAGGCGAGCACTTTGCCTTCTATGTGTGCCACCTTCCTTCCCGCTTGGGCGGAAAAGGGCAGGACCTAAGGGCCAGAGGCGGCGAAATCATCTACAATCATGCGGAGGAGATGATGAAAAAATATCCCGGCATCAAGATAGCCGTGATGGGAGATATGAATGACAACCCTACAGATGCTTCAATGGCAGTTTATCTGCGTGGCAAGGAGACAATAGACGAGATGGGCGAAGACGATTTCTTCTCTCCTTTCCTTTCCATGATCAAAGCTGGGTACAGCTCGCTCTACTACAGGGGCGAAAGCAATATCTACGACTGCATCCTGGTCAACTACAACCTTGCCAAGGCAGCCGAGGGCTCATGGCAGATCAAGCCCATCATAAAGGGCAAATACTATGGCCGCATCTTCACCAAGCCTTTCATGACCAACCAGACCGGCCAGTACAAAGGAACTCCCTTCCGTACATTCTCCAACGGAGCTTTTGTGGGCGGCTATTCCGACCACTATCCCACGTATATTGTAATTCAGAGATAATATGAGAAAACTAATTCCGGTCTTAGTGCTGCTGCTTTCCGCACTTGGCCTTTCCGCCCAGGATTTCTCCGGCGGCGTGAAGGGTACGGTGGTGAATCGTAATGGCAGGCAGCCAATAGAAAAGGCCAAGTTGACGCTCATGCGGGGCGCCGAGGAAATAGCTGTTACGGAATCTGCCGAAGACGGCACATTCATGATTCCCGACCTAGACAACGGCATGTACACCCTGGTCATAACCGCTCCCGACTTTCTGGAAAACCAGGTGCAGGTCACGGTCAACGACGGCTATGTGAAGAATATGTTCAATCTTTCCATGACTGCTGTGCAGCAGGTCACGGAGCTCGACGACGACTCGTTCGCCGCTTTCGACCTGGACGACTCGGGCTACAACGACAATCCTACCATCCTCTTCGGGTCTAATGATGTGTTCAACAACATTGCAGGATACAATTTCTCCTCGGTACGCTTCCGCGCCAGGGGTTATTCTTCCGAGTCACAGGATGTATATCTCGCAGGAGTCAAGATGAACGACGCTGTCACCGGTTATTCACCTTTCTCCCTCTGGAGTGGCCTCAATGAGGCCATGAGGTCCAAGGAAACGGTCAACGGTGCGGAGATTTCAGATTTCGGATTCGGTGGTTACAACGGCCTCACCAATATATTCGGCAACGCCTCCAGCGTGCGTAAGGGCCTCAGGGGCAGCTTGCTCACCAACAGCTCCCTGTACCGTCTGCGTGTCATGGCATCTTACTCCACCGGCCTTATGGATAACGGTTGGGCCTTTGCGGCCAACGTGAGTGCGCGCCTTGGCGGCAACGACTGGATTGATGGTGTGTACTACCGTTCGTTCGCCTATTACCTGGCGGCCGACAAAGTTTTCAACAGCACCCACAAGCTGAGTTTCGTTTTCTTTGCGACTCCCGGCGAGAGAGGAGCCCAGAACGCTTCGACACAGGAAGTTTACGACCTGGTGAAGGACAACATGTACAACTCCAACTGGGGCTACCAGAACGGCAAAGTGCGCAATGCCCGCGTCCGTAAGACCAACGAGCCTGTGACGTTCCTGAAGTACGATTTCACTCCTTCCGATGCATTCGAGGCAAGCGCCACGGTGCTCTACCGCTTCGGCAAGAACGGCTACACGGCCCTCGACTGGTATGACGCCCAGGACCCTCGTCCCGACTACTACCGCAACCTCCCCAGTTATTTCCTGGACTTCAATCCGGACATGAACCGCCACAATGATTTCAAGTACGGATGGGCCAATGAGGTGTGGACGCATGCAAAGGACTATCCCTCAATTACCCACATCAACTGGGACCGTTTCTACAATGTGAACCGCATGCAGCCCGGAGGACGCTCAAAGTACATTCAGGAGGAGCGCCATGTGGACCAGAAGGACCTCAACCTTGCGGCGTCTTTCAAGTGGCGTGCTTCCGATGTGGTGACGGTGACCGGTGGCTTGGACGGGCGTATCAACCGTACTGAGAATTACAAGATTGTGGCCGACCTGCTGGGCGGAGAGTACTACATCGATATCGACAACTTTGCTGAACGTGAGTTCTCTTCTCAACCCTGGAAGCTGCAGAACGACCTGGATTATTTCATTGCCAACGGCGAGGCCCGCAAGCTGAAGGTGGGCGACAAATACGGCTACGACTACACAGCCCAGATACGTAACTTCGGCGGCTGGATCAACGGAAAGTTCGTTTTCGGCAATTTCAGCGCCAACTTTGGGGCGAAATTGGGATACGAATCCTTCTGGCGCCAGGGACTTGTCCGTAAAGGCCTTTTCCCGGGTAATCCTGCTGACGACGAGATGGCTCAAAAGTGGGCCGAATATTATGTTGTCCCCTCAGAGGAGTATTCGTACTGGCGTTCCAAGCTCGCCCGCTTCTTTACATATGCCGGCAAGCTGGGCCTGAACTATGTAATCGGTGGCAAGCAGCGCGTGTATGCCAACGTGGCCTACTTCAACGACGCTCCCAAGTTCAATCAGGTGTTCCTGTCCCCGAGGACCCGTAACACCATGATGAAAGACCTCAATACGGTCAAGACTTTCACCTCCGACGTCGACTGGCAGTATTCCGGCGGCGGCATCAATGTGCGCGCCACGGCCTACTACACCACCATCAAGGACCAGAGCAAGGTCATGAGTGCTTTCGACGACCTGCAGAATGCTTTCTCCAACTTCGCAATCAGCGGTATAGACCAGATGAATACGGGTCTGGAACTCGGCTTCAAGGTCCCTACCTATTTGGTGGAAAATCTTTCCCTGCAGGGTGTGCTAGCAGCCGGATACTACATCTATACTTCTACCCCCAGGATGACCCAGACGGTGGACAACAGCGCTGCGACTGTGATGGAAGATGTGCTCATCCCTTATTGGGCAAGTTCCTATGACGTAAACGGCATCAAGCATCATCATTTTATTCCTTCGACGCCGCATCTTGCCACCAGCCTCGGGCTGTCTTACAATTACAACTACTGGTTCATCGACGCCGATGTGGAGTACTTCGGACGTTCCTATTTGGACATGAATCCGCTGTACCGTACGGACTATGCCACAGCAGGTCCCGACAACCAGGTCACCATGGACGAAATTGCGTACATGACCACCCAGGAGCGTTTCGATCCGGCATGGTTGGTGAATTTCTCGGTGGGTAAGTCATGGTACATCCAGCGTAAATATCAGCTTGGCTTCTCCCTGAATGCCAAGAACATACTTAACAACCGCAACGTCAAGACCGGCGGTTACGAACAGACCCGCATGGTGGACAATACCGTATCCAAAGAGCGTTACTACCGCTTCGATCCCAAGTATTTCTACATGCCCGGTTTCAATTATATGTTGAACATTTATTTCAGGTTCTAACTTATGAAAAAGTTTTTTATTGCATTTTCCATAGCCCTGGTGGCATTCTCTTCTTGCAAGAGCCTGAAAGAGGAATGGGATCCGGTCTTTACCTTCGGAGGCAATACTCCCGCCGAGCAAAAGCTCTATAGCGAGGCAGATTTGAAAATGCTGGGTTTCCCGGGCACTTTCACTTCCATACATGATCTTAAGGCTCTCTACAAGAACGGCCCTTACGAGATCAACAGCAACATCTGGATCAAAGGACAGGTTATTTCGAGCGATGTCAGCGGCAATCTGTACCGCGAAATTTACATTCAGGACGAAACCGGAGGTATCGATGTCAAACTCGGCAAGTCTTCTCTCTATAGCGATTACAAGCTTGGACAATGGCTGTACATCAACTGTACATCCCTTTGTCTTGGCGCTTACAACGGCATGCCCCAGCTCGGAGTGGAACCGGACAATACTTCCACCAACGAGTATGAGACATCTTATATCGATGTCCAGGCAATTATCGACCAGCATGTTTTCAAAGGACATTATGCCGATCCCCCGGCACCCCTGGTCGTAAGCGAGAATGACATCAAGGCTGCTATCTCAGCAGGTTTCACCGGTGAACTCTGGGGCAAACTCGTCACCGTCCCCGGGCTGCTCTATAAAAATGAAATATTTGCTCTCGTTTATCCGAACCCCAACATGGACCACAAGAGCGCCAATCCCGAGAATCGTGTGTTCCTGTCCGATAAAGGCACATGGGGAATAGATTCCTGGGCCATGTCCAAGAATCTGTACATAACCTATGTAGAAGCGGGCTTGTTCGATTCGGCGGAAGTTGGCAGCGGCGCTACCCGTTACGGCCCCATCACCGGCCGTCCGGTGGACTATCTGCCCAAAGACAGCAAGGCCCTCCAGTCTTTCGGCAGCTATGCCTACAAGACATACAAGGAAATTATGGTAACGTTTGCTACGGCCAATTATGTATCCCATTATTTCCGTATCGGCAAAACCGATGTTCAGGTACGTACGAGCGGTTATGCCAAATTTGCCGACGAGACCCTGGATTCCCGAATCACCAAGGACGGTGCAGCTTGTGATATCACCGGCATACTGACTGTCTATGACGGATCGGCCCAGTTTACTTTGGTTGACGAACCTTCGGTATCGGTGGTGGTTAAATAACAAAGCATTAACCATATGAAAAAAGTTGTACTATTATTATCATTGGCTATAGCTATGGTGGGTTGTGGAAAGAGCAATGTGTTTCTTCAGGAATGGGATACTCCATATGGGATTCCTCCGTTCGACAAAATAAAGATTGCTGACTATATGCCGGCAATTAAAGCTGGCATAGAGCAGCAGAATGCTGAGATTCAGGCAATTATTGATAACTCCGAAGCTCCGACTTTCGAGAATACGGTAGCTGCCTATGACCGCAGTGGTGCAATACTGGAAAAGGTATCCAACGTGCTCTTCAACGTGAGCGAGTCGGACTACAGTCCGGAACTGAATGCCATTGTGGAAGAGGCCACCCCGCTCATTTCTGCCCATGGCGACAACATTATGATGAACCCGGCCCTCTTTGCGCGCGTAAAGGCGGTTTATGAGGCCGACCAGAGTGCCCTTAGCCGCGAAGAGCAGATGCTTCTCAAGGACCTTTACGAAGGCTTTGTCCGCAACGGCGTCGGGCTTGACGAGGCAGGCCAGGCCAGGCTCAAGGAAATTAACAGCGAACTGGCAGCCCTCGCCCTGACCTTCGGCAACAACCTTCTGGCCCAGTCAAATGCATTCAAAGAAGAACTCGGTTTCTCTGTCTCTTCCTACTACGACAAGATGGCTTCAGAGCCGGACAGGGCCCTTCGTGAGAAAATATTCCGCATGTATTCCAAGCGCGGCTCCAACGGAGATGCGCAGGACAACAACGCCATTGTGCTCCGGACCATGGAACTCCGCATCGAAAAAGCCCGTCTGATGGGCTATGAAACACCTGCCGACTTCATTCTTGAGAACAAAATGGCAGGAAATCCCTCGGCTGTGGATGCTTTCCTCAAGAATATAATGGATGCTGCCATGCGCCGCGCCAAAGAAGAAGTGGCGGACATGCAGAAACTCATGGACAAGGATGCCGCTGCCGGGCTGGTTCCTGCCGGCTCCCGTATAGAGCCTTGGGATTATATGTACTACGCCGAGAAAGTGCGCCGTGAGCGTTTCGACCTTGACGAGGCCAAAATATCAGAGTACTTCAAGATGGAGAACGTCCGCGCCGGAGTGTTCGCCACTGCGTCAAAACTCTACGGCATCAGCTTCGAACCAATCCAGGGCGTCGCTCTGTACAATCCTGAGTGCGAGGCTTTTAAGGTCAGCGACTCCGACGGTTCCCTTATTGGCGTTATCATCACCGATTACTATCCCCGTGACACCAAGAGGGGAGGCGCATGGATGACCAATTTCGTCAATCAGTGCGGGGACGTCCGCCCTGTCATTGTGAATGTGGGTAACTTCAACAAGCCCACGGCCGACACCCCGTCGTTGCTCACCATCGACCAGGTGGAGACCATGTTTCACGAATTCGGCCATGCCCTTCACGGCCTGCTGAGCCAGTGCAAGTACAAGGGCACAAGCGGCACTTCCGTCAAACGCGACTTTGTAGAATTCCCTTCCCAGGTCAACGAGAACTGGGCCTTCGAACCCGAAGTGCTTGCCACCTACGCATTCCACTATAAGACTGGCGAGGTTATCCCTTCCGAGCTGGTGGAAAAGATTCAGGCGGCTTCCAATTTCAACCAAGGCTTCACCACAGGCGAGCTCTGCGCCGCAAGTATCCTGGACATGAAGTGGCACGAACTCTCCAGCATAGAGGGCATAAGTGTCTCCGAATTTGAAAAGAAGGTCTGCGACCAGATGGGTCTGATCAAAGAGATAATCCCTCGCTACTGCAGCACATATTTCAACCATATATTCGGTTCCAGTGGTTATAGCGCTGGCTACTACAGCTATCTGTGGGCAGAAGTTTTGGACAAAGATGCTTTTGAGTTGTTCAAGCAGAAAGGTATCTTCGACCCGCAGACAGCCATGAGCCTGCGCCGCAACGTGCTTGAAAAAGGCGGCAGCGAAGAGCCTATGACTCTCTACCGCGCTTTCCGCGGTGCCGATCCTGACCCCGGCGCCCTTCTTCGAGCCCGGGGGCTTGAATAATACCGCGCAGATGCAAGATTTAGCGGTCAACTGTATTTGAAACAAGAAATGAAACATATAAGAATACTTTTGACAGCGGCACTTGTTACGGTCAGCATAGCTGCGAGCGCTCAGTCTTCCGGAATAAGACTGGGCCTCAGCGGCGTGAACTGGTTTTCGGCAGAGATAGTCGGATCCTTTCTTCCCGACAAGTCTTCACATACTCCATATGATCTTGGCTCCGTATATGATGAATTGGGCGATGTGTTCGGGTACGGGTCGGTCAGCATTGGATATGTCTATGAGTCGAATACATCTGACTTTTCCTTCATAATGGACCTGGAGTACAGCCCTTACATAAGAAGTATCAACCGAAAACGTACAAGAGCCAGGACCGGCAGTTTTGTGTGCACTGAGACGCTCTCGCTGTCGGGTATGTTCTGCTTCTCGTATGTCAATCGCCCCAACTTCAACATCTATGCAGGCGCAGGCCCTGTTTTGTTCATATCCAGGGAAATGCTGCTGCCGCTGGTTTCTGCCCAGTTCAATCCTTTCTGCATTTCATTCGGCAAAGACCACTTGCGATTCTTTCTGGAAACTGGTGTCGGCAGTATGTTCACCGGGGTTCAGGCGGGAGTTTCTTATTTCTTCAATTAATTATGTTGCGGTATCTTAGATTATTCTTTATTGTGGCAGTGACGCTTGTTGTCAGCGCAACCGACTGTGAGAAAGACCCTCCCGTGCCAATAAGAGTGTCCAGGCTCGCCGCCGAATGGATTGTGGCCTCAGGAAATTGTATAATCAGGGCTGTCGAGGCTGGCTTTCCTGTTGTTTCGAAAGGCGAAGCGGAAGAATTTGAGGTCAGCTGTATCCCTGTCGGCGACGGATTGTGGACGGTCTCGGGGACTCGGACGCTCAAACGTACCCTCGACCAAGGCGTCTTCAAAACCAACAGCGCAGTCATGACGACAAAATTCCGGGCGGTGGTGAGCAAGTCGGAACTGCTTGGCGGCAATGCGTTCAGCTCTTCTTCGTTCGTGGTGGAACATTTTGAAGATAACGGTCTGTCTGCCAGAGTGTCAAATTCCGGCCAGGTAAATTATCCGAAGCCGGGGAAACCGGACGGACGATTCTTTATTTCGGTCTTTGACGGGCCGCAAGAATTTGAACGTTATGAAATTGTGCTCGAAGGAGGCCGTGTAATATATGATAATCTCGATATTTCTCACTAAATTTGCGAGATTTTTAGAGAGATTATGAAAAATAAAGTTCTTTTAATGATTCTTGACGGTTGGGGCGAGGGTCGCCACGACCACAGTAACGCTATCTATACTCAGGGCGCACCTTTTATCGACAGTCTCAGGGCCAAGTATCCCATGGCTCATCTACACGCCTGTGGCGAATATGTGGGTCTGCCTGACGGGCAGATGGGCAATTCCGAGGTAGGACACATGAACCTCGGTGCCGGACGTGTTGTGTATCAGGACCTTGTGAAGGTTAATATAGCCTGCCGCGAGCACCGTCTGCTGCAGAATCCCGAGATCCGCGCAGCTTATGACAATGTAAAGAAGAACGGCGGAAAACTTCATTTCTTCGGTCTCTGCTCCCATGGCGGAGTACACTCATCCCTTGACCATCTTTATGAATTCCTCGCTGAAGCGAAGAATGAGGGCATCGAGGACGTTTATGTCCACTGTTTCATGGACGGCCGCGATACCGACCCCCACAGCGGACTTGGGTTTGTGAAGGAACTGGAAGAAAAGATGGCGCAGACCACAGGAAAAGTAGCCACAGTCTGCGGCCGTTTCTATGCCATGGACCGCGACAAGCGTTGGAATCGCATCAAAGAGGCCTACGACATGCTTGTCGATGGCAAAGGCGCCCAGTTCGAGAGTGCTCTGGAAGGCATCCAGGCATCTTACGACGCCGATGTGACTGACGAATTCATCAAGCCTATCGTAATTACCAAAGACGGAAAAGCTCTTGCTAAGGTTGAGGCGGGCGACACCGTCATCTTCTATAACTTCCGCAACGACCGCGCCCGTGAGCTTACCAACGTGCTCACTCAGAACGATATGCCGGAAGAGGGAATGCACACTCTGCCGCTTTACTACTGCACGCTTACTCCCTACGACGCTTCGTTCAAAGGCCTTCATATCCTCTTCCCCAAGGAGGAAGTGCAGGATACTCTGGGCGAGACCATCTCCAAGGCTGGCCTGAGGCAGCTCCGTATAGCCGAGACTGAGAAGTACGCCCACGTGACGTTCTTCTTCAACGGCGGACGCGAGACTCCTTTCGAGAACGAAGACCGCATCTTGGTCAATTCCCCCAAGGTGGCCACCTATGACTTGCAGCCCGAAATGAGTGCCGTCGAGGTGACCGACCGCTTGTGCGAGGCAATTCGCAGCGAGAAAGAAGACCTCATTATCCTCAACTACGCCAACGGCGACATGGTGGGCCATACCGGAGTGTACAAGGCCATATGCAACGCCGTGGGATGCATCGACGGCTGCGTTGAGACCACCATTACCTGCGCACTCAACCATGGCTACGTGGTGCTCCTCACTGCCGACCACGGCAATGCCGACTATGCAGTCAACGAAGACGGAAGCCCCAACACGGCCCACTCCCTTAATCTGGTGCAGTTCATCGTGATAGGTGCGGGAGACGAGGTTAAGACCGTCAAGGACGGAGCTCTCTGCAACGTGGCTCCTACCATACTCAAGTTGATGGGTATTCCTCAGCCCGAAGCCATGACAGCCGAACCGCTGATCTGATGCTTTATCGTCCTGATCCCATTCTGCGTCCCATGGTGTGGGGCTCCGAACTTTGGGTGCTGTCGGGTTATCCGGAGCGCCTGTCTGTAATGGTCGGAAGTTCGGGATCTGGGGTGACTATTAATCAATTGATACGCGAACAGGGGGAACGCCTCGTCGGCCGCGAATGTCTGCGGCGATTCGGGGACAGTTTCCCCTTGCTTATTAAGTTTTTGGATGTTCATGCTCCGTTGAGTGTGCAGGTGCATCCATCGGAAGAGTACGCCATGTCCCGTCAGGGGCTGCATGGCAAAACAGAGATGTGGTATGTCGCTGGCGCTGAGCCAGGTGCCGGTCTTTTTGCCGGGTTCAGCCAGGACTTGAGTCCCGAAGAATTCGAACGCAGGGTGGCCGACGGCAGCATCACCGAGGTGATAGCCCGCCATGACATTGCTTCAGGCGACGTGTTCTTCATCCCGCCCGGGCGCGTACATGCCCTGCTGCCGGGAGCTTATATCGCCGAAATTCAGCAATCGTCCGATTCGACCTACCGTATCTGGGACTACAATCGTCCCGGGCTCGACGGCAAGCCGCGCCCCCTGCACACGTCTCTTGCGAAAGAGGTCCTGGACTATCGGGTTCTCCAGGACTACCGCACTCATTATGAGCAAGCTAAGGACGCTTTGGTGCCGTTGGTCAGTTGCGACTGGTTCACCACTTCGCTGCTCGACCTTACGGGGCCCTTTTCTCTGGACCTGAGCTCATTGGACAGCTTTGTGGCCATCACATGCGTGGGTGGCGACGGCCGCGTGGAGTGCGGTGAAGATTCGGCTTCGATAAGTGCCGGCTCATGCCTTCTGGTGCCCGCCAGCGAAGACGGCGTGAGCTTCGAGCCTGCCGGAGAGGGGCTTAAAGTATTGATAACAAATGTTTGAAACTAAGTATAACAGATGAAACGAAAGAACAACAGCAGCAGGCAGAAAACTCGCGACTACGGCAGTCACAAGACTCGTAAATTCGCCCCGGAATTCACCGGAAAGGTGCAAATGACCCGCGAGGGTTTCATCTTCGTGATCGTAGAAGGTCAGGACGAAGACATCTACGTCAAGGCAGCTAAGACCCGCCACGCCCTTAACGGAGATCTGGTGCGGGTTGCGGTAACCCACCCTGGCGGCGGCAAGCAGCGCCGCGAAGGAGAGGTAGTGGAAATATTGGAGCGTAGCAAGGCGCCTTTCGTGGGCTATATGCATTATATCGGCGCCCAGGCATGGGTTCTGATGCAGAGCAAGTTCATGCCTTACGACATTGCCGTCGATGCGGAGCAGGCGCGCAGTATGGGTGCCGAGCCGGGAATGAAAGTCGCTGCAGTTGTGGACAATTGGCCTCGCGGTGAGCTGAGCCCCATCGGACACATTACCGATGTGCTGGGCGTGCCCGGCGACAACGACACCGAGATGCACGCCATCCTGGCCGAGTTCAACCTGCCTTACCGCTTCGAGAAGGAGGTTGAGAATGCTGCCGACAAGATTTCAGAAGCCATTGGCCCCGAGGAGCTGAAGGGACGTAAAGACTTCCGCGACACGCTTACTTTCACTATCGACCCGTCCGACGCCAAAGACTTTGACGACGCTCTGTCGTTCCGTCGTCTGGCAAACGGGAATTACGAGGTGGGCGTGCACATCGCAGATGTGTCCTATTATGTGAAGCCGGGCAGTGCCGTGGACAAGGAGGCCCGCGAAAGGGGTACTTCCGTGTATCTTGTGGACCGCACGGTTCCCATGCTCCCGGAGAAGCTTTGCAACAAGCTCTGCTCCTTGCGTCAGGATGAAGACAAGCTCACCTTTTCTGCGGTGTTCGAAATGGGCCCTAAGGGTGCCGTAAAGTCCCGCTGGATAGGTCGTACGGTTATATGTTCCAACTCTCGCATGGACTATGAGCAGGCGCAGGCTATAATTGAGAATCCTCCTGCAGAGCCCAATGCGTTGGAAGATGCAGTGCTGACTCTGAATAAATTGGCCCGCATTATGCGTGAGGCCCGTTTCAAGGCCGGGGCTATTAATTTCGACCGTCCCGAGATGAAGGTTGAGGTTGACGATGCCGGCAAGCCGGTGCGCGTCTATCAGAAGATAGCTAAAGAGTCGAATAATCTGATTGAGGAGTTTATGTTGCTGGCCAACCGTACGGTTGCTGAATATGTGGCCACGGGCGGCAAGATGAACGGCGTGGAGATGAAGAGCGCCAAGACTTTTGTGTACCGAATCCACGGCGAGCCCAACTTCGAGAAGCTGGAGGGCCTGCGCGGCTTTGCTTCAAACTTCGGTTACAAGATGGAGGAGGCGACGAGCGGCAAAGGCGCGGCCGATGCGTTGCGCGACCTGTTGTCTGCGTCTCTGGGTAAGCCTGAGCACAGCGCTTTCGAGAATATAGCCCTGCGTTCTATGGCCAAGGCGGTTTACAGTACCGACAACATCGGGCATTACGGCCTGGCCTTCAAGTTCTATACTCACTTTACTTCGCCTATCCGGCGTTACCCTGACTTGATGGTGCACCGTCTGTTGTCTTCTTATTTGCAGAACGGCAGTTCCGCAGACAAGGGACGTTTCGAGAAAGAGTGTGTCCATGCTTCTGAGCGTGAGCTGGTTGCGGCCGATGCCGAGCGTACCAGCGTCAAGTACAAGTTGGTGGAATTTATGCAGGACAAGGTGGGTATGGAGTTCGACGGGGCAGTGTCCGGTCTTACCGACTGGGGTATGTACGTCGAGATTGACGAGACGCATATCGAGGGTATGGTGCCTCTGCGCGAGATACGTTCCGACTTCTACGAGTTCGACGAGGCCCACTATCGCTTGGTCGGTCGTCGTACGCATCGCCAGTACCGTCTTGGCGACAGGGTGAGGATCAAGGTGGCCGGTGCCAATCTGGAGCAGCGGCTTATCGATTACGAGTTGCTCGAAGATTTGAGTGGCGACGGTGACGCCTCTGTGGCGCCCGGCTCTTCCGCTGAGTCTGAGGCTCCCGCTGCAGGCCGTCGTGCCGGTCGTTCAGGTGGTCACGCTGCTGCTTTTGCCAGCCGCGATGCAGTCTCTTCGGAAAGCCGCTCGTCCAATCGCTCTCGCAGCAGCAAGGCCGGTGGTCATTCCGGTCATGGCAAGTCCGGCAGTCGTGGCAAGTCCGGTGGCTCTGGCAAGTCCGGCGGCTCTGGCAAGTCCGGCGGCTCTGGCAAGTCCGGCGGCTCTGGCAAGTCTGGTGGCTCTGGCAGGTCTGGTGGCTCTGGCAAGTCCGGCGGTCGTAAACGCTAGCTGACCTGACATGAATTAGCTCCACTCCGTGTCAAACAGGGTTGTTTTCGGCCGTTTTTGACACGCCGGAGCCTTGTTTCGTGTCCGTTTCTGACGTTTCCTCCCGTTTCTGACACGCTACCTTCCTTTTCCGTGTCAGTCTCTGCTGTTTTCGGCTGTTCTAGACACGTTGCGACCTCTTTCCGTGTCTGCCGCTGCCATTTTTGTTTGTTTCTGACACGATCCTGCCGTTTTCTGTGTCAATCTTGGTTGTTTCCTCCCGTTTTGACACGCTGTAGCCTGGTTTTGTGTCAATTTCCTCCGTTTTCTCCCTTTTTTGACACGGTTCTTCAGGTTTTCGTGTCAGTTCGTGGGCCTTCGCGGAGGGGAGGGTTCTCCACCCTCGGGCCGGGGGCCCTCGCCCTCCCACTTCGCTCCGCTCGCGGGCCCCTCCCTCTACAAGCGAGGGTGCTTACGGTTCCGAACCCTTCCCCTCCGTCTCCGGTCGCATTTCTGACACGTTACCTTCCTTTTCTGTGTCAATCTCCTCCGTCTCTGCCTATTTCTGCCACGCTGCGGCTTAGTTCTGTGTCGGAACCAGCCATTATTGCCTATTTCTGCAACGCTGTGACCTCTTTCCGTGTCTGCCGCTGCCATTTTTGTTTGTTTCTGCCATGCTGCGGCCCTTTTCCGTGTCTGTTTCCCTTTGTCCCTGGCTACTTGTCCTCGGCGGTGGTTTGTTGTGAGGATGAAGTGCATTATTCCGGCCACTCCTCCTAACCGGAGGTCTATTGTGAGGATGAAGTGCATTATTCCGGCCACTCCTCCTAACCGGAGGTCTATTTTGAGGATGAAGTGCATTATTCCGGCCACCCCTCCTCACCGGAGGCCTGTTTTGAGGACGATGTGATTTTCCCCAGCTGCTCATCCTCAGCAGGGGACCGTTCTGAGGAGGAATCATGTCCGGATGGGGTGAAAGGCGGGTCAGGGGCAGGGGAGTGCAGTTGCCCGCCGGAATGCTACAAGCCATTTGCTTTTTATGCTGCTTCGGCTTATCTTTGTCAAGATTATAATGACCTCAATGAAGAGAATATTCATTTTGCTGCTGTCCACAGTTTTAGCCGTGGCGGCAAGTGCGCAGACAAGAAGCGAGAGACTCGCCGAATACGTTTATTATTTCGCGTCCGATTCTTTAAAGGGTCGTGAGGCCGGCAGCGCAGATGCCGCCAAAGCGCGCGATTATATCGTGGAACGCTACAAAGAGTGCGGCCTCAAGCCGCTTTCCGCTGGCAGTTATCTGGTCCCGTTCAAACGCGATGGCAAAGAATACACCGACGTGGTGGCGGTAATAGAAGGTAATTCGCTCAAGGACGAGTATATAGTCCTTGGCGCTCACTACGATCACCTGGGAGTTAAAAAGGGCCAGATTTACCCCGGGGCTGACGACAATGCCTCCGGCAGCGCCGCCATAATAGAGATTGCCCGTGAATTGTCTGCTCGCCGCGGTGAACTGCAGCGTAGCGTTATAATAGCCGCATTCGACGCAGAGGAAATCGGGCTTTACGGTTCAACCTATCTGGCTGACTACCTCGATGCACTGGTGGGCCTGGATAATATCAAACTCATGATGAGCGTGGATATGGTGGGCCGTTTCAGCACTGGCGGCGGCCTGACCCTCGAGGGCATAGCCACCATAAAGGATGGGAAGAAACTTGCAGGCCGTGTGGCTGCTGAACATGCCATTAAAATCAAGACCAAAAACTTTGAAACTTCGATTATGACGGCTACCGACACCGAGGCGTTCGCAAAAAAGAAAGTTCCCACCCTGGCCGTTTCTACGGGACTCCATCCTCAGTACCACAAGCCTACCGATAAGGCCGATCTGATTGACTATGAGGGCCTTGACAAGGTGTCTGGATATCTTGCCGACCTTGCTGCCGAAGCCTCTGGATCTTCTTTCCAACCCAGCGGCAAGTTTGCCCGCAAGCACATGGGAAAGGCCCGCGTGTTCGAAGCCGGCATCACAGGATCTATTGGAAATGCAATGCTGTCGTTCCCTAAGGCCGACTTGAAGACCAGGGGCCGCATGGATTATTCGGCAGGTGTTTCGACTCGCTTGAATTTTGGCAGTTTCGGCCTTCAGACGGATGTGCTCTGGGAAAGCGCTACATCCAGGTTCCCCTCGCTGGATCCCATGTTCGGAAGCGCTCAGGACTACAGTCAGCGTTCCGTGACTGTGCCTGCATACTTCTTGCTTCGCAGCGGCGAATCCGACAGCGGAGCCTTTGTGGGCATCGGCGGGTATTACAGCTATGTGTATTCGCACTCTTTCAGCAAGTCCGATCCGGGCTGGACTGTCAACCCGCACCAGGGCGGCATTGCCGGCAATTTCGGAATGAAAGTAGCCAATCTTGTGCTGGAGTGGTCGTTCCGCTGGCAGCTTAACGAACTGTTTACCGACGCTCAAAAGGCACGCATGCAAACGGCTACATATCTCAAATTGTCCTGGTTGTTCTGATATGCGTCTCGAATTTACAAAAATGGAGGGCCTTGGCAACGACTATATCTATGTCGATGCCGGCAAATACCACATAGACAATCCTCAGGAACTCTCAAAGCGCCTGAGCGACAGACATTTCGGCGTGGGTGCCGACGGCCTTGTGCTGATTGGCCCTTCGGAAGTGGCAGATTTCAGGATGATCATGTACAATGCCGACGGCTCCGAAGGACTGATGTGCGGCAATGCTGCCCGCTGCATTGGTAAGTATGTGTTAGAGAAAGGCTTGACAAACAAGACCGTTATCGGTCTCGAGACGGCCTCGGGAGTGCGCCGGCTGAACTTGCATGTTGCAGCGGACGGCACCGTAGAGAGCGTTACGGTGGATATGGGGCGCTATAGCATAATTCAGCGGAATATGGTTTTGGAGGCTGCAGGAAGGAGCTTTTCGGGCATGCATGTCGATGTAGGCAATCCTCATTTTGTGGTTTTCGTACCCGATGCTGAAGCTGAAGATGTGGCCGCTCTGGGGCCCGTGCTGGAGAATCAGGTCCCCGGGGGAATCAATGTCGAGTTTGCTTCGGTGCGCCCCGGCGGCATACGCATGCGCGTGTGGGAGCGGGGAAGCGGTATTACCCTGGCTTGTGGCACAGGTGCTTGCGCCACCGCGGCTGCCGCCATCGAGCAGTGCCTCTGCGGAAGCCCATGCTCCATATTCATGGACGGAGGCACACTTGAAGTCTCTGTCCTGGATGGCGCTATTCTCCAGCGTGGCCCGGCAAGGACTGTGTTTGAAGGTGCAGTGTTTTTTTAGCCTTCGATGCAACGTTCGAAAAAAAAAAGGCATCTCGATAGTAGTAAACTATTGAATCATGAAAAGAATCTTTTCTGTTGTCTTGATGCTCTCGGCTGCGATCAGCCTTTTCGGACAGAATGCCGGTCATAAATTCGAAATAGGAGTGGGTTATGCTCCGTTCTTTTTGGAAGTCGTTGATGACGGCAAACGGATGCCATACGAGGGGGATGCCTATTTTGAGTGGCGCTACGACTTTGGTAATCACTTAGATATAGGTGCAAAGCTTGACTATAAATATTGCCCTGTCAGTGTGTATGATATGGGGGCTGTCGAGTATTTCGGAGATCAGCATTACGGAGCTTTGCTGGCGCTTGTTGACTTTAATTTTCTTCCCGGAAGGAAGATCAATCCCTTCATCGGAATTGGCGCCGGCGGTGGATTGACCCTTGACGTATGGAAGTCCCAAAAGGTGGTGGATCAAGAGATATACGATGCCGCTAAGACGATGTCCCTTGGAGCCAAAGATCCTTCATTCTTGTTGGTCGCGTCTCCGAGAATAGGCGTCGAGCTATTCAACCACCTGAGATTGGCCGCCTCGGTTGACATGTCCAGTGCCACCGACACCCGCTGGCCCATCTGCTTCAACATCGGTTGGACTTTCTAGGATCAGGCTTATCTGAATTTCTTGTCCTCCTCGAGCATGCCGAGGTAGGAGTTGTAGCGCTCGGGGCTGATGAGCCCGGAGTCCACGGCCGCCTTGACTGCGCAGCCCGGCTCATGGGTATGCGTACAAGGTACGAAGCGGCAGTTGTCGGCCACACGCAGCATCTCCGGGAAATATTTGGAAATTTCTTCCTTCTCCAGGTCCACGAGTCCGAAACCGCGCAGGCCGGGAGTGTCGATTATGAATCCGCCACCGCTCAGGGGATACATTTCATATAGCGAAGTTGTGTGCTTTCCTTGCAGATGTGCCTCGCTGATGCTGCCAGTCTTGGGATTCAGCGATGGGTCGAGAGCCTTGATTATGGACGATTTGCCCACGCCGGATTCGCCGCTGATAAGCGTGGTGCCGCTGCTGCACAGAGAACGCAGTTCGTCGATTCCTTCGCCGGTACGTGCCGAACACTCAATTACCTGATACCCGGCTCCGCGGTAGATGCGGCAAAACTCCTCGACTTGCTCCGGAGCGAGTTCGCGGTAGAGGTCCATCTTGTTCAGCGCTATGACGGCCTTCACTCCATACACTTCGCAGGTGACCAAAAGACGGTCCAGGAAGGGGAGTTTGATCTCAGGAAAATAAAGCGTCACGACCAGCAGGGCCCTGTCGAGATTGGCGGCAATCACATGAGACTGGCGCGACAGGTTGGTGCTGCGCCTGATGATATAGTTGCTTCGCGGAAGCACCTCGGTGATTACTGCCGGGTGCAGCTCGTCGGCTACCGGGCCCTCCATGGAGTAGCTCACACGGTCGCCCACGGCCACAGGATTAGTGGCTCCGGATTTCTCGAGCCTCACCTTGCCTCGAAGCACCGCAGGGAACGGCGCCCAGTGCGGAAGTTCGCTCAGCAGGAAATGGCTTCCGGCATTTTTTACGACGGTGGCTTCCATCATTTGGCCCTACCTACCAATTTGTCGGCGAATTCGCGGAGCGGCGCTGTGTCCACGCCGAGGTTGCTGAGGGCCGCCATGGCACTGTCGGAATAACGTATAACCTCTGCGCGTGCATCGTCCCCGACCCCGAGGGCGTCGTACATGGCCTTGACGTCGGCAATTTTCCCTTTTCGCTCAGCCTCGGTGCTGCAGCTCCGGCAGAAGGCCTCCATGAAGCCCTTACGGTCGTCGGTCTTGTCCAATGCCCTGATAGTCAGCCAGCTCTTCTTGCCGTTCAGAATATCGCCCCCGATGGGCTTGCCGAACACTTTCTCGTCGCCGTAAGCGTCAAGGTAATCATCGGCTATCTGGAATGCCATGCCAAGCTCATAGCCATAGCGGTACAGGGCCTCGCAGTCGGGCTCCGGCGCTCCAGCCAGCAGGGCGCCTGTTTTGGCGGAACAAGCCAGCAGGACGGCAGTCTTGAGCCCTATCATGCGCTTGTATTCCTCCATGGACACGCATTCCTGGGACTCGAACTCCATGTCGAACTGCTGCCCTTCGCACACCTGGGCGGCTGTGGCCGAAAACAGGTCCACAACAGCTCCGCGGCAGCTTTCGGGAGCGTTCATGATGAGCTTGTAGGCCTCTATGAGCATGACGTCCCCACTCAGGATGGCCGTGTCTTCGTTCCATTTCTTCCACACCGTGGGCACGCCCCTGCGCAAAGGGGAACGGTCCATGATGTCGTCGTGTATGAGGGTGAAGGTGTGAAACACTTCAAGTGCCGCGGCACATTTTCGGACATCTTCGCCTGCCTCCGACCGGAAAAGCCCGTAAGCGGCCAGGCACAGGCTCGGGCGAATCCGCTTGCCACCTATACCTATCATGTATCGCAGGGGATCGTAGAGACCTGCCGGCTCGGCAGGAAATTTGATTACGTCATCAATCATAACTTACAAATATAGCAAATTAATGAATACCTTTGCAGAATGAAACTTGTATTCGCTACCGGCAATAAGGGAAAACTCCGCGAAGCGCGGGAGATTCTGGGCCCGTCGTTCGATGTGCTCAGCCCGGCGGACCTGGGAATCCATGAAGATGTGGCAGAGACCGGCGCTACCATCAAAGAAAATTCAATAATCAAAGCGGAGGCGTTCGGCGCCCTGAGCGGACTTGACTGCTTTGCCGACGACACCGGGCTGGAGGTGGATGCCCTGGGCGGAGCGCCGGGCGTGCATGCAGCGCGCTATGCAGTTGACGTAGCGCTGCGCGACGGGGCCCCGCTGCCTGCCGACCATGATTTCTCCGCCAACATAGATACCCTGCTCCGGGAGCTGTCAAAGCATCCGGGAGAACCACGGACCGCCCGCTTCCGCAGCGTTGTGACCTTGCGCCTTGGTGGAGAAATGTATTTCTTCGAAGGGACATTGGAGGGCCATATAGCCCATGAACGCAGCGGCTTCGGGGGCTTTGGCTACGATCCTGTGTTCATCGCCGACGAGTATCCCGGGTGCAGCGTTGCCGAGCTCCCCGAAGAAGTCAAAAATGCCATCTCACACCGCGGAAAGGCCCTTCGCGCCATGGCCCGATGGTTGCAGGAGAGGGAATAATTGTTAATTTTGCATTCATGAAGAGAATTCTGATCGTCATAGCTCTCGCTGCCGCAGTGACTACGGCGGGGGCTCAGTCCAAGAGCTTTAAACTTGGCAAGTGGACTGAAATCCAGTCTTCCATACTTAAGGAACTCAACCGCTCATATGTGGATTCCCTGCCGCTCGACCGTATTGAGCGCGCCGGTGTGGACGCTATGCTCGCAAACCTCGATCCCTATACCGTATATATCCCCGAAGAGGAGAACGAGAACCTCCGCATGATGATTAACAAGACATACGGAGGAATCGGAGCCGTTATCTACAAACCTGACGTGCAGGGCAACGTGATCATCAACGAGCCGTACGAGAATTCTCCGGCCCATAAGGCCGGCCTGCGCTGCGGCGACGAGATCCTGACCATCGACGGAGAGAGCGTGGCAGGCCTTACCAGCGCCGAGTGCAGCGAAAAAATGCGCGGCACGCCGGGCACCAAAGTGCTTTTCAAGGTCAAGAAAGTCTATACCGGCGAACTCACCGACGTGCGTATTACCCGCCAGGCCATCCATCTCCCTGACATTCAATATGCCGGTATGATTACTCCCAACACGGGATATATACTCCAAACAGGCTTTACGGAAGGCGTGGCCGAACAACTTCGCAAATCCATCCAGGCCCTTCAGAAGTCTGCAAAACTGGATACTCTTGTGCTCGACCTGCGCGGCAACGGCGGCGGAATGCTCAACGAGGCGGTAGACATTGTGTCGCTGTTCGTGCCCAAAGGCTCGCTTGTGGTTACCGCCAAGGGCAAGGAAGACGGAGCGTCTTACACCTGTCGCACCACGAAGGCTCCGCTGGATATTAAGCTTCCGCTGATCGTGATGGTAGATTCAGGCTCAGCATCGGCGTCTGAAATTGTGTCCGGAGCCTTGCAGGACCTGGACCGTGCCATTGTAATCGGCACCCGCACCTTCGGCAAGGGCCTGGTGCAGAGCATACGCCCCCTTCCTTACGGAGGCCAGCTCAAGCTCACTACCGCCAAGTACTACACGCCGAGCGGCCGCTGCGTTCAGGCTATCGACTACTCCCACCGCAATGAAGACGGAAGCGTGGGCCACATCCCCGATTCGCTCACCCATGAATTCAAAACGGCAATGGGGCGCACCGTGCGCGACGGAGGCGGTATCACTCCCGATATAGAGGTAAAGCCCCATGAATACAGCCGTCTTACCTATTCGCTGGTGCTCAACGGAGTCGTTGAACAATATGCCCTGGAATACGTCAGAAAACACCAAAGCATACCGCCGACTGCCGATTTCAGCTTCTCAGACGCTGATTACGAAGACTTTATTGAGTTCGCCAAAGGCAAAGATTTCGACTATCGCTCCAGCGCCAAGACCTATTTTGACATGGTGCGCAAGGAACTCAAGCGTGATGGGCTTGAAGACGCGATGGCCGGCGAACTGGAAGCCCTTGGCAAGGCTCTCGATATGGAAAAAGAAGAATTCCTGCGCCTGAAGAAAGACGAGATAGTGCCTTTCATAGAAGAAGAGATAGTGGTACGCTACTACTTCCAGCCCGCCGGGGTTCAGCTCCGTCTCCGTTACGACACTCAGCTCCAGGAAGCCCTCCGCCGCGCCTCCTCCTTTATGTTTTCTCCCGACTCCTTATGATGAATTCGGAGCATAGCGAACGGGGGTATCTGAGGGGAACGCCCCTCAGTCCCCTGGGGGTGCAGGGGGATATTCGGTCCCTGGAGATAATGGCCCCTGCCGGCAACTTCGAATGCCTTCACGCAGCCATCCAGGGAGGTGCCAATTCGGTGTATTTCGGGGTCGGACGTCTGAACATGCGGTCCCGGAGCGCCAATAATTTTACGCCGGAAGACCTTCCGGAGGTGGTGTGTATCTGCCGTGAAGCGTCGGTGCGTACCTATCTGACGCTGAACATAGTACTGTATCCGGAGGACATTATTCCCATGCGGGAAGCTCTGGATATGGCAAAGAGCGCCGGAGTGGATGCCGTCATAGCCTCCGACATTTCCGCCATTGAATATGCCCGCAGCATAGGCATGGAGGTCCATATTTCCACCCAGCTCAATGTCTCCAACGCCGAAGCGCTTCGCTTCTGGTCCCGGTGGGCCGACGTGGTGGTGCTTGCAAGGGAGCTTAACCTCCATCAGGTCAAAGAAATACATGACACGATAGAGCGGGAAGGCATCTGCGGCCCGTCGGGAAACAAGATAAAGATAGAAATGTTTGCCCACGGAGCCCTCTGCATGGCCGTCAGCGGCAAATGCTATCTGAGCCTGCATGCTTACGGCGCTTCCGCCAACAGGGGAGCGTGCATGCAGCTGTGCCGGCGCGGATACGGCGTCACGGACCTGGAAACCGGATATGAGCTGAACATCGACAATAAGTACATCATGTCCCCCAAAGACCTCTGTACCATTGAGTTCATGCCTCTGATGGTGGATGCCGGCGTGCGGGTTTTCAAAATCGAAGGCCGCGCCCGCAGTGCCGAATATGTGAAGCGCTGCGCATCCTGCTACCGTAGGGCGGCGGATGCTGTGTGCGACGGTACATTCACTGCCGAACTTGCCGCCGAACTGAAGGCGGAGTTGGGTGAGGTGTTCAACCGTGGCTTCTGGGACGGCTATTATCAAGGAGCGCCGCTTGGCGAATGGAGCAATGTTTATGGCTCCCAGGCAACCAAGCGCAAGGTTTACTGCGGCAAGATCAGCAACTGGTTCGACCGCATCGGCGTGGCTGAGATCTCTATCGAGGCTGCCGATCTGCACCTCGGCGACGAGATCATGGTGATCGGCGCCACGAGCGGAGTCACGGAGCTGACAGTGGACGACATGCGCGTGGATCTCAAGCCCTGCGAACTTGCCCCGAAAGGCACCAGATGCTCTGTCCGCATCCCCGAAGGGCCCAGCGGAGAGCATGTCCGCAGAGGCGACAAGGTGTTCTTGTGGCAGGAATTCCGCCAATAGGCGCCAACGGGCCTACCGTACGGTGAAATATACGCTTCTTGACGCTCCGGCGGAATCCATCGCCGTGAGCAGGTGACGCCCGGGCTCAGGTCTCAGCATGAGGTCGTGTTCGCCGACCGTGCGTCCTATGTACTTGTCGTCCAGGTGCCAGAATATCACGGCCCCCGGGTCGGTGTGCGCGGCCCTTACCACCACTCCCTGCTCTTTCCCGTCCAGACCTCTGGTGGTCACAACCGTGATACCTTGCTGGGGATAAATGATTTCTATGGGGTTGCCTTGCTCGGAACCGGCGTCGAAGTCGGGGTGTTTTGGCGGCAGCGGCCTGTAATCCAGATGGTTCTTGATATAGTACCATTCCATGGCGGGAGGCAGGACAAAGCGCACTTCTTCCACCATCTTTTCCACAGGGTAGCAGCTGCTGTTCACCTGCCACTGGCGGTCTGCGTCAAGGTGTACGATGCGGTGATATTTACACTCGTCGGGCCGCACTTTTATGTCCGGCACCCACACCGTGTCGCGGTCTGGGCATATCCGGGAGGTCGGCAGTCCGCTCTGGTGGCAGACTTCCAGAGGCACCATGTCGTCCAGCGGCATGCTGAACCAGCGGCTGGCGGGGAGCGCGGTGAAAACATCGAACATCACCGGAGATGCATAACCCACTCCGGTCATCTGGGAGCGGCCTTCGCCGTCGCTGTTGCCTACCCATACTCCCACCACGTAATCCGGGTTCACTCCCACGCTCCAGGCGTCGCGGTTGCCCCAGCTGGTGCCTGTCTTCCAGGCAATCTTGCGTCCGGAGCTGAATTCCATCCAGGATGATTCTTCTTCAGGTCGTCCGGCGCGCGAAAGTGCGTCGAAAGTCAGCCAAATCGAGGCCCTGCTGAGGGGAATCTGCGGCCCCGGTTCGTCGAGGAGCTTGGCCGCCATGGCCCTGTAGGCTCCCACCAGCGTCTCCAGCGTGATCTCGGCGCCGCCGAGGATGAGGGAAAGGCCGTAGTGGTCGGCATCCTTGTCTATGGTGCTGAACCCCATTTCCTGCAGGAGCTCCAGGAACCTCGGAGCTCCGTATTGTTCCAGCATGCGCACCGACGGCACGTTAAGCGACCTTTCAATGACCTCGTTGGCCGGAACGGCTCCGTCGAAGCTGCGGGAATAATTGTGCGGAGAGAAGTTGTTGTAGTTGTAGGGAGTGTCTTTTATGAGGGACCCCGGGAGTATCTGCCCGCTCTGGAGCATTGCCGCGTAGAGCAGGGGCTTGAGGGTGCTGCCGCTCGAGCGCGCAGCCGGGACCATGTCCACCTCGGCGCCCCGCAGGCCCTTGGCAAGTCCATGAGTATTACCGTAGTAGGCCAGAATGTCGCCGGAGTGTACGTCCATCACCAGCACTCCCATGTTGTCCACCAGGTTGCTGTGGTAGATTTCGAAGTGGTTGCGGGCTATCGCGTTGACCCTCTCCTGCAGAGACGGGTCCAGGGTGCAGAAGTAGGCCTTGTCGCCACCTTCGGCACGCATTCTTTCCAGCAGGTGGTAGGCCTTGTCCGGCATGGGCAGAGGCTTTTCGGGCAGAGGTTCATCTTTGGCCAGTTCGCACTCGAGCTCGTCAATCACTCCTTGGGCGTACAGCTTGTCCAGCAGGAAGTTACGCTTCTCCAGAAGACGTTCCCGGTTGCGTCCGGGGTGTATCAGCGCCGGGGAGTTGGGCAGTACTGCCAACATGGCACTTTCTGCCCATGACAGCTGGTCGGCCGGCCTTCCGAAATAGCGCCACGCGGCCGCCTCGATGCCTACCACGTTGCCTCCGAAAGGGGCGTTTGAAGCATAGAGCAGCAGTATTTTCTTTTTCGAATGCCGCAGTTCGAGACGTGTTGCCATCACCGCTTCGAGCAGTTTCTCCGGTATGTTCCTGGGAGCTTGCGGCCGGCTAAGTCTTATGACTTGCATGGTGAGGGTGCTCGCTCCGCTCACCACTTCGCCCCGGCTGAAGTTCTGCCGTATGGCTCTGCCGACGGAGAGAAAATCTATGCCCGGATGCCACCAGAAACGTTTGTCTTCGTAGCACACGATGCATTTGGCGAACTTGTCGGGAACGGATTCTGCCGGAGGGAAGTACCACTGCCCTTCGTCCGAGATCCTGGCGCCTAGCAATGTCCCGTCGGCGCTCTGCAGGGTTGCGCTGAGCGGTGCCTTGAATAGTTTTGCGGGCAAGCAGAACAGATATAGCAGCGCAAAAGGGCAGAGAATCAAAATTATTTTCTTAAATTTGGACATTGCAAACAAATATAACCATTTTATATGAAACTATCCAAACTATTCGCAGGTGCACTGATGGCCGCTATGGTCTGTGTCAGTTGTAATAACGAAGGGTCCGGCGATGCCTCCAAAAAGTCTTCAGGCAGTCCCAAGACCCCTGCCCCAACGGTTCAGGAAGCCGGTTATGAGACCTACGGCGAAGGCGAGACTTCGTCGGTTGCCACTCCGGACGCTCCGGAGATTAAACTGATCAGCAAGGGTTCCGTGCTTCCGTCCACCGGGCGTATGGATCTGCTTTTCAGTTCCTACGGTTACGCACAGGCCCGCTTCCGCGTGCGCAAAGTGTTCACCAGCAATATTCTGCAGTTCCTTCAGTTCGACAGCTACGAGGCCCGCTACAATCTCTCCAGAGTGGCGCGCGTGGTGGCTGATACTACCGTCATCCTCGGTGGCACCGACGCTCCCCACATCAGGGAAGTGCGCAACTATGCCCTGAGCCTGGACGAGCTCATCAAACCTGAGCCCGGCGCCATCTATCATGTCGAGATACGCGGGCTGGAGCCTCTGGAGGAAGAAGACTTCTGGGACAGCGACAGCTATTTCGGAGACTACGAGACCTACGACAGCCGCAACACCTTCCTGCTCGCCACCGACGTGGCTCTTATTGCCAAGGGCGGCGACAATAAATGGGAGATCTTTGCCTGCGACATTATCAGCGGAGCGCCTCTCAAGGGCGTGAAAGTCAAGCTCTATGACGACGTGCTGCAGGAACTCGGAAAGGGCGTCACCGACAAGGACGGACGCATCACTTTCCCGTCCGACGGCACCGGCCGCTACGTGATGGCATCTTCCGACAAGGGCTCCGCCTACCTTGCGCTCAAGTATGAAAAGTCGCTTTCTACCAGCGATTTCGACGTAAGCGGAACCACTGCTTCCGGCGGCCAGAAAGCCTTCATCTTCGGTGAGAGGGGAGTCTGGCGTCCCGGTGACACTCTGCACATCAGCACCATCACCATGTCCGAAGACGGCGAACTGCCCATAGGACATCCCGTTGTGGCTGAGCTGCTTAACCCGGACGGTCAGGTGACGCGCACCATCACTGTCAAGAACGACGGAAGCCACATCTACCACTTCCCGTTCGCCACTGATGCCGATGCTCCCACCGGCAACTGGAGGGTAAAGGTTAAGCTCGGCTCCCAGACTTTCTCCAAGAGTGTCAAGATAGAAACGGTCAAGCCCAACAAACTGGACATAGACCTGCGCTTCGACAACGAATGGCTGGTTCCCAAGAGCAGCTGCGTGGGTACCGTCACCGTGAAGTGGCTCTACGGAGCTCCCGGTGCCGGGCTGAAAGTAAACGGCGATGTGCAGCTTCGCAACGCCCGCACAGCATTCAAAGGCTATGAAGCCTACGACTTTAAAGATGACAGCCGTTCGTTCTCTTCCCAGGACCGCTATTTCAGCGACATGCGCACCGACGAGAACGGACAGGTGACCGTGTCCACCAACATGGACCTTCGCGGAGAGGGTGTACCCGGCATGCTGAACGTCGATTTCACCATGCGCGCCTTTGAACCGTCAGGTGAATTCAGCACCGGCGTCTCCACATTCAAAATGTCTCCTTTCGACACCTATGTGGGCGTGAAGGTGGAGCAGGACCGCTCCGAGTGGGGAGAAGAATACCTCAAGTCCGGCGTGTCGCATAAGTTCGACGTTGCCACCGTGGGCCCCGACGGCAAGCCCGTTTCGGCCTCCGACCTGCATGTGGAGATATTCCATGTGGATTGGAGCTGGTGGTGGAACTCATCTTCCCAGATTGCCAGTTACATGTCCGGCAAGAGCAAGGAAGTGTTCCTGGACAAGCATATATCGACCCAAAGCGGCAGCGGCAGCTTCAGCTATGACTGGAAGAACGCCCCCGACGGACTGTACTTCGTGCGCGTGAGCGACGAACAGGGCGGCCATGCCACATCCATGCTCTGCGAAGTGTACGAGAACTACGGCGGCAAGTCCGGCAATTCCGAGGCTGCGGCCCGCCTGAGCATTTCTTCCAATAAAGACAAGTACTCGGTGGGCGAGACTGCCAGGCTGGTCATTCCTTCTTCTGAAGGCAGCCGTGCCCTGGTGTCGCTCGAAAAGGGAGGACGCATCTTAAGCACCGAATGGGTTGACTGCAAGGCCGGTTCTACCGAAATCAAAGTGAATGTCACTCCAGAGATGCTTCCCAATGTGTATGCATTCGTCACATTGGTGCAGCCTCATCAGAACAGTCTCAACGACGCTCCCGTGCGTATGTACGGCGTGCAGAACCTCAATGTGGAAGATGCTGCCTCGCACCTGGAGCCTGTGCTTGACATTCCTGCGGACGTGAAGCCCGAAACGACTCTCAAGTTCAAGGTCAAGGAGAAGAACGGCAAGGCCATGAGCTACATTGTGGCCCTCGTCGATGAAGGTCTGCTGGGCCTGACTGCTTACAAAACCCCTGACGCCTGGGGCGCTTTCTATTCCAAAGAAGCCCTGCGTGTGCGTACCTGGGATATGTACGACGATGTGATCGGTGCCTACGGCGGCAAGATCGAGCAGCTCTTTGCAATCGGTGGTGACGACGAGGCCGCGGCTGTGGCCCTCAGGCCTCAGAGCGCCCAGCGTTTCAAACCCGTTGTGGCCTATCTCGGACCCTTCACCCTCAAGGGCGGCAAGTCGGGTTCCCACACCGTCGAGGTGCCTCAGTACATTGGTTCACTGCGCGCCATGGTCATAGCCACCGACGGCAGGGCACAGGGAAGCAGCAGCACCAACGTCACGGTCACCAAGCCCGTGATGGTGCAGACCACTCTCCCCAGGACCATGAACCTGGGCGAGACCATCAAAGTGCCTGTCACCCTCATGACGCTTAAAGACGGCGTTGGCGACGTGAAACTGTCCATCAAGACCGACGCTCTGGCCGAGGTCGTGGGTCCTGCTACCCAGACTGTACGCAGCTCCAAGGCCGGTCAGGAACTCAGCTACTTCGAAATCAAAGTCGGCGACCGTACCGGTATCGCCCATGTCACCACTACGGCAGAATCTGCTGGTGACAAATCGACGAGCACCATAGAGATCGACGTCCTGAATCCCAACCCCGAGGTCACCCGCGGCCAGACAGTGCTGCTCTCCGGCGGCACTTCCAAGGAGCTGAAGGCCGACCTGTTCGGCACTCCGGGCACCAATTCTGTGGAACTGGAACTCTCTACCATTCCTGCAATAGACCTGAATTCCCGTCTGCGCTATCTTATCAATTATCCTTACGGATGTGTAGAGCAGACTCTGTCCGCTGCCTTCCCGCAGCTGTATCTGGATAAGATCATGACATGCGACGAAAGCGTACGCGAGCGCAGCCGTTTCAATGTTGAGGCTGCAATCCGCAGGCTCCAGATCTACCGCAGGCCCGACGGCTCGCTCAGTTACTGGCCGGGCGGCAGCAATTCTTCACTCTTCGGCAGCGCCTATGCCGTTCACTTCCTCAAGGAAGCCGAAGATGCCGGTTACGCTGTGCCTGTGGATCTGAAGAAAGAGCTTATAGCATGGCTGGGACGCAATGTCTCCGACTCCAAGGAGGACTTCACGTCCCGCGCCTATGGCGTCTATGCACTTGCAACTGCCGGCAAACCCGCGCGCAGCGCCATGAACCTCCTGCGCGAGAACATCAAGAAGATGCCTAACGGAGCCAAGTGGCTGCTCGCAGCGGCCTACGCTGCCGACGGCAAGAAGAATGTGGCGAAGGAACTTGCAGCTCCGCTCAAGTACGAGGATACTTCATACGAAGCCTATGGCAGCACCGACCGTAACCAGGCCGTGGCCCTTAAGACCATGCTTGCCGTCGACCGCAAGGAAGATGCTTTCAAGCTTGCCGAGGCCATCGCTGCAAGGTTGAATGACAAATCGGTTTACATGAGCACCCAATCTACTGCATGGTGCCTCTATGCCATTGCCGATTACGCCCGCGAGAATGCCGGAGGTATCCAGGCTTCTTACACCGCCCTCGGCAAGACCGTCAAGATAAGCGGCGACAAGTGCATCGAGACTCGTTCCGTGTCTGTTTCCGACGGCGACAAGAGCCTGAACATCAAGATCGACAACGCAGGCAGCGGCAACCTCTACGCAGTGGCTTCCGTGACCGGAATTCCGCCGGCATCTACCGAGAAGGCCATCAGCAACAAGCTCAAGATGACAGTGAGCTATGTGGACGAGCAGCACAATCCTGTGAAGGTTGACACGCTCTCCCGCGGCCGTATGATATTCGCCGTGGTGACCGTCACCAACACCGGCTCCACCAGGGCCAGCGATCTTGCCCTCAGCCACAAGTTCCCTTCGGGCTGGGAGATCCAGAACGACCGTCTGTACTCCGAGGCAGCGTCTTATCCTTCCGGAGTTACCTATCAGGATATCCGCGACGACAGGGTGTACAGCTTCTTCGATCTGTCTGCCGGCAAGAGCGTGACCATTGAGACCAAGCTCGTGGCAACTTATCCCGGCCGCTTCTATTTGCCTGCCGTGAGTTGCTCGGCAATGTACGATGCCTCAGTGTCGGCACTTGTGCCCGGCCGCTGGGTGGAAGTAAAGTAAAAGATGTGGCTTTTTCTGGCGGTTTGTTCCGCCTTTCTGCTTGGCCTTTATGATGTAGCCAAGAAGTATGCGCTCCGGAAGAACGGCACTTTTGCCGTTCTTCTGGTCGCTACTGCTTTATCGACCATCTTTGTCTCGCCTTTTTTGCGCCTCGGGCCCGTCCAGGATCACCTCAAACTCTGTCTTAAAGCAGTGCTGGTGACTTCTTCCTGGGTGTCTGGCATGGAAGGCCTTAAGCGGCTGCCTCTCACTACGGTAAGCACCATCAAGGGCTCCCGCCCGGTGCTCGTGGTGCTGTTCTGTGTGCTGCTTTTCGGAGAACAGCTCAATCTGTGGCAGTGGCTCGGGGTCGCCGTCGTCATCGGGGCTTTGTTCCTGCTGGGGCGGACAAGCCGCGGAGACGGTACCGTGGAGGTGCGTAAGGCGGGCTTCCTGTGGATGGGGGTGTCAGTTGTGACGGGCGTTTTGAGCGCCTTGTACGACAAGCATATCATGCAGGGTCTGGAGCCTCTTTTCGTGCAGAGCTGGACTAACCTTTATATCACCATTTTGCTGGGCATCTGTGTCCTTGTCCGTTACTTAGCCCGGCAGGAACGGACGGCCGGACAAAAGTTTACCTGGGACTGGACGCTGCTCATTGTGGCCGTGCTGATTACGGCTGCAGATGCCTGCTACTTTTTCGCCCTCAAGCAGCCCGACGCTCTGTTGAGCATCATTTCGGTCATCCGGAGGGCTTCGGTGCTGGTCACCTTCCTGTGCGGAGCCCTCCTGTTCCGCGAGAAGAACCTCCGCGCCAAGGCCTTCAACATGCTCCTTCTGGCCGCCGGCGTCGTCCTTCTGCTCCTCGGCTCTTAGCACCTTCCCCCGTTTCGTCATTCATCGGTGATGTCAAGAGAGAAATGGGCTGTGGGGTATTCGGATTTACCGAGGGTTTTATTATCTTTGTAAGACATGCAGATAACCAACAAATCATAACACAATGAAACGTTTTATTATTGCAGCGACAGTAATTCTGATGGCCTGCTCATGCAGCCAGAAACTGTACAATGTCACTAAGTCCTACGACGACAAGCATTTTGCAAAACTTCAGCAGGTGATCGACAATCCTACAACCCCCAAGGGCACCAGCTACAGCTTCACAGAGGCCTCCGACATCGGCCTTGTGGGCAAAATGTTCTACGATACTCCCAACCCTTATCACCGTATAGATACGGTCAAATACAAAGGCATGACCAAGGGAGAGAACCAGCAGGCTCGCTGCTCCGCCGGACTTGCCGTCATCTTCAAGACCAACTCCAGCTCCATCAGCGTAAAGACCGAATGGGGACAGCTGTACACCACCGTGGCCACCATGCCCATAGCTTACCGCGGTTACGACCTCTACATCAAGAACAAGAAGGGTGAGTGGCAGTGGGCCGCTTCCGGCGCCACCAAACCCGAGAGGGGCGGCGACAACCTTGTGCTTATCAAAGACATGGCTCCGGGCGAGAAAGAGTGCATCCTGTACCTTCCAAACTATTGCGAAATACGTTCCTGCAAGATAGGCACCACCGTCGGCTCCTATATCCAGAGGCTTGACGGACAGTTCCGTAACAAGATTGTCTTCCACGGATCTTCCTATACCCACGGCGTAAGCACAAGCCGTCCCGGCATGAGTTATCCTATGCAGTTCATGCGCCACACCGGAATGCAGGTCCTTGGATTCGGCATGAGCGGAAACTGCAAGATGCAGCCTTATTTTGCTGCTGTCCTTGAGGATGTCGAGGCCGATGCCTATGTGTTCGACTCCTTCTCCAATCCCGATTACAAGATGATCAAGGAGCGTCTGCAGCCGTTTATCGACCGCCTCATCGCAGCCCATCCCGGCAAACCTCTCATTTTCCAGCAGACTATCTACCGCGAGGCCCGCAATTTCTCTCTGACATACAATGCCAAGGAGCAGGCAAAGCAGGACATGGCTTCGACTCTGTTCGATGAGCTGCTTAAGGATCCTAAATACAAGGATGTTTACTTCATCCAGACCAACGCCTGCGAGAAGAACAGCCACGAATACTCGGTTGATGGTGTGCATCCCGACGACCATGGCTACTATCTCTGGAGCAAGTCCATCGAGAAGCCTATCCTTACCATTCTTGCCAAGTACGGTATAAAGTAGATATGAGACGCATCCTCGCTGCCCTGTTTACGCTGACGCTGCTGGGCGCTTGTGGCGGGCAGCATACGCCTGTCGTGGGCATCTCATGTTCACGCAGCAGTTCGGGGAACACTCTTCTTCCGACCACGTATTCCAATGCCGTTAAGAGCGGCGGAGGTGTGCCTTTGGTCATCCCCACCGTGACGACCATGGCGGAAGCTGAGTCTGTTCTTGCCGCGCTGGACGGAATTGTATTCTCCGGCGGCGAGGATGTGAATCCAGCCTGGTACGGCGAAGAGGTGCTCAATGAAACCGTGGAAATCGACGCAGTGCGTGACCGTTCAGACAGCCTTCTGGCGAGAGCTGCGCTTGCTTCCGGCAAGCCTGTTCTGGCTATATGCAGGGGATCCCAGTTGCTGAATGTCGTTCTGGGCGGTTCGCTGTATCAGGATCTTCCTTCGCAGCGGGGAGTCTCGCACAGCAAGGTTGAGCATCGCATAGTTCCTGCCGACGGCAGTTTCCTTTTCCGTATCTATGGTGGTGATACTCTGACGGTCAACTCGTTGCACCATCAAGCCGTGAAGGATGAGGCGCCCGGTATTTCCGTGGTTGCGCGTTCTGCCGACGGCATTATTGAGGCTTGGGAGACTCCTCAGATATGGGCTGTGCAGTTCCATCCCGAGAAGATGCTTGCAGCAGGGGACGAGAGCTGGGTGCCGCTATTTGAATCTTTCGTAAACAGACTCCGTTAGCTCGGCTACTGCCGGGGTGTATTCGCCGGGGCTCGGTACGCCCCTACGGGGCTATCCTTCCCACCGCTACGCGGCGGGCCCCTCCCGTTCACGTGGCCACGGGCGGCCACGCCGGCCCCGGCGAATACACCCCGGCAGCAGCTGGTTTAGCGGAGAACTTCTTTCAAGAAGGGGCCCGTGACGCTGGCAGGATCTGCCGACACCTGCTCGGGAGTGCCTTGCGAAACCACTCTGCCGCCACGTCTGCCGCCCTCCGGCCCCATGTCGATCAGGTAGTCCACACTCTTGAGTATGTCGGGATTGTGCTCGATTATGATAACCGTGTTACCCTGATCGACAAGCTTCTGGAGCACATCCAGCAAGGTCTTTATGTCTTCGAAATGCAGACCGGTGGTGGGCTCGTCGAGCATGTAGAGGGTATTCCCGGTTGCTTTGCGGAACAGCTCTGCCGCCAGTTTCATGCGCTGGCTCTCGCCACCTGACAGGGTGACGCTGGACTGTCCCAGATGCACATAACCGAGGCCGACATCCACCAGCGCCTTAAGCTTGGGCGCTATCTTCGGATGCGATTTGAAGAATTCGTAGGCCTCCGAAATGGGCATTTCGAGCACGTCGTTGATGTTCTTGCCTTTGTAATGGACGGCTAGTGTGTCCTCTTTGTAACGGTGTCCGCGGCAAGCGTCGCACACCACGGCCACAGATGGCAGGAAGTTCATTTCCACCACCTTGATTCCTGCGCCTTTGCACTCTTCGCACCTGCCGCCGGCAACATTGAAGGAGAAGCGTCCGGCCTTGAAGCCGCGCACTTTTGCATCAGGTGTCTCTTCGAACAGGCGGCGTATATCGTCGAAAACACCGGTGAAGGTGGCCGGGTTGGAACGTGGCGAGCGTCCTATGGGACTCTGGTCGATTTCGATTACCTTGTCTATATTCTCCACCCCTTCCAAGCCGCTGTATGGCAGTGGCTTTTGCTTGGAGTGGTAGAAACGGGCCTTCAGAATAGGCATCAGCGTTTCGTTGACCAGCGAGCTTTTGCCGCTGCCGGACACACCGCTCACCCCTATAAGGCATCCAAGGGGGAAGCTGACGTCTAAGTTCTTCAGATTGTTGCCGCTTGCGCCTTTGATGGTCAGAAACTTGCCGTTGCCGGGACGGCGTGTGGACGGGACCTCTATTTTCTTGTGCCCGGCGAGATACTCCCGTGTAACAGATTGCTCGGGACTAAAATCGTCTTGTTCTGTCCCGGAGGAGGCGGTTTCGCTGGCATTTGCCGGCCCGGAGTAGCAGATGCGGCCTCCCTGGGTGCCGGCACCCGGCCCCACGTCCACCAACCAGTCAGCGCTCCTCATGGTCTCTTCGTCATGCTCCACCACAATTACGGTGTTTCCCTCGTCGCGCAACTTCTTGAGCGACGAAATGAGTTTGCGGTTGTCGCGCTGATGCAGGCCTATTGACGGCTCATCGAGGATGTAGATCACGCCCACCAGCTTCGAACCGATCTGGGTGGCTAGCCTGATGCGCTGGCTCTCGCCACCAGAAAGCGATGCCGTGGCCCTGTCGAGCGAAAGGTATTCGAGCCCAACATCGACCAGGAATTCGAGCCTGTCGCTGAGTTCCCTCAGTACGTCGCGGGCTACAGCTTTCCCTCGGCCGCTGAGCTTGCCGTCCAGGGAACGAATCCAGCTTAGCAGCTCCGAGATTTCCAGTGAAGACACCTCCGATATGGTGCGTCCGTCGATGCGGAAGCAGTTGGTCTCTTCTTTCAGGCGCGTTCCGTGGCACTGCGGACACACTATTCGGTCTTCTACGTCGCCGACTACTCCTTCCCAGACGGTCATCTGGGCAAGATTTCCTTCCCCTACCCTGTATAAGTCTTCTGACCCATTGATAATCAAAGATATGAATTCCTGCGGAATGTCTTCTATAGGCTCGTAGAGAGAAAAGTTGTGCTTGCGCGCCATGGCACGGACCACTTCGAACTTGCGGTTGGCTCTTTCTTTGCCGAGCGGCGCTATGCCTCCGGCCGCAATGGAAAGATGAGGATCGGGAATCAGGGCTTCCATGCTTATGTCGGCCACTGTTCCGAGTCCTTTGCAGTACGGACAGCATCCTTCGGGGGAGTTGAACGAGAAGCTGTGAGGCGCCGGTTCCTGAAGCGAGACACCCGATTCGGGATCTACCAGATGCTTTGAAAAATGCCTTAACTGCCCGTCATCTATAGAAAGGACGGCAACAGATCCCTTGCCTATGCCTATCGCGCTGGCGACAGAACTGCGTATCCGGCTCAAGTCTCCTTCTCCGGGCTTCAGTTTGTCCACCACGAGTTCTATGAAGTGGGCCTTGTAGCGGTCCAGGGCTTCAACTTCGGCCAGTTCGGTGATCTCTCCGTCTATTCTTATCTGAGAATACCCCCTTCGTCTCATCTGCTCGAAAAGTTCCCGGTAGTGGCCCTTTCGGCCCCTAACCAGAGGAGCGAGCAGAATGCACTTGCGGCCCTCGTATTCCGACATTATGAGATCTACAATCTGGGAGTCCGTGTAGCGGACCATTTCCTTGCCGCTGACAGGGGAGTAGGCGGTGGATGCTTTGGCGTAGAGGAGACGCAGGAAATCGTATATTTCCGTGATTGTACCGACGGTAGAACGCGGATTCGCCGACGTCGTCTTCTGTTCAATGGCTATGATGGGACTCAGTCCGTCAATGCTTTCCACGTCCGGCTTTTCCAGCACTCCCATGAAGTGTTTGGCGTAGGGGGAAAGGGTGTTCATGTAGCGCCTCTGGCCTTCGGCATAGATGGTGTCGAATGCAAGCGAACTCTTGCCGCTGCCGCTCAAGCCGGTAATAACTACATATTTGCCTCGGGGAATATCTACATTAACTCCTTTGAGGTTATGGGCTCTCGCACCACGTATCTTGATAGTCTCTTCTGCCATTGGTTCGGTATGCAAATTATTTATACAATTCCCTGAGCACTCCCAGCGAGCGTATTTCCAGGCGGGATTCCGTGTGGAAAGCCAGGTAGTCGAGAAGGATGGACGCGACGTCGCTGCGCTGGGTGCCGTTCATGGGTATTAGCATGGACTCTGCTGCACTGCTCTGCAGGAAGCGTTTGACCACGCCGTAGCTTTCGCCGGCGAACGGGGCCAGGTCGTCGATGGACGGACTGAAGCCGAGCTGCACGGCCAGCTCCAGCAGGAAACGGAGGTGGTAGTTGGCAAAATCGCTTTTCAGGGCGTCCAGGGTAAGGATGCTTCGCCTGCACCAGTCGAACAGGTCTTCGCCGCCTTCTCCTTCACGGAGCGTGCGGAACAGCACTTCGCTCATAAACATGGTCATGCTGTTCTTGTGCAGGTCTGTGCGAATCCCGGTGAGAGGCTCGTCAAGGCTCATGCCGTGCAGGCGCCATAGCTCCGACTTGGGGTTTTCACTCACCTCGCCGTTCACTATGGACAGCGGCTGCAACAAGCTGCCGGAAAGCTTGCGCGAAGCGCTCACAATGAAGCTTCTGCGCCCCCAGCCCGGACTCAACGTGTGCACCACGATGGACGAATCTCCGATCTTGGTGATGCCCAGCACTATGAAGCGGGAGGCGTGCTCCATGGCCTACAGGGTCTGTCCGCCGATAAACTCCCTCATGATGGAGGTGGGAGGTATGGCTGCTATCTCCGAAGGCTTGAGAGCCGTGACCCTCACGAGGAACTCCAGCAGCGAGGCGGCCTTGGGGTAGGCCGGAGATGACTCGGCGATGGCGTACAGCAAAGGCTCTGCGTAGTACTTCAAAAGGGGCACGTCATAGAGCGTAGAGGAGTTGAACACCACTTGGGCGTTTTCTTCGAAGGGGAAGATGTTCAGGGTCTCTCCGCGGCGTACCGACGGCCAGCGGAGTATATTGTCCTCGGGGCTGATGCCGCGTACGCGGTTGTCGCGCACGATGCGGCGCAGCAGCCTCTTGTCGGTGGTGCTGTTGTGCACTTTCTCTCCTCCGGGGAGGGAGCTGAGGGCGCTGATGTATATTCGGAATATCCTGTCCTGGTCCACCTCGTAGGTGAGCGCAGGGTTGAGGGCATGTATGCCTTCCATGAACAGGATATCGTGCTTTTCCAGCTTCAGGGCCCTTGCGGGGTCCATGATGGTGCGGCCTTCCTTGAAGTCGAACTTGGGTATGATGACTTCCTTACCGGACAGCAGGTCGTTGAGATTCTGGTTGAGCAGCTCTATGTTCATTGCGCCCAGAGCCTCGAAATCGTATTCGCCGTTTTCGTCCAGCGGAGTCTGTTCGCGGGGCAGGAAGTAGTTGTCCAGCTCGATAACCTTCGGGGAGATGCCCAGCACGCGGCACTGTTGGGCGATGCGCAGCGAACTGCTGGTCTTGCCGCTGGAGCTCGGGCCTGATATCATGACTATGCTGGAATGCTGCCTGCGCCAGAAAATCTGGTCGGCAGCCTCGGCGTATTTGCGTTCCTGACGCGCTTCGCACAGGTTTATCAGCGGTATGGCATCTCCTGCCTGCACTACTTCGTTAACCTTCTCGATGGTGTCGATACCAATGGCCGAGCACCAGTCTTTGTACTCTTGTCTGGCGGCTTCAATCTTAGTCATATATGTTTTCGTTTAATTCCGGTATTTCTTCGCGCTCGTTGAAAGGCTCCAGGAAAGGATTGCCCACACGCTCGTCGCCTATTGTGGTGGAGGGCCCGTGCCCGGGCAGGACGGACACATCACCGTCCAGGAGCATGAGCTTCTCCATAATGGAACGTATTTCCATGTCATAATCGCCTCCGAAGAGGTCGCTGCGGCCTATTGCGCCGGCAAACAGAGTGTCGCCGGTGAACAGGACTTTGTGCTCTTCATCATAATAGCAAACGCAGCCGGGGGAGTGCCCGGGGGTGGTTATCACTTTGAATTTCAGCCCCGCGGCTTCTATTGTCATGTCGTCCGTGACGTCTGTGGTCACGAAGGACGGGTCGGGAACTGGTATGCCGAATTTGGCAACGCGCTGGAAATATTCCACCACCGCTTTGTCGTCCGCCGACATGTACACGGGTACGCCGAATTCTTTCTGCAGTGCGGCGACTCCGTAGGTATGGTCCATGTGGCCGTGGGTGAGGAGAATGGCCTCGGGAGTGAGTCCGAGCTCGCGTATGCGTCCAAGCATTTTGTCTTGCTCCGGTCCCGGTTCACAGCCCGGATCCACAATTACACAGCGCCCGGGCACTCCCGAAGTTATATATGTATTCTCGTCGAGCCTGTTAAATACAAGTCTGTTTATATCCATAAAAACTATCCGGTTCAGTCTGGCAAAAATACGAAATTCTGCTTATTTTTGTAAACATAAAAACAAAGTTCAATGCATATCGGTATAGCTGGCAATATAGGATGCGGCAAAACCACGCTCACACGCATGCTTGCCTCACATTATGGATGGACCCCAAAGTATGAGGCGGTGACCTATAACCCCTATCTTGAGGATTATTACAAAGACATTCCTCGCTGGTCCTACAACCTGGAGACTTATTTCCTGGCCCAAAGGTTCAAGGATGTGCTGGAGATAGCGTCTTCCAAGGACGTCATAATCCAGGACAGGACGCTTCAGGAAGGCGTGCATATTTTCGTGGCCAACAACAGGGAACAGGGCAACCTGTCGGAACGGGACTACGAAACATACATGCAGTTGTATGAGTTGATGATGAGCATGGTGAATCCTCCGGACCTGCTGATCTACCTTAAGTCTTCCGTCCCCCATCTGGTGTCCCAGATCCAAAAGCGTGGCCGCGATTACGAGCAGACCATAAGCCTGGAGTATCTGTCCGGGCTTAACCGCCATTACGAAGAGTGGATAGAATCCTATAAGGGGCATCTTCTGATTATCGACGCGGATTCTCTGGATTTTGAGCATAATCCCGAAGATTTCGCCTCCATAACGGACAAAATCGACGCTGAACTCTACGGCCTATTCAAATAATTTATATATATTTGTAGTTTGTAATATAGTTTATCATGCACGTAGCAATAGCAGGCAATATAGGAAGCGGCAAAACCACGCTCACCAAGATGCTCGCAGCCCATTACGGCTGGACCCCGAAGTTTGAACCGGTTGACTTCAATCCCTATCTGGCGGATTACTACGAAGATATGGAGCGTTGGTCATTCAACCTACAGATATATTTTCTGAACAAGCGCTTCAAGGACATTCTGGACATTTCCAAGTCCGACAAGGTGATTATCCAGGACCGCACCATCTACGAAGACGCCCGCATTTTTGCCCGCAATCTGCATGACATGGGCCTCATGAGCACGCGCGACTTCGAAAACTACACCGATCTTTTCGACCTGATGATGTCGCTGGTAGGGTACCCCGACCTGCTTATCTACCTGCGCTCGTCCATTCCCAACCTCATCGCCCAGATCCAGAAGCGCGGCCGCGAGTATGAAAAAAGCATACGTATCGACTACCTTACCGGCCTTAACGAGAAATATGAGGAATGGATCGGGTCCTACAAGGGCAACCTGCTGATCGTAGATGCAGACAATGTCAAATTCGGCAACAAACCGGAAGATTTTGAATTGATAACAAACATGATAGATGCTAAACTCTACGGGCTTTTCCCGGAAGAGGGCAAATAAACGAATACCATGGAAAAACAAATTCAAACCATTATCGATTTCGTCGATCATTACACTCAAAAGTATGGCGACGCAACCTATCTGAGAGAAAAAATCGGAGATGTCTGGACTGAGACATCTTACAAACAGACACGCGAAGAGGGCTTGCTCTACGCTGCCGGCTTCATGTCGCTGGGGCTTAAGAAGGGAGAGAAAGTGGCCCTTATTTCCGAAGGACGCAATAAGTGGATTTTCAGCGAGTTGGGAGTTCTTTACGCAGGTGGCGTGGATGTTCCCCTGTCGTTCAAACTCGAGTCCGACTACGACCTTACTTTCCGCATCAACCATTCCGATTCCCGCTTTGTCATCGCTTCTGAGAGCCAGATAGACAAGGTCCGCCGAGTGCTTCCCAAGTGCCCGGCCATCGAGAAGGTCATCGTGCTCGACAACCTTCCCCTGCAGGAGAATGAAATATATGTGGACGAGTTCCGCAATATGGGCGTTGAATACCTGAAGGAGCACCGCGCCGAGCTGGAAGAGCGTATAGCTTCCGTCCAGCCTGGCGATTTTGCCAACATTTCCTATACGTCCGGCACCACCGCCGACCCTAAGGGTATTTTGCTCACGCACAACAATTACACTTCCAACATCGTGCAGTGCAACTCCGTTGTGAAGATCGACAAGGATGATGTCATGCTGATCATCACTCCTTTGGATCACTGCTTCGCACATGTCGCCGGAATATACTTCATGATGTGCAACGGAGGAAGCATAGCCACCGTGCCCGGCGGCAAGAACGCCGTGACCATGTTGCGCAATATCCCCATCGCCATCAAGGAGGTACGTCCTCATGTCATGCTGTCGGTGCCTGCCATTTCCAGGAACTTCCGCAAGAACATTGAGTCCGGCATAAAGAAGAAAGGCCCCAAGGTGCAGAAGCTCTATGAGTTCGCACTCCGGAACGCCATCAAGTACAACCGTGAGTACTACAACATGGGCAAACCCGCCTGGAAGCTCTTCTGGCGCAAACCCATAAAGGACCTCATGGACAAGCTCGTGTTCAAGAACGTGAGGGAGAACTTCGGCGGCCGTCTGAAGTTTTTCATCGGCGGCGGCGCGCTGCTCGACATCGAACTTCAGCGCTATTTCTGCGCTATAGGCATGCCCATTTTCCAGGGCTACGGACTCACCGAGGCGACTCCGGTCATCTGCGCCAACTCCATGGGACACGCCCGTTTCGGCTCATCCGGACGCACCGTGCAGCCCATGGACATCAAGATCTGTGACGAAGAAGGCAAGGAAGTGCCCCATGGCACCACCGGCGAAATTGTGATCCGCGGCGGAAACGTCATGGCCGGCTACTGGAAGAACCCTGAAGCCACCGCTTCCACTATCATCGACGGCTGGCTCCATACCGGCGACCGCGGTTACATCTGTGAGGAAGATCCCCGCTACCTGTATGTGACAGGACGTTTCAAGAGTCTGCTCATTTCTTCCGACGGCGAAAAGTATTCGCCCGAGGGATTCGAGGACAGTCTTGCCGACGGCTCCCGCTTCATCGAAGCGTCCGTTCTGCACAATAACCAGAGCCCTTACACCGTTGTGCTCGTCATCCCCAACAAGACCGCCCTTGCCGAGGCAGTGGCCTCCAAGGGGCTTGATCCTCAGTCCGAAGCCGGTCTCAAGGCCCAGCTGGACATAATCAAGGGAGAGGTTGACTCTTACCGTCCCGGCGGACGCCACCAGGGCCTGTTCCCCGAAAAATGGCTTCCTGCCGCCATCATTGTGGGAGATACTCCTTTCACCGAGCAGAACGGAATGCTCAACACTACCTCCAAGATGGTTCGCGGCAAGGTCGAGAAGTTCTATGAGGACCGCATCAACTATGCCATGACTCCTGAAGGCAAAGACCTGTATAACGAAAAGAATATTGAATCACTTAAATAACACTTCTTATGACTAAAACCGCCTCGGGCAGAAGCTATACGCCTGCCATTATCGTGATGTTCGCCCTGTTTTTCATGATTGCGTTCGTCACCAATCTGGCCGGCTCCATGGGCGTGGTTGTCACCAACCAGTTCGGAGCCAGCAAAGCTCTCAGCCAGCTGGGTACTCTGGCCAACTTCATCGCTTATGCGTGCATGGGCATTCCTGCAGGTATAATTTTGCGCCGTAAGGGCTATAAGTTTACGGCTCTGGCTGCAGTTATCGTTGGTTTTATCGGCGTTGGCATCCAGTTCCTGTCCGGTTATGCAGAAAGTTTTGCTGTATATGTAGCCGGCGCATTTGTCGCAGGCTTCTCAATGTGCATGCTCAATATTGTCGTGAACCCTATGCTCAACACTCTGGGCGGCGGCGGCAACAAGGGCAATCAGCTCATACAGTGGGGCGGCTCCTGCAATTCAATCGGAGGCACGATCGCTCCTTTCCTTGTGGGCTGGCTCGTGGGCGGTTCCATCAAGGACGCCACCGTGGCTAAGGCCGCTCCGGTGATGATAATTGCAATGGTCATATTCGCAATAGCGTTTGTAGTTATCCTTCTCACCAAGATTCCTGAACCCCATATGGAGACTGCAGAAGAGAAGGCGGCGCGCCTTGCCGGAAAGGCAGTCAAGAACCCCTACAGTCCTTTGTCCTTCCGCCATTTCGTGCTCGGTGCTATTGCAATTTTCTTCTATGTAGGAATTGAGGTGGGTATTCCCAACACCGCAAACGTTTATTTCTCCGGTCTCGAGTGGGTGGGCCCGGCGCTCACCGGCTCCCTCATCAGCGCCTATTGGCTCTGCATGCTTATAGGCCGTCTGGTCGGCGGCTCCATCGGTGCCAAAGTGTCCAGCAAGAACATGTTGCTCTACACCTCGGCTGCCGCAATAGTCTTCATTATCGCGGCTATCTTCATCCCCGAGACCCTCACTATAGGTAAGATCCCTGTGAGCCTTATTTTCCTGACCCTCTGCGGTCTTTGCACATCCATCATGTGGGGCTCGATTTTCAATCTTTCTGCTGAAGGACTTGGTAAATATACAGCAGCCGCTTCGGGTATTTTCATGACCCTGGTTTGTGGCGGCGGCATTATTCCTTTCATCCAGAATGCGCTTGCAGACAAAGTGGGTTCGCTCCAGAGCTACTGGCTCCTGGTGGCCTGCCTTGCCTATCTTATTTTCTACGCCGTCTGGGGCAGCAAGAATGTTAATAAAGATATTCCCGTAGAATAATAATTATGGCTACTGAACTTCCTTTCGTTCTTGGAATTGATATAGGTGGGCAGACCGCAAAATGCGGTGTGGTAAATGCCCGGGGAGAGGTGTTGGCACAGACCATAATGGTCTCCAATACCCATACCGAAGCTGCATCTTTTGTGGCCGATCTTGCTAAGACTCTGCAGAAGCTTATCGCCGATGCCGGCATAGACGGCCAGGTGCGCGGAATAGGCGTGGGAGCTCCGAACGGTAATTATTATACCGGCGAGATTAAAGACGCTCCCAACCTGTCATGGGCTCACGAGAAGAATATCCCTTTCGCCAAGATGCTTTCCGAAGCTATGGGCGGGCTTCCTGTGGCTCTGACCAATGATGCCAACGCCGCCGCAATGGGCGAAATGACCTATGGCGTGGCCAAGGGAATGAAGAATTTCATCATGATTACGCTCGGCACCGGAGTGGGCAGCGGCATTGTCATCGACGGCAACGTGCTTTATGGTCACGACGGATTTGCAGGAGAACTTGGACACACCTGCGCTGTGCGCGGCGGCCGTACATGCGGATGCGGCCGTAAAGGCTGTCTGGAGGCCTATTGCTCTGCCATCGGAGTTGCCCGAAGTGCTTCCGAGTGGCTGGAACAGCATCCCGATGAGCCCTCACTGCTGCGCCTGCGCGAGAACATTACATCCAAAGATGTGTACGAAGCGGCCAAGGCAGGCGACAAGGCTGCAAAAGAAATCTTCGACTTTACCGGAGAAATCCTGGGCCGCAGTTTTGCAGATTTCATAGCTTTCTCGGCCCCCGAGGCGATAGTGTTGTTCGGCGGCTTGGCCAGGGCACGCGAGTTTTTGTATGAGCCCATACTCAAGTCGATGAACGAGAATGTGCTTCCTTTGTGGAAAGATAAGGTGAAGCTGTTGTTTTCGAGCCTTTCCGAGTCGGATGCCGCTATACTTGGAGCATCGGCTCTTGCATGGAATTTATAATCAATCAATTAATATTTATTTAAAAATGAAGACAACCAAATTTTTCTTTGCACTCGCAATGGGTGCCGCAATTGCAGCTTGTACTCCCAAGCCCGTAGAACCCGCCGTTGAAGGTGGTGAGGGCGGTGAGGTCGCTGAGGCCGTTAAAACTCTCAAAGATTACACTCCTACCAAGGCTCAGATCGACTCCGTGAGCTATCTGCTCGGTGTCAACTTCGGTAGCTTCCTGAAGGGATACAACTTCGGAGATGTCAACTTCTCCAAAATCGTCGCCGGTATGAAGGATTATGTGAACTCCAAGGGCGATTACCGCGATCCTGACTTCAACTCTCAGTTCAAGATCAGCCCTGAGCTCATCAACGATGTGTTCAATGCCCATCTTGAGAAGCGTCACAACTACATCATGCTCGCCAATAAAGAGAAGGGCGACAAGTTCCTTGCCGCTAACAAGGCTAAGGCAGGTGTCGTCGAGACCGAAAGCGGACTCCAGTACAAGATCGTGAACCCTGGCAACGATGTCAAGCCTACTCCTCAGGACACTGTGTGGGTTAAGTACAAGGGCACTCACCTCGATGGTACTGTGTTCGATGAGACTCCCGAGGATGCAGAGGCTGTCCGTTTCCCTCTTAACAGCGTAGTCGCTGGTTGGACCGAGGGTCTTCAGCTCATCGGTGAGGGCGGCGAGATCGATCTCTTCGTTCCTGCTAACCTCGCTTATGGCGAGCAGGGCCGTCCCGGTATCGATCCCAACTCTACTCTCCTCTTCAATGTGAAGCTCGAGAAGGTTGGTAAGTTCGTTCCCGCTCCCGAGGAGAAGAAATAAACGTGTTTTCTAAGCGACTGATTGTTAGTTACTTATGTAATCAGGGTGCTCCATTCGGAGCACCCTGATTTTGTTATGCGCTGATGCTCAGGGTATTAGGATTCACGGTTGCACGCGGATCTTTTTGCAGAGGCCTTTGTCTGCGGCGTTTCTGGCTGCGATGAAGCGGTAGCGGCCATTTTCAACTGCCCAGCCTTCTGCGGTTTCATCCCAGCTTGCGAGGGATTCGACGGGAACGGACAACCGCACGGTGCAGCTTTCTCCGGGCTGCAGGAGGGGAGTCTTGGCAAAGGCCTTGAGTTCGCGTTCGGGTTTGTCCATGGTTTTGCCGGGGGCCTTGACATAGAGTTCCACAACGTCCTTGCCGGCACGCACGCCTGTGTTTGTGACCTTAATTGATATGATGTAGCTTCCGGTTTTGGCAGCCGCGTCGCTCCTGTTCGTAAGGGCCAAAGTCGCTCCGCGGCTGTCCAAACCGTCAGCAGTAGCTTCTTCAGTAAGGGCCAAAGTCGCTCCGCGGCTGTCCAAACCGTCAGCAGTAGCTTCTTCAGTAAGGGCCAAAGTCGCTCCACGGCTGTCCAAACCGGCAGCAGTAGCTTCTTGCGCTTCGATTTTGAAGTCGCTCCAGCGGAAGGATGTGTAGCTGAGGCCGTAACCGAACGGGTAGCAGACGGCGCGGGGTGCTTTGGTGCCGAAGTAGCGGTAGCCTACGTAGATACCTTCGTCGTAGTCGGTATAGTCTATATCTTTGACTGTATAGTCTTTCTTGTTCCCCTCAAGGCGGCGGTAGAAAGAGTAATTGAAAGGCTTGTCTGCATAGATGCGGGGGAAATTGCCGGCCGAGGGCTCATCCTCGTATCTGCGCGAAATCGTCATTGGGAGACGTCCGGACGGGTTTACCTCGCCGCTGAGCACAGAGGCCACGGTGTGTCCTCCTTCTTCGCCCGGCTGCCAGCACAAGACAATCGCATCGGCAAGGTCCTGCCAGCTTTCCATCTCCACCACTCCGCCAATGTTGAGTATCACGGTAACTTTCTTGCCTCTGGCATGGAAGGCCTCGGCGGTGGCATGCAGCAGGTCCAGTTCCCTCTGCTGCAGCATGTAACTGTGGTACAGGTCGCGGTCTTTGCCTTCTCCGAACACGCGCCCTATGGTCACAAAGGCCCTGTCTGCTTTTTCGGCGGCCTGGCGTATCAGTTCGTTGGGAACTACTTCTATCGGGCGTTCCCTGTCAATCACCCAGGAGTTCTGCCCGTCAATCATTTTGCAGCGCCAGCGCTCGTCTTCCATATATTTGGTGTAGAATGAGTCGAGCTCCTGTTCAAGCGTGAATCCACCGTCTGCAAGTCCTTGCTGCAGGTCGATTATGTAGGGCCGGTGCACGTCGCCCGAACCGGTGCCTCCGGCAATAAATGCATATGAGGTGACGCCGAGCAGGGCGGTCACTCCCTCCGGTCCGGCAGGCAGCGCTCTGTCGTTCTTGAGCAGCACAACGCCTTCGTCTGCAGCTGCGCGGCACACTTTGGCATGGGCTTCAAGATCGGGGGCGTCACTGTGCTTGTAGCCTCTGAATGCGGGACATTTGACAATGAGCCTGAGGGCCCTGGTCACGCATGCGTCCACATCTTCCATGGCCAGGCGTCCTTCTTTGACTGCTTGGATCAGGGCGTTGTAGCGGGAGTCGGAACCCGACTGAATGAGGTCGTTGCCGGCATGTATCTGGGCTGCGGTGTCATAGCCTCCGCCCCAGTCGGTCACGACAGCCCCCTCGAAGCCCCAGTCGTTCCTCAATATGTCGGTCAGCAGCCACGGGGCTTCCGATGCATGTGTGCCGTTGATGTAGTTATACGAGGTCATAAGCGTCCAGGGCTGGGCTTTTCGAATGGCGATTTCGAAAGCCCGCAGATAGATTTCCCGCATGGCGCGTTGGCTCACGCGAGCGTCGTTGTGCAGGCGGTTGAGCTCCTGGTTGTTGAGGGCGAAGTGCTTGACCGAGGTGCCGACTCCGTTGGACTGTACGCCGTCAACGTAGGCGGCAGCAATCTCGCCGGCCAGCACAGGGTCTTCTGAAAAGTATTCGAAGTTCCTGCCGCACAGCGGGTTGCGATGTATGTTCATGCCGGGGGCGAGCAGCACGTCCACTCCGTATTCCAGCACTTCGTTGCCCATGGCTTCTCCCACCATACGCACTATCTCCGGATTCCATGTCGAAGAAAGCATGGAACCTATGGGGAAACCGGTGCAGTAGAATGTTTTGTCCGTTCCGGGCCTTGTGGGGTCTATGCGCAGTCCGGCGGGACCGTCGGCAAATACAATCGAAGGGATGCCAAGGCGCGGCACGGCATGGGTGGCGCCGGCGCTGCCTTTGACGCCTATGTCGTTGCGGCCTATTCCGTCGAATGCGGTGGAGCCGCAGCCGACCAGTATGGCGGCCTTCTCTTCAAGGGTTAGCAGTGATACGATTTGGGGGATGTTGTCTTCCCGCAGAACTGGGGTTGCGGCTGTGATTGCCGCGGCTAGAATTAGTGTCAGCATAGCATGACAAAGATAATAATCTTTTTGGCTATATTTGTATTCATATGAAACGCTTTTATATATTCGCCATTGCATTGCTGCTGCCGCTTGGAGCTGCTGCGGCCCCGAAAGAATACAAGTTCACCGAAGCTTCCGCCCTCACTCTTACCGGGCAGCTCTTTACGGATAATCCGAATCCTTATCACAGGCTTGACACAGTTCGTTTCAAAGGGTTTTCGAAGGGGGAGAACCGTCTGGTGCGTGAGGCGGCGGGACTGGCCTGTGCGTTTCGCACCAATTCTACTGTGATCACGGTTAAAACTCAGTATCTCAGCCCAAGGAGCATAGACAACACCACGGGGATTTGTACCAGGGGTTATGACTTATACATCAAGGACGGAGGCCGATGGGTTTATGCCGCTTCCAAGACTCAGGCCGAAAGCAGGAAATCCGAAAATCTGGTCTTGATAGACGGCCTGAAAGAAGGCCGCAACTATGAGTGCCTGCTGTATTTCCCTATCTACAGCGAGCTTGGAAGCGTGCAGATAGGAATAGACAAAAATGCTGATATAGAGGCCCTTGACTATCCGTTCCGCGGCAGGGTGGTACTGTTCGGCTCCAGTTTCAGCCAGGGGTTCTGTTCGGCCCGGTCGGGAATGTCCTATGCCGCCGTGTTTTCCCGCAGGACGGGCATCGAGATTATCAACCTTGGGGTGAGCGGAAGTTGCACCCTTCAGCCATATTTTGCCGATGCGCTGATTGCCGCTCCTGCTGTGGATGCATATCTTTTCGACACGTTTTCGAACCCTTCCGCGGCGATGATACGCGAAAGACTTTTCCCGTTTATTGAGAAGATTCAGGCTGCGCGCCCGGGCGTTCCACTGATTTTCCAGCAGACTATCAGGCGCGAAAGCCGGAATTTTTCTTCTAAGAGCGAGAGTGTCGAGGCGGCCAAGATGGCCGTTGCCGATTCGTTGATGAAGATTGCCGTCAAGAAGTACAAAGATGTGTACTACATCAAACCGGACGCTTCGTCGGACCTGTATGCCACGTGCACGGACGGCACCCATCCCGACGACTACGGGCACTACCTATGGGAGCGCTCCATCGAAAAACCCCTGCTCCGAATTCTCCGCCGCTACAAGATATTCTAGCCGACCAGCCGGGCGCATTCGGGGTTGGACAAAGTATCAGGGCCGAGACGGATGATTCTGTCCCGGCCTGTTATTTTGCCCATAACCACCAAGTCGCGCAGGGCTTCTTCTTCTATGATGCGGAAACGCTCGGGTGAGTCGGCCTTTATGGCGTCAATGTCAGAACCTATTTTGTGCTCTATGTACTGGCAGAGATCGAAAAATTCTGCCTGCGGATGCGCAGCGCGGGCGTCGGCAGCATCGGCCTCATGCAGTATTGGGAAAATCATAAGCTGTTCAGTTCTTTCCGTATTGGTACAATCGGTAGTCGGCCGCGCCGAACACCAGCCTGTGACGAGGCTTGGAAGAGGGGTTGCCGTCCGGGGTGATTAGCAATTGCACTGCGGCTTCCGAGTCGCGCCTCGCAAATGCCTGGATTGCGTCCGAGTTTGTAATATACACTTTGTAGCCGCGGGGTATGCCGCGCGCGATCGCCTTGAGTCCGCCGTATGCAGCGGCTTCGGAATCCATGGCCGCCTCTACGTAATCTTGAATAATACTGATGAATGCCGGCATGTAAACTGTCTCCAGGCCGGAGTTTTCATTCTCTCCGGAAATGGGCACAGAAATGATGTCCAGTGGCCTTTTGAGGGCGTTCGGATCGTCAGGTTTGCCTCCTTTTGAGAGTGATAGAAACACGATGCCGCGGCTCTTCTCTACGCGCAGGAAACAAACGTCCGGGTTGTTTTTCTGCTTTTCGTATTGAGCGGGCGTGCAAAACTCATATGGCGAAATGGTCCAGTACGATGTGATTTCCTGCCGTATCGAAGCGTTCAGGGTCTCCGACCCGCCGAGCACTACCTTGGTGGTCTTGCTCTTGAAGTCCTGCAGCCTGAAACTCTTGGTATATATCCGTTTCTGCCCCAATGATGTAAGGGACAGAAGCAGCAGAGAGAATAGCAATATTATTTTCCTAAGCGCACGATTCATATCAGCAAAGTTATAAAATATTTCACTACATTTGTAGAATTAACTAGTATATTATGGCCCAGTATATAGTTTCTGCGCGCAAATACCGTCCGGATTCCTTTGAGGCTCTCATTGGTCAGGACAATATAGCCCGCACCCTCAAAAATTCCATACTTCGCGGGCAGCTGGCACATGCCTACTTGTTCTGCGGCCCAAGAGGTGTAGGCAAAACCAGTGCCGCTCGTATTTTTGCAAAGACGATCAACTGCGCTCATCCTACAGAGGACATGGAGCCATGCGGGGAATGTGAGTCGTGCGTGTCGTTCCGCGAAGGACGATCCTACTGTATCCATGAACTCGATGCCGCTTCGAACAACGGCGTCGAGGATATCAAGGCCCTGATGGAGCAGGTGCAGATCCCTCCTCAGGTGGGGCGTTACAGTGTGTACATCATAGATGAGGTGCACATGCTCACGCAGTCGGCATTCAATGCTTTTCTTAAGACGCTTGAAGAGCCCCCGGCACACGCCATTTTTATCCTTGCCACTACTGAGAAGCATAAGATTATTCCCACTATCCTGAGCCGCTGCCAGACATACGACTTCAACCGTATAAGCGTGCCGGATATTGTGCGGAACCTGCGTGACATTGCAGGCAAGGAGGGCGTGACTGTGGATGACGAGTCGCTTCATGTGATTGCACACAAGGCCGACGGGGCCATGCGCGATGCCCTGACCATTTTCGACCAGACTGTGGCTTTCTGCGGCACGGATATTCACTACGAGGATGTGATCCGTAATCTCAATGTGCTTGATTATGAATATAGTTTCAGGCTCGTTGACGCTTTTCTCGCCAAGGATTACGGGACAGCCCTGCTGATTTTTGACGAGATTCTTTCCAAGGGATTCAATGCCTTGCATTTCATATCTGCGCTGGGGTCTCATTTGCGGGACCTTTTGGTGAGCCGTACTGGTGGACTCGAGTCTTTGCTGGACTTGCCTGATTCTCTGCGTGAGCGTTATCGGAGTCAGGCGGAGCGTTGTAGCGTTAAGTTTATTTACGATGCTCTTGGGGTGATTGCGCAGTGTGAGGCGGGGTATAAGGCGGCGACGAATCAGCGTTTGCATATTGAGTTTGCGTTGATGCGGTTGGCGTTTCTTGGCGGGATTCCGACTGAAGTTGCAGTTTCGGCCTCGGAGCCCGCCGTCGTTCCCTCGGCCCCGAAACCGACTAAAGTTGCAGTTTCGGCCGCGGCGCCTGCCGTCGCTCCCTCGGCCCCGAAACCGACTAAAGTTGCAGTTTCGGCTGCGACGCCCGCCGTCGCTCCCGAGAATTTGGGTAAAGGTCGCTCCGGCGAGGTCGCAGCCGAAACTGCGAGCCCGGAGCCCAAGCCTGAACCCAAGCCCCAGCCGCGGGCTCCTAGGCGCCGTGCGTCCGGACTGTCGCTGTCGTCCCTTATGGATGCCGAAGAAATCACCATAGAACTTGCTCCGGAGGAGGAAAAGTCCTCCGCTGCCCCCCTTCCCGACGAAGAGACGGTCAAGTCCAAGTGGCAAGAACTTGCTGCCATGTACACCTCCCAGCCCCGTCTGGCAAATGCCCTGTCGGGTGCCAAGCTGGAAATCCAAAAAGCAGAAGATTCCCTTGTCGTGTCGTTCGCCGTGGTCAACGAGGCACAGAAGAACTGGATAGCAGAGAAGAAGCTGCGCGAGCTGGAAGATAGGTTCCGCAAGCTCACAGACTGCACCAGATTGCGTCTGGAGCCATGCGTGATCCCGGAAGACGAACAGGAAGACAAGATATATATGCCCCAGGAAAAGGCAAAGGACCTTATGTCCAAAAATGCCGAGGTGGGCGAACTGGTAAAAGATTTAGCATTAGACATACGATGAAACTCCGTTGCGAAAACCTGGTCAAGAAATACGGCCTGCGTACCGTGGTAAAAGGCGTCTCGATGGAAGTCGAGCAGGGAGAGATAGTAGGTTTCCTCGGCCCTAACGGAGCCGGAAAGACCACCAGTTTCTATATGATAACCGGGCAGATTGTCCCCAATGACGGCAAAGTGTTCCTGGACGACGAAGAGATTACCAAACTGCCCATGTACAAACGTGCCCAGAAGGGCATAGGCTACCTTCCTCAGGACGCATCAGTATTCCGCAAGATGTCGGTCGAAGACAACATCATGAGCGTCATGGAGATAAAGGGTGTGCCACGTAAGGAAAGGCAGGAAAGGCTGGAGTCGCTCATAGACGAGTTCAATCTTTCCAAGGTCCGTAAGTCCCTGGGCATCCAGCTTTCCGGAGGCGAGAGGCGCCGCTGCGAAATAGCCCGTGCGCTTGCAATCGACCCTAAGTTCATATTGCTCGACGAGCCTTTCGCCGGAGTGGATCCCATTGCGGTCGAAGATATTCAATATATCATAGCCAAGCTGAAATACAAGAACATAGGCGTCATCATCACCGACCACAACGTGGGCGAGACGCTCGCCATCACCGACAGGGCCTACCTGCTCTACGAAGGCAGCATCCTGCAGCAGGGTACTCCGGAGTCTCTTGCTGCAGACGAAGACGTACGCACCAAGTACCTGGGCAGCGGATTCGTGCTCAAGCGTTCCGTGTCGGTGCTAAAGGCGCAGGAAGAACACAGGAAGCTTATGGAAGCCAAGGCCGGAACCACTAAATCAGAATAAGCGTTATATGGAAGCGGTTGTAGGAAAAATCTCCCAGATCATCGGCCCGGTGGTCGATGTCCATTTTGAGAATGCGGAAAAGAAGCTGCCGTCCATCCATGATGCGCTTCATGTACTCTGCCAGAACGGACGCAAGGTGGTTCTGGAGGTGCAGCAGCACATAGGCGAAGAAACCGTCCGCTGCGTTGCCATGGAATCCACCGACGGCCTGAGCCGCGGGCTCGAAGTCATCAGTACGGGCAAATCCATAGCAATGCCTGTAGGCGCCCAGATTCGCGGGCGGGTGATGAATGTCACCGGCAACCACATAGACGGTCTTTCTCCGCTGGACGAGACAGGAGCCCTGCCTATTCACAGGGAACCTCCGCGTTTCGAAGATCTGGCCACATCGCAGGAGGTCTTGTTCACCGGCATCAAGGTCATCGACCTTCTGGAACCCTACCTGAAGGGAGGCAAGATTGGCCTTTTCGGCGGCGCCGGCGTGGGTAAGACAGTGCTTATCAAGGAGTTGATAAACAATATAGCCAAGCGCCACAACGGATTTTCTGTATTCGCCGGCGTGGGTGAGCGAACCCGCGAGGGCAATGACCTGCTGCGCGAAATGATAGAATCGGACGTGATCCGTTACGGCGCCGCGTTCAAGGAATCCATGGAAAAGGGCCAGTGGGACCTTTCCAAGGTGGATCCTGAGGAGTTGCACAAGTCTCAGGTTGCCATGGTGTTCGGACAGATGAATGAACCTCCGGGAGCGCGAAGCAGCGTGGCGCTCAGCGGACTCACGCTTGCCGAGTCGTTCCGCGACAGCCACGATCCGGACTCTCCGCACGACATATTGTTCTTCATAGACAATATCTTCCGTTTCACGCAGGCCGGCTCCGAAGTGTCCGCACTGCTGGGCCGCATGCCTTCGGCGGTGGGGTATCAGCCCACTCTTGCCACCGAAATGGGAGCCATGCAGGAGCGCATTACATCCACCAAGAATGGGTCTATAACCTCTGTCCAGGCCGTTTATGTGCCTGCCGACGACCTCACAGACCCGGCCCCGGCCACCACGTTCTCGCACCTTGACGCTACCACGGTGCTAAGCCGAAAGATTACGGCGCTCGGAATCTATCCGGCGGTGGATCCGCTGGAATCGACTTCCCGCATTCTTGATCCGAACATAGTCGGCGAAGAGCATTACCGTACGGCACAGAGAGTCAAGCAGATACTCCAGCGTAACAAGGAACTGCAGGACATAATTGCGATTCTTGGAATGGACGAGCTGTCCGACGAAGACAAGCTTACCGTCAACCGAGCCCGCCGTGTGCAGCGTTTCCTGTCGCAGCCTTTCGCAGTGGCGGAGCAGTTCACGGGAGTGCCGGGAGTGATGGTGGACATTGCCGATACCATCAAAGGCTTTAACATGATACTCGACGGAGAGTGTGACGACCTGCCAGAGCAGGCCTTCCTGAATGTAGGTACGATAGAAGAAGCAATAGAAAAGGGCAAACGTATATTAGCCCAGGTAAATGAAGGATAACGAGCTTATACTCAAGGTGCTGACCCCTGAGGGGGCGGTGTTCGAAGGTGCTGTTGAGGCGGTTTTCCTCCCCGGCACGAAAGGCCGTTTCGAGGTGCTCCCCGGGCATGCTCCCATCATTTCGAGCCTGGATGCCGGAAACGTGACCTGGAGAAGCGAAGGCAAAGAAAGCGAAGTCTCCATCAAGACCGGCGCCCTGATCCTCGATAAAAACGAATTAAAACTATGCGTCCAAACCGTCTGACAGTACTTCTGCTGCTTGTGGCGGTCTTTCTGCTGCCTCTGCCTGCTGCGGCCTCCCCGCAGGAGGAAGCGCCGGCTGTGGATATGAACGAATATATATTCGGGCATATAGGAGACGCATACGAGTGGCACATTACCACTATCAATGGAAAAGATATTTCTATTCCTCTGCTATGCATCCTCATCGACGGAGGTGTGCAGGTATTCAGCAGCGCCAGGCTTGAACACGGAGGGGAGTACCGGGGCTACCGCATTGCCGCCAAAGGCCAGCCGCACGAGGGTAAGATTGTGCGTGTGTCGGACGGCTCAAGGCCGGTGGACCTGTCGGTCACCAAGAACGTCTTCGGGCTTATTATCGACAGCATCATACTTGTGGTGCTCATTCTTCTTTGTGCCCGGTGGTACAAGAAGCACGACTATCTGAAAGAAGCGCCCAAAGGCCTGGCCGCTCTTTTGGAACCGGTCATCATGACCATTGAGAACGATGTCATAAAAGAGGCGGTAGGCCCTGATTATAAGCGCTTTTCGCCCTATCTTCTGACGGCGTTCTTCTTTATACTCATCAACAACCTTATGGGCATAGTGCCTGTGTTCCCGGGCGGAGCGAACATCACTGGAAATATAGCGGTGACCTTTGTGCTGGCCCTGTTTACCTTCTTGATGGTCAACCTCTTCGGCAACAAGCACTACTGGAAGGATATCCTTTGGCCCGATGTGCCTTTGTTCCTGAAAGCTATCCCCATCATGCCGGCCATAGAAATCCTGGGCATGTTCACCAAGCCTTTTTCGCTCATGGTGAGGCTTTTTGCCAACATGCTGGCCGGGCATATCATGCTCCTGAGCGCAGTGGCGCTCATATTCCTTACCGCCAAGATGGGCCCCCTCCTGAACGGCTCCCTGAGCTTCGTGGCCGTGGTCCTCGGAATATTCCTGGACTGCCTCGAATTGCTCGTGGCTTTCATACAAGCTTATGTATTCACCATGCTGTCGTCGGTCTTCATAGGCCTTGCGCACCAGCACCCGGAAAATGAAACTCATTAAAATTAAATAGTTATGATAGGATCAATTCTTCAAGCGGCAGTTCTTGCCAAAGTCGGCGGCGCAATAGGCGCCGGTATAGTCGCCATCGGCGCTGCAATCGGTATCGGCAAACTGGCCCAGTCCACCATGGAAGCATCTGCGCGTCAGCCCGAGATTGCGGGCGGACTGCGTACTACTGCTATCATCATTGGCGCTCTCCTCGAAGGCGTGTGCCTTATCGGCGTTATCGCTTGTCTGCTGGCTGTGCTCCTGTAAAGGCTTATGTCGCTTATTACACCGGATTTCGGACTCATCTTCTGGATGGTCGTAATCTTCGGCGTGGTGTTTTTCATCCTCGCCAAGTTCGGCTTTCCGGTGATTACTAAGGCCGTTCAGAAGCGCTCCGAGCATATTGCCGACTCGCTCAAAGCTGCCGAACTGGCTCGCCAGAGCGTGCAGGAGGCGGCTCTTCAGCGGGAGCAGATGCTCGAGCAGACACGTGCCGAGCAGGGAAAGATAATGCAGGAGGCCTCCAAGACCAAAGATGCAATGCTTGCGGAGGCCCGTCAGAAGGCCCAGGAAGAAGCCGCCGAGATACTCCGGGGTGCACGCGAAGAAATTGCGGCCGAAAAGGAATCTGCATTGCGGGATATACGCACGGAGGTTTCCGCCCTTTCTCTGGCCGTAGCAGAAAAAATAGTCCGTAAGGAATTGGAAGAAACTCCGGAGCAGCTTGCCCTCCTGGACAGGCTCTCCGACGAAGTCTCATCGGCGCCTATTAATTGATATGAATACCGGAGCAATTACCAAACGTTATGCAATGGCCCTGCTGCATCTCACAAAGGATAACGGCAGCGGAGAGGCGGTGTGTGCGCAGATCGTGCAGATGCTGCACCGTCCTTTTTCTATCCCCCGCAAACTGGAGCCAGACCTGCAGAAATTCATAAACCTGCTGGCCAGGAACGGACGTTTGGACTACCTCAGGCGCATTCTACGGACTTATGTCGATATGTACTGCGAGGACGCATCTCTTGCTCACGTACGCTTGACCACGGTGGTGGAGTCTCCCGAGCTGGAGGCTAGGGTTACCAAGGAAATCGAGCAGCGCAGCGGCCACAAAGTACTTTTGGAGACAGAAACAGACCCCTCGCTAATCGGTGGCTACAGGGTTGAGTATCACGGATATATGTTGGATGCAAGCGTGAGGCGCCAGCTGGAAATACTGCAGCGTCAGTTTGTGGAAAAGAACAACAGGATTGTGTAAGGATGGCAGAAAATACTATCAAAGCAAGTGAGATTTCAGACATACTCTACAGGCAACTGAAGGGTATCGACATGTCTGTAAAATACGAAGAGGTGGGCAGCGTGCTCACCGTCAGCGACGGTGTGGCCCGTATATACGGCCTGTCCAAGGCCGAAGCCGGCGAACTGCTGGAATTCGACTGCGGCGTCAAGGCTGTCGTCATGAACCTCGAGGAAGACAGCGTCGGAGCAGTCCTGCTGGGCCCCACCGACCAGGTGAAAGAAGACATGAGGGTCAGAAGGCTTGGGCGTATTGCAGGAATCGATGTCGGAGAAGGCCTGGTGGGACGCGTAGTGGATCCTATAGGCACCCCGCTCGATGGTTTGGGCAAAGTGCAGGGCGAGACTGTACGCATGCCGCTGGAACGCAAGGCTCCCGGAGTGATATTCCGTGAGCCCGTGCATGAGCCCCTGCAGACAGGCCTCAAGGCCATAGACTCCATGATTCCCATTGGACGCGGCCAGCGAGAGCTCATTATCGGCGACCGGCAGACCGGCAAGACGGCCATAGCCCTGGACACCATAATCAACCAGCGCCAAGGCTATCTCGAGGGCAATCCTGTGTACTGTATCTATGTCGCAGTGGGGCAGAAGGGCTCCACCGTGGCTTCCATCGTGCAGACGCTGAGGGAAAAGGGAGCGATGGACTATACCATCGTGGTGGCGGCAACGGCTGCCGATCCTGCCGCCCTGCAATATTATGCGCCCTTTGCCGGCGCCGCCATCGGGGAGTATTTCCGCGACACCGGACGTCATGCCCTGGTGGTGTTCGACGACCTTAGCAAACAGGCTGTGGCATACCGTGAAGTGTCTCTTATCCTGCGCCGTCCTTCCGGCCGTGAAGCCTATCCCGGCGACGTGTTCTACCTGCATTCCAGGCTGCTGGAACGTGCCGCCAAGATTATCTCTCAGCAGGAGGTCGCAGAGCAGATGAATGACCTCCCTGAATCCCTTAAGGGCAAAGTAAAGGCCGGCGGCTCCCTGACTGCACTTCCTATTATAGAAACCCAGGCGGGAGACGTGTCGGCTTACATACCTACCAATGTGATTTCTATCACCGACGGCCAGATTTATCTGGAGAGTTCTCTCTTCAATGCCGGCTTCCGCCCGGCCGTCAATGTCGGCATTTCCGTGTCCCGTGTGGGTGGCGCCGCACAGGTCAAGAGCATGAAGAAAATTGCCGGCACCCTTAAGATCGACCAGGCGCAGTTCAGTGAGTTGGAGTCCTTCTCCAAGTTCTCCTCCGACCTGGACAAGGTCACTGCAATGGCTCTTGACAAGGGCCGCAAAAACAACCAGCTGCTCATCCAGCCTCAGTATTCTCCCATGCCGGTAGGGGAGCAGGTGGCAGTGCTGTATTGTGGAACCAGAGGCCTGATGGCCGATATACGCGTAGATCAAGTGATTGAATTCCAAAGGCTTTTCCTGGACCGTATGAGGGCTTCCCACGCAGATGTGCTTAAGGAGCTGCAGGACGGAAAGGTAAGCGACAACGCTGAGAGGGTTCTTACCGAACTTGCTTCCGATATATGTCAACACTTAGGGAAGTAAAAGACCGAATCGCGTCTGTGCGTAGTACGCTGAAGATTACTTCAGCGATGAAGCTCGTGGCCTCGTCCAAGCTGCGGAAGGCTCAGCGTACCATTGAGGCTCTGAGACCCTATGAAGAGGCCTTGGAGACCATCCTCGCCGCAGCCTCCGGTTCCGGGAAGGGTGTGCCGCAGCAGCCCTTTTCCCAAGTTTTACGGGCTGCTGCGGCACACCCTTTCCGGAACCTGCCCGAGGCTGCTGACCAATACCGGAGCAGCCAGCAAAGCTATGACCAATTTGAGCGGCAGAATCACAGCTGCCAAGGACTGCCGCTGGTGGTGCTGGCATTCAGCAGCAACAGCTCGATGTGCGGAGCCTTCAACACCAACGTCATCAAGAAAGTCCAGGAATTGCAGCAAGAAGCCGCTGCTTCCGGTCAAACCCTGGAATTCTGGGCCTTCGGCAAGAAAATGTACGAGTTCCTCCGCAAAAACGGTGCGCCTTCATCCCGTGACTTTACACCCCTTGTGGCCCATCCGGAATTCGCTCCTGTGGCCGGTGCCGCAGAAGAGCTACGTACTCTCTATGAGTCGGGACGCATTGGCGGAGCGCTGCTGGTGTACAATCATTTCGTGAGTACAGGCCGCCAGCAAGTGGTGGTGGAACCCTATCTTGGATTTGATGATCCAGGACAGCAGGACGAAGAAGAACAAATCCTTGCAGAAGAGCACTATATCATAGAACCCTCCAGGGCCGAGCTGCTTGAACGTCTTGCCCCTCAGGTGATGGATCTGAAGCTTTATGCAGCTCTGCTCGATTCTGCCGCTGCAGAACATGCTGCGCGCATGGTAGCCATGCAGGCGGCCACCGACAACGGCGAGTCGCTGCTCTCCGAACTGACCCTTGAATACAACAAAGGCCGCCAGCAAAAAATCACCTCAGAAATACTCGACCTTGTGGCAGGTGCCGCACAGTAACTCAGAATTCGTATCCCAGGCTCACCAGGAAGCTGTTTCCAAGTGTTTCGGAAAGCAGCAGGAAGGTGCCGTCGAGTTTGAATCCGGCGAGCTTCCCGCCCAATCCGAGCGAAAGGAAGGTGGGGAGCGCCTTGGCAGGGTCGCCATAGTGGAAGCCTGCGCGGACGAAGGCCATGTCCTTGAATCCGTATTCGGCTCCGGCCGAAGCCATGAGGCCTCCTTTGAACAGATAATCGGCCTCTGCTGCCAGCGTGAGCCCTTTGACGGGCCGCACGTATCCGCTCACCGCAGCAAGAAACGGGATTGAGTGAGCTCCTTCACCGTAATTGATGGGGCTGCCGATATTGCGTCCTGCAAGCTCGACGCCCCATACACGACTGCTGTAGCGCACGAAAATGTCGCCTCCTATCGAGGAGCCTATGTTCTTTTCGGCCAGGGCCGAGGTCACGTTGCGGACCTTGAGTCCGGCGCAGATGGCGTCCGTAATCAGGAATTCGGCTCCAAGGCCTATTATAAGGTCGTAAGGCTTGTAGCTGCCTTTGGATGAACCTTCGGCTCCTGTGATGCTGTATGGCTTGTCCAGGAAACCTTTCCCTTCGGCCGACAAGGCCAGGCGGCTGCCTATCTTGAACCATGCATCAGCTCCGACTATCGTGTTGTCAGCGGTTTTCGGAGCCCATTTGCCGAAGTATGCATGTGCATCCAGCTGATCGGCCTCCTTGGGCAGACTCACTCCGCCCATGGCCAGGGACCTGGCATCCGTGGGGACTAGAAGTGCGGGGAGACTCTGCGACCTGGCCGTCAGGCACACAATGAGGGACAGAACTGCGGTTATGATGGTTTTTGTGCTTGTCATAGTTTGGCGATTGTGAAGACCGAATCAATCTCGGCGCTTTTGATTTTAACGTAGTACATGCCGGCGCTCTGGTCTGCAAGGTTGATTGTGAGCGGATCGAAGGGGGTGACTTCCGAAGTGCTGCTGTAGATGATGGCACCTGCCTTGTTGGAGATGGACACGCTCATCTGCCCCGAAGCGAGCGGGCGGATGTTGAGAACCGTCTTCACAGGGTTGGGGTAGAGGTCTATAGGGCTGGAATTGTTTTGGACCAGCACCTTGAATGTGACCGAGCAGCTTTCTTTGCGGGCGTCGTTTGCCAGTATTGTTACTTCGGTAAGACCGAAACCGGTGGCGGTAAGCTTGAAAATGCCTCCCGTGGGATTGAGGTGCACTATGTTTTGGACGGTGTAGCTCACTGTATAGGAGGGAGTCTCGCCGTCGGGGTCGGAGATGAAATCCGAAATTATGAGGTCCCGGCTTTCTCCCACCGCAAAGAGCAGAATGTTGTCGACTTGCTTTATCACTTCAGGGCCGTGGTTGGGGAGTATCTCATAGTTGAACGTCATCGATGAAGAGGCCCCGAAAGTATCGGTGGCCGTAATCGTGGCGCTGTACTTTCCGGGATCGGCCTTGAGGGCTTCGATGGTTACGTTCACACCCTGTGGGGTGCTGATAAACGAAAATGCATCGGAGTTGCTTTCTACGGAAGTTTCGTAGCCGTGTCCGTCGGGATCTTTGATTTCCACTGTGAAGCTGAGCGTTTCGAAAGACTGCAGGCGAATGTCAGTGCCCTGCTCGGATGTTATGACCGGAGGGTTGTTTGCCAGCGTCCTGAAGCTGCTGATCTGGCTGAGCTCGGAGCGGTTGCCGGCATAGTCTATCGCTCCCACGCGGAAATAGTAGTCGGTGTCGAAATCGAGGTTCTCGAATGTGACGGAAATGTCGTCCCCGACTTCCAGCCTGTCCACGGCCACGTTCTTATGTAGTACCTGTGCGGGAATGTTCACCGGATCCAGGTTCTCAAGCAGCGAACGGTCTTTGGACGCATAGACATTGTACGAATAAGCCTTGATGTCGTCAGCGTCGGGAGTTACTTTCCAGGTGAGGGTTATGAAGTTGGAAACCACATTGCCGCTCTGGATGCTGTTCACCGGGTCCGGAGCAGTGGAACCGCCGTAGCTGAATGCGCCGAAGGCATCGACCATGGGGCCAATGTTGCTGTAAGCAGGAGCTTTGGCGCTGCTGGCCCCTTTGAGGAGCCTCTCTATGAGCATGTCGTTGGTGAAGCCGGGACCGCCGAAATAAGAAGCGATAAGGGCTGCTACGCCTGACACCTGCGGGCAGGCCATGGAGGTGCCCTGCATCTGTCCGTAGCGGCTTCCGCTTATGGAACTGAGAATGAGCGGACCCACCTGTGCGTCTCCGCCGGGGGCGCAGATATCGACCCAGGGGCCGAAGTTGGAATAATAGGCCCTGGTGCGTTTGGAACTGACGGCGCCCACCGCAATGACTTTTTCGTATTCGGCAGGCCAGGCATGCTGCCAGCCTTCATTTCCGGCGGCAAAAATCACGACTCCGCCTTTCATGGGGCTGTCCGGCCTTTGGTTGCCGTCGGCATCGCAGCCGGCATATTTGATGAAATACTCGATGCTTTCCCGCATCATGCCTATTCCGCCGTTGGCGGCATCGGTTTCGCTATCGTAAACATAGCCCCAGCTGTTGCTGGAGATCACGGCGCCCTTGTCGGCCGCCCAGACCATGGCGTCTTCGGAGCTGCCGCCCAGGCTTTTGTTGGGATCGGTCGGATCAACGCGAAGCATTTCGCACGAGAGTATCCTCACGCCGCCGCGGCCGTCGGAACCGCCTGCAATGCCGCAGATGCCGACTCCGTTGTTGTTGACGGCCGCAATCACACCGGCGCAGTGGGTGCCGTGGTCACCGGCGTGTACGTTGTAGCCTGTGTGTCCGGTAATGAAGCTCTTGCTGCCGTCGATGCCTGCGGGGATGGTGATTGCCGCCAGGTCGGGGTGGTCGAACTGCACTCCCTGGTCGAGCACCGCCACAATCACGTTGGAACTGCCTGCTGTGAACCGCTCCCACACGGGGACTGCATTCACGTCGCAGCCCGGTGTGAATTTGGACCCGAGGGAGCCGTCGTTGTAAATGGCCCACTGGTCGGCGAACATGGGGTCGTTGAAGTATGCCGTGAGTTTTTGCTTGCGTACAGGCTCGGCGCTCTCCACTCCGGGGATGTCGGAGATGTCCGTTACAGCCTTAGTGACAGGAGCTTTTTCGTCTATGGTCATCCTGTACCACTTGTGCAGTCCGGCCTTGCGGTGCCTGGGCTCCCATTCCCCGGCATCGGGAAAAACCCTTTCTGCCGAGCTGATCCCTGCGGCGGCAAGCGCAGGAGGTATAACTCCTGTCTTCTCAAGGGCTTCCGCCATTTCTTCCGATACTTTTACGGATATGACACCGGTCACAAACGGTGTCTCCTCTATTTTTGCCACTGAATCCGGCGTCGTGTTCACGGCCGGATCGGGGATACGGGTACACGCTGCCAGGACTAGCAGCGGAATCGCGTATAAGAATGTTCTCATATTTTACTTGTCGAGGAACTCCAGCACCTTCAGCAGAGAGTCCGTCTTCTTCCATTTGATTTTCTCTTTCTTGATGAAATCGGCAGCTTGTTTCTTGTCTACGCCGGGTAAGCCCAGAACCTCTGAACGGTTTGCCTTTATGAGCTGGTTGTGGTAATACAGGTACGTAGTCTCGGCCAGGGGCAGCACTTTCCCTTTGGCCTTGTTCTCTTCCACGTTCTTGATGCTCTCGTTGAGGATATTTATGTTGCCGCCGGAATCGAGAGCCATCACATTGAGGCCGTGCTTCGACGCAGAAGACACGGACACTCCGTAACCGACCTCCACTTTGTCAAGGGCCTCCATGTCGATTTCCAGACCGCTGAGCACAGCTCCGTGCTCGCTTTCCGCGAGGACCTTGTACATCCTTCCCCACACTTTCACATATACGTCATCTCCTATTTTGGCCGTAAACACCGAAGTCATGTCGGCCTGCATCACTTTGCCGTCGGAGATGTAGTGCAGTGATCCGTCGATCAGGCAGATGTTGTATTTGCCATCTTCGATCAGCTTTCCTCCGTTGGTGCGCACCGCTCCGGGAGAGAATTCTTCGTAAATGTAGGGCCAGGTTTCCCTTGGCTCGAAATCCGAGGCTGCGTGGAGGGGGGCTATAAATGCGAGGATGGATGCTGCCAGCAAAATGATTCTTTTCATTGTCTTGCTTTCGTTAAGGAATGATGAATTAATTAAAAAAGAGGCTGACCATAAGAGGTCAGCCTCTTAAAAACTCAGCGGTCTTAATTCTTTTTGAACAGGATGCTGTTGGCGCCGTAGTACAGGCAGTAGTAGTTGCCCATCTTGCCGGAGAGGACACCGTCGTAAGTGATCCTCGCGTCGTTGATGAATCCGCCGTACTGTTCGTTCCACACAAGCTTGATGTCACCGGGCGTCTCGTCAGGGACAGGTGCGCCTTCGGATACACCCCAGCTGCAGAGCTGCATAAAGTCACCGTCTGCCGTCCATTCGATATCCGTCTTCTGCAGGTAAGGGATGGTGATGGTCTTGTGGTCTTCGGACACGATACCGTAGCAGGACCAGTCACCCCAATCCTGGGCGTTGTTCAGGGCTGCGAAGCCGATGATGTAGTCAATCCAGACCTTGGTGACGTCTTTCTCGTCCGCGGTGAATTTTACCGGCCACTGGGTGTTCCTTCCGAATCCGCAGGTACCGTCGGCAGTGTAGTCGCCAAGGATATCGGACAGCGGGTGGTCAAGGTCTGCAATGGAAACCACGCAGCTGTTGAACGGAGTAATCTTTACATCGTTGCTTGCGCTCTTGAGGTCGATCTGGAAAGACACTTTGCCGGTGTAAGTTCCGGGCTGGCCGTAGATGGTGAACGGGATTGCAAGGCTGTCGACGCCGGCTGCAAAGTTCAGCACGCCGGAGTTGTCGTCCAGAACGTAATCCTTTCCTTCTGTAGCATTGATAGGAGTCACGCTATAAGCGACCGTGCAGGCCTCTTTTGTGTTGTAGAGGTGAACCGGAATGGCCACTTTCACGCCCTCGGACGATTCCTTGATCTCTTTTGACTTGCAGTCAATGGCGACCATAGGATTGCTCTTGTACTCCACCTTGTTGTTGCAGGCGCCCAGAGAAATGACCGCGAGCGCAGCAAAGACTATTTTGTTTATTGTTTTCATCTTTCAAAGGTGTTAAATTAACTATTCGCCGTAACCTCCGTTCTGCTTGAGGTTCTTGTTGATCTTCATCTCGTGAGAAGGGATGGGCCACTGGTAGTGGTAGTCGTCGGCGGCAAATACCTTGCCGTCATAGATGTCACCGCTGTTGAGGATGACTGCAGCTCCGGCCTGTGCGGGACGTCCGTTGTAGCCGAGGCCCCAGCGTTTCATGCAAGACATGCGGAGTCCGCATCCGATGGTCTCTTTGAACCATTCTTTGCGGATATTGTCCTTGGTGGCGTCGGTAATGTCGGCGTTACGTGCAACCTGAAGTGCGTTCAGGTCTGCCTTTGCGGCGCTGGCGTTACCGGCTGCTTCTTCGGCCTCCGCTGCAATGAGATACTGCTCTGCAATGGTGAGAGGCTTGGGAGCCTGACGGCCGTTGCGGATGGCGCTCGTGAGGGCGGGATTGCCCCAGAACTTCTTAAAGATGTAGAAGTCACCCTGATAGTACTTGCCGTTGAGCAGCACCCACTCGGTGTTGTCGAACCATGCAGCAAAACGCAGGTCGCCTGTGCTGTACATGTCAATCACGCTTTGGGTAGGGAGGAAGTAAGGCCTGAACACTTCTCCATGGTTGGAGTCGGAAGTCCAGTATGTCCACACGGCGCTGGCGTTGGTGCCTTCGGCGAGACTTGCATGAACCTGGTAGATGGGCTCGGTACCGGCGTCGTTGACGAATTCGGCAGCCATTTCCTCGGCTGTGGATGCAAGCTTGTAGGTGCCGGCGTCAATCAGCTTGTGTGCATACTCGGCAGCGCTGGCGTAGTCGGCTACATCGAGGAAGTAACGGGCATAAAGCGCGTTGACAGCATCGATGGTAGGACGGTTGGAGCGGACGGCTCCCTTCACGCCTGCAAGGCAAAGGGCCGCAGAGTCAAGGTCGGCCTTGATCTGGGTGTACACCTCTTTGACGGTGGCGCGTGCGGGCTTCTCCTGCTGGTCGTAAACGGTCACCAGGGGAACGCACAGGTCGCTGTCGGCTGTTGAAGCGTTGTAGGCCTTGCCGAAGTGGCGGGCGAGATTGAGGTAGGACGATGCGCGCAGGAAGAAAGCCTCTCCTTTGGCCACGCGGGCGTTTGCCTTAAGATCGTCGCTGACATTGTCGGCGGCCGCTATGAAGATGTTGTAGTTCTTGATGGCGCTGTAGTTGTAGCTCCAATAGTCTTCTACGTAGTAGTCGCTCGAAGTGAAGTTGTAATCGGTTTTGTGGATACCGCCGTAGTTGTTGCCATAGTCGAGGGTGGCGTTGAAGCCGTCCATCATGACTTCGCTGGCAATTTCGAACTCGCCCATCTGCAGGGTGCGGTACGACTGGAGCAAACCGTTCTCGAGAGCTGTGAGGTTGGCCTGGGTCTGGATCAACTGACCGCCTTCTTCGTAAGCGATGGAACTGATAGGTACAAGGTCCAGGTTGCAGGATGCAAGAACAGACACGACGGCTGCTGCCGAAGCTATGTATTTAAATATCTTTTTCATTGCTGCAATCGTTTAGAATGTGAACTCAAGACCGACAAGGTACTGCTTGCTGTTACCGACGCGGCCGTATGTCAGGTTGCCTGCAATTTCGGGATCAACACCGGTGTAGTTGGTGAAGGTCAGGAGGTTGCGGCCGGTGAAGGTGAGCTTGATGCTGTCGAATACTTTCTGTGCTTCAAGCCACTTGTTGGGAAGTGCTACGCCAACCTGCAGGTTCTTCAGACGCAGGAAGGATGCATCCTCGTAGAGGTGGGTGTCGAACTGCATGACGTATCCCTTCGTCCAGTCGGGATATGGAGCGTTCCTGTTCTCGGGAGTCCAGTAGTTGCTGACGGACTTGATCTTGTTGTACGTTGCGTTATTGTTTACGTTCTCGTAGAAATAACGGTCGTTGTTGATGAGGGTCTTACCGAGAACATAGGAGAAGTCTACCGCGAAGGAGAGGAACTTCCATCCGCCGCGCAGGCTGAAGCCGCCCACCATGGGTGCTGAAAGCGTGAGTCCTGTGTTCTGACTCAGCAGGTCTTCGTCGTATGATTTGGTGGTCTCACCCTTTGTGGTGATGTCGGGATCGTCGCCGGGAACGTACCACATGGGTGCGCCGTCCTCAGGATCCACGCCTGCGTAGATAGGACAATAGAACATGACAGGCTGTCCCTGGATGTATGCAAGACCTTCGCTTGCCATGATCCAGCGATACCTCTGCAGGTCTTCGTCCCATGCGGCGTCGAATAGCTCGGACACCTTCTCCTTGTTGTAGTTGAAGTTGGTGCTGAAGCGCAGGTAGGCGTCGGGGCGCTGGATGATGTCCCATCCGAGGGTGATGTCGATACCGGTGTTGGTCAGGCCGCCCACGTTGGCAGTCAGCTCGTCGAATCCGGAAGTGTACGGATAAGGCACGTCCATCAGCATGTTGGTGGTGGTACGGTGGTAGAACTCGAGTTCGAGGTCAAGCCTGTCGAAGAAGCGAGCGTTCGCACCGATGGAAAGCAGAGCCTGCTTTTCCCAGGTGAGGTCGTTGTTGCTCGGCTGGCCGATGGCCCATGAGTTGCCGTCGTTGTAGTTGGTCAGGGTGCCGATGAGGGCGAGGTGCTGGTAGTTGCCGATTTCGGCGTTACCCTGGGTACCGTAGCTGGCCTTCAGGCTGGCGTTGCTGATCCAGGAAGCGTTCTTGAGGAAGTTCTCGCGGCTGAGGTTCCAGCGTGCGCCAACGGACCAGAAGGTGGCGTTGCGGACGTTCTTACCGAAACGGGAAGAAGCATCGTTACGGACGGTGAAGTCGACATTGTACTTGCGGGCGTAGCTGTAGTCAGCGTGTCCGAAGAAGGACAGGAACTTGCTGGCCTGGGAAGCTTCGCTTACGCTTCTGGAAGCAGAGGTACCCTGCTGGAGAATGAGGAGTCGGTCTTCTGTCTGTCCGCTTGCATATGAGGAGAAGTAGTCGTACCAGTTGCTGATTCCTTCATGACCTACGAGCACAGAGAAAGCGTGGTCGTTCGCAATTGTGCGGGCGTACTCGATAGTGTTCGTGATGGTGTTGTTGGAAGTCATCTGGGCGGTCTTGCCTTTGTAACCGGTGCCGCTGCGGATCTTGCTGGAAGGGAGTGCGCTGTAGTTGTTGAAGTTGAACATGGTGTCGGTACCCAGCTGTGAACGCAGTTTGAGGTACTTGATGGGCTCTATTTCGATGAACGCAGCTCCGTTCAGGCCGTAACGGTCGGTGATGTCAGGATAGGTCTCCATGTAGTAGTACGGGTTGGTAAGTCCGTTGGGGAACCTGTAGGGATAGAGCTTTCCGTCCTTGTCGTACGCGGGGATGAGGGGGTTCAGCATGTAGGACAGACCGCCGGAGGTGTATGCGCCTGCATCGCTGAAGGCAGCATTGTTCCAGTTGCCGTTGGTCTGGTTCTTGTCGCCGGACAGGTTGAGGTTGACGCCTATCTTGAGCCAGTCCTTCGGGTGAGCCTGGACGTTGGAACGCACGGTGTAGCGGTCGTAGTAGTTGCCCACGGAAGTACCCCTCTGGTGGAACTGGGACGCACTGATGAGGTAGGCGACCTTGGAACCGCCGCCCTCGATGGTGACGTCGTTCTGGTACTGGGGGTTGTTGAGCTGCTGGAAAATGGTGTGCCACTTGGTGTTGGCGGTGTAGCCCATGTCGGTATAGTTGGCCCTGATCTGCTCGGGGGTGAACTTGCCGGTGCGGATCCAGAGGTCCTTGAGCTCGTCGCCGGACATCAGGTTCTCGTAGAACTGCATGTTGGCGAGGGTGGAGATACCGTACTGGGAACGCACGGTCACCGTGGCCTTGGAGTCGTAGGAACCTGCCTTGGTGGTCACGAACACGACGCCGTTCGCTGCACGGGCTCCGTAGATGGAGGTCGAAGACGCATCCTTGAGAACGGAGATGGCGAGAATGTCGTTAGGGTTCATGGCCATGATGGTACGGCTGGATGAAGGGATACCGTCGATGATGTACAACGGCGTGGTGGAGGATCCGAGGGATCCCATACCGTGGAGCTGCAGGGAAACGGCGTTGTCACCTGCGATACCACCGGTGGTGAGAACGCTCAGACCGGCGACCTGACCCTGCAGGTTGTCGAGTGCTGAAGCAGAAGGTGCGTTGCGCACGATGTCGGACTTGACTGTGGTAACGGAACCTACGAGGCTGCTGACGGGCTTGGCGGAACCATAACCCACCACGACAGCGTTCTCAAGGATGTCGGCGTCGGGTTCGAGCACGACATCGATCACTGCGCGACCGCTTATCGCAACTTCCTCTGCAACGTAGCCGATGGAAGAGAAGATAAGCGTTGCGTTGGACGGAGCGTTAAAACTGAATGCTCCGTTCGCATCCGTGGCTGTGCCGGTGGTGGTACCCTTGACCTGAATGGCCGCGAAGGGTATGCCCTCACCGGTGGATGCATCTTTGACCGTACCCTTGACGTTGACGTTTTGAGCGGAAAGCGTCACGCCTAGGAACAAGAACAAAGCGCTGAAGAACAGTTTAGCTTTTTTCATAAGCGTTACTTTAAATTAAACAATAAATATACTAACTAATCTTAGTTACAACCTAGGGCTTAAGTACCGAATTAGAGCGCAATATCGGAATATTATTTTTAAAAAGCAAAAAAAATACCCACTAAAATCGCCGCTATAAGGCAGCGATTTAAGGTTTTAGACACACTTTTTGTTAGTATTTTTAAGAAATTTTGTAATAAAATGTAAAAATGCCAACCTTTTAGATTAACAAATCAAAGCAAATCTTGTTTTATGCTTTCAATATAATCATCTATTCTTTTTAATTCCCTCGGAATCCTGATATGCTGCGGGCAAGCGTGCATACATTTGCCGCATGATATGCAGTGGTCGGCCTGCCGGACCGACTCCACGGATTTGTCGTATTCGGCAAGGTAGCGGCGCCTCAGTCTGGCGTATCCTTCCTGCTCCGGACCTTTCACAAAACTGCCCTCCACCACGCTTTTGTCGTAGAAGCGGAAAACCCCGGGAATGTCTATTCCGTAAGGGCAGGGCATGCAGTACTGGCAGCCCGTGCAGCCTACCAGCGGGAAACGGGACTGCTCGTCGGCAATCTGTTCAAGCAGCTCGAACTCTTCCGGGACCAGCGGCTTGAAATTGCAGAAAGTCTTGAGGTTGTCTTCGAGGTGTTCTTTGTAGGTCATTCCGCTGAGGGCGGTGAGCACCTTGGGGAAGCTGCCCACGAAGCGGAAAGCCCACGACGCCACGCTGCGGTCGGGTTCCCTCGACTTGAGCAGGGCGGTCTGGCTCTTGGTCAGGCTGGCGAGCCCGCCTCCGCGCAAGGGCTCCATGATGACCACCGGGATGTCCCTTGCCGCCAGCTCGGCGTACATGTGGTCGGCGTTGGTGTTGCGTCCGCCGGCGTGGGTCCAGTCGAGGTAGTTCATCTGTATCTGCACGAAGTCCCAATGATACTTGGGATGCAGCTCCATCATGGAGTCGAAACCTTCCTTGTGGCTGTGAATAGAGAATCCGAGCTTGCGTATGTGTCCTTTCTCGCGCTCCTTGAGCAGGAAGTCCATGATGCCCGTGCTTTCGAAGCGGCGGCTGAAGTCTTCCGCGCTGCCGATGGCGTGAAGCAGGTAGTAGTCGATGTGGTCGGTGTTGAATATCTCCAGCGAACGGCGGTACATCTTCACGGAGTTCTCGTAGCTTGCATCGGCAAAGTTGGAGAGTTTGGTGGCCAGCAGCCAGCTCTCTCTCGGGTGGCGGTTGAGCGCAACGGCCGTCGCCCGCTCCGAGTCTCCCCTCAGGTACACTGGCGAAGTGTCAAAGTAATTGACGCCATGGGCGAGGGCCTCATCTACGAGCTGGTTAACAGTCTCCTGGTCAATAACATCTTTGCCTTCAGCATCCTTTATCATGGGCCAGCGCATGCAGCCGTATCCCAGGACTCCTACCCCGGGGTAGTTCTGCAGCATGGGACCGTCGATTCCGATTTCCTGCGTGGTGCTTGCGCCTTTTTCATTTCCCTTCGGTCCTGCGCATGCGGCCAGGCCGGCAAGTGCTGCCGCCGCTCCGCTAGTCTTCAAAAATGATCTTCTGTCCATGGCTATTTCTGAATATGGGTTTGAAGTCCTTTAACCGTAATTGCACTTACCGGCCTTACAGGGCACAGGTATTCGCACTTGCCGCAGCCTATGCACTGCTCTTCTGCCACAACGGGCCTGCGTACGTCGCCGGCCTGTACCATGTCGATTGCGCCGGTGGGGCAGTGACGCTCGCAGCTGCCGCAGCCTTCTTCACCCCTGGCTGCCAGGCAAAGGTCGGGATTCACGACGGCGGTGCCTATGCGTACCAGAGTCTTGGCTTCCCTGGCTATGGGGAGTATGGCTCCCGAAGGGCAGATGTCCGAGCATGCCGTACATTCGGGACGGCAGAAGCCCTTTTCGTATCCCATCTGCGGCTGGAGCAGGTGCTCAAAGTCGGTGGAGGGGCGCAGAACCCCGTTGGGGCATGCGGTGACGCACAATTGGCATGCGGTGCAGCTTTGATAGAAAGCCGCCACTCCGCCCGATCCCGGAGGAACGAGGCGGGGCTCCCTGTCTATGCTTTCCTTGGGCGTGATTTCCGCAAGACCGCCATCTACCTTTTTAACCTGCGCGCGCGCGAGGGTCTCGGCGGCGGCGCCGGCGAGGAGCACGGCGGAACTGTTGATGAAAGCCCTGCGGCCGGCCGACGTGCGCTGCGCTTCCGGAGCTTCAGGCGCCTTGGAGGAGCGGATCCTGCCAAAGCTCAGGGCCCCTTTCTTACAGCTGTCGATGCAGTCGAAGCAATCGACGCACCTGGACCGGTCTATCTTGAGGCTGCCTTCTTCTATGCAGGAAGCCTTGCACTGGCGGGAACAAGCGCCACATTTGACGCATTTGTCCTCATCGACCTTGATTCCGAAGAGTGAGTAGCGGCTGACGCTTCCCAGCAAGGTGCCCACAGGGCAGATTGTGTTGCAGTAAGCCCTTCCCCAGAGCGCGGCGCACACGATGGCTACGACCAAAGTGATGCAAGCCACAATTATTACCGGAGCCGCTCCCTGTCCTGCAATGCTGCTGACTATGCGTCCATAGGCGCTGTAGGGCTCAAGCAGTGCCACCACAAGTTGAAGATCGGCAATGATGCAGACAATGAACAAGGCGAGCACTGAGTACCTTACAATCTTATGTTCCTTGTTGAACTTGAAGCGCTTGCGCAGGGGCTTGATCCATTTGCCAAGGGTGCGGCGAACCCACAAGACCAAGTCCTGGAACACGCCCAGAGGACATATCACCGAGCAATAGATTCTTCCCAGGAGCAGAGTGACCAGCAAAATTGCCAGCAGGACGGCAATGTTGCCGATGGAAGCTTCGGCTATGACCCGGAGAAGCGTGGGTGCGGCCTGCAGTTTGGCAAGCCAACCCCACCAGTCCCGGCCTATGCCTACGAAAAGCAGCGTTATGCCTACTAAACACAGCGCCGCCAGAACTATTCTAACCTTTCTAAGCATATATGTTATGTTGTTTCCAAAATCTTGTCTGCCAGCTTGAGGCGGGCTTCGCAATGCTGTTCGAAGTCTTCCCAGCGGTAGTAGTCCGGCCAGCTGCGGCGGCCGTGCTGGTCGGTGTAGCACTGGATCGGAAAATGCTGGGGCACTTCGTCCAGCGTGCAGCGCACAAGCACTTCTCCCTTGGAATTACGGAACAGGGAGAATAGCAGCGTGGAGGCCATGGCCATGCGGCCGTAGTCGTAGATCTGCCATACTTTTTCGGGGTCGTTCTCGCAATGGTTCCAGCCTTCGGCATCCAGCAGCACCAGGGTGCCGGATATCTTATAGTCGTGGCCGAAACGCAGACGGGCGGCCACATCTCCTCCTTCTATATCTTCTTTGAGGTATTTCAGTATGTCTCTGAGCAGGGCTTCTTCGAGGGCCCAGTTGCGTCCGTGGTACAGAGGGGAGGCTCCGCAGCAGCTGTACATCCTGAAATTCTCACACTCCCACATCTTCCATGCATCGTCGGGGTCGAGCATGTACATCAGCGACGTTTCGGGACCCAGAGTCTCGGAGAAGCTGAGGTAGAAGTAGAACATGCGAGCTGCAGTAATGTAGTCTTTGTGCACCTTCAGAACCATGGACGGGTCTTTGAAAAAGCGCTTGAAGAATCGCTCCGGATCGCTCATGTTCTTGTGCCACATGGATTTGAATGCGGGCTGCCACCTGGCGGTATCGGCCTCGAAAGCGCGGCTCCAGTCCCGTTCCTCCGCGCGCGGATTGTATTTGCTGGTGGGATTCAGAACGCCCATGTCGGCAGCGGAAGCGTCGAACTTTATGTTCAGCCCCCTGTCCAGCCGGCGATATTCATCCAGCGCTGCCGTCATGGAGAGTATGGTGCGGTTGGTCTGGGTGGAGCGTGCGACTATGGTGCGGCGGCCCCGGAAGACTTTCTTCCAGCTTTTCATGATGCGGCCGGCCACGGTGCGGTGTTGCTCCTGGCCATATTCGGTGAGGTCGTATGCCCGACCTTTGACCATATGGTAAACGTCTTCGCTCTTTCGGTACAGTTCTTCTCCAAGAGGGGTAAGGTTCCCGGCCGTACGGGCCATGGTCACGAGCTTGTGCATCTGGTCGTAAAGCGATTCTTTGCTGTAGAGACGGGCCCCGTGTCTGGCATAGGTGCTGATATTGAACGGCTTAAAGCCTGCCGGAGCCATTGGGGTCGAGGCCTCTGAGGTGTAGTGGTGCGGTGCGTACCAGTCTGCCGCACGCCTCACGTCGGCCTTGACCTCTTCGGGCGAAAGCCCCTGGGCAAAGCTGCTGCAGCACAGAAGCAGCGAAGCAAAGATGGAAACGTATCTTCTCATGGACGGAAATAAACCCCTTCTTCTTTAAGTTCTGTCTGAAGCAAAGTGACATCCAGGTCCCGCGGCTCCTTTCCGGTGCGGACGCAGAGCGCAGCGGCCTTGCCTGCGGCTTCGCCCAGGCACATCGCGGGCCCCATGACCCGCACCGATGCGAGGGCCAGATGGGTGGCGGAAATGTTGCGGCCGGCGCAGAGCAGTCCGTCCACTTTCTGCGGCACCAGACTCCGGTAAGGGATGTCGTAGCAGTCCGGGCACCACATGAGCGTGCAGTCCCCTCCGACCGGGTGATGCAGGTCCACGGGGTACGACGCCACTCCGATGGCATCGGGGAAGCGGGCGCAGTCGAAGATATCTTGCTCTGTAAGAATGTATTCACCAATGATACGCCGGCTTTCGCGTATGCCCATAAAGGGGGCCACCCTGTCCACGTAGGCATTCTCGAACCCCGGAATGAAAGCTTTGAGGTAGCGGACGATTTCGGCGTTCTGTTTGATGCAGATTTCTTCGCCCCTGGTGTACTGCTCAGGGTCTGTGGAGTCGATGCCGTTGACCCGGGACATGTTCACCCACCACTCGTCGGGGGCCATGCCGGTCATGAAAATGGTGCGCTCCACCGGAAGATTGTAGCCTTGCTCGCGGGCCTGTCGTATCTGGTTGCGGAAGCCCACCATGGTGCAGTTGTCGTCGGCGCGGAAGAACTCGTTGGGAATGAAATCTATGTCATAGATGTCCGGGTGGTCTGCCACTGCGTCACGCAGCTTGCGGGAGTCAACGCCCCGCATGGAGAACATGAGGGTGGGAGGCTGGGCTATCCCGTCATCGTTTCCGTAGGCCATGGGAGCGCCTGCCCTGAAGGCCACGTCGCCGTCGCCGGAGCAGTCAACCACTACCTTGGCAAGTATTGCTTCGCGTCCTTTTTTGGACTCGATAATGACGCCTTTCACCTTGCCTGAGTCCATTATCGTATCGACGCACATCACGTACATAAGCACTTTCACGCCGCTCTCTTCCATGATTTCCCACGCCAGACGTTTCGTTCCTTCGGGGTCTATCATGGTGAGGCTCACATGGAGCGGGCATGCCCTGTGGTGGGTGGCTTGGCCGCGCTCGCGCAGCCTCTCTACGAACTGCAGCGGGAGACCTTTTATGACTTCGTTGCCTTTCCTTCCCAAAAATCCCAGCAGGGGGAGTCCCTGGGTCATGTTCCCTCCCAGTGACCCGCGGTTTTCTATGAGCATGACACTGGTGCCCTTGACTTTTGCCGCCGCCTGGGCTGCCATGAGCCCTGCAGGGCCGCCGCCGACAATCAGCACATCCACTTCGTCGCGGACCGGAATTCGCCTGGACGGTTCTATGATCTCTTTCATTTCCCTATGTTTATATTCAATGATTGCAAAGATAACAAAATCAAAATTAATTTGTATATTTGCAGTGGTTAGAGTTCTGTCAAAAGACAGGACTCCTTTTTAGTGACTAATTATGGCAGATGTACATTATTTGAGCCAGGAAGGGCTCGACAAACTTAAAAAAGATTTGGCCGAAGCTATAGCCCAGCGGCCTGTTATATCGGCCGCCATCGCCGAGGCCAGAGAAAAAGGCGATTTGTCAGAGAATGCCGAATATGAGTCGGCCAGGGAGGCGCAGGGACTGCTTGAACTTAAAATTGCAAAGCTCCAGAACACCATAGCCAATGCCAAAGTTATAGACGAAAGCCTGCTCGGTACCGACAAGGTGCAGATACTGACCACCGTGAAAGTCAAGAATCTCAATGCAGGCAAGGATATGGTATTTACTATAGTGGGAGAGAACGAGGCCGATTTCTCACAAGGCAAACTGGCCGCTACCACGCCCATCGCCAAGGCTCTGATCGGGCATGCAAAAGGAGAAACCGTGGAGGCCAAAGTTCCGTCCGGGGTTATGAAATTCAAGATTCTCGATATTTCATTATGACAATCTTCAGTAAAATCGCAAAGGGAGAGATTCCTTCATGGAAAGTGGCGGAGAACGATGAGTTCTACGCCTTTTTGGATATTAATCCCCTGGCCGAGGGCCATACCCTGGTTATCCCCAAGAACGTGGAAGACGATTATATCTTCCACCTCGACGAAGCTACTTACAACGGCCTGTGGGCTTTTGCACGCAAAGTCGCCGTTGCTCTGGGCAAAGCCGTGCCCTGCAAAAGGGTCGGAGTGGCCGTGCTCGGCATGGAAGTGCCCCATACCCACATTCACCTGGTCCCGCTTCAGACCGAGGGCGACCTGGATTTCCGTAAAGAGCGTCCCGTAGTGAGCGCAGAACAGCAGGCCCGGATCGCAGCCTCCATACTTGCAGAATATGAGAAGCTTTAAGTACCTTGCCGCAGCGGCGTTGCTTTTGGCCGCATGCACACCCAAAACCAGTATAGACTGCACCGTGGCCCAGGCCCCTGGAGCCAAGATAGAGGTAAGGCAGCTGGATATGAATGTCTATAAGCTGCTGGATACCCTTCGTACAGATGCCTCCGGGCGCATTCGTTGCTCGGTGGATGTGGAGCCGGGCGATCCTGAGTTCGTGTACCTGTTTTACAAGAACACCAAGATTGCCTCCCTGCTTCTTGAGCCGGGAATGAAAGTGAGCGTGAAAGCTGATACGCTTGGAAATTTCGAGGTGGAAGGCTCTCCTGAATCGGTGAAGCTCAGGGACAGGGAACTCTCTTATGCCCGTTTCCAGAAAGACATGGACGCCACCCTCGATCCGTCGGAGTTGTCCCGCATCTATATCACGCACTACCGGGACAATATTAAGTATGTTGTGGCCAACATGAAGTCCCTTACCGTGGTGCCGGTGCTTTTCGAGCAGCTGGACACCTACACACCTGTTTTCAACCAGAGCACAGACGCAATTCTGTTCCGCAAAGTATGTGATTCCCTGGCCACAGTGTATCCGCAGTCGCGTTATCTCAAGTCCCTGGAGGCAGAAACCGCACGCCGCGAGAATGCCTTGAAGCTGCGCAATCTTGTGGAATCTGCCGAGCAGAGGGGATATCCGGAGCTGAACCTGCCCGACGTAAACGGCAAGAGGGTCCAGCTTTCCGGCACTGGCGCCAAGGTGGTGCTGCTGCATTTCTGGAATTCTGCCGATGCGACCCATAAGATGTTCAATTTGGATGTGCTTCTGCCCCAATGGGAGCGCTGGCACAGCAAAGGCTTTGAAATTTATGCAGTGGATGTGAATCCCGACAAGTCCGGCTGGGCATCTGTGGTTCGGTCACAGAATCTGCCCTGGATTAATGTCAATGACGGCCGAGGCACTGCCTCATCGTCACTGCTGCTCTTCAACGTTACTACAGTCCCTGCATCTTTCCTGCTCACGGACGGAGCCATGACCACCAAAAACATCGGTGGAGAAGATGCACTTCAGAAAGAACTTCAGCGATTACTGAAATGAAACAGTACACAATAGGTGTGGATTACGGCACCGATTCAGCGCGAGCTCTCCTGGTTGACGCTTCTTCCGGAGCCATACTCGCTTCAGCCGTTAGTCCATACTCCCGCTGGGCCGAGGGCCGCTGGTGCGACCTGCTCTCCCAGCAGTTCCGCCAGCATCCCTTGGACTACATAGAGTGTCTGGAGACCGTATTGCGCGAGGTCGTAGCGGCCTGCCCCGATCCGGCGGCGATACGGGCGATTGCCGTTGACACCACTGGCAGCACTGTGTGCTTTACCGACCGTGAAGGGATGCCACTGTCGTTGCGGAAGGACTTCGCAGAGGATCCTGACGCTATGTTCATACTCTGGAAAGACCACACCGGAACTGCTGAAGCAGAGGAGTTTACATCTGCCGGTGCGCGCCATGAGCCCAACTACATTTGCCAGAGCGGCAATCACTATTCCGCCGAGTGCACCTGGGCCAAGGTTCTGCATGTGCTTCGTACCAACGAGGCAGTGCGCAGGGAAGCCTGGGCGTTCGTCGATGGATGCGACTTCGTGACCAATCTGCTCACCGGATGCCGCAGCTTCGACGATATGAAGTGGGGACATTGCATCCCGGGAGCCAAGCAACTGTGGAACAAAGACTGGGGCGGATACCCTCCCGAGTGGTTCTTCGAAGAGGTGGATCCCTTGCTGGTCCCCGTTTTGCGCCGCATTCCGAATGTTAACTATGCCAGTTCCAACGCCGCCGGGACTCTCTGCTCCGAATGGGCGGAAAAACTCGGCCTGAGCACTTCAGTAGTGGTGGGCGTAGGCAACTGTGACGCCCATTCAGGCGCCGTTGGTGCAGGGGTGCGCCCCGGGACGGCGGTGCTGAACCTGGGCACGTCTGCATGTTATATGGCCGTCATGCCTGTCGAAGAGATGAAAGGCCATTTCATCGATGGCCTGTTCGGTCAAAGCGAAGGCACCATACTCGAGGGTTACATGGGCTACGAGACCGGCCTTTCTGCCTTCGGCGATATTTTCGCATGGTTCAAGCGGCTGACCGGCCGTCCGTTGGATGAGCTGGCTGCCGAAGCGTCCGGGATAGCTCTTCGGGACGACCTTCCTCTGGCGACGGACTTTTTCAACGGACGCCGGGCTCCCAACCCCAGCAACATAGTTACCGCCAATATAGCAGGCCTTCGCATAACCACGGGTCCTGCAGAGATTTACAGGGCTCTGGTTGAGGCCGCAGCATTTGGCTCAAAAGCCTGTATAGACCAATACCTCGACGGAGGAATACGTATAGACAAAATGATTGCCGTGGGCGGAATAGCCAAAAAGAGTCCGTTCGTGATGCAGATGCTTTGCGACGTCTTTGGCCGCCCTGTCGAAGTTTCCGAGTGCAGCGACGCCTGCGCTCTGGGAGCAGCCGTGCACGCTGCGGTTGCGGCCGGGCTGTACCCTTCTGTGCTTGCTGCTGAAGATGCTATGTGCCATGGTGCTTATGCTACTTATGCTCCTGATGCACAGCGTCATGAGTTCTATCTGCGCCGTTATGCAAGATATCAAGGATTAGCTCAATTTATATTATGACGATTCACGAACCCGCAAGGGAAATCAAGGTCCGTGCCGAGGTGGATATCCTCGTGGTAGGCGGCGGCCCTTCCGGCGTGATGGCAGCCTATGCGGCCGCACGCAAGGGAAACCATAAAGTCATGCTTCTTGAAAGCAGGGGATACCTTGGAGGTAACCTCACCATTGGTCTGCCCATCCTGGCTTTCCTGGGCCCCAAGGGCAACCAGATCATCAAAGGCGAGCCCCAGAAATTCATAGACAGGCTCAAGGCCCGGGGAGCTGCAACCGACCATTACCCGTGCAAACTGCACAAGTCGTTTACCATGGTCGATGGTGAGGAAGTGAAGAATGTCTGCGCCGAAATGATGGAAGAGGTGGGAGTGGAAGTGCTGATGTATGTCTTCTGCTGCGGTGTGCTCAAAGACGGCGACAAGGTACAAGGCGTAATCATAGAAAGCAAGTGCGGCCGCGAAGCCATCCTTGCCAAGACTGTCATAGACTGCACCGGCGACGGCGACGTGGCCTTCCGTGCAGGCGTAGAATGCCACAAGGGCGATGAGAACGGAGGCATGCAGCCCCCCACTCTCATGTATCAGATGCGCGGTGTGGATGTGCAGGCCCTGCGCGACGCCATCGTGCAGCACCCCGACATCTACGACATGGACAATATGCCGCACTCGCAGTTTACACGCCGCCATTTCATTACCGTAGGTCTTCGTAATCAGATACTTAAGGCTCGCGAGGCCGGACTGGACATTCCGGTGTCCCGAACCATACTTATCACAGGCCTGAAGCCCGATGAGATATGGGTGAATATGGTGCGCGTGAGCGGCACCGACAGCACCGACCCCGCCAGCTATACCCGTTGCGAACTCACTGCGCACAAGCAGATCAAGGTAATCAATGAATATCTGCGCCGCTTCGTGCCCGGATTTGAGAATGCGCACATGGAGATAGTTTCTCCTTTTACCGGCATACGTGAGAGCCGCGTCATAGTGGGCAAGTATGTGCTGACGGCTGAGGATATCGTGTCCATGAAGAAATTCGACGACGCTGTTGTGGTGGCTGGCTATCCTGTTGATATTCACCACTCTACTGGAGGAGATTGCACCATGATCTTCACCGAGGATTCCTACGACATCCCTTACCGCGTGCTGGTGCCGGAGAAGATTGAAGGACTGCTCGTCGCCGGGCGCTGCTCTTCCATGAACCACGAGGCCATGGCCGGAACGCGCGTAATGTCCACCTGCATGGCTCTTGGAGAGGCTGCAGGCTCTGCTGCCCGTATCGCCCTCGAAGACGGCGTGCTGCCTTCGGCCGTCGATGTTAACAAAGTCCGCACCGACCTTCTCGAGAACGGGGTTTACCTGGGCTAGAATAACTTCTTACCTACTGTAGCTACAAAGTCTTTGAGATAAAAAGGTTCAAAGTAAGCAATATCACGGAAATTCCCGGCTCTCAGCTCTGCGAGGGCCGGTTTTTTCATGGCTTCGGCTGTGGGACATTCCTGCCTGAACCACCTGCCTTCGCCACCCAGAACAGCTTCGCATTTTTGTACGCCATCTCCTATGAAAAGAATTCCTTCGTTGCTTGGGGCCAAGTTTTTGATGAAATTGTCATCGACAACGGTAGGAGAGACGTTGGTTAGACGTCGGCCGTTTGCGGTGTAGAGGGCCGTATAGACTTCCATGCGGCGGGCGTCTATCATTGGAACTATGTAGTTGCATCCTTCCGGCAGCCCAGTTTCAATAGCTTGGGCGACAAGCACATCCAGGGTGCCGACGGCCAGCAGCGGAATACCTCCGCCGAAACAAAGTCCCTTGGCGGTAGATGAACCGACACGCAGACCGGTATAAGACCCAGGCCCCATGCTCAGACACACTGCATCACAGTCGCTGACCCTCAGGCTGCGTTCGTCAAGCATTTCTTTTACGTATGGGGCCGTCATGGATGCATGGGCGCGAGGCTCACGGCTGTGCCTGACGGCAACAATTTCATCCCCTTCCAGAAGGGCGGTGGAACACAGCGAAGTAGAAGTTTCAAGTAAGATTATACGGACTGACATGATTCTGCAGAGCTTCCTGTAACCAATTGATCGATAAATACTTTAAGTTGAGGCACTATGCCCGAGGCGAAGTCCCGGAGGACTGGATAGACCTTCAAGTCGGCGAGTTTTTCCTGATCTACAATTCCCCAGCTTGCGTTGAGCCCCTCGAAGACGGAAATCAGCAAGCCTATCAGCAACGCCGTGGTGAAAATTGAGAATACTGCACCGAGCAGCCGGTTCATCCAGCCCAGGGTGGCGATTTTAATCAATTTTGTGATCAAACTGCCGATAAGCGCCATCACGAGGGCGGTCACCAGGAAAATAAGGATGAAGCACACAACGTGGGTGGCCGGTTCCTGGGTGCCGAACTGCAACATGGCCACCTGAGTGAGATCCGGAGAGAAACGGCTCGCCAGAAAAGCTCCCATGATGACGGAAGCAAGCGAAACTATCTGTGTAACAATACCCTTCGTGATACCCAATATGAAGCCGGGAAGAAACAGTGCCAGCAGTATGATATCAAAAGTTGCCATTGCTAAAAAGCCATTAAATTAGTATATTTGCAAGTTTTAAAATGGCTAGCGCCGCCTGCATGGGGCCCCGGGCCCTTTCTGCTTGGTTTTATGGGCCAGTGGCTCCATGCAGGCGGCGCTGCGGATGCAAAAGTAGCGAAAAAATATGACATTCAAAGAATATAAAGGACTTGACCTTGTCGCCGTCGGGAATGAGATTCTGGAGCGGTGGAAACAGAGAGGAGCATTCGAGAAATCCCTTCAGCTGCGCGAAGGCGCTCCTGAATTTGTGTTTTTCGAAGGCCCGCCCAGCGCCAACGGCATGCCCGGTATTCACCATGTTATGGCCCGCAGCATCAAAGATGCAGTGTGCCGTTACAAGACACAGAGCGGTTTCAAGGTGCGTCGCCGTGCCGGCTGGGACACCCATGGTCTCCCCGTGGAGTTAGGTGTCGAGAAAAAACTCGGCATCACCAAGGAAGATATAGGCAGCAAGATAAGTGTTGAAGACTATAATGCCGCCTGCCGCAGCGAGGTCATGAAATACACGGCCGAATGGCGTAACCTCACCGAACGCATCGGCTACTGGGTTGACATGGACGATCCGTATATTACCTATGACAACCGTTATATCGAAACCCTCTGGTACCTTCTCAAGGACATCTATGGCAAGGGCCTCCTCTACAAGGGTAAGTCCATCCAGCCATACAGCCCCGCCGCAGGCACCGGCCTCAGTACGCACGAGCTTAATCAGCCCGGTTGTTACCGCGACGTCAAGGACACCACCTGCTGCGCGCAGTTCAAAGTGGTAGGGGAAGAAGACCTTTACTTCCTGGCTTGGACCACAACTCCATGGACCCTGCCGTCCAATACCGCTCTCTGCGTGGGCCCCGAGATCGATTACGTGAAGGTGCGCAGCACCAATCCTTATACTGGGGCTCCGGCCACCTACATTGTGGCGCAGGCCCTTGTGGGCGCATGGTTTAACGACAAGGTGCCCTATGAAGTGTTGCCCGGCAGCTGCAAGGGACGCGACCTGGAGGGTATGCGTTACGAGCAGCTCATTCCGTGGTTCCGCCCCGATGAAGGTGCATTCAGAGTGATTCTGGGCGACTACGTGACCACCGAAGACGGTACCGGTATAGTGCATATAGCTCCTACATTCGGTGCGGACGACGCCAAGGTGGCACGCAATTTCGGAGTCCCGGGCCTTTATGTTACCGACCGTGACGGAGCTCCGCAGGCGCAGGTTGACCCGCAAGGCCGTTTCTATCGTATAGAAGACCTGGACCCGGCTTATGTAGCGGACCGTGTTGACGATTCTTACCGCGAGTGGGCAGGGCGTTTCGTCAAGAATGCATACGACCCTTCCCTCGCCCCCGATGCTCCCACCCTCGATGTGGATATCTGCGTCATGCTCAAAGGTCAGGGCAAGGCTTTCCGTATAGAGAAGCACGTCCATACCTATCCCCACTGCTGGCGCACCGACAAGCCCGTTTTGTATTATCCGCTGAACAGCTGGTTCATTCGTTCTACAGCCGTACGTGAGCAGATGATGGCCCTGAACGATACCATACGCTGGAAACCGGAATCCACCGGTACCGGCCGTTTCGGCAAATGGCTCGAGAATATTCAGGACTGGAACCTCAGCCGCAGCCGCTACTGGGGTACTCCTTTGCCCATCTGGCGTACAGAAGACGGCAAAGAAGAGATCTGCATCGGCAGTGCCCGCGAGCTGTACGACGAAATCGAGAAGTCTGTCGCCTCCGGTATCATGACCTCCAACCCCCTGAAGGATGCAGGTTTCGACCCCGCCGACATGAGCAAGGAGAATTACGACAAGATAGATCTTCACCGTCCCTATGTGGACAATATTTTCCTGGTGTCGAAATCCGGGCGCAAGATGACTCGAGAGACGGACCTTATCGATGTGTGGTTCGATTCAGGAGCCATGCCTTATGCCCAGACCGGACTCAGGGGCAAGGATACGGCCGACTTCGGCGCCACCGCCGACTTCATTGCCGAGGGCGTGGACCAGACCCGCGGCTGGTTCTACACCCTGCATGCCATCCATACCATGGTTAGCGGAACCCCTGCTTTCAAGCGCGTGATTTCCAATGGCTTGGTACTTGACAAGAAGGGCGAAAAGATGAGCAAGCGCCTGGGTAACGCTGTCGATCCTTTCAAGGCACTGGATACCTATGGTGCTGACGCCCTGCGCTGGTATATGCTCACAAACGCGCAGCCTTGGGACAACTTGAAGTTCGACGAGGCCGGCGTGGAGGAAGTGCGCCGCAAGTTCTTCGGTACACTTTACAATTCCTATTCGGTCTTTGCGCTTTATGCCAATATAGACAAGTTCGATCCGTCTTCCGACAGGGTGCCTTATGTGTCGCGCCCCTTGTTCGACCGTTGGATCATCAGCAAACTGAATACTCTCGAGAACAGCGTTAAAGAGGCCTACGAAGATTATGACATCACCACTGCAGGCCGCCTGATTCAGGATTTCGTGTGCGACGACCTCAGTAACTGGTATATACGCCTGAATAAAAAGCGCCTGTGGGGCTCCGACATGACCCGTGACAAGCTGGCATGTTATCAGACCCTTTACGAGGTGCTCAAAGGAGTGGCCTTGATGGGCGCTCCCATTGCTCCTTTCTTCATGGAACGTCTGTGGCTGGACCTTGTTCCCGACAGCGAATCGGTGCACTATGAGAGCATGCCCAAGGCAAATATGGTGCTGGTCGATGAGGCCCTGGAGCAGAGCATGGCCTTCGCCCAGAAGGCGTCGTCCATGGTTCTCGCTTTGCGTAAGAAAGTGGGAATCAATGTGCGCAAGCCCCTCGCCAAGGTCCTTGTACCCGTGCTTGACGATGAAGTCAAGTCTCATATAGAGAAGGTCAAAGACATCTTCCTCACCGAGGTCAACGTGAAAGAAGTTGAGTTCCTGCACGATACCACCGGCATCATCACCAAGAAGATCAAGCCCAATTTCAAGACTCTGGGCAAGATCTATGGCAAGCAGATGAAAGAGATTGCCGCCTCGTTCGGTTCTTTGGACCAGGATGTGATTGCAGCCATTGAACGTTCCGATGAATATGTGCTCAATCTCCCTTCGGGTCCTGTGGCCTTGCACCCCGGCGACTATGAAATCAGTTCGGAAGACATGCCCGGCTGGCTTGTCGCCACCGAAGGCAGCCTTACTGTGGCTCTGGATATAGTCCAGACTCCCGAACTGGTAATGGAAGGTACTGCCCGTGAACTTATCCATCCCATTCAGAATCTGCGGAAAGAGAGCGGTTTTGAGCTCACTGACCGCATCGAGACTGAAATCTATGCAGACGGAGCCGCCCACGATGCCATTAGCAAGTCTCTTGGTATATATGGCGATTTTGTGGCTGCTCAGACCTTATCTAATTCCCTTGTGCTCAAGACTTTGGCTGAGGCCCCTGAAGGAGCCTCGGAAGTTCCTTGGGAGGAGGGAACCATAAAAATTAACCTTAATCGCAATCTTAATATGGCAGAAGAAACAAAAACTCGTTACTCCGATGAGGAACTCGCTGAGTTCAAAGCTATCATCGATGAGATGCTCGTAAAAGCCAGGGCTGAGTACAATACGCTCCGCCACGTGATTATGCACAACGGCTCCAACGACATCGAGGACACTTCGCCCTCATTCAAGACTGTTGAGGACGACGGGGCCAACCAACTCTCCAAAGAAGAGGCCAGCCAGCTGGCCCAGCGTCAGTACAAGTTTATCCAGAATCTCGAGGCAGCACTTGTCCGTATCGAGAACAAGACTTACGGTATATGCCGCGAGACCGGAAAACTTATACCCAAGGAGAGACTCCGCCTTGTTCCGCATGCAACGCTTACGGTAGAGGCCAAAGAAAAACTCGCCAAGGCAGGTAGGAAATGAAAATATCTAGAGGCGCTCGGCTGATCATCCTAGGCGTGGTGTTGGTAGTCATTGACCAGGTAATCAAGTACCTGGTCAAGACCAATATGACCCTGGGGCAGCAGATTTATGTTCTGGGCGACTGGTTCAGGCTGTGCTTCGTAGAGAACGAGGGCATGGCTTTCGGCATGAAGTTCGGGGGTTCCGTGGGAAAATTCCTGCTGTCGCTTTTCAGGATCGTCCTGTGCGGGGCGCTCATCTGGTGGATCAATTCATTGAACCGCAAGGGAAAAGCGCCGGCCGGGGTGCTCGTGGGCTTGACCCTCATTACAGCCGGAGCGTTCGGTAATATAATAGACTGCTTGTTCTATGGCCTCATCTGGGATTATGCGCCGTTCATGTTCGGCAAGGTTGTGGATATGTTCTATTTCCCGCTCATACACAATGCCGCAGGCGAGGTCATATTCTTCAGCCCTGTGTTTAATTTTGCCGATTCATGTGTGACCGTGGGGGCTTTCTACCTGATCCTGTTCCATTGGAAATTCTTCGCGGCCGATGAAAAGAAGAAGCCAGAGAATCAGTAGCCTGCTCTCTGTGCTGCTGGTGCTGTCCTGCTGCCGTGGCGGGGTCGCGCCTGTGGAGTACGATCCGGTGGCTATCATGGCTTCGCAGCACACTGCTGACGGGCAGCAGGTGAGCGACTGGATGATGGGGGTGAACAGACTGTATCCCTCCGAGTTTGAAGATATTACCCCGCCTCCTGCAGGTTACGCCCCGGTTTATCTGAGCCATTATGGGCGTCACGGCTCTCGGTATCTGGCTTCTCCGGGACAGTATTCAGATGTGCATTCTGTGCTTCAGGAGGCGTCTGAGGCCGGTGCGTTGAGTAACTTCGGAGAAGAAATTTATGCCCGTTACGAAGCCGTCGCTCCTCTTTACAGGCAGAAAGAAGGGGAGTTGACTTCTGTCGGCGCCGTGCAGCACCGGGCCATAGCTTCGCGCATGTTCAGCAATTATCCGGCATTGTTCCGCTCCGGATCCAAGATCGAGGCGAACTCTACCAACTACGAGCGCACCATGCTGTCCATGCAGAATTTTACTCAGACGCTTGTGGCTTTGAGCCCGGGTATCGACCTGTATGCCGACGCTTCACGGACTTACATGGGCCGCATCAATCAGCATGCCCCCGAGAATCCCAAGGTGACTCCGGAAGATGTGCGCTGGAAAAGTGCCGATGCTCCGTGGCGCCCGGCTTTTTGGGAGTATTTCCGCAATGCGTTCGACTGGCGTCCTGTGTGCGGGCGTCTTTTTAAAGATTTGGAATGGGTGAGCGGTGCTTGCGACCCGTTCCAGTTTGTGTACGACTTATATTCGGTCGCCATGGTTGTGCCAGGCTGTCCGGAGGAATGTAAGGGCTTTTTCGATGTATTCACAAGCGCTGAACTCTCCCTTCTGGGGCAGATGGCCAATTATGCATTCTATATGGAAAAGAGCCGTACGCCGCTTGGTAACAAGCGCGGGTGCTTTTTGTCTGAATCAGTGCTCAGCGACATACTCGAACAGGCTTCTTCCGACATGGAGTCCGGGGTCACGGTGCGTCTGCGTTTCGGACATGACGGCTGTATAATGGCCCTGCTAGCAATGCTTAAGCTCGACGGTTGGAATGCGGAACTGACAGACCCTACAGAAGCTTGGAAGGTTTGGGATGTTTCTCAGATACCCATGGCCGCTAATCTGCAAATAGTTCTGTTCCGGCGGAACTTATCGGATCCTTGCCTGATGCTTATGATGCTGAACGAAGAACCGCTGAAGCTGCCTCTCGAAGAAGCGGCGCCGGGATTTTACTACAAGTGGGAAGATTTCACAGACTATTGTGAACCAATTTTGGAAGAAGCTCGCAAAATTTTGCAATAGTCAAGAAAATATATAACTTTGCAATCCTTTTGGAGGTGTGGCCGAGTGGTCGATGGCGGCAGTCTTGAAAACTGTTGAACGGCAACGTTCCGGGGGTTCGAATCCCTCCGCCTCCGCAAAAAGGAATGCAGCTGGTCGCGTTAGCGACCGGCTGTTTTTGGCTTCCAGCGGCAGCCAAGCTTGCTTGGATGACGTTGGAAGACGAAAACAGCCAGTTGACCCTATGGGTCAACAGCTGCATTCTATGCTTTGCAGGACCCCTGGCCAAGGGATGTCGGA
>CAMJBH010000007.1 GCA_946403855.1 uncultured Bacteroidales bacterium
TGTTGTAATTAATGTTGGAATCGAATGTCAGATCCTCGTTGCTTTGGCAAAGAATTGAAGCGACCTCCGCGTATACTGGCTCGGCAAGCGGGCAATCATAAATCAAACGTTGATACTTTTTCATTGTTTGGTTATTTTTTGCAAATATACATAAATTATTTACTCATATTGATTTGTGTTGAACGTGAAAATGAATTTTTTGTGAAGGGCGCGCGATTGGGTACGCGGAAGTTGTCTCCTCAGAAAAACCAACTGGGGAGAAAATGGATTTTTGCGGTATAATTGACTCGACTGGCGGCGGTGGCGGCTAACGGGTTAAGCCTCAGTGACTTGCTTAAGAAGCCTGCATCGTTTTTTATGCAGGCAAAAGTTGCAATTGCCACATTTTCAGAAAGTTAGCCGCCACCGCCAGCGGCCAAGCGAAAGGGCCGGAACACTTTCGGGAGCCTCGGGGACAGGATCGGCAGATATTGTCCCGGCAGGACATTATCGGGACCAAATATGACGTCTTCTGTCCCTGCGCAGGCGAATTTGTGTTTTTAGGGTTGTCGGTGCTGTTGGATAATGAGCTGAGTGATAATTAATTAAGTGATTTTAAAGTGGGCGGAAGTCTGACTTTAAAATGGACTAACATTCTAATAATTAATGCATTAAGCTCCAGTGACTGTCGGGCGGAAGACAATAAAGATAGCAATTACCGAAGCCTCTTTTGCAGGGCCGCTGTTAATGTTTAATGCACAACGGCGTTAAGACAGGGGCCGTTTATAGGCAAATCCCCTTCCTTTGATGACTGTCAACATAAGTGTTATTCATCTTCATACTTTGATTATGTCGGAATAACCTCTAACTTTGCATGCGCTGGCAGATCTCAAATCTAAAGGAATATTCAAGGTGGTGCGGAGCTAACTGATTATGTTTCAAGATCTTCTTTATTATTACTTGGGCCCGGGTGTAGAAGCTTTTACCACCCGAAGAGATTCCGTCCTCCCTTATCCCGTCATACAAGGCCACCAGGTACACGGGTCGAGGGTCGCTATCGTAGACCGTCCGAAAACAACTAGAGAGGAGCTTGAAGGATATGATGCCCTTGTAACGAATCTTCCCGGCGTTGCGATAGGTGTCAGGACGGCCGACTGTGTTCCTATCCTCCTCTACGACCCAAAGAATCGCGCAATTGCGGCCATACACTCGGGTTGGAAGGGGACAGTGCAGATGATTTCGCGCAAGGTCGTCGGAATCCTGGATGATAAATACGGAACCAAACCTTCAGACCTTCACGTGGCTATAGGTCCCTGCATCGGCCCGGAGAGTTTCCAGGTCGGAGAGGAGGTTGCGGCTGTATTCAAGGATGCCGGTTTCCCAATGGACAGAGTCTGGAAGTTTTTGGGTCCAAGGGGAAAGAAGCTTATGGAGGGGGGACATCATATCAATCTGCCCGAAGCTTGCCGGTGGACTCTCTTGGAGGTAGGCGTGCCGGAAGAGAATCTCCAGGTCTGCGGCATTGACACCTACCTCGATCCTTCCTTCTATTCAGCCCGCCGGGAAGGAATCGAGTGTGGCAGGAACGTCAATGCTATCAGGTTAAATCAGTTAGGGGCAGCTCTTTAGCAGCAGTTGTCCCTTTTGTCGGCCTTCTCCCTCCGAGGCTAGCTTCATGTGCTGTCTCAGCGAAAATGCGGTGGCGGCTAACGGGTTAAGCCTCAGTGACTTGCTTAAGAAGCCTGCATCGTTTTTTATGCAGGCAAAAGTTGCAATTGCCACATTTTCAGAAAGTTAGCCGCCACCGCCCGCAGCCAAGCGAAAGGGCCGGAACACTTTCGGGTGCCGCGGGGGCAGGATCGGCAGATATTGTCCCGCTATTCCCCCGCACCGAACATAGCTATGTCGATGGTAAGTGCAAGTGGTGCGATAAGGAAGAAGTTAAGGACGCTGCAGAGTAGCAGCGGCGCGGTCTGCCAGTACAGTGCCGAGCACTATTGTTCCGTCGGGGCCGATGACGTACAGTGTGGGAATCCACTTGACACCGTACGAATCGGCAACGGCAGAATCTTTTTTGCCGGCAGGGTCGTAAAGCTGCACTCCCGGGAGCTCATTCTCGGAGGCGAAGCGGGCGAGGTCGTCAAGTGTCTTGTCGAAGGAAACAGCCACAAAAGCAACTTTCTGCGGGTCTGCAGCGTCGAACATCTCTTTTATCTGAGGAATCTCGGCGCGGCAGTCGGGACACCATGAAGCCCAAAACTGCAGAAGGACGGTCTTGCCGAGAAAAACCGACAGACGGACCGGGTTGCCCGAAAGGTCGCAAAGCTCAAAGTCTGGGGCCGGAGTCCCGGGAGAGAGCAGGGAAGCGCCGTACTGCACGTCGGGATCCATCTCCACCTCCTTGCCGGCTTCTTTCCAGGCAATGATGCCGCCTTTGAGGTTATACACCTTGTAGCCGGCCTTGGAAAGGATGCCGGCCGCATTGGCGCTGCGTTTACCGCTGCGGCAGTAAACGGCCAGGGGCCGGTCTTTGGGGTACATCGACTCCACGCTTTCCAGAAAATCGGGGCCGAGAACATCTACATTGACTGCAACGGGCAAGTGCGACTCATTATATTCAGCAGCACGCCGCACGTCGATAAGCACGGCGCCGCCGTCTTTCAGAAGGGCTTCGAATTCGTCCGGCGTCTGGCCGGTATAGTTGACGCATCCCGCAAAAACTCCGAGGAACGCGGTGAGGATGATTAACTTCTTCATATACAGAAACTTATTCATTTATGCCAAATCTCCCAGGTCGGCATCGTCCCACGAGCCAAACCACTCTCCAAGCTTGTTCTTTGCCTTGGACTTGATGTCCGGGGTTATGGCCGTGGCCACGTAGGCAACGGCTGCCACCAGAGCTCCCCAGTCATCGACCGTGCCTGCGCCCGGGATGAGGTCGGGAAGGAAGTCGAAAGGCAGGATGAAGTAGCCGAGCGCGCCTGCAATGGTGGCCTTGTATTTTGCCGGAGTCTTGGGATCGACCAATGTGAAATACAGGACTAATGCATAATATACGGTCTTTCGTCCTGCCCTGCGGGCGAACTTGCCGATTTTCTTGAAAAGGCTCTTTTCCGAGTAGTTCTTGTCGTACCGCTCGAGGTCGGCGGCGGTCATTGATTTCTTACTGCCCATATTGCATTAGTTATTGATTGTGGTACACGAACTTCCAAAGTTTTGGCAGTCCGGCAAGCTCATGATTGGCGTAGGGGGCAGCTGCTACTAAATAGGTCATACCTTCGACCATGCGTTCGTTGTCTTCGGAAAAAGAGAAGGTAACGGTGCCTTTGGACAGCGACTGGTTGATAAACCCATAGGTCTCCAGCATGTCCGTCACGTCGTAAAGCAGATTGTACATGCCTATAAATGGGTCTCCGCTGTAGCTTGTGGCCATCTCGTAGTCCCAGTAGTACGCCTGCTCGGGGTCTGAGGGGATGATGGTGAGTATGTCCCCTTCTACCTTTAAGTCAAAATCCATCTGGATCTCTGCGACTTTCGGGGTCTCGAACTCTGCGCTCACAGGTTCTCCAACGATCTCATGAGTCTTGGGATTGACCTGGAATACCAATATCCGGTGCCTCATGTCCGAACCCACGTGCTTCATCTTGAAGGAGCGGTTCCCTTTGAAACAAAAAATATCCTGGAAGCTTGAGCGGAGCCCCTCTTCGGTCTGCTGATATTCAAGCATCATGTTGAGGTTCTCCATGTATTGCAGGGCAATCGCCATGTCACTGTCGGTGTATTTAACGTCTTCGACTTCAGAGTCAGAGACTCCCCGGTAGATGTATGAAGCATCGGGGTTGCTGCATTTGACGCTGAATTCCACCTTGGTGGCACTGACATGGTCTATGCTTACTTCCAGGTGGGCGGGCTGGGTCACTATCTTGTCCTCGGAGCTGCAGCAGGCAAATAAAATGCATGCCGCCAAAAGAGCTAATTTTCTCATAACATATTGTAAACCAAGATAATGAAACGCAGGCAACCGATGGCATGCTGGCCATAGTCTCCAAAGTTGAAACGAATATCATTCAACTTGAAGTAGTTCTCGGCCTGGACGGCATTGATGAAAGGAACCGTCTGGTCTTCGCGGCTGTGAAACAAGTAAACAGGCGACTCCGGGCGGAAGTTGAGCACAGAGTTTTTGAGCAGGGCTTTGTACAGGCGGGCTGTTTCGGGGCTGGACTTGTCCCTGCCCAGGTCGGTCATGATGTCGTGCAGGTAGCGGGAGCCTATCAACTTGTTGATTTCGGCCACGCTGTACTTCTTGGAATTTATCCACTCCTTGTAATTCTCCAGAAGATTGCCTTTGAAGAAGTCTTCCATGTTCAGCCCGAGGCCTTCGCCGTCGTTAATGCCCTGCACAATCATGGGGATGGCGCAGGGGATGCCGGTCTTGTCTTCGGCCATCGAGAAGTCGAAAGTGGCCGCCAGGTCGTAGGGACCACCTCCGGCATAGACTTCTTTGATGGGGAAAACGTCGGACCGTTCCTCCTGAAGCATCTTCATGACAGCCATGGTGGTCGAGCCTCCCTGGGAATAGCCCACCAGTATCACCTCTTCGCTTTCCGGGGTGCGGCCCAGATGATCCAGGAACGGCTTCACGGCCAGTGCCATGTCAACCACGCTCTGGGAGGTGCTTCTGGTGTGCATGTACGGGTGGATGCGGTCGGCCGTGGCTCCGTAGCCTATGTAGTCGGCAATCGCCACGGCGTAGCCCTTAGCCGCCAGTATTCCCTCCATGGGGAAGCACATCGAAGGAGCCTCGTCGTTGGCGCCTATGGTGAAATGGCTCACCAGCACCAGATTCTTGATCGGTCCCTTTTCCGGAATCAACAGCTTGCCCGACTGCCTGAGGGGCGTAACGCCGTCCACATCGTGCCCGGAAAAAACTCCGGCGTACTGGATGATGCGGTTGGAATTGATCTGGTCCAGCATGTTCCTGACGATGGTGGCGGCATCTGTGCGCGCAACCTTGGTGGGCACTTCCTCCGGCAGGTTGGGGTCTTCCATGAGCCGAACCTCCGGGCTGAGTGAACCATCTTCGAAAAACAGCGCAGACGTTTTGACCTCCGTCACGGTGAAATCGTCAAAATCGACCTTTATCACTTCCGGAACCGTACATCCGGCAGTGAGTATGAGGAATGGAAGTATCAGTAAATATCTTTTCATCTCTCAGAAACGGTAGTTCAAGCTGATGGAAAGCAGGCGCGACCCGAGCATATAGACGCTGGATGAGCCGAGCAGGGAATTAAGCGCTCCCAGCTCGATGCCGACCGAAAACGGTCCGGGGCCAAGCTGGACGCCGAAAAGGTTGAGGTTTAAGGCAGGAGCGAATTCTGCCCCTCCCTGATTGTCCATGGCGCACAGCAGGCCGGCGCCCAAGCCGGAATATAGTTCCACCCAAGGCTTGCGCAGGTAGGTGAAGCGCACAGTGGGCATAATCACCAGGTTGTAGTTGTTCATGTCGGCGGTGAAGATGCCTTCGAAGTCAACTTGGCCTCCGACGCTCACGACCTTGCTGGCATCGTATTGATATTCAGCGAAGATGTGGCCGGTGAACCCTTTTCCGCCCAATGCCGGAGAGGCCTCCCGGAATGCCATCGACTCAAAGAGCATGTCTCCCCATCCTATCCTTACCTTATGGGGGTTTTGCGCCGGCGCCGGGGACGTAGCAATTAAGCAGAACAACAGAAGAAAAATGAATTTTTTCATATAGTACTGGGGCTCAACCCTCTAATCTGCGAATTTAGACATATTTTTGAATAAGTGGCACCACTGCTCGAATTTTTGCTGCTGTGGCGCTTTGCCCGTTCTGGCCGCAATTATGTTAAAATTTTGTTACTTTTGCACTCTTGATAAAGTGAGTACCAATATATGAGAAAGTTTTTAGTTTTACTGGCCGCCACCCTGCTGTCTGTCGCAGCACTGGCCCAGACCCCGGATGAGATAATCTCGAAGATGGAAGCAGTCATGAACGCCCATGAGAATGACGGACTAATCATGACCATGGAAATAAAGATGCCTATCATCGGCGCCATGAGCACTAAGACATTTTCCCGCGGCGACAAAGTGCGCATGGAGATGGAACCCTCAGGCAAGAAAATAGTCACCTGGATATATGACGGCAGCACATGGACCTATGACTCCGAAAAGAACGAAGTCGAAATCCAGAAGGCCAGTTCCGAAGGCAGTTCTTCAGGCAACGAAGAACAAATGTTGAGCGGCATCACCGAAGGCTACGATGTGTCCATCAAGAAGGAGACCGACACGGCTTGGTATATCCTCTGCAAAAAGTCGAAAGACAACAAGAAGAAAGACGATCCCAAGACCATGGATCTGGTGGTGCGTAAAAGCAATTTCTACCCTATCAGCCTGAGTGCCAAGATGTCCGGCGTCACCATGACCCTCCGCGACATCGACTTCGGAGTAAGCGAGGCCAAGGTGACCTTCGACCCTAAAGACTACCCCGGAGTAAAAATCATAGACAAGCGTTAAAGAGGCAATGTCTAAAGTTGTTTTGATTACCGGGGGGAGCTCCGGTATTGGCTACGAATCGGCCTTGATGCTGGCTTCGAAGGGCCATAGGGTTTACGCCGCAGCCCGCAGGACGGACAAGCTGGAACCTCTCAAGGAACATGGAATACAAACGCTCCACCTCGATGTCAACGACGAAGCCTCGGCCAGACAATGTGTGCAGGCCGTACTGGATGCCGAAGGACATATCGATGTCCTGGTGAACAATGCCGGATACGGGTATTTCGGTCCGGTGGAGTGCGTCTCGCTCGAAGAGGCGCGCAGCCAAATGGAAACCAACGTGTTCGGCCTGGCCACCATGTGCCGGCTGGTTATTCCTTCCATGCGGGAGCAGGGCTCGGGCTGTATCATCAACATCTCGTCGCTGGCCGGTCAGAGCTGCTTCCTGTACGGAGGCTGGTACCACGTGTCAAAATATTCAGTTGAGGCGCTCAGCGACTGCCTGCGCATGGAACTGAAGCCCTTCGGGATAGATGTGGTGAAGATAGAGCCGGGCGGCATACGTACGCAGTGGGGACACATTGCCGGCGACCATCTGTCTGAATGCACCAAGGGCAGCGTGTATGAACAATCGGCCGCAAAAGAGGCGGAGCTCTTGCATTACGGATATTCGTCCAATTTCCTGACAGATCCTTCGGCAGTTGCCAAGGCGATCACCCGCGCGGCGACCTCCAAGAGGCCCCGTGTGCGCTACAGGGTAGGGCTCGGAGCCAGTTCCATGGCATTTTTGCATACGTTCCTGCCTCTCCGCTGGTGGGACTCCGCCATGCGTCTGATGGGCAAGGTCTAACCCATCACCACGTCCAGCACCATCATGAGGGCGAAGCCTAAGGCGAACCCGACGGTGGCAATGTTGGAGTGCTCTCCCTGTGAGGCCTCGGGTATGAGTTCCTCCACCACCACATAGAGCATTGCGCCGGCTGCGAAGGACTGCAGGACCGGCATCATGGGGGTGACTGCCGAAGCCAGAACTATCACAAGCGCACCTCCCAGGGGCTCCACGATTCCGCTCAACGCTCCTATCGTGAATGACTTCCTGCGGCTGTTGCCTTCGGCCCGGAGCGGCATGGAGATGATGGCGCCTTCCGGGATATTCTGAATGGCTATACCGACCGACAAGGCCAGGGCGCCTGCGATGGACATGCTCCCGCCTCCGGCTAAGGCCCCTGCCACGGCGACGCCCACCGCCATACCTTCCGGAAAATTGTGCAAGGTGACGGCCAGAGCGAGCATTGCGGTCCGGGAAAGCTTGCTCCTGGGCCCTTCAGGTCCTCCCATGGGATGGATATGCGGAATTATCTGGTCCAGCAGCAGCAAGAAGGCAAAGCCGCCGAGCAGCCCGCCGGTGACCTGCCAGATACTGCCCATTTCCATGCCCGGAATGAGAAGCGACCACACCGACGCGGCCACCATGACTCCGGAGGCAAAGCCCATCAGGACTTTCTGCAGCCATGGAGGCATGTCCCGCTTCATGAAAAACACGAAGGCGCTTCCGAGGGCGGTGCCCAGGAAAGGCACCAGTAAAGAAACTAAAACAGAGCCCATACGAGGGGCAAAACTAATGCATTTGGAGGAAAAAGTCAATACTAAGTTTTGATGATAAAACTTTTTGTATTTTTGTAAACGATTAGCAACAATTATTATGAAAAGGATTATTTTATTCGTATTTGCAGCGGTGCTGCTTGCATCTTGCACCTCCACCCTTCCCTGTCAGTTCACAAAACTTGCAGACCAGGTGGAAAAGAAAGGCGACAGCTTCAGCGAAGCTCAGTGGGAGAAAGTCAGCGACCAGTTCGATGATCTGCTGGAAAAGTACAAGGCCGACGCCGACAAGTACAATGCTGAGCAGAAGAAAGAAATCAACAGCGCTATCGGACGCATTCAGGGCGCAGTGCTCAAGGCCGGAATAGGCAAGGCGGCCGGAGCAGTTGACGAAGTACTGGACGAGGCTAAAGGTTTCTTTGAGGGCCTTGGCATAGGCGGCGGAGACAAGAAAGAATAAAGCAGTGAAAATCTGTATAATAGTCGCAATGGACAGCGAGTATGAGCTCGTGAATGCCCAGCTTTCCGGTGGCGGGATTGCCGGCCACCGGATAACTCTTCACAAAAGCGGAGTCGGCAAAGTCAATGCAGCTATGCGCATCACGGAGGCCATACTCGAAGAAAAACCGGAGCTTGTGATATCCACCGGAGTTGCCGGAAGCATGGACAAAAGCGTCCATACCGGCGATTTCGTGGTGGGCCGGACAATCAAATATCACGATGTGTGGTGCGGCGGAGAAGGAGTCGTGGGCGATGTGCAAGGACTCGACAAGCCCTACACGGCACCTGCCGAACTTGTGGCGAAGGCTGAAGCCCTGGGAGCCAGGAGCGGACTTATTGTCAGCGGCGACTGGTTCGTGGACACGGCTCAGAAGGCCGCCGAAATCAAGAAAATGTTCCCGGAAGCCCTGGCGGTGGACATGGAGTCCGGCGCCCTCTCGCAGGTCTGTACCCTAAAGGGAGTGCCGTTCCTGTCTCTGCGGCTCATCTCCGACAGCGACGAAATAGCCCGCGAAGAGTCTTACTGCAACTTCTGGGCTACTGCGGGAGAAGAATCCTTCCGACTGCTCAAGTCTTTCCTGGAAAGTCTCTGAGTTATGCCAGCAGTTTCTATTCTCATAGCAGCCTATAATGTGGAGCTATATCTGGAGCGCTGCCTCGAATCGGCGGTGCATCAGACACTTAAGGATATCGAAATCATCGTAGTGGACGACGGCTCAACGGACGGCACCCCGGAAATAGCACAGAGATATGCGTCTGCTGACCCACGCGTCAAGCTTGTCCGGCACGATGTGAACTGCGGGCTTTTGTGGGTGAGGAAAAGCGGTATCGAGGCGGCCTCGGCAAAATATGTGACCTTCCTGGACGGTGACGACGACTTGTCCGCAGAGGCTTGCGAAAAGATGCTTGCCGAGGCGGTTCGCAGCGGTGCCGATTTGGTCTGCGTCAGCAGGGTTTATATAGGCAGGAACGGGAATTTGACCCATTATGTTGACGAATTGAAATACGGCTCCGACTCGGAAGGACTGCTGCAATCCCTTGTAAGACGCGATATTCTGAATTCCGTGACCGGCAAGCTTTTCGAAAAACGGATTTTCGAAGAGAGCGGGATTGAGTTTTATAAGCATCTGAACAACGGAGAAGACCAGGTGGTGCTGTACCAGATTTTCGGGTCCGTGCGCAAGGCCTCGTGCCTGAAGGATGAGCTATATAACTGGTACTTCAATCCTAAATCGCTGTGCCACAATGGAATCAGCGACCTTCGCGTGAGCAATGTGGTGTCCACTTTCGAGATTGTGTTCCGGGGAGTCGAAGGGCATGGCGACCAAGTTAAAGCTTTTGTTGAAAAGAATGCAACTAAAAGTTTTTTCAATGTTTTCAAGGCCGGTTACGACAGGAAGAAGGCTATGGACCTGATTGCTTCGAAGGGCATGGCTTATCTGTTTGATTTCAAGCAGTTAAGAAAGCAGCTTGGGCTCCGGAAAGCCCTTGTTTACTGGCTCTGCTCCCATGTGGACAATGTAGCGCGCGTGCTATATAGGGGCAAGGTACATCCGAATTAATAAAGTATTTTATTTATATTTGCAACTCAGAGGCTTGACCGGAAGCCTTGTTGAGTTAGTAGATTAATACGTTAAGTTATGAAAAAAGTCTTTTGGACTTTGGTCCTTTCCGTCTTTTGTTGTGTCTTGTCAGAAGCACAGGAGTCCCCTCGCTGGCTTCGCCAGAGCGCCATATCTGCAGACGGCAACACAGTGGCATTCAGCTATCAGGGTGACATTTTCACAGTGAGCGCTTCCGGCGGAGCGGCAAAGCAAATCACCAGTTCTCCGTCCTATGAGGCCGACCCGCTCTGGAGTGCAGACGGCAGCACGCTGGTATTCAGCTCCTACCGTGAGGGCAGCAAAGACATCTGGGCAGTCCCGGCCACCGGCGGCACCCCGCTCCGTCTTACTACCTATCAGGGAACCGAGACGCCTCTTGCGGTAACTGCAGACGGATACGTGCTTTACACGGCTTCTATTCTGCCGGACGCTGAGAGTTCAGAATTCCCCGGCGGCACCCAGCTTTACAAGGTGAGCTTGAAGGGCGGGCGCGGCCAGATGGTGACCTCGCTCACGCTTTCGGCCCTTAGCATAGGCCCCGACGGCACAATACTCTACGAAGACTACAAAGGCTACGAAGACGCTCTGCGTAAGCACCATACCTCGTCGGTGACCAGGGATATATGGAGCTACACCGATTCGAAGCCTGGCGTGACCATAGATGCCGAAGGCAAATTTACCAAGCTTTCCACCTTCAAGGGAGAAGACCGCAACCCGGCGTTCGCTCCCGGCGGAAAAGATTACTACTACCTCAGCGAACAGGGCGGCAACTTCAATGTCTGGAAGGCTCCCGCGGACGCTTCTTCGGCCCCGGTGCAGCTCACCTTCCTGCCCACGCACCCGGTGCGCTACATGAGCGCTTCGTCGGACGGCCTGCTGCTCTTCTCTTGGAACGGCGACCTCTACACCTTCCGCGAGGGAAGTGAGCCTAAGAAGCTGGAAATCAGCGTTACAAAGGACAAGCTCACAAGGGACAAGATACGCCGTAAGGTGTCTTCCGGCGCAACCGGAATAGCCATTTCTCCCAATGGAAAAGAGATAGCGATAGAGTCGCGCGGCGACATCTTCGTGACCTCCATAGACCACAAAACCACTCGCCGGATCACCTGTACGCCCGAGCGTGAGAGGGGCCTGAGCTTCTCCAAAGACGGACGCGAACTCTACTACGCCGCCGAACGAGATGGACATTGGGGCATTTGGAAGACCAGCCTTAACTCCAAGTCCGATAAGTACTTCACCTATACGTTCGACTTCAAGGAGGAACTGGTCACCGAACCCGGAGTCACCTGTACGGGACCGTCAGTGTCGCCCGACGGCAAATATCTGGCGTTCTTCAGAGACCGCATCGACATAGTGGTCAAAAACCTCAAGTCCGGCAAAGAGAAAACCCTCCTCTCCAAGGCGCTGTATTCCTATAGCGACGGGGACCTCTCTTTCGAATGGAGTCCCGATAGCCACTATATTCTCAGCGACTATCAGGCCAACGGCGGCTGGAACAACTCAGACGTGGCCCTGATAGACGTAGAGAGCGGCGAAATCACTAATCTCACCCGCAGCGGCTATTCCGATTCGGGCTTCCGCTGGGCCCTCGGCGGCAAGGCCATGACCTGGACGTCCGACCGTGCCGGCTACCGCAGCCACGGCAGCTGGGGCGCAGAAAGGGACATCTACATCATGTTCTTCGACGGAGACGCTTACTACAAGTTCACCCGCGACAAAGAAGAAGATGAAATAGAGAAACTCCTGACCGAAGACGACAAAAAGGCCAAGAAGCAGGAGGCGAAGGACAGCGTGAAGGCCGAGAAGGGCAAGATAGACAAGCTTGAGCTCGACCTTGCCAACCGCGAAGACCGCATCGTCCGCCTCACCAGGGCTTCCGGCCGCCTGGGCGACCACTACCTCACGCCGGATGGCAAGAAACTCATTTATGTCCAGCGACTTGAGAGGGGCTATGACCTCTGCCAGCTGGACATCAAGAGCCGCAGCATCAAGGTGCTCGAAAAGGGCGTGAGCGGCTCCTTCTATCCTTCGCCTGACGGCAAGTCGGTCTATATGATAGGCCTGCTATCCATCAGGAAAATGGACCCTGTGACAGGCAAGGGCAGTTCGGTTTCTTTCTCCGACGAGTATGACTATTATCCTGCGGCGGAGCGTGAATACATCCTGGCCCACGCATGGAAGCAGGTGAAAGAGAAATTCTACGATCCCACCATCCATGGAATCGACTGGGACGGATTCTATGCCAACTACGCAAGCTTCCTTCCTTATATAGACAATAATTACGACTTCCGCGAGCTGCTTTCCGAGATGCTGGGCGAGCTGAATGCATCTCACACAGGAGCCCGCTACCGTACCCTCGGCAGCTCCGGCGCCGGACGTCTGGGCGTGCTGTACGACGAGAGTTATACCGATGACGGCCTGAAGATCAAGGAGATACTTCCCGGCAGCAGCCTTGCCATGGTCAAACCCGACCTGGCTCCCGGAGACATCATCACCTCTGTGGACGGCGAGAAAATCAAGGCCGGTACGCCTTGGTACGAGGCCCTAGCCTACAAGTCCGGAGAGAAGACCGTGATCGGAATCAACAACGGCAAAAAAGAAACGACGGTCACCGTTACTCCGGTCTCCTCCGATTCTCAGGCCCTGTATAAGCGCTGGGTCCGCAGCCGCGAGAAGCTGGTAGAGAAACTCTCCGGCGGACGCGTTGGCTATGTGCACGTGAAGGGCATGGATTCCGAAAGCTTCCGCGAGGTCTATTCCAATGCCCTCGGAAAGTACCGCACCTGCGACGCCCTGATCGTGGACACACGCCATAACGGCGGCGGCTGGCTGCACGACGACCTGGCCACCTTCCTCAGCGGCAATGCCTACATAGATTTTGCCCCCAGGGGACAGTACATCGGCACCGAGCCCTACAGCAAGTGGAACAAGCCTTCCTGCGTGGTCATGGGCGAAGACAACTATTCCGACGCATCCGGTTTCCCGTTTGTGTACAAGCAGCTGGGCATAGGCAAGCTCATCGGCGCTCCGGTGCCCGGAACCATGACCGCAGTGTGGTGGGAGACCCAGCTGGATCCGACGCTTGTGTTCGGCATCCCTGAGGTGACCTCTCTCAGCCGCGCCGACGGCAGCGTGCTTGAGAATCAGGAAATTGAGCCCGATATTTATGTGACCAACGATCCTGCTTCCGTGCTCCGCGGCGGCGATCCGCAGATAGAGGCAGCCGTTGCTGAAATGCTCAAACAAATAAAAGCTAAATGAAACGACTTAAGATATTCATAGTCTTGTTTTTGGCGCTTTTGCCAACAGCGTCGCTGTGGAGCCAGTCCAAGGGCTTCACAGTGAGCGGCTGCGTACGCGATACCGAGGGTGAAACCCTGATCGGGGTGTACGTATTACCCAAAGGCGCCAAGACCGGAGTCACGACCGACCTTGACGGAAACTATTCAATTTCACTTTCCGGCCCTTCGACGCTGGTCTTCCAGTACATGGGCATGGAAAACCAGGAAATCAAGGTTGAGTCTGCCCGCGAGCTCAATGTGGTGATGAAGAGTGACAACACCCTCGATGAGGTGGTCATCACCGCCGGTTACGGCCTTGCCCAGAAGCGCTCCGACATGACCGGATCGGCCTTCCAGGTGGAGTCGTCGCAGTTGAAGACCCTTCCCGCCGCCCGTGTGGACAATCTGCTGCAGGGCATGGTGCCAGGACTCTCCATCGACGAAGGCACGACATCTGCCGCACGTACGCGCTATACGATACGCGTGCGCGGCGACGCTTCGCTGAATGCCAACAGCGAGCCGCTGTGGATTGTGGACGGAGTGCCCATCTACACCGGGACTAACGGCTCCATAAGCGGAATGTCCTACTCGGTGAGCCCTATGTCTTTCATAAATCCCGATGATATAGAGTCCATTACGGTGCTCAAAGATGCGGCGACCACTTCCATCTACGGAGCGGACGGAGCCAACGGAGTGATACTTGTCACCACCAAGCAGGGCCAGGCCGATGGCGATGCCCGCGTGACCGCATCGGTGAAATACGGCATTTCTTCGGTCGATAAGTCAACGCTTCTGAAGATGTGCAATGCCGAGCAGTGGTGGGGCCTGGCGAGGGAGTCCTGGGTAAACGCAGGCTACGATCTGGCCTATTTCCCCTATCAGGACAACGCGTATAACACTTACACCGGGACCGACACTAACTGGTACGACGTGTATCTGGGCACCGGCGACATGAAGGAGCTGAGCGTGAGGGTTGACTCCGGCGGCAAAAAGGCAAAGCATTATCTGTCCGTCAATTACTATGGCGAGAACCTGGTGCGGAAAGGGAACACCCAAGACCGTTTCTCCATTCGCGACAGGTCCCGTTTCCAGTTCGGCAAGAAGCTGTCGCTGGAAGGGAACCTCTCCATTTCCTACAACGTCAACAAGATAGTTCCCATTTCCAACTCCAACTACCGGGTGATTCCTATCCTCTCTCCTTATGATCTGGACGGAATCACTCCGCGCATGTACAACTACTACAGCGACGCCACCGACTCATATTCACCGTCGCTCCGTAAATTTGTTTACAGCGAGGTGCCGGAGATGTTGTACAGCGACAACACCCAGAGGTCTCTGACTGCCGACGGAAACGCCACGCTGACATACGAAATTATTGACGGTCTGAAGTTTACATCCATGTTTGGAGTGAACTCGGTGTCTTCGCTCGAGCTCATTTACAATCCCAAGACCACACTGTCGGGCCTCACGAGTTACGAGCAGGACGGCACTTCCCGCAGGGCGTCGGCGTTCAATTACGTCTGGAACAATATCGACCGCCTGAATTTCAATCGTAAATTCGGCAAGCACAGTGTGAGTGCTCTGCTCGGAATCGAGTTCGTAAGCCGCGAGAACCGTAGCCTGTATGCCACCGGTTCCGGATTCGCCAACGACCACATCAAAGAAATAGGCTATGCCATCGAAGCTTCCAGGAAAGGTTCTTCTTCGGCATCGAACAGCAGGTCCCTGTCGTATCTGGGTACTGCCAGCTGGTCTTATGACAACAGGTATTACGTTTCAGCTTCTTACCGCCGTCAGGGTTATTCGTCTTTCAGCACCTATTCGCGCTGGGGCAACTTCTCGTCGGTGGGCCTGTCGTGGAACGTCCACAACGAGCACTTCTTCAACGTTCCGTTTATCAACCGCCTCAAGGTCAAGGCCAGCTACGGCAACAGCGGCAATTCGCGCGTCGATACAAGCGCATCCTACGGTACATACAGCTACGGCTCGGGGTCCTATTATGGCGGCGTCATGGGTGCCACCCAGGGCAATGCTCCCAATCCGGGACTGAGCTGGGAGACTACATACATCAGCAATTTCGGTCTGGACCTGGGCTTCCTGGACAACCGTATCGACCTCCAGCTGGAATACTACAGCAAGTACACCAAGAATCTGCTCTACAAGGGCCGCGTGTCGTCCATCATCTCCGACGATTCGGTGATGCGCAATCTGGGCGAAATGCAGAACCAGGGCTTTGAACTGTCCCTGTCCACCAAGAACATCGTTTCGCGTGGCTTCAGCTGGACCACCGATTTCAACGGCGCCTTGAACCGCAACCTCATCAAGAAGCTCTATAAAGGCAACCACACCGGTTTCTTCGATTATGTCTGGATGGAGAATGCCAGCAAAGATGCCTGGTGGCTGAGCCGCTGGGCGGGCGTGGATCCTGCCACAGGAGCTCCTATGTGGTACGACGTGAACGGCAATCTGACCCACACGTTCTCCTACGACAACAGGGTGCTCCTTCCGGAGTACAGCAAGGAACCGAACTTCCGCGGCGGCATGAGGAACATATTCAACATCGGAAACTTCTCCGTGGTGGTGTTCCTGACCTATGTGCTGGGAGGCTGGGAGCATCTTTCCTTCGCCCAGGACGGATATGATATTCTTTCCAAGAATGCGCCGGTAGAAGAACTCGACCACTGGAAGGCCCCCGGCGACGTGGCCAACAACCCCAAGCCGGTGTATAAGACTTCTACGCATTCTACCATGAGCTCGACCCGCTTCCTCTACAGCATGACAAGCATACAGCTCAAGAACCTGGTACTGAGCTACAATGTGCCCAAGTCGTTCTGTTCCAAACTGCGTTTGCGCGGAGCTACGGCCTCGCTCATTGCGGACAATCTATATCTCTGGACGCCCGACCAGAGTGCCACCAGAAACAGTTACAAAACACTACGTTACCCGGATGGTATTACACGTACTTTTTCGGCCCAACTGACCTTAGATTTCTAGCGCCATGAAGAGAAGTATTGCAATATGTCTGTTGACATTGTCGCTGTGCGGCTGTTCGTCGTTTCTGAACGTCGAAAACATAGGCAAGAGTACGATATCCGGCTTCTTCTCCGACGTGGACGGACTCAATGCGTCCGGGCTCGGCCTTCACCGCCTGATCGCCGAGTTCTACGACGACAATTACATACGCATGGGCGAACTTGCCGGGGATAATCTTTACCTGAACAGGGTGAATGCCTCCCAGGCCGAACAGCTAATCTATGATTTCCAGAGCACTCCGGCAGATAACTCTGGTTATCCGCAGATGATTTGGAAACGGGCCTATGAGATTTGCACCAACGCCAATAACATCCTCTATTACGGAGAGAACCTGTATGAGTCGTATCCGGAATACAAAGAAGTCATAGACAAGAACTTCGGCTATGCCTACTTTGCCAGGGCCCTGGCCATCTTCGATCTGTGCAATGTGTATGCAATGCCGTACGACCACACCGCGGATGCCTCGCACCTGGGAGTGGTGGCAATCGATTATGTGCCCGGCTTCGACTCGGAACTGCCCCGCAACACCATCAAGGAGTGTTACGACCTTGTGGTCAAAGATTTGAACAAGGCGATCGAACTGCTCGGCGGGCAGAATGAAGGCAACCCTACTTTCATATCGGCCCTCGCCTGCAAAGCTCTGCTGGCCCGTGTGTATTTGTACAAGAAAGACTACGCCCAGGCGGCTGCTTATGCCAAGGAAGTCATGGACGCAGTGCCTCTTGCACCGCGCGAAGACTATGTGAAGATGTACCGCAAGGCGCAGGACTGCCCTGGAGAGGGGATTCTGCGCATGAATACCTACGGCAGCGGCAGCGGAATGATAAATCTCTGCAGTCCGCTCACCACGCAGACCTGCACCGTGGAACCGGAATTCCTGGCGTCATTCTCCGACGACGATGTGCGTAAGGAACTATTTACCTATGTTGCTGAAGTTGAGGACGGCGAAGTTTATGCCGGCAAGACCTACACCGCCATCTGCAAGTATCTTCCGATCAAAGACGGCGTAAGCGATGTGAACAACCGTCGTTGCGACCATTTTGTGCTCCGTGTTTCGGAAATGTATCTTATTCATGCCGAGGCGGTTTGCCTTGGCGAAGGAGACACGGCGGCAGCAGCTGCGGACATTAAGGCTCTGCGAGCAAGGGCTCTGGGCAAGTCGCCTTCGGAGGTTAATCTGGTCTATACAGGTGCCGACGGCCTGGACCGCCTGATCCAGGAGGAGCGCTCCAAGGAGCTATGTTTCGAGGGGCACCGTTTCTTCGACCTCAAGCGCCGTCACGAGGATATCGTCCGCCGTCCGGGCACTTCCTCCAGCATGCTGAGACTCAATTATCCGGACTATCGTTATGTGCTGCCCATCAGCCAGTTGGAAATGCGTGCAAACGAAAAAATGGAACAAAATGACAAGTATTAAGCACATAGTTTGTTTTGCCCTGGCGGCACTTATGCTGTGCGCCTGCCGCAAGCATGAAGAGTTGTTCTTCGATACCCCCTTTGTGAGGATAGAAGATGCAACCGGGGCTTCCACCATGGACATCGACCATACCCTTGACAACCTGCTTTCGGAGGTCAAAATAGTGGTCAGTGCGAGCAAAAACTATTTTTCAGCTCCGATAGTGGTCGAATATGAGATTATCCCCGGAGACGGCATCAAAGAGGGGATAGACTATAAAGTGCAGCCGAGCGCCCTGAGCCCCCAGACCTTTTCTCCGGGGACCTACAGCCTGCCTGTCAGGGTGATATGGTATAAATCGGCCGCTCCGGACCCGTCCAAAGACAACACCCTGACTCTCCGACTCACCAAAACTAGCATTCCGGAGATGACCCTTGGGCTGCCCGGACCCGACGCCAAAAAGAAAGAGTTTATTTTCACAAAAAAGTAGTGTTATGAAAAAAATTGTTTCAACAGCAGCCTGCATTCTTGCAGCAGTTTCTTTCCTGGTATCTTGCCAGCCCAAAGAAACACCAGATGGGAAATGCGAAATCACCGCATTCTCGCTCCCTGCCAGTTTAAACAGCGCCCTGTCTGCCGATGTGAACGGCACTATCGACGCTTCCGCCAAGACCATTACACTGGTTCTTCCAGCCTCTGTAACGTCCAGAACTTTTGTTCCTACGTTCACTGCTTCAGAGTATGATGTTGTGAAAATCGCCGGTGCCACCATCACCAGCGGAGAGACGTCCGCGACAATTGCCGACGGCACCAAGATTTCTGTCAGCGACGACATTTCTGTGCTAACGGCAGAATATACCATAGCTATCAAGGAGAATGACGAGGCGGCGGCCCTCACCGCTATATCATTCAAGGCCGCAGACAACAGCCTGCTGAGCGAAGATGTGGCGCCTGACGCCATCGAGCCCCAGATGCTGGTGCGTGTGCCTGCAGCCGCCTTCCGCCAGGAGCTTACGCTCACGGTGGCAGCCGGTGAAAACGACGCCATCAAGGTGAACAATACTTCAGTCGAAAGCGGATCGTCCATCAAGGTGGACACCAGCTTCCCCGTGGATATCACAGTCACCGACGAGGTGGCCGGCAAGACTGCCCAGTACGTGCTCAAGGTCGGCAAGATCCTGGAGTATGTGGTTACCAAGCTTTGTTCCTACACCGATGGCAGCCTGAGCGACTATTCCATCGTCCTTAATCCTAATGACAACCTGCCGTACATAGCCTACACCAGAAAGATCGGCGATGAGAAGTACAACAATATTTCCGTGGCCAAGTGGAACGGAAGCACCTTCGGCATACTTGGTACCGGCGGATTTGCTGACGCTTCTGCCCGTTCGGCCAGCAAGCCCAGGATAGCATTCGCTCCCGACGGAACCATCTACGCAGGCTATCTTGGCGGAGAAGTGGCCAGCAAGCCGACCATCAAGAAATTCGATTCCGACTGGACCCTGTTCGGCACCGCCGGCGCTACAGAGCATAACAACAATTCCTCTTACGACTATCCGTTGTTCGTGCATCCGGCTAATTCCAAGGTATCTTTCTACTGGTGCGGTAACACCAAGAAAGTTGACACCTATCGTACGATGAACTTTACCCAGTTCAACGGAACCGAGTGGGTTTCTAACATTGTCAGCGGCACAGTCCCTGCTTATGCTGCGGATGGCTCCGGCATGTACTATACTTCATCACTCGTTCAGCTGGGAGACAAACTTTACATGGCTTCAGCCTTCAATCAGTACGGATATTACATCCAGGAAGTAGGGGGCGACGGCACCCTGACTACAATTGTAGAAAACTACAAACCCAGCGAGTCTCCTCATGGCCTGCCCGCCAACTTAAAACTTATAACCGACGGCTCTGCATTGTATCTGGTTGCGGTTGACAGGGCTTCAGCAGCGGTGTTTGTTTACACAGTAGATATCGCCGGCAAGACCCTGAAGGCTTTGGGAAGCGGTATCCCCGTGACCATCAGCAGCAACGGCGGCGTGTCCGAGGAAGTTGCAGCAGACATAAGCCCTGTGGACGGACTTATTGTCTCAATCTATGAGACTGCAAGCGGAATTCCCGAGTTTGCATACATGAATGCCGATACCGGTTATCAATGGCAGAAATTCGCTGTCGAAGGTGCTCCCGAATCCAAGGGTGCCCTCAGCGTAGTGTTCGACAAAGACGGAAAGGGTTACATTACCTATCAGTCTGCAGAAGCGATCGAAGTTTTCAGCGTGGGTCTGGAAGCTGACATCATTCCCGAATAAGCGCTTCGACGCTTGATAGTAGAAGGGGCCGACTAAAGTGAAGAATCTACATTCTAGTCAGCCCCTTCTTCTTATTGTAACTCTATCTTTTCACCGCCGAAATGCGGTTCCTTGTGCGTGAGAAGGTCGATAAAAGTCTTGACCCTGGCGAAGTATTCCCGGCAGCGGGTCTTGAACCCCGACATCACAGAAACGTCACGTGCAGCGTATCCTATGGCATTCAGGCCTCTTGATTTGGCAAGATAGAGGGCCCTTTCGATGTGGAAACGCTGGCTCACTATGATGAAGTCGCTCTGGCTGAATATCGAGTTCATGCGCACCACCGAGTCTAGGGTACGGAAGCCGGCGAAATCCATGAATATCACCTTTTCGGGCACTCCGGCCGCAATCAGGGCCCGCTTCATCTCCCTTGGTTCATTGTAGGAGAGCTGCCTGTTGTCGCCGCTGACAACGATGTATTCTACTTTTCCGGCATGGAACAAATCGGCGGCGGCCTCTATCCTGTATGTGAAGTACGGATTTGGCCTGCCGTTGACCAGTCTGGAAGAAGTGCCGAGCACCAGAGCCGCTTTACGCGGAGGCACCGAAGCTGTGTCCGTGTAGTATTTGCCTTTCGCGGAATGCCTTATAATCCCGTCGCACGTGAAAATTAAAGCTACGACAGCCACCAACGGCAGCAAGGCAATCAAAATGATTCTCCTGGCACTCATTTTCCAAAGATAGGTTTTTTTCGCATCACATAATCTTCTATTCGGTAAAAATTCATAATTTTGTAAGGATAAATAATTACGTGAGATGAAAAAACTATTATTGACACTTGTTCTTTCGGTCCTGATGGCAGGAGCGGCACATGCGCAGTTTTATTACGGACTTCAGTTCGGTATTTATTCCGACACAAGTTCCATGACGGATAATGCATCCGGAGCTGTTACACCGGGAGGCTCGAGTTTTAACTATACCATTAAGCCGAGCATCGGTTACTATTTCACGCCCCGTCTTGCCGCAGGTCTTAAATTCGCTTATACCAACTGCGCCAAAAACCGTTCGGAGTCCGGCCAGCTTGCAGGTGACATAAACGGCATGGTCATGAATCTGCTTATGGGTAACGGACTGACCTCCGACTATCAGTCCTGGAGCCTGTCTCCGTATGTGCGTTACAAGCTGTTGTCCATCATTTCCGACAAGCTCAATATTTGGGCGGAACTCGACGGCTATTACGGCATACGCACACCCCGTGATGCCACTACCGGCAAACTCGACGAAATCAAGCGTAAGACCATCTACGGCGTTGAGCTCCATCCTCTTGTGAGCTACGATATTGCCGACAATTTCATGCTGTACACCTCTTTGGATTTCCTTTCCTTCTCTTGGGACGGTTCGGCCAACAGAAGGGCGAATTACGAAGATACCGTGCAGACGTCCAAGCAAAATGTTTTTGTGTTCCAGGCCAATCCTCTGGTGGCCATTGCGAAGTCTTTCCTTAACATTGGATTAATCCGCAGGTTCTAGTGAAAAAGGCGAAGAATTATCTGCTGGCGGCAATCCTGAGCGTAGGAGGCTTGGTTTATTACTTCATCGGAGGTGGCGGTACTGCGGAGCCCGAGGCCGAAGAGCCTGCGACTTCTGCTCTGCATGCCTCGCTGCCCGGGCTGGAGATTCCTTCCACGGTTCCCGGCAGCAGGGTGGTGAAACATGGCGCTTACGTGACCTCGTACAACACCGAAACGTTGATTCCGGACTGGGTGGCCTATGAGCTTACCGCCGATGAGGCCGACGCTCGGAGGGACCGCGAGGGCGTAGAGTTCCGCATGGATCCCGACTTGCGCGGATGCACCCAGGCCATGCGCGAAGACTACAGCGGCTCCGGCTGGACCAAGGGCCACCTGATGCCAGCCGCCGACGCTGCGTTCAGCAGCACCGCCATGTCGGAGACGTTCTACTTCACCAACATCTGCCCGCAGAACGAGGTGCTTAATGCCGGAGACTGGCAGTATCTCGAGAAGCGTGTGCGCAGCTGGGCCGGACGCTATGGCAGCGTGTGGGTGGTCACAGGCCCCATTGTCGGCAACAACCGCTACGGCACAATAGGGGAGAGAGATGTGGTGGTGCCCGACTCTTTCTACAAGGCCCTGCTGGTCAGGCGTAAGGACGGCTCCTACAGCTCGATAGCCTTCGTTATGGACAATGACGAGGAACGCTATTACCTCAGAGACTGCTCTATGAGCGTCAACGACCTTGAGACGCTTACCGGCATTGACTTTTTCCCGGCTCTGGACGACAAGATAGAAGACAAGGTCGAAAAGAGCGTGCGCCTCTCCGACTGGGGCATAAAATAAATAATCGAAACGTTATGGCAAAAATACCTACACCTCATATAGGTGCTCAGCTGGGCGAAATCGCGCCCACCGTCATCATGGCAGGCGATCCTCTGCGCGCCCAGTTCATGGCAGAGAGTTTCCTTAAGGACGTGGTCCTGTTCAATAAAGTCCGCGGCATGCTCGGATATACCGGCACCTACAATGGCAAGCCGGTAAGCGTGATGGGCCACGGTATGGGCATTCCTTCCATCGGCATATATACCTACGAGCTTTACAATTTCTACGGGGTCAAGACTATCATTCGGGTGGGCTCCGCAGGGGCCTACAGCGAGGATTTGAAGGTTGGAGACCTTATCCTTGCCCAGGGAGCCTGTACCGACTCCAACTATGGGAGCCAGTACAATCTGGCCGGCACTTTTGCTCCCATCGGCGACTTCGATCTCATCCGCCGGGCGGCAGATGAGTGCGAGAGGCGCGGGATACGCTACAAGGTGGGTAATGTGCTTTCTACCGACATTTTCTATAGGGAAGAATCGGCAGTGCAGGGTTGGCTCAAGATGGGGGTGCTGGGAGTTGAGATGGAGGCTTCCGCTCTGTACATGAATGCTGCCCGCAGCGGCAACAGGGCCCTGGTCATCTGCACGGTGTCCGACCACGTACTTACCGGCGAAGACACCACCTCCGAGCAAAGGCGTACAGCCTTCACCGACATGATGGAGGTGGCGCTTTCGCTGCTCTAGATCTGGTGAACCTTGATGCTCTTGTAGGCGATTTTCAGCCCGTCCTTAGCATTGATCTTGGCGCCGTCGGATGCAGCTTTGAACTGCAGGGTAACGATTGCGTCTTCAATCACGCCGTTGGAACTGTTGTCCTTCACGGAAATAATCACGGAAGTCTTGACGGGAGCAGCCTTGGTGCCGGGGGCGACGGGGTTGTCGGTGCTGGCTGTAATATTCTGCACGGACTCGCCTGTGGCGGAGATTTCGAAAGGCATTGAGTTGGTAACGTCGGCATGGACGTCATATTCCTTCGACTTCACGGTGTAGTCTGCCAGGTTGAGGCCCATGTCGCTGAATTTCTTCACCACTTTGAAGGTGGAGCCCTTCTTGAAGCTCATGCCGAAAAGAAGCTTGGTGGCGATGTTCACAGTCACGTTGCTGGCTGCGGGGGCTGCACCGGCCTTGGTGGAAGCGAGGCCTGCGCTGTAGGCGATTTTCACGTTGGATTCGACGATGGAATTGTTGAGGACGTCGCCTGCGTCGGAGCTGAAGTTGAACTTCGCGTCAACGGCTTCCTGGAGCTCGGTGGTGCCGGCCTTCTGCAGCAGGACTTTGTATTTTAAGGTCTTTGCGGGAACGGTGAATTCAAAAGATGCCGTCTTTGCAGCCTTGGTGGCGGCGGAAAGCGTGCCGCGGACCAGCATGGGACTGTCGGAAGGATTGTCGACCTCCACTACTATCTGGCCGTTGCTGATTTCGGAGCCGTTGGATATGGAGGGCTTGTCGGCGAGTGAAATCTCAAGGGTGCCTACTTCCTGGGGTGTGGAGGAAAGCGATACGGATTTTGACAGGGAGTTTCCGGATTCGAAACTGAGAATCAGATCTCCGTTGGGATCAACGGTCAGATGATTCTCTTCCTCAATGCCTATCAGGGCGGCGGAAGAGGTCTCGGCAGATTTGTCAACGGGGATATCGATGTCCATGTCGAGGGGCTTGAAGAGGTTGCAGGAAACAGCTGCTACAGCCGAAACCGTCAACAAAAGGATGGTGTTTCTGATTTTCATAACCGTATTTTTTAGTCAACTAAAAGGCAAATATACTACAAATGAGAAAAAAACCAAAAAATTCAGTAGCTTTGCAGTGTGTCCGGTAAAGTGAAATACAAAACGATAGCAGTTGCAACGGCCGCTGCGCTGCTGCTCGCCGCTGCAGTGGTGATGCTCTTTTCTTCCGCCACCATGAAATACGGTCTGATATTGGCGGGAGGACTCTTGCTCGGATTCCTGATTTGGAAAGCCTTCATCCAGAGGGGGCGCGAGCAGTTGCAGGAGAGCGAGCGGCGCAACCGCGAACTGGAGCGGCAACTGTCGGAGGTGAGCCGCCAGCTGTCCGAAATCCGGAACAGCCCGCTCAATGTGGCGTCCCTCACTCCGGTGCTACACCTTGCCGTGCTTAATGTAAACACTTACTTTACAAGAACTTACATACGCGAAGACGAGCCCCGTTCACTGAGTTTCAACGGAGCTTTGCGGGCGGATATCAACGCCGACTACGGAGTGCGCCTGGAAGACATGCGCTTCAAATACGACGATGCCACCGACACGCTCTATATAGCCGGATTCAAGCCCGGCATCATATCTTTCACCCACAAACAGCTGGAATGGGATCTGGCTCGGACGGTCCGGAGCCGTTCCGTCCTTGGCCTCAAGCTGCCCCCGGTCGATGACAAAGTGGCGGAAGACTTCACCCGCAAGATGACCGAAAGCATACGCCGGGAGGTGGACATGGAGATAGACGAACGCAAGATCAAAGAGTTCGAGTGGCTGGAGCCGGTGGTGTCGCGCCAGGTAAAAGATGTACTCAGGGCGGCGGTCTGCGGCCCCATGACCAAGATTGTCGAGCTGCCGGAGCCCGCTTCGGAAGGCTTTGTGCCCATTGACGAACTGTACAGGCAGCGCCAGCTGACGCAATCACAAGAAATGGGTATTGCAAGAGCAGAGGGTTAGCCGTAACTTTGCGGCGACATGCTTACAATAGACCAGCTGGAGCGAAATCAATATGCCAGAATAATCAAAGTTGGCGGGGAGGGAGCCACCAGGATGCATTTCCTGGACATGGGCCTTATCCCCGGCGCCGGGCTCAAACTTGTGGGCCGGGCTCCTACGGGCGACCCTATCCAGCTGCAAATCAACGGATATGCCCTTACCCTGAGGCAGGCGGAAGCTTCCGATATAGAAGTTGAGCCCCTGACCTCGCAGGGCCATTCAGACACCGACGGCGAATCGCTTGAAGAGGCGGGCCGCAATGCCTACCTGCACGACCACAACGCCCACCCGGGTCTTGGCGAGGGCGGAAAATACCATTCCAGAGACCACGAGAATCCGCTGCCTAAGGATACTGTGTTGAGCTTCGCCCTTGCCGGCCAGCAGAATTGCGGTAAAACCACCCTGTTCAATGTCCTCACAGGTTCCAATCAGCATGTCGGCAATTTCCCTGGAGTCACCGTCGATCGAAAAGAAGGGACGATAAGGGGCAGGAGCGGAACCAAAATCACAGATCTTCCGGGCATCTATTCTTTGTCTCCCTATACGGCCGAAGAGATAGTGTCGAGGGAATTCATCCTCGACCCCGAGACCCGAGGCCTGATCAATATAGTAGATGCCTCCAACATAGAACGCAACCTCTACCTTACCCTCCAGCTCATGGAACTCGATGTGCCCATGGTGCTGGCTCTCAACATGATGGATGAGGTACGAGGCAACGGCGGCTCCATACTTATCAACGAGATGGAGCGCATACTCGGCATCCCGGTGGTGGGCATTTCCGCCGCCAAGAACGAGGGTATAGACGAACTTCTCGACCATGCCATACACGTGGCGCGCTACCAGGAAACGCCCGGACGCACCGACTTTTGCGGCAAAGATGACGACGGAGGATCGGTGCACAGGTGCATACACAGCGTGATGCATCTGATCGAAGACCATGCTGCCGCAGCGGGCATCCCCGTGCGGTTCGCCGCCACCAAACTCATAGAAGGGGACGACTGGGTCGAGAACGCCCTCAAACTGGGCGGAGAACTACGTAACACGATAGAGCAGATTATACTGACTATGGAAAATGAGCGCGGGATGGACCGCGCGGCCGCTATTGCTCAGATGCGCTACACATTCATACGGCGTCTTTGCAGTCAGACGGTTGTCAAACCCGGGGAAAGCAAGGAATACAAGCGCAGCCGGCGTATAGACAAAGTGCTCACCGGCAAGTGGACTGCGTTCCCCATCTTCGTCGCAGTCATGGCCCTGGTAATCTGGCTGACTATCGACGTTTTGGGCGCTCCTCTCCAAGATCTGCTGGACAGGGGCATAGGCGCTCTCGGAACCGGCGTCGGCAACCTTTTTTCACGGTGGAATGTAAGCCCCGCCGTTCGTTCTCTTGTTGTCGATGCCGTGTTCGGGGGAGTGGGCTCCGTGGTGAGTTTCGTGCCCATAATCGTCATTCTGTTCTTCTTCCTTTCCATGCTGGAAGACAGCGGCTACATGGCCCGAGTGGCCTATGTGACAGACAGTTTCCTTCGAAAGCTCGGCTTGTCGGGACGCAGCATCGTGCCCCTGCTCATAGGACTTGGATGCTCGGTGCCGGCTGTGATGGCGTCCCGGACCCTTCCGTCGGCGCGTGACCGCCTTAAGACCATAATGCTCACCCCCTTCATGAGCTGTTCGGCCAAATTGCCAATATACGCCTTCCTCAGCAGCGCCTTCTTCCCGGGGCACGGCGGGTTGGTGCTGGTGTGCCTGTACCTTTTATCGATATGTATAGGCATTCTGGTGGCTCTTGCCGGCAAATATATAGGTGGCAAGTCGGAAGCCGCCCCCTTTGTGATGGAACTTCCGAATTACCGTATGCCGCAGCTGCGCAATGTGGCCCATCTGCTGTGGGACAAGACAAAAGACTTTCTGCAACGGGCTTTCACGGTGATCTTTGTGGCAACCATTGTGATATGGTTCCTGCAGAGCTTCGACTTCCGCTTCAACTTGGTAGAAAACGGGCAGGGCAGCATCCTGGCGTGGATCGCAGGCATCTTGGCGCCGCTGTTCGCGCCGCTCGGCCTGGGCGACTGGAAGATAGTCACGGCGCTCATTTCCGGCTTCCTTGCAAAGGAAAGCGTGGTTTCCACCATGGAGGTGCTGGGGGTCTTGGGTTCGCTCACCGTGGCCACGGCTGTGCCCTTGCTGGTGTTCTGCCTGCTCTATACTCCGTGCGTGGCCGCCATTGCAGCGGTAAGGCGTGAGCTGGGCGGCAAGTGGGCACTGTTCATGGTTGCTTTCCAGTGCCTTGTGGCCTGGATCGTTGCCTTCGCCGTCTATCGCATAGCCCTTCTGCTGGTGTAGAATACCATAGGACTGCCGAAGAATCTACTTTTTCGTCCGCCTCACGCGTCTCGGCTGAATTGTTTTGCTATATTTGCAGAAGTATGAGAATTTGCGTAATCGGTGGAGCCAACATGGACATCACGGCGGCGTCGGCAGGTCCGTTCGTTGCCGGTGATTCCAATCCCGGGACCGTCAGGACGGCGCCCGGCGGCGTAGGGCGCAACATCGCCCATAATCTTTGCCTCCTTGGCGATGAAGTTAGTCTGGTCACCGTCTTCGGTAACGACGACTTCGGCAAGATGCTAAAGTCGCACTGCCGCAGCCTGGGGATGGACCTTTCGCTTAGTCAGACCGTATCCGGCGCGCGCAATGCCTGCTTTGTGAGCGTGGGCGGCCCGGACGGCGAGTTACTGGGCGGCGTGGCCGACATGGCCGTGACCGGGCTCATGACCCCGGAATGGCTGGAGGAACGCATGGACCGCATCAACGGCTTCGACGCCGTGGTGGCCGACACCAACCTGCCCGCGGAGACCCTCAGCTCCCTGGTGGCTTGCTGCGAGCCGCCGCTCTATCTGGACGCCGTGTCGTCGGCCAAGGCCTCGCGCCTCCGCCAGGCACTGCTTGCGCCGATGCTCCATTCAGACAGGATTTTCGCCCTCAAGTGCAACCGCCTCGAGGCCGAATCGCTGGGGCTCTGGGGCCCCGGAGTCAGCGACAGCGCCTACGCCTCACGGGTGCAGAGGCTTTATATCAGCCTGGGGTCCAACGGAGTGCTGGTGCGCGAAGACGACTTCGTGCAGCAAATGCCGTCCCTGCCTGTCACTGGGATCGTTAATACCACCGGTGCCGGAGACGCCATGTGTGCAGGCATCGTGCATGCTGGCCCGGATGTGGACGCCGCCTCTGCAGCCCGCTTCGGCCTGGAGTGCGCCCGCTGCTCCATGATGAGCCCAGAAGCTGTTAATGAAGACATTAGGAAACTGAAGTATGAACAAATATCTTGATATTGCCCCCGAAGTGCAGGAGGCTCTCTCTGCCGGCCGCCCGGTGGTGGCGCTGGAATCTACCATAATCTCGCACGGGATGCCCTATCCGCAGAACGTCCAAACCGCCCTTCGGGTGGAGCAGACTATACGCGACTGCGGTGCCGTACCCGCCACCATAGCCATCATAGGCGGACGCCTGAAGGCAGGTCTGACCCCTTCGGAGATAGAACATCTTGGGCGTAAGGGCCGGGACGTGGCCAAGGCTTCGCGCCGTGACCTGCCGGTGCTTGTGGCCCGCGGACAAGATGGAGCCACCACTGTCACCACCACCATGATAATAGCCGCCATGGCCGGAATCAAAGTGTTCGCCACCGGCGGAATCGGCGGCGTGCACCGCGGAGCCGAGACCACCATGGACATCTCCGCCGACCTCGAAGAGCTCGCCCGTACCCCGGTGATGGTAGTCTGCGCCGGAGCCAAATCTATTCTGGATCTGGGACTTACGCTCGAATATCTGGAGACCAAGGGCGTGCCCGTGATAGGCTACGGCACCGACGAACTGCCGGCCTTCTACACGCGCCGCAGCGGGTTCAAAGTGGACTACCGAATAGATACCCCCGAAGAACTTGCAGCTGCATTCAAGGCCAAACTGGACATGGGTCTGGGCGGCGGAATGCTCGTCACCAACCCTATTCCCGAAGAGTATTCCATGGATCCCGAGCGCATTAACGCCGCTATTGAGCAGGCCCTTGCCGAAGCCGCGGAAAAAGGCATACACGGCAAAGAGACCACGCCCTTCCTGCTTGCCCGCATCAAAGACATCACCGGCGGCGACAGTCTTGCCTCGAATATCCAGTTGGTGCTGAACAACGCCCGCCTGGCCGCAGCCGCCGCGGCCTGCCTCTGAGGGTAAATACCGAGTGTGCCTGTCGGTCCATGACTCGGACCGAGGCGCACGTTTTCGGCCGTTTTTGTAGCGTCTCGGTCCATCGGCTGGACCGACAAGCACACGGTTTTGAAAAAAGCCGGATGCTTCCTATATTTGCAGTATGATGACTGATGTTTCTGAATTGTTCAAATATTTGACTCTGACTGCGGGCGCGGTCGCAGCTTCGGCCGGGTTCTCAGCCTCCGCGGCGGCTCCCACTGAACGTCCCAACGTGCTCTTTATCATCGCCGAGGACATGACCCTGGACCTTAGCTGCTACGGCAGGACCGACGTGCGGACGCCTAACCTGGACCGCCTCGCGGCGGAAGGCGTGCTCTATACCAACGCCCGCTGTGCCTCGCCCATCAGTTCACCTACCCGTAGCGCCATGATGACCGGCCTCCATCAGGTCATCACGGCGGCGCACAATCACCGCTCCAACCGCGACAAGCCGCTGCCCGAGGACATCACGCCTTTCCCCGTGCTGCTGCACAGGGCCGGCTATACCACCGTCCTTGGCCACAACAAGATTTTCGAGAATCCTGTCACCCACGCCGACCACGAGAGCAGCCGCAAGATAGACTGCAACTTCAAGTACGAGCCTGTGGGTGCATATGACGGAGTGAACAGTTTCGGCCTGTTCGACAGCCTGTACGAACGTCCCTCACAAGGTCCTTGGTTCCAGCAGGTTACCCTTTATGTCACCCATCGCGGCGACTGGTGGAAGTCCCACACGCAGCAGTCTTCCCATCCAGTCGATCCCGCCTCCGTGCAGCTGCCCCCTTATCTTGCCGACCATCCGAAGATCCGAGAGGAGTTCGCCTGCTACCTCGACCAGGTGGAATATATGGACGCTGAGGTTGGATTCCTTGTGGACGAACTCCGTGCGCAGGGCCAGCTGGACAACACCGTGATTATTTTCGTGGGCGACAACGGACGCGCCGACCTGCGTGCCAAGGCCTGGATGTACAACGACGGCACCAGGGTTCCAATGATTGTATGGGCCCCCGGAATACAGCACAAGGTGGTGGACGACATGGTGAGCGAGCTGGACATTCCCGCCACCGTGCTCAGCCTGGCCGGCGTGGAGCGCCCGTCATACTACCAGGGCGAGGTGCTGGAGGCGTTTTCCGGCAAGAAGGCTTCGCACAAGTGGCTCTACCACGCCCGCGACAACTTCGACGAGATGCAGGACTGCATACGCGCCGTCACCGACAACCGTTACATCTACATACGCAACTACATTCCGCAAATGCCTTATACCCAGCAGCATTGCTACATGTACTGCTATCGTCCCGCGCTCCACATAATGAAGCGCCTCAAGGCGGAGGGCAAGCTTAATGCGGACCAGCTTCTCTTCTTTGCCGACAGCAAGCCTGTCGAGGAACTCTACGACTACAAGGCAGACGATTTCTGCCTGCGCAACCTAGCCGGCGACCCGTCCATGCTCGGCGTCCTGAACACTATGCGCGAACGTATGGACACATGGCAGGGGACGTATGGCGACGCCGGAGTGGCCGATCACCTCACGCGCGTGCTGCCCGAAGACCGCGCCGACTACAAACGGACAATGTATTTTGCCAGCCACTTCCGTTCCGAGGAGTGGGAAGAGATAGAGAATGGTGCCATCTGCGACATCTACGACCGCTGGAAGGAAGAAATACGCCAGATGCGCGCAGCCAACAAGGTGCATCTGAGCGAACCGATAATCAAAGTCGGCGACAACAAGCAGGCGGCATTCATCTGCGACAATCACCTGGTGGCTTTCTACAACGGCGGCCGCGCTCAGGCCTTCGATCTTAAGACCGGCGAGCTGAAGTCCACTTTTTATCTGGGTTCCAGCGAGTTCAAGCCCCACTGCAACGTGGCTGACTATGTAAAGCGCGGCGGTAAAGGTTACGCATACGTAAGTGCCTGGGACGGAACCAGAAACTTCTACGTGGAGCGTATCAGACATAGTGGGAGCAAGTGGAGCAGTACCCTGGAACAGACTATTACTGCCGACGCCATTCCCGATTCCGTCAAAGGAGCAGGCCAGCTGGACTGGGTGCCTGACTTCGACGGCGGCAAGCTCTACAGCATCTGCTACAAAGAAAGCGACTGGGGCAAGGACTACTGGGGCACCACCAAATTGGTGATTCTGGAATTCAACTTGCCCGCAGTGCGCAAGGGCACCGTGTCGTTCACTGAGGCCGACATCCTGCGCCGCGCCGAGATTCCCATCTACAGGGCTACCCAGGACAAGGAAATTCATGGCGGCAAGATGTATATCCTCGCCGGACTCAAGAATGTCGAAGGCTATACCCGCGACGTCAACCGCAACAACCTCAGGGTGATAGGCGTGCTCGACCTGAAGACGCTGCGCCTTGAGCGGGAAATCCGCCTGGACTTCTACAACCGTGAGCCCGAAGGTATAGAATTCGTTGGCGACGACATGTACCTCACCTACTACAAAGATGCCCTGTACAAGGTAATAAAAGACTAGAATGGATGATTTACTAAGAGACCTGGCGGCGGCGCAGGAATACAAAGAAGGCTTCGTGACCGAGGTCGAGCAGGAGTATGTGCCCAAAGGTCTGAACGAAGATATTATACGCCTTATTTCGGCCAAGAAAGAAGAGCCGCAGTGGCTGCTTGACTTCCGCCTGGATGCGTTCCGCAAATGGCAGAAGATGAAGGAGCCCCGCTGGGGGCATCTTAAGTTGCCGAAGATTGATTATCAGGACATTATCTACTATGCTGCGCCCAAGAAAGACAGCGAGCGCCCCAAAGAGATAGACCCGGCTCTCATGGAGACCTTCGACAAATTGGGCATTCCGCTGCACGAGCGTGAAGTTCTGGCAGGCGTAAAGAGCAAGGAGGTAGCGGTGGATGCGGTGTTCGACTCCGTGAGCGTGGCCACTACGTTCCGTAAAACGCTGGCAGACAAAGGAATTATTTTCTGCTCCTTCTCGGAAGCAGTGAAGGAACACCCCGATCTGGTACGGAAATATCTTGCTACGGTTGTCCCTGCCGGAGACAATTTCTTTGCCGCACTCAATTCCGCGGTGTTTTCTGACGGCTCCTTCTGCTACGTGCCCAAAGGCGTGGAGTGCCCCATGGAGCTGAGCAGCTATTTCCGCATCAATGCCGCAGGTACGGGCCAGTTCGAGCGTACGCTCATAGTGGCCGACGAAGGCTCCAGGCTCAGCTACATGGAGGGCTGCACCGCTCCCATGCGCGACGAGAACCAGCTGCATGCGGCAGTTGTGGAAATCATCGTGGAGAAGGATGCGGACGTTAAATACAGCACCGTCCAGAACTGGTACCCCGGCGACGCTCAGGGCCGCGGAGGAATACTTAACCTCGTGACCAAGAGGGGCTTGTGTCGTGGTGAGGGGTCTCACCTGAGCTGGACTCAGGTAGAAACCGGATCTGCCGTGACCTGGAAATATCCCAGCACCATACTCAAAGGGGACTACAGCAGTTCCGAGTTCTACAGCGTGGCCATGACCAATAATTATCAGCAGGCCGACACCGGCACCAAAATGGTACATCTTGGCCGCGGAACCCGCAGCCGCATAGTGTCCAAGGGCATTTCCGCAGGCCACAGCGAAAACAGCTACCGCGGTCTCGTGCGCATGGGGCCCGGAGCCGTGGGAGCCAAGAATTTCTCGTCCTGCGACTCGCTTCTCATCGGCTCGCAGTGCGGGGCCCATACCTTCCCGGTGATCAAGAATTTCTGTCCGCAGGCGGTTGTGGAGCATGAAGCCACAACCTCCAAGATAAGCGACGACCAGCTCTTCTACTGTGGTCAGAGAGGTATAGGTCCTGAAGATGCAACTGCACTCATAGTAGGAGGTTACGCCAAAGAAGTATTGAGCCGTCTGCCCATGGAGTTCGCCGTCGAGGCCCAGAAGCTGCTGAGCGTTTCACTTGAAGGAGCGGTAGGATGAGCTTGGTAGAAATCATATCGGCAGTGCTTGGCTTGAGCTGTGTCTTTCTTGCGGGACGCGGATCCAAGTACAATTTCTGGGTAGGATATGTGTACAACATATTCTTGTTCGTACTGTTCTGGCGTCAGCATCTGTACAGCGCCATGCTGCTGCAACCGGTGGCGTTTGGAATCAACCTTTACGGGCACTGGCGCTGGACCCACCCGAAGGAGGGGGAGGCAAACTCGAGCGGAGACCTCAAAATCGGCCGTATGCGTACGTGGCAATGGGTGAATCTCTTCACGGTGGTGGTCCTGGGAGGGCTCCTGTGGGCGAAAGCCCTTCAGTGGCTCCCCGAGAGATGGCCCGATGTGTTCGCTCCCGACCCTCAGCCCCTGTTGGATTCATTTATTCTGATGCTTACTCTGAGCGCACAGTTCCTCAGTGCCCGCAAGTACTGGGAGTGCTGGATAGTCTGGCTGGTGGTAAATGTCGCCAACATAGTGCTTTACATTGCGTCGGGTTTGTATATAATGCCCATCGTGAGCCTGCTCTACCTCGCCAACGGCATCTGGTCGCTGGTGAGCTGGAAAAGTAAATACAACCGAAATGAATAGCAGGTTTTCTGTAACTTCTGCTTTTTGAGCCACCGCTGTTAACCGACCCGGCCGCAGCGGGGCACAGCGGGAGAAAAACCGCCGAATTCTCTCCCGAATGGCAGGAAAACTGAGTGAACGGGAGAAAAACAGCCAAATCTTCTCCCGAACGGCGGAACCTTCGGTTGCCCTGCAGAATAGCATCTTGCTGTGCCTCAGGTACTTGGGCACCTTATCTATGGGAATATTTCCCACAGATGTAAGCACGAGGTAACAGGCGACCAGCTAGATACCGTACTGCAGCTGACAGCACAACGCTGCCTATCCAGTTGCAATTCATGACAAAACGGACTATCTTTACACCGGCAAGGAATTGCAACAGCTCTTTGGAATAGACTGGTACGACAGCTTCGCCCGCTTCCAGACCGCCTCCGGGGTCTTCACCAGCCCCGACCCTCTGGCGGAGAAATACTACCCCCTGAGCCCCTATGCCTATTGCGCCGGGGATCCGGTGAATACCATAAAGGAGATAATCTTGCTATTTTAAATGCTGGAGGCTTAATCGGTCACTCAGCGATGCTTATCCAACATGCTGATGGGAAATGGGGATACTACTCCTATAATGGAGACAAAATATATGTTAGTACAGGTGGCAAACGTGGCGGAAAGAATTACCATGATTTGGGAGAGATAACATTTGATAGCCCACAATCGTTTTTGAACGGTCCATATAATATTGAAGGTAATTCAACCCAAATTGAAAATAATAGTATAAATAATTATGGTTTTGGAGAAGCCTATATTATACCAACCACCAATGATAAAGATTAAAAAGCAATAGGAACCTTTAAATCAGAAGGCCTGAAGGGCTATTCACTCATCTCACATCATTGTGCCCACGTGGCACAAAAGGCATTGCAAAGTGCTGGAGCTATAACTAGAAGAGTTGGTGTAAACCCTTTTTCCCCTCAGCAGCCATATGAAAATGTAAAAATAAACAATAAAGGACAGGAGATTAACCTTAAATAGAGTCAACAATAACATATCGATAAATTATGGCTATACTAAATGTTTCATTCGGCATTTTCGCTTTTTTGCCTCCTGGATGGATATTTATGGCTTCCGTCGTTTTATTAGAAGCTCTTATTATTTCCATAATTCTTACTAAGAAAAAGACGAATAAACGTATTTATCTTACTTCGCTATTGAGTAATGGAGTAAGCGGCCTGATTGGTATTGTATCTTCGTTATTAATAAACGGAGGGTGGATTTTGGTTGTATGGCTGCCTTGGGTTAGCAGCCATGAGATAAACATTAATAATAAAGAAGAATTAATATGCCTAATATGTTACTATATTGTAGCACTCATATTATCAATTGGCATAGAGACTTTCATTAATCTACTACTGCTAAAGAAAAAGTATGATCGAAAGAGAATTGTAATGGCCAGTATATATGCAAATGCTGCAAGTTACGCTTTAGGAACTATTTTTCTGATTGTCCTTCTTCTGATAAAAATATGATTCATTATGTAAGAAGGGTTTTATCACAGACTCTCAGTTACAATATCCTCAGTCTGCCCTGTTCCATCAGCACCTCGTCCGATGAGGCTGCCTACTGCGCAGGGGATCCGGTGAATCTCGTGGATCCGGAGGGGGCGGATGTTTGGACAATTGACGCAAATGGTAATGTTCAGTGGAAAGAATCAAGTGATAAGCATTATCTGCATTTTGTTGATAATTATGGTAATCTTTCAGGTCGTTTTATTATTGTTTCATCTGCTGAGGTTTTATTAGATCTTGAGAACCCTTTCTTATGCTGATTATGGTTTAGAAAAGCCTGATGCTAGCGTTCATTCTCATCCTATGGTTCCAAGCCAATTTAATAGCGAGAAAGAATCTATGGGAAATCCCATGGAACGTGACCAAGGACCATTAGGTGATAATCTTAAAGTAAGAAGTGGGTTGGCGCCGAAATTCAATTATGTCTATTTTCCTGAATCAAAACATTTATATAATGTAGAGGTGAATAATCCACGATATATTAGGACTATAAATAAATGGAAGGATTTTTATTTTGGCACTTTAAATACTAAGTAACTATTTCCTGCTTCTTATTTGGTAAGGACTTGCTTATTGGGTAGGAAGCAGGATTATAATGATTTAAGAATGATAGACGACAAAAAGAACTTAATACTTGTAGTAGTGTTATTTATAATTTGCAGTGGTTGCAATCTTTTCTATCCTCATAAACAAGGGAAGATGAAAGCCAATAAGCATAGGTGTTGTATTACAGACCCTTCTCTTTCTGATTCTTTATCAAAGTTTTTCAATTCTATTGATGAGTACAAAAACGAAGGGTATCAGTTATATGATAAATTGTTTTTTTATGATAATTGTGGGGCCCCATCGGTATTTGTAAGTAGAACTCCTCAACTCGGCATAATTAGTGATGAATGGACATTATTAGGCGCGTTTACGACAAAGGATTCCGATATTCTGCTATTTTACGAGAAAGACTTTCCGGCCTTCGTCGATACTTCCGTGCTTGACATCAAGCGGGCAAAGACTATTATCGGGAGGGGGTTGTATGATGATCTATACTCAGATTTGGAAGCAATTAGATTGGAAGCTAGATATGAAATGATCAACAATCGTTGGGAACGAACATTTTTCACTGACTTAAGGATGAATAAAGAAGAATATGTGTATAAAGAGAATCCAGTTATTTTGTCGAATGTGCCACTGCCTATCTTTTTCCATCAGTGCAGCTATAATTCGTCATGCGTAAATAATAGTTTCAGTTATTTCATCTCTGACAAGAATCTTGCAGAGTCCTTATATAACTTCTATTCAGAGTCTTCGCTGATAAACGAGAATAGTTACGGAATTATCCTGTTTAGCGAGCATGAAGGTTGTCCTGCAGTTATAGCTGCACATGATGATTGTTTTTTTGTCCCAATCAAATATGCTCATGCTCTTGGCCTGTGTAGTATCAATCAAACAAAGATTTTAGTGCTATGCCAAGATGCTGATACCCCTTTATTATCTATAAATAAACTAGATAAAGATACTGCATATAGATACATTTATAGTCAAATACATAGTAACTATTGTTTTTGCACAAAAGAGCTTTCTCATAACATTTATATAAAGGACAAAACAAATTGGAAAACCGTCACTAAGACAGGAGAATTTTTGGAACGTATTGAGAAATAAATTAATGTAATGTAGATCGCGAAAACAAAGGCAAAACACATTCTTATGCAATCCTTAATGTGGTTATAGGAGAAGTGATGTGCCCCCCGAAATTTTTTTGTCTAACTTTCGGGGTTCATGTCAGTATTGGTCAGCCTCATTTAACTAATAACATTATAAACATGAAAAGAATAATACTTGTTATATTGCTGATAATAGTATTAATACCTTTTTTATGGCTGGTTTTATGGTCTGCCATAACCTGGTTTTATGAATTTAAGGCGGATCTTCCATGCGGCGAAAAAGAAGAAGTATATTGTTATATACCTGAAGCAGAGTTATATTTCAAGATTGAAGGTTCCACTTTGAGAATTTCAAGGGATCTAAAAGCTTTAAAGTCAAATCAAGGAAATAGCACGGACCTTCAATTGATGAACAAACAATATCCTTCAACCATTTTTTATCCTTTAGAGCAAAGTAAAAAACTGGTATTTATAAGTGATCCGCATAATTGTCTTAGACTCTTACGGAATACTGAGAGTGTTGTATGGATATCCGAAAAACAAACCGGTTTAGTTCTTCCCAAAAGCGTAGAGATTATTCTGCCAAAATCTAGTGCCTATTTCTATTATCGTCTTTCGGATGGCTCATGTCATAAAGCAGAACTTATCGACAAAGAAGCCATAAAAAAAATACCGGCAAAAAGTGATACTTGCCGTGGCGATTATTCACCATTGAATCTTCTTTTCGAAGATTTTCTGTCAGAGACAATTGATGACGCCAATATACATGTGGTGAATCACGGAGCAATTACTCTCCATCTTCGCGATAACTGGATAGTGTGTGGAAAGAACCGCATTTCCCCTTGTTTATTACTTATTTTGCTCCGAAGATAGCAGTTGTGTTTTGTTTAAGAAGTGCGAAGATTTACAACTAATAGAATCCCAAATAACAAAGGAAGACATTAAAAACTCTGGAATGAAAAACTGGTACATAATACACGTGGATCCTTTCATGATTGAAGAACTCGATTGAATTATTATTCTGGTACAAATATGATTCATCGTGTAAGAAGTTTTTTATCACAGACTCTCAGTTACAATATCCTAAGTCTGCCCTGTTCTATAAGCACCTCGTACGACGAGGCTGCCTACTCATACCTGTCCGACGGCACGAAGGCGCAAGTGCTTGGCGAGCAGAATGAGGACGGCTATGCCTATCTGGGCTCGATGGTGTTCGCGCTCCGTGAGGGAGAGTGGCTGTTTGACAGCACCCCGGTAAAGGGCCTCTGGCAGCATTCTAGGGCATGTTAACGGGCAAGGTGTCTCTTTTTGCGGGGGACCTTGCCCGGCAAAGGGCCTTTGACAGCATTCTAGGGCATGTTAACGGGCAAGGTGTCGCCTGTTTTTCTGCACCTTGCCCGTTTGGCGACTCGCAGCGGGCTACAGCGGGAGAAAAACCGCCGAATCTTCTCCCGAACGGCGGAACCATCGGTCGTCCTGTAGTAGGCATATTGCTGTGCCCCAGGTACTTAGCCATTTCAAGTGCGGGAAAACACCCACACTTGAAATTGCGAAGTGGCTGGTCACCAGCTAGTTAGAGAATGCAGCAGGCGGCGCAACGTCGCCTTCCCTGTTGCAGTTTATGAAAAAACCGACTATCTTTACGCCGCCAAGGAATTGCAGAGGGAGAATATTGAATATTTATGAATGACATATTACTAGAAATCAAAGATCTTCATGCCGGAATAGAAGGGAGGGAGATCCTGAAGGGTGTGAATCTGACCATACGCCGCGGCGAAGTGCATGCCGTGATGGGCCCCAACGGAGCCGGAAAATCCACGCTGAGCGCAGTACTGGCGGGCCGTTCCGACTATGCCGTGACTTCTGGCAGCATAATCTATGACGGCCGCGACCTGCTGTCCATGGCTCCCGAGGAGCGCTCGTGGGCGGGCATCTTCCTGAGTTTTCAGTATCCGGTCGAGATCCCCGGCGTGAGCATCACCAACTTCATGAAAGCTGCGCTGAACTCCCGCCGCAAGGCAGCTGGCAAGCCCGAGCTGAGTCCTTCCGAATTCCTTAAACTGTTGAAGGAAAAAATGGCCCTGGTGCAGATGAAGGGTGAATTTGCCAAACGCGAAGTCAACGTCGGCTTCTCCGGTGGAGAAAAGAAGCGCAACGAAATCTTCCAGATGGCCATGCTGGAACCTACGCTCAGCATACTTGACGAGACAGACAGCGGACTTGACGTCGATGCCCTGCGCATAGTGGCGGACGGCGTGAACCGTCTCCGCACTCCGCAGACTGCCTCGATTGTCATTACCCATTACCAGCGCCTACTGGAGTACATAGTACCGGACGTGGTGCATGTGCTCAAGGATGGGCATATCGTCCGCACTGGCGGGCGCGAGCTCGTGGACATCATAGAGAGGGACGGCTACGATGGAATCGACGGATAATCAGATAATTGTGCTGGGGCGCGATCCTGTGCCTTCCGTGATTCATCTGGAGGCTGGGGAGTCGCTTCGAATGACCCTGCTGGTCCCCGAAGGGGTTAGCTGCAGCCACTGCCTTGAGATACACCTCGACGGCCCGGGGGCTTCGCTCGACCTGGCCGGGGCCTGGCGCTGCACGTCCTCCGAGAATGTCCGTCTGCAGGTGATTGTGCGGCACAATGTACCCGGATGCACTTCCGAACAGTTGTTCAAGGGCGTTGTAGGTGGCAGTGCGCGCGCCGAATTCGGCGGCCTGGTTTATGTGGCCCCCGGGGCCATGAAAACCGTTGCCCACCAGCAGGCCCATAGCTTGCTCTTGAGTCCCGACGCTTTTTGCGAGGCCCGTCCTCAGCTGGAAATCTATGCCGACGACGTGGTGTGCTCGCACGGCGCCACCACGGGCTATCTGAATCCCGAAGAACTGTTCTATATGCGCAGCCGCGGTATTCCTGAAGAGGAAGCACGCGCCATGCAGGTCGAAGCTTTCCTTGCACCGGTCTTAAACCGCATGCCATGACGGTCCGCACCTGCACGAAAGTCAATGTCGGGCTTAACGTACTGCGCAAGCGTCCCGACGGCTACCACGACCTGGAGACTTTGTTCGTCCCCTACTACGGCTATTCTGACACCATTACCGTGGAGCCGTCCAAATATCTTACGATAGACATAGACCATCCGGACTATACGCTTTGGGATCCGTTTGAAGACCTCACGGTGAAGGCCTGGCGCCTCCTTAAGGCTGATTTTCCCCAGCTGCCGGCAGTGTCTATCCATCTCGTGAAGCAGGCCCCAGTGGGTGCCGGGCTCGGGGGAGGGAGCGCCGACGCAGCCTTCATGCTACGCGCCCTGAACGAGATGTTCTCCCTCGGACTGGACACCTCCGCCCTGGCCGATTATGCCGCCCGCCTCGGCTCCGACTGTGCCTTTTTTGTATATGCTGCAGCTGCAGCATATACAAAAACTATCCCCCTGCGCCCCCAGGGGACGGGGGAGGGTTCCCCCGAAACCCCCTCTGTCGCTTCGCTCCGGACCGGCAGCAATACAAAAACTATCCCCCTGCGCCCCAAGGGGACGGGGGAGGGATTGGCAGCGATGTTCGCCACCGGCAGGGGAGAGATCCTGGAGCCCTTCGATATAGACCTAAGCGCCTATGAACTGCAGGTGGAGGTGCCTTTGGACTCCGAGGGCAAGCCCGTGGCAGTCAGCACCCGCGAAGCCTACGCCGGCATCGTGCCCCGAGACCTCTGGACCTCCCCGGCCGTTGCAAAGCCGGAGCAGCACCGCTCCGACCGACTTTGGCCCTTACGAACAGGAGATCGGAGCGATGCTGCTCCGGCTAAGGACGGTTTGGAAAGGCCCCTGCCGCTCCGCGAAGCCCTCCGTCTTCCGGCGGAGCAATGGCGCGGCCTTGTTGTCAATGACTTCGAAGCCTCCGTCTGCCCGCAGCATCCGGAGATACCCTCACTGATAGCAGACTTCTACCGCCGAGGTGCCGTCTATGCCTCCATGTCCGGTTCCGGATCAGCCGTATTCGGATTGTTCCGAAAATAAACTATCTTTGCAGTCCCTATCATGAAAAGGACACTGCTAATACTGATCACGCTATTTGCCGCCATCTCCCTTGGGGCCCAGACCACCAAGGTCAGGGGCACCGTGACCGATGCCGACACAGGGGAGTCCATACCGTTTGCAGGAGTGTTCTTCAAAGGCACGACCATAGGCATGACCGCCGATATCGACGGAAAGTTCACCCTCGAAACCCGTGATCCGGCAGCGCAGGTCCTTGTATGTCAACTGCTTGGCTATGACACTCAAGAAGTGGACATAAAGCACGGAGCCTTCACGGAAGTCAACTTCAAACTCAAGCTCACCGACAATCAGCTGTCGGGAGCCGTCGTCAAAGCAGACAACCGTCTCATAAAGCGTCTGTTACGGAATATAGACGCCCACCGCGAGCGCAACGACCCAGACCTGAGGCCGCACTACAGCTGCAAAATATACAACAAGATGGAGCTGGACCTCACCCATCCCCGTGAGCAGCTCACAAACAAGCGCTTCCTCAAGGATTTCGGATTTGTGTTCGACTATATCGACACATCGGTGGTCAGCGGCGTGCCGTACCTTCCGGCCATGATATCCGAAACGGTCGTAGAGCGCAGGCATACCCGCAATCCCGAAAGAGACAACGAGACCGTGCTCGCCAACCGCATCTCCGGAATCAACCCCGAGCATAACCTGCTGAGCCAGTTTACCGGCAGCATGCACCTGCGGGCCAACTTCTACAAGCCCTTCATCAACAGCTTCGACGTGGAATTCCCTTCGCCCATACAAAACGGAGGCTTGCTGTACTACAACTACTTCATAGTGGATTCGCTGCAGATGGACGGACGCAAAACCTACGTGGTGCGTTACCATCCCAAGCCCGGCATATCGACCCCCGCACTCGACGGCGAGATGCGTATAGACGCCGAGGAATTCGCCCTCAAGAGCATAAAGGCCAAGATGATGCGCGGAGGCAATGTGAACTGGCTCCGTGATATAGTGCTGGAGTCTGATTATCAGAGACTTCCCGATTCCACCTGGTTCTATTCCCAGGACAAACTCTACGCCGACTTTTCCATCGCCCTTGGCGACTCGTCCCGTGTGATGTCCGTGATCGGCATGCGGCAGCTCAACTACTCCGAGGTCGATTTCAGCCCGATAGAAGAGATGTCCATGGCGGACGGAAAGGTGAAAGTGCTCCCGGAAGCCAACCACAAAGACGATGCGTATTGGGCGCAGGCCCGCCCTTACGAGCTCACCAAGAAGGAAACGGACATCTACAAGATGGTGGACCAGATCCAGGACGTACCTCTTTACAAGTCGGTGTACAACACCATCTATACGCTTGTCAACGAGTACTGGGACATAGGCCCCATAGGTATAGGCCCATACATGCAGGTCATAAGCAACAATGCTCTCGAAGGCTTCAAGCCGCGCCTGGGCATCCACACCTCCAAGAACCTCAGCAAAGAGTTCCGCTGGACGGGCTTCCTGGCTTATGGTTTCAGGGACAAGGAGTTCAAAGGGGGCATAACCTACGAAAGGCTCTTCCAAAGGGAGCCTCAGCGAAAACTGACCCTGGATGCATCCTACGATGTGTTCCAGCTTGGCAAGGGCAGCAGTAACCTTACGAGCGGCAACATCCTTGCGTCCATCTGGGGCGGCACCTCCAGGCTTGCCCCGCGCAGCAATTTCTCCGCCCTCTACGAGCATGAATTCTCAATGAACTTCAATGCCGTGGCGGAAGTTGCGCTCAGACGCTATTACTCGAATGTTTTCGTACCCATGGACACATGGGATCCGGGAAACTCGCTTCCCAGCGTGGCTACCAACGAATTGCGCTTCCAGGCCCGCTTCTCGAAAGAAGAGACCGTGAACCGCGGATATTTCAACAAGACCTACGTACACACCTACTATCCTATCTGGACCATAGACCTGTCGGGGTCCGTCCCGGGGCTTAGGCCGGGGGACGTGGGCTACTTCAAGCCGCAGCTGTATGTGGACTGGAAATTCAGGATTCCTCCTTTCGGCATGTCCGACATTCATTTCAATGCCGGAGCTATCATTGGCAAGGTGCCGTGGCCGCTGCTGAACATGTTCCCAGGCAATGCCACCAACATTCTGGACAAGAGTGCCTTCTCGTGCATGGAGTACTTTGAATTCGCTTCCGACCGTTGGGCGACCCTGATTTGGTACCACAACCTCAACGGATTCATACTCGGAAAGATTCCCCTATTGCGCAAGCTCCAGTTGAGGGAGGAATTCAGCGCCAAGGTGGCCTACGGCATGCTCAGCGATGCCAATAACGGCATGGACCCTGCGTACGGAGCCATGACGAAGTTCCCCACGCACGTCTATCCTCAGCGGGGCGGAGGGGCCTTTGCCTACACCACTAGTTCCATGAACGGCAAGCCGTACGTGGAGCTTGGCATAGGCGTGTCCAACATATTCCGCCTGCTGCGTGTAGATTATGTCCGCAGGATCACCCACACCACCGTCACCGGTCCCGACGGCACTGTACGTCCGGCCCGCCGTCTCTGGACAATCAACGTGGGTATGGAATTCCGTTTCTAGCCCCTAAGAAGCATTTTCTTCGCCAGCTTGAACATTCCGTACGGCATGTAACGGAATTTGAGGTCTATGCTTGTGGGCGTTACGAGCACGGAGCGTTCGTGGCTGAAAGCCAGGAAACTGCGCTCGCTGTGGTAGCAGCCCATGCCGGAGTTGCCCACGCCGCCGAACGGAATCTTGCTGTTGGCAATGTGCATTATGACATCGTTGATGCAGGCGCCGCCGGAGCTGGTGTGCGACAGTATGTCCCAGCCGTCGGCTTTCTTGCCGAAGTAGTAGAAGGCCAGCGGTTTTTCCCTGCTGCAGACGAATTGTTCCACCTCGCTGCGCTCGCGGAAGGTCATGACCGGGAAAATGGGGCCGAAGATTTCTTCTTGCATCACTGGGGCCTGTGGGCTCACACCGTCGAGCAGGGTGGGCTCGAACCAGCGTGTCGCGGGGTCTGTGTGGCCTCCGGCAATCACGGTGCCGTCTTTCAGATATGAGCTTAGGCGTGCGAAGGCGCGGTCGTGGACGATATGTACGTAGTGTTTTGCGTCTTTGGTGCCGTCGGGATACAGGCTGGCAAGCTCCTGCTTGAACGCCTCCACGAAGGCGTCCTTGGTGTCTTCGTGCAGGAACAGGTAGTCGGGAGCGATGCAGGTCTGGCCGCTGTTGAGGCACTTTCCCCAGGCGATGCGGCGGGCGGCGATCTGTATGTCGGCATCTTTGTCCACTATACAGGGGCTCTTGCCTCCGAGTTCCAGCACCAAGGGCGTGAGGTACTTGGCCTGGGCTTCCATCACCACCTTTCCGAGGGCAGGGCTGCCGGTGAAGAACACCATGTCGTATCTTTGGCTGAACAGGGCACCGTTGACCTCGCGGTTGCCCTGCACCACGGCAATGTACCTGGATTCGAAAGTCTCTTCGATCATCTGCTGGAGCGCGACGGACACGTTCGGAACGTAGGGCGAGGGCTTGAGGATGGCTGTGCAGCCGGCGGCGATGGCTCCTACCAGAGGGCTCAGGAGCAGCTGTACGGGATAGTTCCATGGCGATACGATGAGCGCGCATCCCAGGGGCTCGCGTATGATGTAGCTGCTCGACGGAATGCCGGTGAGTGGAGTGTGGCGCTTGCGGCGGCGGGCCCATTTGCCCACGTGCTTCAGGGCATCTGATATTTCACCGTGCACAAGGCCGATCTCGGTCATGAAGGCCTCCTCGTAGGACTTGTGCAAGTCGGTCCAAAGGGCGTCGCACAGAGGTTTTTCCCATTTCTGGAGGGCACTGCGAAGGGCCTTTAGCTGCTGTTTACGGAATGAGATGTCGCGGGTTGTGCCGCTGGCGAAGAAGGCGCGCTGCTCTGCATTGAGTGCCTCGATACGGGCCACTGTGGTGTTGGTGATGGTCATATTGTTTGTTTCAATATGCGAATATAAGGATTGTTTACCACATTTTGTCTTTGAGTTTTAAGCTAATCTATCGTTTTTAGGGGTGCACTGCTCTGGACCACTAGGAACGAAAATAGGCGAAAACGACGCTAGGGGTACATCTATAGGCACCCCTAGCGTCGCTGCTTTGTTAATCTTTTTGGCAGGTTAAAACTCGAATGTAAATGCTACTTTGGGAATTACTATGCTCTGGCTAATGCCTTTATTCTTTCCGAAAGGAAATGTGATATTGGCGCTTGCTGCCAGGGAGAAGCCATGTCCGGACTTGAACATCCAGTTCCAGCCGATCGACGGCTCTAACATCACGCCATTCTCAAATGAGTATGCATGATCAAATCCTCTGAATTGTTTCCCGAAGCCAAGTGCATGAATGTATCCTACTTTAAGCCCGGAAATCGGAGTGCTCTTCCTGTCCAGAATGTAGGCATTGTAGTCCAAGAATGCATTTGCAAAAGCAGGATAGTCGCTCCCGTTGGGGAAGATGTAGGCACCAGCCCCGGCACCTAAATATATATTCCGGTTGAGCATAATTCCATGCGAGGTTTCAAGCCCTACAAAAACCCCAATTTGATCGGTCAAAGAAACATTACCTTTATAGCCTGGCGACCTGAAGTCCTTACTTTGAGCCATGATCAACGGCCCAATGCAGGCTAATACCGAAACAATAAAAAATTTCTTCATAGTAAAAACTTTGTATTAATAATAATGAACACTTTGGCAAAAGTAATGCCGCATAAGCATAAGAATAAATCAAAGTTGGTGAACCCGACATTTTAGGGTGTGAACCTGACATTTTGGGGTGTGAACAATTTTTGGCTGGTTCTTTTTAGTGGCTTCTTTGGCTTGAAGTCCGGCGTCAAAAAAGGTAGTAAAATGCTGCCGGGAGGTCCTGCTGATGCCGTCCGGCGTCAAAATGGGTAGTAAACTGCTGCCGGGAGTAAGTGCGTGAAGTCTTCGGAGTCCTGGTCATCGCTGTCTGCGTCCAGCATTATATCGCGCCCTACAATTTCTTCTGCGTCGGCCAGGTTGTCAACACCGGTCAGGTGTACAATGGCCTTCGAAGAGCCGCGGGGCGAAAGTTTTTCGATAAAAAATGGAACCGGCAGTCCATCGAATTCGATGAATACCGGTTCCTCGGTGTTGATTTCCTCAGCGTCTACCTTGTTTTTTTCAGACTATCTGGGAGCCCCTCTTTTTGGATTATTTTGCAAAGGACTTCATTTTATAGTCGATAGACAAGGTATATAAGAGTGGATGTTCTTGCGAAAATGAGATGTATTCTTGGAGACAGTTCTCCCGTTCAAGATTCTCTTTTTCTCCGAGCATTAATGATGATCCATATAAGTGAATACAACGTCCATCGCTGAATGAAACAAGGACAGAATCACAGTGCGAAAATTTCATATCCCCTAAATCGAAGTGCGAATGTGGCCTAAGTCTAAGATCTATAATACTTGCCTTGCTGGAGAAATAGAAGTTAGCGGAGGTGTCTTCTACAAGATTGTTGCTAATTATGCTTTTTTCAGGGCCCCAATCTGGATCCACACAAAGGTCTTTTGTACAGGACGCAAAGAAAACCGAAGCGATAATACAAAAGTTGATAAATAAAAAACGTTTATTCATAACTAGATGTTCCGTTAGACCAAAAATGGAAGGCTTTTATAATTATTCATAATAATATTTTCGGCAAAGGTTAGGATTTTAAACAATAAGAACAAATCAAAGTTGGTGAACCCGACATTTTAGGGTGTGAACCTGACATTTTGGGGTGTGAACAATTTTTGGCCGGTTCTTTTTAATGGCTTCTTTGGCTTGAAGTCCGGCGTCAAAAAGGGGTGTGTTTTGCTGCCGGGAGGTCCTGCTGAGGCCGTCCGGCGTCAAAATGGGTAGTAAAATGCTGCCGGAAGGTCCTGCTGATGCCGTTCGGTGTCAAAAAAGGTAGTAAATTGCTGCTGGGAGGTCCTGCTGATGCCGTCCGGCGTCAAAAAGGGGTGTGTTTTGCTGCCGGGAGGTCCTGCTGAGGCCGTCCGGCGTCAAAATAGATAGTAAATTGCTGCCGGGAGCAAGTGCGTGAAGTCTTCGGATTCCTGGTCATCGCTGTCGGCGTCCAGCATTATATCGCGACCAACTATCTCTTCTGCGTTGGCGGAGATATCGACACCAGTCAAGTAGACAATGGCCTTCAATCCGAAAAATGTCGGTTTCAGCCTCTAAATTGTAAGGTTCACGATATTTGATTTTTTCATGCAAGACAAAATGACTACTTTTGCCGCGTAAACACTATTTATGAGCTACTTCAGCATATTCGACACATCTTCCACTCCTGTCAAGGACCGCAAAAAGCGTTACCTCTTCCTGTTGATAAACGCAATAGTCTTGAGCTGGGCCATCTGGTGTATCGTTAACTTCCGAAACTATGCGGCTTTGCCCAAAGATGAGGTCCTCAAGGAAGTCCTGGTGGATATGCTGGAAAGCGTCATTGAGGTCACTGTGCTTGTGTCCTTGTCTATATTGTACTGCAAAATAATCTTCCGGATTTTTTGGGGGAACGAAAGGACACTTAGCAAGCTGTTTTCCCAGGTCATTATCCTGACCTTGTTGAATGCTTTGACCTCGTTGGCAATCGGATGGCTGTACAGCGTACTGTATCCTTCGGATGAAGGAATCATGCTTCGTATATTCATATCCGATTTTACGGTCGTGTCCATCCTTTCAACGACTTATTTCGTTTCCTTCCTAATGAGCCGACACCGCGATGAAAAGGAAGCCAGGCTGCTTGCCGAGAAGAAGGCAGCGGAAGAAAAACTGACTGCGGCCCAGGCGAAGCTTGACAAACTCGCCTTGCAGACGAACAATCATTTCATATTCAATAGTTTCAGCACATTGGGAGGAATGATCAAGACCCAGCCGGATGATGCAGAGCAATTCCTCCAGGGGCTTTCTGCCATGTACCGGTATCTTGTCCGCAACACCGACAGGCACCTGATTCCTCTCAAGGACGAAATCCAATTTACGGAGAACTACGCCACGCTCGTCCACTACCGTTACGACGGAGTCAGGATCAAGATAGACGACGCCCTGCGGAAAACGGATGCGCTCGTGATGCCGGTCTCCATCCAGCAGCTAGTGGAGAATGCCGTGAAACACAACCGCCACGGCGATAAAGACCTTCTTTTGGTGGAAGTTGTTCGGGACGGGGATTTTGTGATGGTGAAAAATAATATTTTGGAACGTGTTGACCATGATACAGTTGGAACGGGATCCGGACTTAAAAACCTCGCGGACAGGATCCGTTTGATTGCGGGAAAGGATATAATCGTAAATAACGACGGGGCGACTTTCACCGTGCGCGTCCCGTTGATTTATGAAGAGGATCTGAAAGATGAAAGTATGGATTATTGAAGATGAAAGGGCGCTTTCAAAGGCGCTCTCGGAGCAGTTGAGGCGGCTACGGCCGGAAATCGAAATCGTAGGAATATCGACAGGGGTAAAGAATACTCTTGCGGCTCTGCGGGGCCATGATGACTTGGACATCATTTTTGCCGATATCAAGATTGACGACGGGCTGTCATTCTCCATTTTCGACAAATTGGAGACCGGAGCCATGGTGGTATTCACTACGGCCTATGACGAATATGCGCTGAAGGCTTTCGACTACAACTGCGCCGATTACCTGCTGAAGCCAATCAGCGACGAGGCTCTGGAAAAAGCGCTCATCCGTTGTGAAAAGCACCTTTCCCGAATGAGCGGGGCCCAGGTCCGGGAGATGTCCGGAGAGATTGTCCGCCGCGAAGTCAAATACAGGAAACGTCTCTTTCTTGATTATGGTCAGGGGACATTGATATGCCCCGTATCCGAACTGGCCTATGTTTTTACCGAGAGGGGCTACACTCGTGTTTTTATGGATGATGGGAGGTACGGATTGACGGATAATTCTTTAAGCATTTTGACTGAAAGCCTTGACCCGACTCAGTTTCTTCGCGTGAACCGCCAGGCCATCGTCAATATCGACTTTGTGGATGCAATCGAGCGCGGGCCGGGACGGGATTTCATCGCAAAACTTCGGGCGCCTTTCCAGGATGTTGAATTCGCCATGACTGCGGACAAGATGAAGCAACTGAGAATGCTCCTGGATGAATAAATATTTATAACCTACATTAGTATGAAAACAAAACTTATTATTTCAACACTAGCTTTTTTATTTTTAATCAGTTCTTCGGTTTTTGCGCAAAACGGTATTGGCCGTTCGCGGGGTTATCATGGCAGCATAGCAGTTACAGACCAACTTGGTGTATTCGTCGGCGCCGAAACTTCGCATGGCTATATGTTCGACAGCCATAATTATATTGGCCTGGGCATTGGCGGCTTTATTCTTCCGAATGACAGTCTCCCCATATACATGAATACTTTTATCGATTATCACAATTACTTGAGAGAGAAAAACACGTTCGTTTTAGGGCTGAAGGCCGGCTGGTCCCATGCCTTCAATTATCTCGAAGACAGCGGGATACAATATCAGAATGGGGTTTTGTTCGAACCGAATGCCGGGTGGTCATGGAGACTCAAGTCCGGTAATGGTTTATGCCTCGGGCTTGGAGCTTCCATGATTCTGCCCCTTGGCAATTCAAGGACATCGAGAAAAATACTTCCATTGCCAAAAATTTCTTTTGGCTTTGAGTTTTAAGCACGAACATTTTTGGGCCGGCTCTTTTTAGTCCCTTTTCCGGCTTTGAGTCCGGCGTCAAAAAGGGTAGCAAAATGCTGCCGGAAGGTCCTGCTGATGCCGTCCGGCGTCAAAAAGGGTAGTAAATTGCTGCCGGAAGGTCCTGCTGAGGCCGTCCGGCGTCAAAAAGGGTAGTAAATTGCTGCCGGGAGTAAGTGCAGTCTCGGAATCTACACCAACCCTTCGGGCAGATTCATCACCAGGATGTGATTGACGGGGTCGGCTTCGACAAGAAAAACCTCATGGAGAGGTATGAGGGTGTCACCGACCTCAAGGCAAGGATTGCCCGGGATGTCTTCCAGGCCCGTAATTTCGCCCACCAGGTTTTCGCCGTTATAGAGGAGCCAACCCGTGAAGTCTTCGGAGTCCTGGTCATCGCTGTCGGCGTTCAGCATTATATCGCGCCCTACAATCTCTTCTGCGTCGGCCAGGTTGTCAACACCGGTCAGGTGTACAATGGCCTTCGAAGAGCCGCGGGGCGAAAGTTTTTCGATAAAAAATGGAACCGGCAGTCCATCGAATTCGATGAATACCGGTTCCTCGGTGTTGATTTCCTCGGCATCGATTCCAATCAGTCCGATAAGGACGTCTCCCTCGATGCCATTGGATTTCTGAATTTTGGCAATGCTGAGCATTATGCCTCTGCAGGGGTTTCCTCTGCAGGTGCAGCTTCCTCTGCGGGAGCCTCAGCGGCAGCCTTGGCAGCAGCCTCTGCAGCTGCGAGCTCGGCGGCCTTCTTGGCCAGAGCCTCTGCGCGGGCCTCGTTGACCTTGGCCTCTTCGGCCTTGGCGGCCTTGCGGGCCTCGATGGCGGCGTTCTTCAGACCGGTCTTCTTGGCCTCGATCTTGGCATCCCTGCCAGCCTTCCAGTCGTTCCACTTCTTGTCTGCAACTTCCTGAGTCAGAGCTCCCTTGGCGACACCACCGTCGAGGTGATGACGAAGGAGAACACCCTCGTAGGAGAGAATGCGGCGAGCGGTAAGGGTGGGTTCTGCACCGACCTTGATCCATGCCAGGGCGCGCTCGAAGTTCAGAGCGATGGAGGCAGGATTGGTGTTGGGGTTGTAGGAACCGATTTCCTCGATGTAACGACCGTCACGCGGGGAGCGTGAATCTGCCACAACAATGTGGAAGAATGCGAAATTCTTCTTTCCGTGGCGCTGTAAACGAATCTTAACAGCCATTGTGAATCTGTTTGTTTATAATGTTTTACTTAAAAGTCCGCCCTACCCGAGAGCGGACTGCAAAGGTAATAAAACTTTGAGAATTAACAAACTTTATTTCTCCCAGTCCCTGACTTTAAGCCCCGGAATTCTCGAAAAGTGCTTGGTGTTGTGGGTGATCAGGGTCAGTTTCCCGTTCATGGCGGTGGATGCAATCAGAAGATCGAAGCCGTCCAAAGGCGTTCCTTGCTTTTCCATTGAGGCGCACAGCCTGGCAAATGTTTCCAGCGCTGAACCGACGGGCAGGATTTCGAAATTATCCTTCAAAAACTGGATTTCGTGTGCATGCCTCTCTATCCCGCCTTTGTATGCTCCGGTCAGGAGCTCTGCAAGAGTGATTTCACTAACCGCGCAATTGCTAATGCCGGCCTTCAGGATTGCCTCCCTTATGCCGTGCTGGCCGCGGAACATTGCCACAAGGACGTTTGTGTCCAGAAGGTATTTCATAGTTCGACAGGTTCTCTGGTTGTGATGCGCCAGGTGTTTAATTCTTCGCTGATTTGGTGTGAGTCGCGTGGATCGTTGAACCATCCGCCTTTGGATATTGAGGCAAATGGATCTTTTGCACTTGCCGCAGGGGAGACTATCAGCCGTCCGTTCTCTATTTCCAGTTGTACGCAGTCGTGCAAGTCCATGTTCATCCTGCCAAGAAGTTTGGCGGGAATGACAATACCGCGGCTGTTGCCGATTTTAATGATGTTGGTTTTCAAGATTCCAAGAATTTTTGCAAATGTAATAATAATTCTTGGTATTTCTCTGATTGTTATTACGGTTTGAGTTTTCACAGGTGCTGTTTTTTCTGCAATATAATGCTTTGGCAGCGTAGTAAAGGTGTTCTGTGGCTGAGTAAAATAAGATATTTACGATTTTTATAGAATTTGTTGTTTTTTATTATCGTAAAAAAAATCCTGCACCGAAATCTGCTTCGGTACAGGATAATATAGGTGTGCAAAAAAATTATTTGCGGATTGCTGCGATGCCGGGGAGCTCTTTGCCTTCCAGTGCTTCGAGCATTGCGCCGCCGCCGGTGGAGACGTAGCTGACCTTGTTGGCATAACCCATCTGGGTCACTGCTGCAACGGAGTCGCCGCCGCCCACGAGGGTGTAAGCACCCTTTTCGGTGGCCTGAGCCAGGAATTCTGCGATTCTGAGCGTGCCCTTGGCAAAAGGAGCAATCTCAAAAACGCCCACGGGGCCGTTCCACAGGATGGTCTTGGAGTCGAGGATAACCTTTCCCCAACGCTCCTGGGACTCGGGACCTGCATCTACGCCTTCCCAACCGTCGGGAATCTGATGCGAAGGAACCAGCTGTGTATGGGCATCGGCGCTGAAGTCGTCGGCGACGAGAGTCTGGACGGAGAGGTAGATGTTCACGCCCTTCTCCTTGGTCTTGGCCATGATCTCCTGAGCCTTAGGGATGAGTTCGTCCTCGTGCAGGGAATTACCGATCTTGCCTCCTTCTGCCTTGATGAAGGTGTAACCCATGCCGCCGCCAATGATGAGGTTGTCCACCTTTTCGAGCATGTTCTCAAGCACTGCGAGTTTGCTGGAAACCTTGCTGCCGCCGATGATTGCGGTGAAAGGATGCTTGGCGTTCTTGAGCACGTTGTCGATGGCCTTGATCTCGCCTTCCATGAGGTAGCCGAACATCTTGTCGTTGGGGAAGTAGTCGGCGATGAGGGCGGTAGATGCGTGTGCACGGTGTGCGGTGCCGAATGCGTCGTTGATGTAGCAGTCGGCGTAGGAGGCGAGGGTCTTCACGAAGGCCTTCTGGGACTCCTTGACAGCCGCTTTGGCTGCTTTCTTCTCTTCGTCGGAGGCATCTTCTGCGAGCCCGCGGGGCTTGCCTTCCTCTTCGGCGTAGAAGCGGAGGTTCTCGAGCAGCAGGGCCTCGCCGGGCTTCAGGGCTGCAACTTCGGCCTGAGCCTTCTGGCAGTCGGGGGCAAACTTGACGTCCACTCCGAGGCACTCGGAAACGTGGGCGAGGATGTGCTTGAGTGAGAACTTCTCTGCCACTCCCTTGGGCCTGCCAAGGTGGGACATTATGATGAGGGAACCGCCTCCGGCGAGAACCTTCTTGAGAGTGGGCATCGCTGCACGGATGCGGGTGTCGTCTGTAATTTCGAATTGTTCATTGAGGGGGACGTTGAAATCAACGCGTACGATGGCTTTTTTGCCGGTGAAATCGTAAGAATCAATGTGCTGTTGCATAGTCTTATATGAATAATCTCGCAAATTTAACAAAAATATCGATATCTTTGCGCTATGATTGAGTTTCCCGCAAGTAAATGGACAGATTATGAGCTGCTCGACAGCGGCTCCGGAGAGAAGTTGGAACGTTTTGGCCCCTATGTGCTTTGGCGTCCTGAGCCCAAAGCGCTGTGGGACAAGAGTCTGCCGCTGAGTGAATGGAGCCGTCTGGCGCATACTCGCTTCAAGCCCGGCGCGGGCTTTGGCAAAGCGGGAAAGGAGGACAGCGGCACTTGGGAGCGGCTTCATAAGATGGACGACCAGTGGTGGATTCGGTTCTCTTCATTCAACCTGCGCCTCGGGCTCACATCTTTCAAGCATGTGGGGGTGTTTCCGGAGCAGGCTCCCAACTGGGAGTTTATTAGCCGGAAGTGCGCTGGCATGGACCATCCCAAGGTGCTGAATCTCTTTGCATATACGGGTGCCGCGTCGCTTGCGGCCCTGGCGGCGGGAGCGGAGGTGACTCACCTCGACTCGGTGAAGCAGGTGGTGACCTGGGCCCGCCAGAATATGGAACGTAGCGGTATGGACGGCATCCGCTGGATAGTCGAAGATGCCATGAAGTTCGCCCGCAGGGAGGCTCGCCGCGGCAACCTGTACGACGGGATAATCCTGGATCCGCCGGCTTATGGGCACGGGCCCGATGGAGAAAAGTGGAAGCTTGATGAGTGTCTTTTCGAGATGTTGCGTACGGTGGCTTCTATTCTTAAGCCGAGCAATTCTTTTATGGTGCTGAACCTCTATTCCAACGGCTACAGCGCCGCCCTTGGAGAAACCCTTGTCCGCGAAGCTTTCGGGATAAAAAGCAGTTCTCCTGACATGAATCTCACGTCAGGAGAACTGGCTTTAAACGACAGCTTCGGAAAAGTCCTTCCGCTGTCTATAGTTGTAAGGCTCGAAAGATAACTACTCTGCGAGCCAGGCGGTATTGGCCTTGAGGGTCGAACCGCTGAAATTTCCGAACACAGCCATCGAGGAACTGCTCTCGCCGGAGAGTACCCTGCAGGTGCCGGACGGCTTGCTGCAGTCGACGAGGGTGCCCTTGAGCAGGTTGCCGCCCACATTGACCCTGGCTTTTCCGTCCACATCTGCGCCGCGGCCGTTGAATGCATAAGTGGTGTTGGCCGAACCCTTAACCAGAACGGCAGTGTTCTTGGGCAATACGTTTCCGGGATATACCGGCACCAAAGATGCGTATCCGCAGGCAGCCTTATTAACATAGTACACAGTCACTCCAGAAGGAACAAGCGCGTCGTAGCTAAGGTACAAAGTGGCCCAGCCGGATGCATCGGTTTTGACATTGTAGAGGTTATAGACCATTTCGATGTCGTCGATGTAAAGCCTGTCCGCTTTGGTCACGTCGGAGGAATTCTTTTCTGCATTTCCTCCGCCGGGATAAGAATTTGTGGCTATGTTGATGAGTGCGTAGCTTGGATTGGAGGAGTTGCTATAAGTAAACGGTAGCGAAAGCCTCTTCCAGGCGCCGTTGGTCTTTTGTAGCTGTTGCTCTCCGGCCTCGCCTATTACTGTTCCTCCGGTGCAGTCGGAGGCGTTATATCCTCTCTGGTAGTTGTTGTTGTCGTGTAGGAAAGCTTCTACCTTTGCATAGGGATGAGATGAATCGGTGCCGTAGGGAATGAATTTCACCCAGACGGCAAGCGAATCGGGACGGCCGGTGAATGTGGAATAAAGGGGATTGCCTGTAGCCTTGTGCGTCTGGCCACGGTTGGTCATGTTGTAATTGCCAGTGCCGGAGGCTGTCATATTGCCGGCAATTACCTGTCCTGTGGTCAGATTGCCCTGTGCAACAACATCGATTGAAGTAAATATCAGATTGATATAAATCCTTCTGGACCAAATAAGACAGGAATAATTGCCGCTTGTACCAGGGCGAGTGTCCGACTCTCTTCTCACCTGCCGGTTGTTCTTGTCGTATCCGCTGCTGGCAAGACTGCCACCTGCTGTCTGGAAGGAATTCCAGTTATTAGGAAGGTTTGCGCCGTCCACAGTCCAGGTCTCGAAGTCGCCGTTGGTGATCTGAGGCTTGGAAGGCTGCGTGGCAGCCGAATAAGACTGAGCGGAGGTGGCGGAGCTGAGGAGGGCTACATCGCTGAAGCTCAGGCTCGACGGCACGCTTCCGAGGTCTTTGATGCGGCCTGCGGTGGCGCCGGAGGTCAGGTTCTTGCTAATCAGGGCCATCTTTCCGCGACCGTTGGTAAGAATCATTTCCAACTTGGTCGAAGACGCGGGAAGCATGCTCACGAACACCTCGCCGCTGAGAGTCGATCCGGTGGAAACCGAAACGCTGCCCGCTGCGTCGGAAGCAGCGCTGAGGACCATGGTGCCGGTGTTGAGCGAGGCCTTGCCGCTCGCGGGGGCCTCGCGCAGAATCTCAACCTTGCGTATATCGAGGGACGAAGGAATGTTGAGCTTGACGACACTCAGAAGGTTCTGGAAATTGAAACTTTCTCCTGCCGTAGCGGCCATGACTGCGTTTGCAGCTTTTCCGTCCTGTTCGGAGGGAATATTGATGGTGACGGTGCTGCCGGACATGCTCACGGCTGCGTCGTACGGGTACACGGCTACTCCGAGGGTGGAGCCGTCAGGCTTGCTGCCGCTGAATGTTGCACTCTGCGAGCCACCGTCAGTGGTGCTGAAAGCCGGGCAAAGTGTGCCGTCGGTGGTGAACACGGCAATCTTGTCTCCGCTCTGCCACTTGGGGCTTACACCGTCGATGGCGACTTTGGTATCGGGGAGTGATGCACTTATGGTCACGGGTATCATTCCGTCAGAATCAGCAAATTCTTTTTGGCATGATGCGGCGCATGCGAGAGCTGCCGCACACAAAAGTGTGAAAGTCAACTGTTTCATAGGCCGCTGAAGAAATTAGTTTCGTCGTCTAAATTATAATCAGAAAGATTGCCGTCTCTGTCGGAGGTGGCGCAAAGATAATTGTCCGGAAGGAAGTCATAGCTTTCTATCTCGGGCCTAAGATATGTTTTAGTCATTCTATTCTAACTCAAATAAGCTCGCAAAGTTACAAAAATCTGCAGAATAATTATGATTAGCAAAATAAATATATAAACTTGACAGCAGTCTGCCCAATATGCTCCCAGGGCCCTTTTCCCATGTTTTATGGGCCCTGGGAGCATATTGGGCAGACTGCTGTGTTGCTATTGATAAAAGATTATCAGACGAATGATAATCTTTATCTGGATGTGTAAGGTCCGGAGATCTTTTTCACGGCCTTCTTGCCGTCCGAATCGGTCAAGGTATAAATAAAATAGCGCTTTCCGCCTTTTTCTACCCTCACAACAATATGTCCGTCGCTGCCTTTTACCCGGCTCCAACGAGCGTAGGAATACATGTCGGAGTTGGAATTGGTGATGAACACGTCCATCCCCTGTGCATAACCTGTAACTCCTTCAAACACAGGCTGGCGCGGGTGACCGTCAGTCCAGCTGTTGATAATCCAGCAACGGGGGTCGAGATATTTCATGGCTTCGCACACGTGGCCGTTCTTGGCAACGAAACCATGACCGTTGGTGTTGGTCACGCCGTGGTGGTCGGCCTTCATGACGTCCACTTTCCCGCTGGCCTTGGCCACGGCGGTCTCCATGTCCTTCCATGCAAATGTGGAGCAGCCGTCGTACTGGGCGTCGCCTCCGTGGAAGAAGTCGAAGGTTCCGTAGCTAAGCTTGAACACAGTGGTACAGTGGTTCTCTTCGGGGCAGCAGTCCGCATTGCCTACGCTGGCGGGATTGGCTACTTTTATATCCTTGAGTGCTGGGAATGTGGCGGTGAAGCCGCTCTGCGATCCGTCCCAGATGTTGCCGTTGACGGCTATGTTACGCACCGAAAAATCGCTGTAGGCGCCCGGATTTCGCAGCATCACAATCTGGTCGGCAGCGCCGGCCCGGAACATCTCAGCCTTAAGCCCCCTGTTGGCTACGTGCCACTTGACTGCTGTTACATAATTCTTTATGGCAGAGGCGTTTGAAGCCTTTGTTTGCATGTCGAAGGGATAGTCGTACGAAGGCCATCCGCGGTCCATTAGCAAGCCGACCGGCAGCAAGTCGAGCACTTCGGGAAGGCTCTGCTTGCGGTAAGTCGTAGAAAGGTCCGAGACCGGCATGGACGTGTTGTAACCACCGAAATGGTCGGCGTGGAAATGGGTGTCAATCACGTAATCGAGCTTGCTGTTTCCTGTCCAGGCCATGCAGTCCTTGATGTAATCCGCAATGAACTTGCCCGCCCTGAAAGAAGGGTCCACGGTAGGGTCCCAGCGCTTGCGGATGCCGGTGTTGGTCGTGCTGCCCACTGCTCCTGTGGCGGAAATGGACCCGGCGGCGTCCACCAGCATCTGAGTACCGTCGGGGAAAATCAAGAAGGTGCTTTCCCCGGTTGTGGTGTTGATAAAGTGTATGTCCAGGTACCCTTCCTGCCAGGCCGGAAGAGCCTGTCCTATCTTTGCATCAACTGCCGGATCGAGAGTCTCTTTCTCGGTTTTCCCTCCGGGAGTCGGGGGAGTATAAGCTTCTTCGCAGGAGAAAAGCAACAGCAGAGCGGGAAGAATTAGCAATATTTTTTTCATCTACCTTGCCGTAAACGGGCCGAGTTTAGATTTGACTTTGTACTGTTCGTTGCTGTCGTCCAGCACGTAGATGTAGTACTTGTTGCCTCCGGGCAGCACCCTCACCACGACATGGCCGCCGGTGGTGGCAAAGTTGGCGGGGTTGATGCCGGCGTCATTCAACGTTGCTACATTGCTGGACGCCAGGTTGGTGGCGAAAATGCGGGTGTTGGGATTGGCGTCATACACCCTCTGGAGCGTGGCAGGATTGGGTTGTACGTCTCTCCACACGCCTGCAATATAGAAGTCGGGCTTGAGCACGCCGAGCAGTTCTGCGCCGTTGGTATTGGCGGTGCTGTGGTGGCTGGCCTTCATGCCTTCAACCTTTTTGACGACCTTCGAGATGGGCTTCTCGATGTCTTTCCAGGCATAAGTGCTCTTGCCGGAGTACTGAATGTCGCCGCCGCTGAAGAAGTCGAAACTGCCGTACTTCAGCATGAAGACACAGGAAAGAATGTTTTCACTGATGTCATAGGCGACATGGTTTTTGTCGCATTCTTCAGTGCTTGGAAGGTATGTGGTATTCACCGCTGTGCCGCTTCCCGTCCATATGTCTCCTCCGGAGGCAATGGTACGCAGGCTGAAACTGCTGTACTTGGAGGGCTCGTGCTTGAGCACCACCTGGTCGTCATAACCTATCTTCAGGGTCTCGCGCACGGTGCCGTTCTTGCGGGCTGCGTAGTCGAGGTAATTGACATACAGCTGGTAACGCTTCTTGCCGCCGGCATCGTAGTAGTCGGCACTGGGACGCGAAGCCCAGTCGCCGCGGTCGAACACCTTGTCGATGGGGATGGACAGGCCGACTTCGGCTATGCCGTTGAGCAGGAAGCCGCCTGCATTGAGATTAACCGTCGATACCTTGTTGCCGTCCTTGTCGAAAGGAGTCCAGCCGAATTTAAGATAGTTGTCTCTCCACGAGCCTATGTGGTCGCCGTGGTAGTGCGAGCTCATGAAATAGTCCAGTCGGCCGTTCGCCACGGCGGGAGCAAAGTGCTTTATGTAATTGACTATCACTGCGCCGCTGTTTACGGACACGCTGGGCTTGGAGGGCACGCCCTGGGAATCGCTGTACTTGTGCAGTTCAGTGGGCGGGGCACCGGCGGCGTCGCACAGCATGGTGGTTCCGTCGGGGAAAATGTAGTAAAAAGCTTCGCCGCGTCCGCCGTTTATGCTGTGTATGTCGAGGTAGCCTTCCTGCCATGCCGGAAGAACGTCTCCGACTTTGACGTCAATTGCCGGATCGAGGTTTTCTGGTTCTTTTTTGCCTCCCGGGGTCGGGGGTGTATAAGGCTCCTCGCAGCCGTAAAGTGCAGCTGCGAGGAACGCTATAACTAAGAGCTTCTTTCTCATTTGATAATTTCAATTCTCATATGCTCCTCCACGGGGTGTGCGCCGCCGCTGTTGGAGTCCTTGCCGGCAAACCGTACCACGGAGTTCTGGGCCTTGGCAGCGGAAGACTCGCCGGGACATAATTGCTAATATCCTGGATTCTGGGTCAGGTTAGGACATACCACCCTCTCGTTTTCGGGGATAGGGAAGAGGTATTCACGAGGCACAAAAGCACCACGCTGATTGATGGTAAAGTATTCTTTGTAGTTTTCGATGTCCGCAATGCTGATGGCGGAACTTGCCGTCATGTGCGGACGGAAATCCTTGGGCCAGGGCCAGTAGCCGGTAGCCTCGTTCTTGGCACTCTGTTCGTTGCCGGGCAGACCGTAAATGGGCATGGTGAAGCACTCTTCGGCCATTCTCCAGCGCATGACATCGAACCAGCGGCGGTTTTCCCACGCGAGCTCGCAGCGGCGCTCGTTGCGGATAATCTTACGCAGGGCCGTCTGGTTGGTCTCGGTGATGGCGGGATACTTCGAGGTTTCTTCGACCTTGCATTTGTAGGCACGTGCGCGGATGCTGTTCACGGCGTTGAAAAGGCTGGCGTCGATCTCGCCGAGCTCCATCTTGGATTCGGCATACATGAGCAGCACGTCTCCGTAGCGGATGATGCGCATGGGAGTGTCCGTCAGACGGTCGTCTATCCATTCCTCATCAATGCCCTTCTTGAGCACCAGTCCGTTGTAGGAGCAGTCCTTGGACACGGGCTTGGTGTCGTTGTTCTTGACCATCTTGCCGGTAGAGACCTGCAGGGTCTGGGTGGCGCTGGGACGGGGGTTGTAGACATAGTCCATGAACTCGGAGTCGAAGGGAACGATGAGCTCGCTCAGGCGGGGATCCCTGTTGGCGAAGGGATGGGCTGGGTCGTACAGAGGGGAATCCTCCACGTTCTTGCCGTCCGTGCAGGTGTAGGCAAAGAACAGCTGCCATGTGGGCTGGGCCACGGAGGTGCCGCCGTTGTTGCGGGGATAGAAGCTTCTGGTGGCAGCCTCGTCGTAGGAGTGGATGCCGAGCTCGTTGGATGCAGGCAGCACGAAGATGAATTCGGGGCTCGTCTTGGTCTTGGAAAGGAAGAGCTCGCGGTAGTCTTCATGCAGGGAATATACTCCCAGGTCCATGCAGGCCTTGGCCGCGTCGGCGCAGGTGCGCCAGTCGTTCATGAACAGGGCTGCGCGAGCCTTCATTGCAAGAGCTGCGCCCTTGGTGGCGCGCTGGGCCTTAGTGTAAGAAACCGGGAGAGCGTCGGCAGCGTCGTCGAAGTCCTTGTAAATCTGCTCCAGGATGTAGTTGCGGTCCGTACGTCCCATCTTGTAGGCGTCCTCCAGGGTGATGTACTCATCGTAGTAAGGCACATCTCCGTAGAGGGTGATGAGATAGGTGTAGAACGACGCCCTGAAGAACTTGGCCTCGCCCTCATATTGGCGTATCTGATCATCGGAGAGGTTCTCCTTGGCCTTGTCCAGGCTCTGTATGATAGTGTTGGCACGGGCTATGCCCTTGTAGTAGGCCGCCCAGTGCTTGGCGCCTTCGCCCCATGTGGTGGAGATGGTGCCTCCAAGCCAGTCATAGGTCTGGGTACGCTGGTTCCAGTCGTCGGTCCAACGGTCGGTGGGCCAGAGGCGCCACGCCTCGGTGTACCACATGGAAGGGGAGTACAGGGCGTTGAGCGATACTTCGAGCTCCTGGGCCGTCGAGTACCAGTTCTCGCTGGAACCCTGGCTCTTGGGGCTGAGGTCGAGGTTCACGCAGGAACTCATCAGAGCTGCTGCAGCGAATGCGGTGAATATATATTTTTTCATTGTCATTGCTGTTAGAGATTATTCTACAACCTTGATCATAGGATGCTCCTTGACGGAGTAGTGAGGAGTGTTTGCGTTGCAGTCCTCGCCGGCGAAACGCAGGGCGTGGGATTTGTTGATCAGAGTCACGGGAGCGCCGTCCATGCAACCGGCATTGGATGTGGCCGTGATGCGGAATATCGCGGCCTCGGTGTCTTTGGAGAGCGTGACCACGGGGTTGATGACGGTGTTGGTCTGGTTGCCGGCCCCGTCGGCATAGGTAAGTTCGACGTTATACTTGAATCCGTCGCCTTCCTTGGCGGTTCCTGCCACTTTCCACTCGTCACCGTCGAGATACTCGACCAGCCAGTACTTCATGACAAAGAAGTTGTTGGGCCTGAGCACGAAGTAGAGCGAAAGCTTGGTGCCGGCGGCCAGGGGTGCCTCGTTCTCGGTGTACGCGGTCCAGAGGATGTAGTCGTCTTTGTAGGTACCGTACACGACCGGTTCGCCATAGCTTCCGATGGCCCTCTTGCAACGTTTGTGGGCCGCATCCAAAATGCCTGCGGCGGCCTTGTCGATGCCGTTGTAGTACTCCAGACGGCCCTTCCCGGACACGTTGGGCTCTACCCAAAGGCCTCCGTTGCCGGGAGCGTCCGCCAGATCGTCAGCCGTGGCTTCGTTGAAGTGCGCGGCCAGGATATCCACCTGGCTGGTGGCAAAGTACCACTCGGCGAGCACGGTGCCGGGAGCGGGCTTGATGGCCTCTTTCTCATCTTTCGCTGCCTCCTGGGTGAGTGTGATTGTGTAAGAATTGTTGCGAACCTCGGTTGAGGTGGTGCTCACGGTCAGCGTGGCGGAAACCTCCGTTTTTGCGGTATTGGCAGGGAATTTCACGGTCACGGTTGCATTGCCGCTGCCTGATGCCGGGTCGGGGACGAATGCCGTGTTGCTGCTGGTGATAGTCCAAGCAACTGCGTCGTCTGCTGTCACGCTGATGATTGCAGAAGTCTCTTTTGCCGCCACGGATAAGCTTTCGGGACCTGCAGAGAAGTCTTTATACACAATAGGTTCGGCATCTTTCTCGCTGCCGTCCTGCACCACGTCAAAGCTGGTGACAGAAATATTGAGCTCTTTGTCGATGACGGAAAGGCGAGCGGCGCGGGCCACTGCCGAAGGGTTGGCCTTGGCGGTTACGGTTACCACGCTGTCGGCCTGTGAGACGCTCAGCCAGTCGGCGGTCTTAGGCACCGACACGGTGAATGCGGGGCTGCGGTGCACGGTGGCGGTGAGAGTACCTCCCTCGGCGGGGATCCTGTCCGTTGTGGACAGTTCCACGCTTGCCCGGCTGCCGGCATATTCAGAGACCTCGTTTTCGGGGTTGATGGCCGGCGTGCAGGCGGCTAATGTAAGAGCCGCGCAGAGGAATATGCTAATATACTTTTTCATCTTATTCTCCGTTACTTAATGATACAAACAGCGACACGGTTGTCGGACGGGCTTGCGTTGGCATCCCTGTCGGTACCCGCGGCTTTGCACTCGATCCTGTCGGCGGAAATACCTGCGGCAGTAAGCATATTGGCCACTACGTCGGCGCGGTTCTCAGACAGGACCTTGTTGATTTCGGATGAACCGGTAGCGGAATCGGCATAGCCGGTTACGATAATCTTGGCTTCGGGATTATCCTTCAGTATCTGGCAGATACGGCCAAGTTTGAATGCTTCGTCAGGACGGATTTCGGATTTGCCGATGAGGAAGAACAGGTCGTCGGTGTATTCTCCCTTGAGCGAAGATACGGGAACTTCCACCTTCTTCTCCACCACTTTCTCAACTTCCTTCACAACCTCTTTGATGACTTCCTTGACCTCAGGCTGAGCGGCCTTTACGGCCTTGGCTGCAGCAGCTGCGGCAGCAGGAGTTGCATAGGCAGCGCCGGCGGCGGAAGCTACCCTGGTGTCTCCTCCAAAGGTTACCTGCAGACCCAAAGTGAAGGTCCTGGTCATGTATGCGCTCAGGTTGGTGTAGGATTCAGGATCCCAGCCCTGGGGGAAGCGGTCGATGGAAAAAGGATCGGTGGCACTGGCATACACGCGGATGCGCTCCATGTTTATGGCCTTAACAATGCGCTCGGGGATGGTGTAGCTCAGGGTGATGTTCTTCATGCGGAAGTAACCGCCGTTGAAGAGCCAGTAGTCGGAGGTCTGCTCGTAGTCGTTCTTGGCAGAGTTGGTGAGAGTGGCGCGGGGATACAAGGCCTTGGCGTTCTGCTCGTCGGTCTTGTAGCGGCTCCAGTAGTGCTTGTCGTATTCCACGGGGAAGGTGTAGGCGTCACCGTCGCGGTAAACCATGGCCTGGCCCTTCCATGCGAGCACCTTGCCCACGCCCTGGAAAGTCATGGACAGATCCCAGTTCTTCCAGCCCAGGTTGATGTTGCCGCCGAACTGGTAATGGGGAGACGAGCTTCCGAGGACTTCGCGGTCGTAGGTGGCATTGACGATTCCGTCGGGGACGGGATTGCCGGGGGTGCCTTCGGGACCGTTGAGGTCTTTGTATTCAATGTTGCCGAGGCCTACGCTCGGGTAGAGTTTGGCGCTGGCAGCAAGCTGCTCGTCGGTGAGGTAAAGACCGTTGCTGCGGTAGCCGTACCATGCATTGTATTCCACACCTTCTTTGATAATCTGGCTTCCGAGGCTCTGATAGCCGCCCAGGTTGCCCATGACGGAGGTGTAGTCGGACAGGTTGGCGCTGACGGCGTAGGTGAAGTCGCCCTTGCGGTCCTGCCAGCCGATCTGGATTTCCCAACCGTTGGTGTACATCTGGCCTATGTTGTCCTGAGGGTCGGAGTAGCCGAGCACATCGGGGATCTTGCGGCTCAGGAGCATGCCGTAGGTGTCTTTATGATAGATGTCGCCTGTGAAGTTGAGGCGGTTGTTGAAGAAGCTCAGATCTACGCCCAAGTCCCATGTCTTGGTGGTCTCCCAGGTGATGTCGTAGATGGAGTATGCCGTCTGGGCCGCCGTCATGACGGAAGCGATGCTGGTGGGAGAGTCGTACATAGGCACGGTGCCGAAGGCGATAAGGCTCTGGTAAGGATAGTTACCTATGCGCTCGTTACCAAGCGTACCATAAGATGCACGGATCTTAGCAAAGTTCAGTACTCCTCCGCCCACGATTCTCTGCATCCAGGGCTCTTCGGTCACTACCCAGCCCAGGGACACCGAAGGGAAGAATCCTCCGCGGTACTCCTTGGCAAAGCGCGAAGACTGGTCGTAACGGGCGTTTAGCTGCAGGAGGTAACGGCCCTTGTAGTCATAGGTGATGCGGCCAAAGAATGAACGGTAGGCGTTCTCGGAGGCGTTGCCCTTGGGATAAACGATGTTACCGTCGGAATCGGTGCCGATGAGATAGTTCTTGTTGGCAAGATTGAGGTAGGGATAGCCTGCGAGTTCCATGCGGTCCGATCCGGCCACCAGGCTCTCGGTGAAGTTGTAGCTGTCTTCGTAGCCGAGCATGTAGGTGGTGTGGTGGTTCTCGCCGAAGTCGGCTTTGTAGTTGAGCAGCAACTGCTTGGTGATGGTCTTGGAGTCGGTGCGGCTCTCGGTCAGGGAGTTGTAGTTGCATCCGCTCAAGGGGTTCTCGCTCAGCACGCCGGGCTCGCGGTAGTAGTAGGCCTGCTTGACGTAATCCTTCTCCTTGCTGTTGCGCAGCGACGGGGCGAACACTCCGGTGATGGTGAAATTCTTGAACGGAGTGATGATGAGGGAGGCCTTGCCGTAGAAGGCGTCGCGCTCTGTGTTGTCGAAGCCGCCGGCATGGATGCGGGCGTAGGTGTTGGTGCCGTTGTTGCCAGGGCCCATGGTGCCGTCGGACCAGACTGCGGCATAGATGGGGTTGTACTTGAACGCGGCCTGCACAGGGTTGACCTGGTTGTTGTTCGACAGCTTGTGGTTGAAAGTCATGTCGAAGGACGCGCTGATGAAGTTGTTGATCTTGATGTCGTTGTTCAAGCGGGCGGTGTACTGCTCCACGTTGCGGCCCACATAGAGGGCGTCTTCGTTCTCATAGGAGAGCATGGCGCGGCTCTTGATGTTCTTGTTACCGTAGCTGATGCCCACGCGGTGCTTGTGCTGGGGAGCCCATTTTGCAATCATGAGGGCGTCCCAGTCGGTCAGAGGATAGCTGTCCGGATCGAGGGCGTGGTTAGCCATGTAGTTGTTCACGAAGTCCTCTTCGTACTGGAAGTAGTCGCGGCCCTCGGGGTTGCCTGCATCGTTCCACTGGGCTTCGTTCTGAAGTTCCATGAAGCGTGTTGGGCTCACCTGCTCGGGATGGCGGGTACGGGTCAGCACGGAGAAGCTTCCGTTGTAGTCTATGCTCATCTGGCCTTCCTTGGCGCGCTTGGTGGTGATGAGGATCACACCTGCACTTGCACGGGCGCCGTAGATGGAGGCGGATGCAGCGTCTTTCAGGACGGTGATATTCTCGATGGCGTCAACATCCACATCGTTAATGGTGCTCACGGGCACGCCGTCAACGATGATCAGAGGGTCGGAATCGCCGATGGTGGTGATACCGCGCACGCGGATAGTAGCGCCGGCACCAGGCAGGCCGCTGGTTCTGGTGACCTGCACGCCCGGCATGGAGCCTTGGAGGGCCTGGCTGAGGCCTACGCCCTGGATGGCGGAGAGTTTGCCGCCGTCCACGGCCGCAACTGCGCCGGTGAGATCTTTCTTCTTAACTGTACCGTAACCGATGACCACAACCTCGTCCAGGAGTTTGTTGTCATCTTGCATGGTCAGGTCAATAATCTGGCGGGTGCCTACGGTTTGCTGCACGGCTTGGAAACCTATGCAGGTAAACTCGAGCACTGCGTTTTCCGATTTGACCGTCAGGGAGTACTTGCCGTCCACGTCTGTGGTGGTGCCGTTGGTGGTTCCTTTCTCCACTACTCCGGCCCCGATCACCGCCAGACCGTCTTTATCGACGACAGTACCCGAGACCCTGATCTGTGCATTGGCGGCGATTGCGCCCAATGCAAGGGTCAAGAGTGTGATCAGAATGTGTTTTTTCATGCTGTTATAATTATGTTTGTTGTATGAGTTTATCCTAGGAAAGCTTTCTGTTCCAGCAGTATGCGGCGTACGTCCGAAGCTTCGACGGCGCGGGGGGCGCATCCGCCTTTGACGGCCAGGGCAGCGGTTATTCCGGCGGCGTGTCCCATGGCCATGCACGGCGGCATGACCCTCACGGCTCCCGCCGCATCGGAAGTGGCGGATATGGCGCGTCCCGCCACGAGCAGGCCGTCCACCCGCTGAGGGATGAGACTGCGCAGGGGCAGGCCGTACCAGCGTCCTTTCTCTACCGTTTTGTATTCGGTGGTGTTGGCGCCGTTGCGGCCGTGTACGTCCACCGAGTTGGACGCCACGAGTATGGCGTCGTCCTGAACCACGCCCTGCAGCAGGTCGTCTGCCGTGAGGACGTATTCGCCCAAGACATGGCGGGATTCCCTTATTCCGAGGGTGGATGCCGAACTCTTGATGGTGGCGTTTTCGCAGCCGGGCACGTATTTGTGGAAGAAGTTCATGAGTTCCTGCACCTGCCTGCGGCCTTCTTTTTCTGCGGCGGACAGGCTCTCTGTGCTGGTGGCATCTACTTTAGCTATGCGGGTGCAGTTCACGGCCCATTCGTCCTCCCGCACGCCGCGGTAGATGTTCACGCTCTTGCGGGCAATGTCCCATTCGCCTGCGGCTTCGGCCTGTTCTACTCTCCAGTGGAGGGCTCTGTAGCTCACGCCGTTCACTTTGCGGAATTCGTGCAGGTGGGCTTCTATGTCGGCTGTGAGCCTGGGGGTGTCCACGTTGTTGATGTGGAAGAAGAGGGTTGCAGGCTGCACCGTGCCAAGTTCGGGATTGCCGAAGGTGCAGGGGACGCCGGCTCTTGCCGACACGTCGCCGTCTCCGGTGGCATCTATGACCACCTTGGCGCCTATGCTGGCGAGGCCTTCCCTGCGCAGGACGCGTATTCCGGTGATTCTGTTGCCCTTGAGCATGGCATCCACGAGCGTGGTATGGAACATGACTTTTACTCCCGCTTCATCGCACATCTGGTCCAGTACGAACTTCATGGTTTCGGGGTCGAAGGGGGTGAGATGGTCGTGGCCCTTGGTGATCCATGCGCTGAACGGGGTGCCGGCGCGGACTTCACGCGGGTGGATGGCGCCGCCCAGTGCAACCATGCGGTCCACTATTTCTTCGAAGATGCCGCGTATGATCATCTGTTCGCCGGTGGTGTCGTAGCATGTCATGAAAGGGGCTACGAGGCCTCTTGTGGCCATTCCGCCCAGGCAGTTGCCCTGTTCTACGATGAGGGTCTGCGCTCCGCAGCGGGCTGCGGCTATTGCCGCGCACACTCCTGCGGGACCTCCTCCGACCACGAGCACATCGGTGCTGCCAAGGTCGGACGCCGGATCCATGCCGGACAGGCACGATGTGGCCATGGGGCCCGTGGCACCCAGAAGGGCGCCTCCGGCAAGGGCAGCTCCGCCCGTCTTAAGAAAGTCTCTTCGTTTCATAGGTTTATCTGCATTCAAAAGGACCCCACTTGCAGGTGATATGGTAAGCAGGGTCTGTGTCGTCGATGGTATAGATAGTGTATGTTTTGCCGCCTTTTGCGACTCGCACTACGATGTGTCCGCTGGTGGAGGCGATACGGTCCAGGTAGTCCTTGATCAGGTTGCCTGGAGCCAGGTTGGTGAGGAATACCTTGCAGTCGGGGCTGGCGGCGAAAACAATGTCAAGAGTCTGAGGATTGGGCTGGACGTCGCGCCAAACATGGGCAAGCAGGGCGTCGGGGCGGAGCGCATTCAGCAGTTCCGGACCGTTGGCACCTTTGGTACAGTGGTGGTTGGCCTTCATCACTTCCACTTTATGGCAGACCCTGCTCACTGGCGTCTCGATATCAAAATAATCGTGTATGTCTTTATGGGACCACTGCAGGTCGCCACCGGAGTAGATGTCAAAGGGACCGTAGCTGAGGATGAAAGCGCAGCTCAGGGCGTTCTCGCCGGGGTAGGCTTTCGGATCTCCGATGGAGTCGAGAACGGCCTTCGAAGGCATGTCGGTAGCCCATTCGTGGCTGTCCATCGACAGGCGGTAGCGGCCGTTGGCGGCTATATTGTGCACACAGAAGCCGGGGATGTTTTTGTGCACCGGCACAATCTGGCTGTCGGAAGCCGGGTCGAAGAATTCGTAGCGTGTGCCGTTAACTTTTGCGCTCCAGTTGACGAATTTGGCAAAGTTGGCGATGTTGTCCCCGCGTGCGCTGTTGGAGGCCTTGACTTCTGTCGGGTCTCCGCGGCTAATCAGGCGTTTGTAGGGGAAGGCTGAACCCACTTCGCATAGGCTGGTGAGCCAGAAGTGGCCGTCGGGGTGCTGCGGAAGGCTTTTGGAACAGTCTCCCATGTGGTCGGTGTGATAATGGCTCAGGACGAAATAGTCGAGGCTGTCGGAAAAGTTCTTCGGCGCGAAATGCTTGATATAGTCAATGATCACCTTGCCTGAGGTGGACGTGCTGTCCGGCTTTGGGGCCGTGGGCATGTACTTGTGTTTCTTGAGCAGAGAACCTGCAGCGTCCACAAGCATGGTGGTACCGTCCGGGAACACAAAGAACATGCTTTCCCCCCGCCCTGTGTTGATGGCATGGATGTCAAGCACGCCTTCCTTCCACGGCGACAATTTTGCGGTAGGAGCGCAGGAGGCCGACAGCAAGAGTGCTGTACAAGCTATAACAAAGCTAAAATTCTTCACTTAACAGCTATATTAACAAACAAATGTAAAAAAAGTAAGGCAGAAAAGCAAAATAGTGCTGAACTCCGGGGCCCTTTTGCCCAAGTTTTATGGGCCCCGAAGTTCAGCATTATTTTGCTATTAGTGTTTAATAACCGTTACTGAATAACCACAGTTGTACTTAGCGGTAGTCTCCTTCGAGTTTCTCGCCGGTGAGTCCCGGACTCAGGCGGAAAAAGGCGCAGCCGTGGGCGGGCACTTTGGTCTCGAATCTTTCTTTCTGGGCTATTTTGGCAACATCTTTCTGGCGCCACAGGTCTCTGACAGTCTGGTCGCCGAGAAGGCCCAGTTTGTGGGGCACGAAGCCCAGCACACGCTCGGTATCGCCCAAATTGAACAAAGCCACAGCGAGCGTTCCGTCCTCCAGGGGCTTGATGTAGGTGACATGTCCGTCTCCGGAGCCAAAACGTACTCCCTGTATGCCCAGCGGATCCTGGTTCACGTCCAGTACCTCGTTGTTGGTCAAGAGACTGAGCGTGAAATCGTCGAGCAGCGCCATGTCGCATCCCAGCAGCATGGGCGAGGCCAGAATGGCCCAGAGGGTTATGTGCGTATATTGCTCCCATGGAGTGAGCTGGGTCCAATGCATTTTGCGGCCCCAGCCAACCTTGCCGAGTACCAGCATGTCGGCATCGGGCCAGTGTCCGGGGCCCCGGAAACCTGCCCAGCAGTCCTGCCCTTCGAAGCCTATGGTGGACATGCTTTCCCAGGTGTCGCGTATGTCGCCGGTGGTGCGCCAGCATTCGGCATATTTCAGCAGAGCCGGGCCCAGGGTGACGCGTGCGCGGTTGGATATGCTGTACACAATGTCGCGTCCGGTGGCGTTCAGGGCCTCCCGCATGTCGCGCAACCACCATTCGTCGTTGGGATTCCAGTCATACTTGAGGTAGTCCACACCCCAGTCGGCCCACTGCTTGGCGTCTGCAGCGGCGAAGGAGTATTTTCCGAAGATACGTATGGCCTCTTTGTCGAGTTTGCTCCTGTCGAGCTTGTAGTACTCGTCCACGAGTCCCTGTTCCACCCACCAATAGGTGCCGTCGGCGTTGTCGCAGGAACTGCCGATATGGGAGGCGTAGGTGGAGAGCCAGGGGCCGGAATATATGCCGAATTTGAAGCCTCGCTCATGCAGCGAGTCGCCAAGGGCCTTCATGTCCGGGAATTTCTTGTTGGGCTGTATGGCGTTGTATTTTCCGCCGCGCACACCCTGCCATCCGTCGTCTATGTTGATATAGCTCCAGCCGTAGTCGGCAAGGCCCTTTTCGTCCATGACCCGGGCCGATTCCAATATGAGTTTCTGACTCACGCTGTTGCCCCAGCAGTTCCAGGAATTCCATCCCAGCGGCGGCGTGAGGGCGATTTTGTCGCCTATCTCAAGGCGCAGCGTGCGGGTGTCGCTTCCGAGGGAATTGGTGGCAGTGACCTGCACTTTGTAGCTTCCTTTGCGCCGTGCCTTGCCGCGTATTATGCCAGTTGACGGGTCGAGTTTGAGCCCCCTGGGCAGACCTTTGGCACTGAAGGACATGGGCCTGATGCCGGTGGCAGGTATGCGGAAGAGGAAGTCGGCCCCGGGTCTGGCTCCATAGACTCTGGGCCAGTTGATGCGGGGTGTGTTCGGGGCGGGCGGGGTGAGTATGTAGGCGCTGTAGTCGGGAACGGCGATGCCCTCTTCGCCGGGCAGCTGGGCCGCGGCTGTCAGGCACATTGTAAGGCAAGCCAAGAATAAACTGATATTTTTCATAATAACCACTTAAGCATCATATTAGTTTCAAATATAGTAACTATTTGAATTTTAATAATAAACTGATGCCCTCCGGCGCCCGTAAATGTTGGGTAAAAGGGCGCCGGAGGGCAGCAGTTTATTATTACATGTCATTTATTGCTTCGCCATATTCAATGAACTTCGCGGCTGCGTTGAGGAAATGTGCAGTGATCCAGAAGACAGTCCAGCTTTCGGCGTAACCTCCACGCAACTTGTGCACGTCGGACATGTCTCCCCGCTGAGCAAAATTGGTATGCTGGATCTGCTCCCCCTGGCTGCCGTAGGCGTCGGTAAGCTGGTAGCAGCTGCGGTACATTACTTTCGAAAGCTTCACCAGGCGTTCGTCCCCCAGCAGCCTGCCCATGCGGCAGACTTCCGGAGCGAACAGCACTCCGTACACATCCAGGTGCTGATTCTGGGGCGACACAACCGTCCAGCCCGTGGATTTGAATCCACGGTCCGAGAGGCGCCCGGCAGGAAGGGGAATGTCCCATACCGCCACATAGCTCAGGCACACGTCCATTGCGTGCCGCGCCCAGTCCAGATACTGCTTCTGACCGAAGCGCTCGTAGCACTCAAGGAAGCCCTGGAATGCAGCCCAGGCCCCTTCTTTGTCTTCGCAGGTGGCATCCAGGGTGCCTCCCCAATAGCAGCCGTCCATCTCCAGATGCCGCTCTGCAAAAAGCCCGGCAGCCTTCTGGGCGGCATTGCGGTACCGCGCCTTGCCGAACAGTTCGGACGCCGCCGCCAAAGGCGCAATGCAGAAAGCTTCGGCGGTGGAAAGCGGATTCCATTTGCAGGAAAGTATCCGGTCCGCAGTCTTGTCGCAGGCCGTTTTAAGGAATTTTTCCCACTTGGAGACATCGTATGTCCCGGGGTGCCTGCGTGCGTATTCAATAGCCTTTGCAAAGTTATACATGGCCTGCCCGCATGAGACCGGATCGCCCTGGTCCCAGGCCCCTGTCTCGCAGTTGTAGCGTGTGCAGAACAGGCCGTCGTCGCGCCAGGAGCAATTGGTAAGGAAATCCAGGCTGCGCTGCACCCTGTCGCGTATGTTTTCGGAGGTCCAAGGCCCGGAGCCGGAGACAAGCAGCGGCTCGAGTACCTGCATGGCGTAGCCGGGCGAAGCGGCCTGCCCGCACCAGCCCATCACAATGTGCTTGCGGGAAGAGCGTGGATCGTACATGTTGAATCCACAGGCCTGTGGGCTTTCTGTCCATCGCGATGCTGCAAAGCGGGCCTTTCCCTCCACGATCTTACCGAAACTCTCGAAGCGTTCGGCATCGTAGGGCTTGTAGCGGTCGAGACTTGCGTACAGGGGCCTTCGGAAGCCGCTGCCCTTGCGCTCTATGGCATATAGGTCGATGTAGAATTCCTTTTCGACAATGCGTCCGGGTTCCATGTCGATCCATGTGTCCGCATAGCGCATCGACTTCTTCTGGCGGGCCTTGGCCGTGCTGCGTACGCCGTTGTATCCTATCGGGCCGCTGTACATTACGAATTCGGTGCAGCCGTCGCAGGCCTCAGCTCCAAGCGACCACCATTGGTCGTTCAGCACTGCGCCTCTGACGGGCGAAGGAACCGTGTGCACGGCCGCTGCCCTAAGGTTCGCCGCATCTTCCAGCATCACGAAGGGCATGGGGTAGCGGTGGTCTTCGAATATGGCGAATTCTCCGGGCGCTCCGGTCCAGACCGGCACTGCCGAGGGATTTATGGATGCGCCGTTGGAGTTGCCGTAGTAGATGATGCCGGGGGCGAAGAGCGACAGCCCGGTGCCGTGCTTCTGCAGCCTCACCGAGAGCGTTGCGTGCCGCAGGGTATCGGGCCCCTGCCATTCAAAACGCCTGATGCAATGGATCATGCCGTTCGCCGTGGCGGTGTAGGAGTCGCTCAGGAGCATTTTCCCTTGGGGCAGGTTCAGTTCGCCGTGCAGTACCGTCCATTTGCCGGAGGCTTCAACTGATTGGACGCCAGCATGTTGCCAGCCGGCGGGCCAGTCGTTGTGCCATTCGGTAGCAACGGACCATAAGCCTTCTGCGGGCGCCCTCAAAGTGTCGGTTCCGTCGGTAAAACACACCGACAGGCGCTCATCCGTCAGCAGGCGGGTCTGGGCGCCGGCAGACAGAACTGCCGTCAACAGGGCTGCAGATAATATGTATCTTTTAATCTTCATATCGGGGAATGCTGAAGTTCATCTCAAAGTTGGGGTTTCCGCTCGGTACCGGGGCGTGCTCGGCTTCGATGATCTTCCATAAACGCTGCACCGTCTGGGGGTGCTCAGCTGCGAGGTCCGTGCTTTCGCGCGGGTCGTCGTCCAGGTTGTAGAGTTCCATGCTGAACTCTCCTGTACGTACATTTTTCACAAGTCCTTTCCATGGCCCTTCACGCACTGCAAGCCAGCCTTTCCCTCCCGGGAATTCCCAGTAGAGATATGGGTGCTGCGGCTGTTCCTTCCCTTTCAGGGTGGGGACGAAAGAAATGCCGTCGGTTTGCGGGGCTTCTGCGCTGGCAAGCTCGGCAAGTGTGGGCATAAGGTCCGTGAATTGTCCCATATAGCCGCTCCGGCCTGGTTTTATGCGGGAGCCCCAGCTCACGATGAACGGCATCCTGATGCCGCCTTCGTGCAGGCTGCTCTTGCCCCAGCCCTTGCGGCACTTGAAAGGTCCGCCGGATTTGAAATATTCGCCCGGAGAGTTGGAATTGGCCGCGGGGCCGTTGTCGGAGCTGATGATTATCAGGGTGTTGTCGTACACGCCAAGATCTTTGAGCCTCTGCACCAGCTTGCCCACCTGGGTGTCTATGTGGGTGATCATGGCCGCATAGGCCGAGTGGGGGTAGAGCACCGGGTAGTACCAGCCGCCGTCGGTTATCGGGGTCTTCTTTTCTTTCAGCTTGTCCACGTAGTACATCACTTCTTCTTCCGGGGCCTGTACGGTGCTGTGCGGCACTGTGGTGGTCCACATGAGGAAGAAGGGGCCTCCTGCATTGTCGCTTACCCATTTGTCCAGTTTGTCGAACATCAGGTCGCAGGAGTAATCCTTCTGGTTGAATTTGTCGTAGCTGCGCGGGTCGAGCGGGTCGGCGCCGGGGTCGAGCCTGCGGTTGACGGGCATGTAGGCGTTGCGGGTAAAGACCTTGGTGTCGTTTTCCCACAGGTAGTCGGGATAATAGGAGTGGGCCAGCATCTGGCAGTTGAAGCCGTAGAAATAGTCAAAGCCGCAGTCGCCCGGGGCGGAGCCGGAGCCGGGACCGCCGAGGCCCCATTTGCCTATCATGGCGGTGCTGTAGCCTGCATCTTTGAGCATGGTGGCTATTGTGGTGGTGCCGGGGGCCAGCGGCCATTGGCCTTCGAGGTCGGGATTGTCGTGGATGGCGTCGAAGTACCAGTCGGCTTCCGAGAGCACCATGTTCGCGGGACGGGCCCAGCGCTCGTCGTTACCGCGTATCTGGCTGTGACCGCTGTGAAGACCGGTCATGATGCTGCACCGGGACGGCGCCGAAAGCGGGCATGCCGTGTACATGTCGGTGAATATCAAGCCTTTGGATGCCAGTGCGTCTATGTTCGGAGTCTCTATTGCGGTCTGCCCGTAGCAGCCCAGGTCGCCGTAACCCAAGTCGTCGAAAAGGAGAAAGATAATATTCGGACGCTCAGGCTGTTTGCCCTCACAGCCCGCGACCAGAGGCAATAGAGCGGCCGCTGCCGCACCGGGTGCTAGTCTTCTCATATTCATGTTCAAAAATAGACAATTTGAAACTAAAATCCAACAGCTTAAGCGAGGTGCTTCGGCTGGCACCCCCTGCTTCATATCGGGCCGATTTTGCGCCACCGGGTGCCTCTGTCTGCACCCCTTGACACGCCAGCTATGCCGGTTAATTGAAACCTTCCAGCATCAGAGCTACCTTGTCGTACGGCAGATTTGTAACTCGCGAGATTTGGTTGGCGTCGGCACTGAAGCGCCTCTGAATCTGACGAATTAATTCAGCGAGATTATCGGCGCTCAATGATTTGATGTTTTGGGCTCGGAAAAGAGACATGGAAAGGTCCTGAACTGCGTTTATCAGCACCTGATCCCTAAATGATGGAGCCGCATTCTTTTCAAGATGAAGTTTCGATTTGGATGATGAATTCAAAAACCATGTGTAGCGCTTAGGATTTTGGTAGAGTTTTTCTACAAAGGTCACGGCCACGTAGCTTTGTGGAAGTATAAATCCTTCATTGCCAATCACATACTCATCGGGAAGCCGGACATGGCTGTGGAACAACGCCCTTTTCTGTCTCTCGGAATAGGAGGATAAATACGTCGTATATGGCTTTGTGAGGTTGAAAAAAGTGGCACCGGTGCCCCAAGGATACAGACTTGGATGTGGCGTAATGTTAGCTGCGACACAGTTCATCTGCACGTAAGCTATTCCGCGCTGAAGAGATTCGTCTTTGATGCTAAGCTCGCGAATATCAACCGGATGCTTTCTCAGAAACTCGCCAATTCCGTATTTCTTGCGATAATAGAAACTGTAAAGCATTTTGAAGTGATTGATAAAAGCTACGGATTGATCATAACTGCACGCGAGCACAAAGTGCACGTGATTTGACATCAAAATGAAAGAAAGCACCGGGACATTAAGTACGAAGGAGGTGATAGCAATGAAGTTCATCGCGGCCCTAAAATCGGCATCGTCACGGAAAAGGACATTGTCTGACAGATGGTCAGTAGTAACAAGGTGAAATTTCATAGTTTAAAGTTTTTAATAATTGTTTCTGCGAATGTAAAATAAAAAATGGACTCTTGCAAATTATGGCGTGCCAAGGGGTGCTGGCGAAGCCACCCTTTGGCACGATAGTGGCTGTTTTTGAAGCAAGGGGTGCCGGCCGGAGCACCCCCTGACACCGCCGGTTGTTATAAACTTTTGCTATATTTGTGCTTATGAAACGTTTTACGATACTTCTTGCTGCCGCTCTTATTAGTGTTGCGGCATGGTGCCAGAGCTCCAAAACCAGTGTGCTTAAAGTCCTTCCAAATGGCGAATTTTCAGAAGAAAAGGGATCTTTCGGCGATTTTGCCGGCAAGGGCCAGTATGTCCTTGTGGATTTCTGGGCTTCCTGGTGCGGGCCTTGCCGCAAGGAGACTCCCAATGTGATCGCTGTGTATGAAAAATACAAGGATAAGGGCCTAGTGGTGCTCGGAGTGCCTGTAAATGACAAGCTGGACGACACCAGAAAGGCCATCCGGGAGCTTGGAATAAGCTATCCGCAGCTGCTCGATCCTGACATGCAACTGGCCCGTCAGTATGGTGTAAAGGCCATTCCGCATCTTGTGCTGCTGGGGCCCGACGGGCGTCTGGTGGATGGAGGATTGAGAGGCCCTGCAATAGAAAAAGCTATAGAAAAAGTACTTAAATAATGATGGAAGAACTTAAAAAACAGGTGCTTGAGGCCAACCTGGAGCTGGTGCGCCAAGGTTTGGTGATATACACATGGGGCAATGCTTCCGGTATAGACCGGGAACGCGGACTTGTGGTAATCAAGCCAAGCGGAGTGAAATATGACACCATGACCGAAGATGACCTGGTGGTCGTGGACCTGGACGGACATGTGGTGGGAGGCCATCTCAAGCCGTCTTCCGATACTCCGTCGCACCTTGCTCTCTATCGTGCTTTCCCGCAGCTTGGCGGCATTGTGCATACACATTCCACTTATGCGACGGCCTGGGCCCAGACCGGCCTGGACCTGCCCTGCCTGGGTACTACTCATGCCGACTATTTCCATGGTCCTGTCCCGTGCACCGAGAGCCTGACCCCGGAGCAGGTCAAGGGAGAGTATGAACGTGAAACCGGCGAAGCAATAATCCGCCGCTTCAACGGACTGAATCCGGTTTATACACCCGGCGTGCTGGTCAAGAACCACGGCCCTTTCACCTGGGGAGCTTCCCCCTCAGAAGCGGCGTACCATGCGACAGTGCTCGAAGAAGTGGCCAAAATGGCTTATATCACACTTCAAATCAATCCTGATGCCTGCGGTGACGCAGCCTTGGAGGAGAAGCACTTCTTCCGTAAGCACGGCCCTGGAGCCACCTACGGGCAATAAAAATCAGCAATTTCTTTAAGAATCGTAAATTTGTGACGAAACGCCGGTGCCTGGGCATTGACGAGAAGTTTTTTTTGCTTCCTTTGCATAAAAAACGCTATGAAAGCTTCTCCTTTGCTCCTTGCGCTGGCCGCTTTGTCGCCGGCATGTTCATTCTTAAGCCCCGAGTTGTCTCTGGGCACTCCGCGTTTTACTGAGCGGTCCTCAGGTGCGGCCCGCGCCGGCACTGACTCCAGCCTCTTACAGGGCGCTCCCGACACCCTTTTCTATATATCCGCCGTCAGTTTCCCCCGGGATTATGATTGGCAAAAAGACAGCGCCTTCGGAGCGGTGAACTGTACGCTCAAGTTCTATCGCGGACAGGAAAAACTGCTTTCCGTGCCCGCCGGACCGGCCCAAAAAATCAGTGCACACCCCGACAAACACCATATAATCGAAACTTCGCTGTTTACTGAGTATTGCGACTCATACGGCACCACGGTCAAGCGTGACGGCGAACTCCTGGCGAGCTGGCCCGAACCGGAGTTCCTGCAGGGCATCTGTATGAAGGACGGAGCTTTGTACACGATAGGCCGGGGAGTCGGAACAAAAGGCTTCAGCTACAGGCGTAACGGCGAAGTGCTTATGAAAATAGACAACGGGAGTGTGTTCGGGGGCTTCGACAAAGACACCTACGGCGCCACTGGGGCTTTGTATCAGGACGGAGGTGCATTGTACTTTGCCTACAAAACCGAGGGCGGAGGCATGTGCACGGCTTATTTAGTCAAAGACGGAGTGCCCGAAATGCTGTTTTCGAAGCCCTCTCTGGATATATTCGACATCAAAATATCAGGAGGCCGGACGGGCGCATTCTATTCCGAGAACGGAGTGCCTGTGTTCAGCTTCGGGGGCAAGCAGGTGAACGTCAGGGCCGCAGGCTCCGTTTTGTGGGACGACGGCGAGATTCTTCAGCTGGGCGGCGAACCTTGTGTAGTGGGGCATTTCAGGCGCAAGGCCAATGCTCCGCGAGGTTTCGGTCTGGGGCGCGAAGGCACGGTGAGCTATCTGTATGACGGGTCGGATTTCTTCTACTTCGACGCATCCGGCGGAGAGTTTTTGTCTTTTAACCAGCCCGGCCGCGGGTGGGAAGATTACTACTTTTTCAATCGCCATTGCGCGTCTTTCATTGGGGGAGAGCTGGCGGCGGTCCTCACGCCCCGTGTGCACGGCTCCGGCGCGATGATGGTGTACCGCAGCGATACGCTTAAATATGAACTGCACGGCTTCCTGTCCGGTATAGCCGTAGAAATTGACGACTGATATGCTGATACGGATAATAGGCGCTAAATGCGTTGGAGTGGATGCCGTGCGGGTCACGGTGGAAGTGAGTATCGACAGGGGAATAGGCATACACCTCGTCGGACTCGCGGATGTGGCAGTAAAGGAAAGCCTGCTGCGAACGACGACGGCCCTGCAGGCATTGGGGTACAGAATTCCGGGCAAACGCATTGTCATAAACCTCGCGCCTGCCGATCTACACAAGAACGGCAGCGGCTACGACCTGCCCATTGCGATAGGTATCATCGCCGCTTCGGAGCAGTGCTCCATGCCTTTGACGGAGAGATTCCTGATCATGGGAGAGCTGGGTCTGGACGGCAGCGTGAGGGCGATTCCAGGGGGACTGCCATTCTCAGAACTGGCCCAGGAGGAAGGCTTGGACGGGGTAATACTGCCTGAAGCTTCGGCGCTGGAGGCAGCCGAACTGCGAGCCGGAGAGGTGTATGGAGTGAAAACCCTGGACGACGTGGTGCGCATACTGTCGGGGGACATGTCCGACGATCTGCTGATTTGGAATTCTCCAGCTTACAACCAGCTGTTCAACGAAAAGGAGGGCGGCGGCAGGCGTCTTTCGGGAGTCCCTGATTTTGCTGAAATATTGGGGCAGGAAGGGGCGAAACGCGGTCTGGAGATAGCTGCGGCAGGCGGGCACAACGTGGCCATGATAGGTCCCCCAGGCTCCGGAAAGAGTTCTCTGGCCAAAGCCCTTCCTGGGATACTTCCGCCCATGACGAGGGAAGAAAGCCTCATGACGTCCAAGATATTCAGCATCGCTGGGAAGGGTAATCTGCGCTACGGCCTGATGAATGAACGGCCGTTCAGGGCTCCGCATTATTCTGCCTCCCTTGCGGCGATAATAGGTGGTGGCGCGGGAGACAACATAATCCCCGGGGAGGTGAGTCTGGCACACAACGGAGTGCTCTTTTGCGACGAAGCGGCACAGATGCCCAGGAGCGTTATCGAAGCCCTGCGGGGGCCGATAGAAGACAGGAAAGTGGTCATATCCCGCCTGAAAGCCAAACTGGAATACCCTTCGTCGTTTATGCTTGTACTGGCTTCGAACCCGTGCCCATGTGGTTACTGGGGTGTGGGGGACAGGTGTACATGCACACCTACCCAGCGCATCAATTATCTCTCCCGGCTTAGCGGGCCGATAATGGATCGTATTGATATACAACTACTTGTTTCTAATATCTCGGCGTCGGAACTATCCCGTCTCCGCCAGAATGCAGGCGCATCGGGGCTCGAATCCAGCGCCGAAGTTGCCAAAAGGATAGCATCGGCAAGGGCAATGCAGGCCCGGCGCTTCGAGGGTACGGGCATCTTCACTAACGCCGAGATGGATAACAAGATGATAGAGCGCTTCTGCCCGCTGGATCTTGCCTGCAGGGAACTGCTGGACACGCTCATGGAGAAGCTCAGCCTGTCGCTCAGGGCATATTTCCGCATCATCAAGGTGGCCCGTACCATCGCCGACCTCGAAGGCTGCACGGCCATCAAGCCTGAACACATTTCCGAAGCTGCAGCATACCGCTTCCTGGACCGTGTGCAGGGCAATCTTTGGTGATGCCTTTGTCTTATTTTTAGTATATTTGCGGCGAGAATTAAGACTCAAATGCATCACGAAATAATAATCAGGAATCTAAGTGAATTGGATTCGGCCGCCAGACAGTTTCTGAAAGAAATCGGAAACCATAGCTTAGTGGCCTTTTATGCGCCCATGGGAGCCGGCAAAACAACTTTCACGACAGCGATATGCAAAGCACTGGGAGTGCGCGAAGATGCGGTCAGTTCGCCGACTTTCGCCATCGTGAACGAGTACCGCGCCGCCTCTGGAGAGCCTGTCTATCATTTTGATTTTTATAGGATTACCAAAGAGGCTGAGGCCTTGGATATAGGCCTCTACGAATATCTCGACAGCGGCAGCCTCTGCCTTATGGAGTGGCCGGAAAACATCGAGAGCCTCCTTCCAGAGGAGACTCTCAATGTAAGTATTTCGGTTGGCCCGGGCGGCACTCGTACCGTATCCTGGGACGACTGATTATTCTGCCTTTTCCGGGAAATTGATATCCAGCTTGAACTTTTCGATGTCATACACGGGGGCCTCGTGGCTGTTGCGTACGATGTCCCACATCTGTTTCACTATCTCGGGGTGCTCCGCCGACACGTCGGTGGTTTCGCGAGGGTCAGTGGAGAGATTGTAGAGCTCCATCTTGTTGTTGCCCTTGGCCACCTTCTGCAGAAGGCCCTTCCATTCACCTATGCGCACAGCCACCCAACCTTTGGCTCCGGGGAATTCCCAGTACAGGTAGGGATGCTCCTGCTGCTTTGCCGGCTCGCCGTACAGCAGCGGTGCAAATGAGATACCGTCGTTCTCGGGAGCCTCGGTGCCGGCCAGCTCTGCGAATGTTGGCATAAGGTCGGCGAAAATGCCAATGTGAGAGCTCTTGGTGCCCTTGAGTCTGTCGCCCCAGGCCACCACGAACGGCATTCTGATGCCTCCCTCATGGAGTGAACTCTTGCCCCATCCGGCTGCGCAGCAGAAAGGTCCGCCGCTTTGGAAGTACTCCATAGGGGAGTTGCCGTTGTGGGCGGGGCCGTTGTCGGAAGTGACAATGAAGATGGTGTTGTCCCATATGCCGAGTTCCTTGAGTTTGGCTACGAGCTTGCCCACCTGGGTGTCGATGTGAGTGACCATGGCGGCATAGGATGCATGGGGGTAACGGCAGGGAAGGTACATTCCGCCGTCCACGCGAGGCTCCTCGTCGCCGAGCTTGTTCACGTAGTACATAACTTCATCCTTCGGTGCCTGCACTGCGCTGTGGGGCACTGTAGTGGTCCACATGGCGAAGAAAGGCCCGCCGGCGTTATCGACGATGAACTTCTCCAGCTTGTCGTACATGAGGTCGCAGCTGTAGTATTTGCCGCCGTAACGGTCGTAGCTGGCCGGATCCATGGGGTCGAGGCCTTCGGGGAGCGGCTCGCCCTGCATCACGGTCTCGTTGCCGGTTGCAATCTTGACATCGTTCTCCCAGAGATGGGTGGGATAGTATGTGTGTGCCAGAGCCTGGCAGTTGAATCCGTAGAAGTAGTCGAATCCCATCTTGTTGGGAGTGGAATCGCTGTCGGGGAAGCCGAGACCCCATTTGCCTACCATGGCCGTTTTGTAGCCGGCCTCCTGCATCATCTTGGCAATCGTGGGGGTGTCTGCGAGCATGGGCTGCTGGCCTTCCATCGTGTCGTCCAGGAAGAGGGCGTTCCAGCCGCGGCCGTCGGTGGGTACGAAATGCTCCTGGTTGTTGCGTATCTGGCTGTGTCCCATGTGCTTGCCGGTCATGATGCAGCAACGCGAAGGGGCAGACAGGGGAGCAGCCGTGTACATGTCTGTGAACAAAATACCTTGGCTGGCGAGGGCGTCTATGTTGGGAGTTTCAATCTTGGTCTGGCCATAGCAGCCGAGGTCTCCGTATCCAAGGTCGTCGAACATCAGATAGATAATGTTTGGCTTCTCCGGTGCTTTGTTGGAACCTGAGCATCCACAGGCAGCGGCTGCGGCAGCCGCAAGCAGTAGTTTGTTGGTCTTCATCTGGTTATTTTTTAGCAGGGCAATAATCGCAATTATTTGTCAAATCTGCAAATAATCGTTATTTTTGTTACATTATGGCATTTATTGACTGGTTAATCGTAGCCCTTTTCCTTGGTGCGCTTGTCACCATAGGCTACCTGTTCTCTCACAAAAACAAAAACATTGAAGATTACTTTGTGGCCGGACGCTCCATGCCGGGCTGGCTGGTGGCCATTGCGGCTACGGGCACTACCATCAGCGCAGGCACGTTTGTGGGCTCTCCCGAACTCGGCTTCAACACCAATCTGACCTACGTCCTAAACTTGCTGGGTTCCATTTTCGGTGGCATTTTGGTGGCGGCCCTCATATTGCCTAAACTATACAATGCCAAGACCATAACCATCTACGGCTTTATCGGAGACCGCTTCGGCGAGAGTTCCAAGCAGGCCAACTCGGTGATGTTCCTCATTGGTCAGCTGCTGACCAGCGGAAGCCGCCTTTTCATTGCGGCCATAGCCATCAGCGTCATCGCTTTCGGCAGCATACAGTTCCAGTTCATGGTGTGGAGCATCATCATCCTCGGTGTGGTTTCGACTTTCTACACCATGATGGGAGGCATCAAGGGACTTCTGTACATCGATACATTCCAGACTCTGCTCATGATTTTCACCGGAGTTGTGGGCCTTGTGCTTGTTGCCTGCGACCTTGGAGGCCTGAGCCTCAAGGAAGTATGGGAGACTCTTACCACCAACGGCATGGTCAAGTCGCCTGCCGCAGCGGGAGTGGCTCCCGGCCTTGCCGCCGACGGCACTCTCAACGGCTGGGTCCCGGGCAACAAGGTCCAGATGTTCGATCCCAGCATCGATTTCAGCAAGCCATATACCATTATCGGCGGCATGATAGGTGTGGCCTTCTTCAAGATAGCGCAGTACACAACAGACCAGGAGTTCGTCCAGCGCCAGCTTGCCTGCAAGGACGTCAAGAAGGCCGGCAGTTCGCTGGTGGCTTCCCAGCTGCTGGCCCTGCCTGTGGTGCTTATATTCTTGAGCATAGGTCTGTTGCTCTATGTCAAGTACATCCATGATCCCCAGGCCGACGGAGCCCTGAGCGTAGCTTTCTTCAGCGATGCTCGCGACGTGTTCCCTCAGTACATCAAGAATCACATTCCTGTGGGTGTCCGCGGACTCATGATCACGGGCCTGCTTGCAGCTGCGCTTTCCAGCTTTAACTCTGCCATCAACTCCATGGCTTCCAGCTTCGTAGCGGACCTTTACCTGCCGCTGCGGGCCAAGCGGGGTAAGGCTGTCCAGAGCGACAAAGAGCAGATAGCCTCGTCACGCTGGATGGTGGGCCTCATGGGCATGATGCTCACGGGCTTCGCAATTGTGACTTGCGTCATGCAGCAGAGCAGCGGGCTCAATCTGGTCGATTTCGCCACCGGCATCATGTGCTTTGCCTATGCCGGCATGATAGGAGTGTTCCTTACCGCCATCTTCACCAAGCGCGGCAATGCCCGCAGCGTGCTGGCCGCCCTCATCGTTGGCGCCCTCATCATCATTCCGCTCATGTTCCAGAAGGAATTCTTCGGACGTACATACATCGCATGGAGCTGGTGGTGCCCCATCGGAGGCCTCATCTCCACTCTGGTCTGCATGCTCGGCAAACCCAAGACATCCTTGAAAGCATAGAATATGAAACGATTGATAATCATAGCGTTGCTGGCGGCTGGCAGCCTCTTTGCCGCCCAAGGCGGAAACATTAACGGACGAGTAATTTGCAACGGCCAGCCGATGAACGGTGTTCCTGTATCCGACGGGACGACAATCGTACTGACCGATAAGAACGGGCGCTACAGCCTGGACTCCGACAAATCCGGAGGCTCGGTGTTCGTAATAACCCCTTCCGGTTATATAGCCCGCACCTTGGACGGTCTGCGTCCCGGATTCTGGCAGCCTCTATACCTGCCAGTCGAGCAGGATGAAATCCACGATTTCGTGCTGGACAAGCAGAACCAGAGTCGCTATACCATGATACTGCTGGCCGACATGCACCTGTCGAACGATCCGGCGCGTGACGATTTGCGCCGCTTCAAAAATGTCGTTATGCCGGTCATCAGGCGTGAAGCGGCAGCCTCAAGAGGGCACGTGTACACTGCCAATCTGGGCGACACCACGCATGAAATCTACTGGGGCGAATTCAATTTCAACGAATCCGACGGCCTTCGCCTGTTGCAGGATATATGCTATCCCACCCCCATGTACAGCATCATGGGCAACCACGATCACGATCCTTCAATGGTTGGGGAAGATGTGGACCGCCGTGCAGGCTGGCGGGAGCGCGACTGCTGGGGCCCCGGGCAGTATTCAGTCAATATAGGCGACGATCACTGGGTGTTCCTGGACAATATCTATTATGTGAACGTGGAGGGCAAGGGCAAGAAGGCCCCTGGAGTCAAGGGCGACCGCTCGTACAAGCATATTCTCACCGAGCAGCAGTTCTCCTGGCTCGAACAGGACCTGTCGCTTGTCGATGAAGACACACGTATATTCATCTGTACTCATGCCCCAGTGCTTTATTCAGGCAAGTCCGACGGCCTGCTGATGCCTGAAGAGCAGGTCCGCAGGCTCAATGAGCTTTGCAGCTGTTTCAGCCACGACGTGACCATTTTCTCGGGCCATACGCATAGGACCGACATATGCGACCATCCTGACTTCCCGAGGCTTCACCAGCGTACCCTGCCGGCAACATCCGGCATCATGTGGACTACTCCCGTCGACTGGCCCATGTACTCCAGCGGCGGCGAGGACGCCGGATTCTGGCTTGCTGCTTTCGAACCCGGGCAGGAGCCGCAATACCGTTTCGAGACCTATCTATATGGCCCGAAGTATTATCGTTTCTACGATATGAATGCGGTGGGCGAGGCCTACCGCGGCAGCGAAGGTGTAAAGAAACAGCAGGAACTTTATGGTTCCACGCGCCTGGACTATGGCAATAAGAAATGGCGTAACTATGTGTTCCTGAACTACTGGGGCTGGGAACCCGGCGACAGGGTTGAAATGATTGAAAAAGGCCGTAAGCTCAAAGTTGAGGCCACTCGCTATGAAGATCCTTCCAAGAACTTTGCTTATGAGTTGCCGCGGGTCATGAGTCCATACAAGCACAGCAGCAAGTCCTCCAAAGATGTGACATATCACATGTTTGTAGCCAAGACTTCCTCGCCCAAGACAGACATCACCGTTCGCATCTATGGCTCCGACGGAAAACTGAAGCACGAGAGCGTGTTCTCACGCCCCCGTGCTTTCGACCCTTCAAAACCGGAAAAACAAACTATTTAAGCCCGCTCCATTCGCCTTTTATGACTTTGCACTGCGAGTAGCATGCAGGGCAGTTGGACACTATGAACAAGTCTCCTTTCTCTTTGAGCTCGACTCCGCGCTGAGTGGTGTCCCAGCCTTCGGCGTAGATGTTCAGATAGAGGTACTCTCCCGTGTCCCTGGTGACACTTGGCATCATCTGCACGGTGTAGGGTTCATCGGGAGTATAGGAATTGTCAAAACGCGCTCCCTTGAGCAGGGCTGCGGGCAAGTAACGCTGTACGTATTGGTCTTCGGCGGGTGAATATGAGGAACGGTACATTTTGGAATACAGTTCCCTGGTCACTGCGTCGGCGTTTGCTATTGAGCCGCAGAGCAGCTTGAGGCAGCGCTCGCCGGTTGCTTTGTTGCGTCCGTAGAGTTCCATGGCCATGGGAATCATAGCTGCTGCACCCATGGGAGATTTGCCCAGGAACTGGGTATAGACGGTAGAAAACTCATTGTAACCTTCAGGATTGGCTGTAAAACTGACCCATGCTGTGGGCTCTTTAGGGCTGGGAGACAACAGCACGCCGTCTTTGTCGTATTCAAGCGCAGGTATGGAGCCTCGTACGGTGTATTCGTGCTCGCCCCATGTCATGGTGCCTCCGTCGATCTTCCATTCGCGTTTGGTTTCATCGACTCCGGTGAGCCCCTTGCAGCCGACAGCCATCACTATGGCCAAGGCGAATAATGCGAATCTTCTCATCTTGGTTGCTTTTTGTCAATAACGCACAAATATAAAAAAACAGGGACGCTTTTGCAAGCGCCCCTGATTCATTTCTCTTGAGTGAAATTTTACTTCCTCTCTTCGCGGCGGTCACCACGGCCACGGCGGTCGCCACGGCCACGGCGGTCACCCCTGCGGTCGCCACCCCTCTGGCCTGCGGCCTGGGAGTTGGCTGCTGCAAGAGCTGCGGGAGTCAGATCTTGACGTCCGTATTTCTCGCCGTTGCAGATCCACACCTTGATACCGAGGGTACCGACTTTGGTGTTGGCAACTGCCAGAGCGTAGTCGATGTCTGCGCGGAAGGTGTGCAGAGGGGTACGACCCTCTTTGAACATCTCGCTGCGGGCCATTTCGGCGCCGCCCACGCGACCTGCGATCTGGATCTTGATGCCTTCTGCACCAACGCGCATGGTGTTGGCGATAGCCATCTTGATGGCGCGGCGATAGCTGACACGGCCTTCGATCTGGCGGGCGATGGAGTCCGCTACGATGTTGGCGTCAACCTCGGGGCGCTTGACCTCGTAAATGTTGATCTGAATGTCTTTGTTGGTGACTTTCTTAAGCTCTTCCTTGAGTTTGTCAACTTCCTGTCCGCCCTTGCCGATGATGAAACCGGGACGTGCGGCATAGATGGTGACGGTGATGAGCTTAAGTGTACGCTCGATGACAATCTTGCTGAGGCTGGCCTTGGCAAGGCGGTTGCCGAGATACTCGCGGATCTTGTAGTCTTCAGCGATCTTCTCTGCATAGTTGCCACCACACCAGTTGGAGTCCCAACCACGGGTGATACCGATTCTGTTGCTGATAGGATTAGTTTTCTGTCCCATATTACTTATTCTCCACTGGTTGTTTTACATCGAGGATGACTGTCACGTGATTGGAACGCTTGCGAATGCGGCCCGCACGGCCCTGAGGGCACGGACGGATGCGCTTGAGTGTGCGGCCTTCGTCAACCATGATAGTCTTGACATACACGTTTCCGTTGTCCAGCTCCTTGGCCTGATCCTGGTTCTTTGCTTCCCAGTTGGCGATGGCGCTGCGGAGAAGTTTCTCCAGACGGATAGACGCCTCACGCTTGCTGAACTTCAGCAGGTCGAGTGCGTGGTTTACCTCCTTGCCGCGGATGGTATCTGCTACCAGACGCATCTTGCGGGGGGAAGTGGGGACATCATTCAGCTTTGCAATAGCTGTAACCTTCTTGGCCTCCTTGAGGCTTTCAGCCATAAGTCTTTTACGCTTTCCCATAGTGATTACTTCTTATTGTTACCTGAATGACCTTTGAATGTGCGGGTGGGGGCAAACTCTCCGAGCTTGTGGCCGACCATCTGCTCAGTAACGTAAACAGGAATAAACTTGTTTCCATTATGAACGGCGATAGTATGGCCGATGAAGTCCGGGGAGATCATGCTGGCGCGGGACCAGGTCTTGACCACCTCTTTCTTCTTGCTACCATCATTCATAGCAAGAACTCTCTTCTCCAGGGCTTCCTGGATGTAGGGACCTTTTCTAAGTGAACGACTCATAAATCTCTAAGTATTATTCCGTTATTTCTTTCTTCTCTCAATAATGAACTTGTTGGACGTAGCCTTGGGGTTGCGAGTCTTGTAACCCTTTGCAGGCAATCCCTTGCGTGAGCGGGGATGACCGCCGGAAGCACGTCCTTCACCACCTCCCATAGGGTGATCGTGAGGGTTCATGACAACACCACGGTTGTGAGGGCGCTTGCCGAGCCAGCGGCGGCGACCTGCCTTACCGTCAGATTCGAGGTTGTGGTCGGTATTGGACACGACACCGACGGTAGCGCGGCAGCTGACGAGAACCATGCGGGTTTCGCCGGAGGGCAGACGCAGAACTGCGTGGTTGCCTTCGCGGGCTGCGAGCTGTGCGCTGGTACCGGCGCTGCGGGCCATTGCGGCACCCTGGCCGGGACGGAGTTCGATGTTGTGAACAAGGGTACCGACGGGAATTTCACTCAGAGGGAGGCAGTTGCCGACCTCGGGAGCGACGCCGCTACCGGATGCGACCACCTGACCTACCTTAATGCCGTCGGGAGCGATGATATACCTTTTCTCGCCGTCTTCGTACTGAACGAGAGCGATGCGTGCGCTGCGGTTCGGATCATACTCGATGGTCAGAACGGTGGCGGTGCACTCGTCTTTGTCGCGCAGGAAGTCGATGATGCGGTACATCCTCTTGTGACCGCCGCCAATGTAACGGACAGTCATCTGGCCGGTGTTGTTGCGGCCACCCGTGCTCTTGAGAGGCTCAAGCAATGATTTCTGAGGCTTCTTGGTAGTGATTTCGCTGAAAGTGCTTATCACTTTGTTCCTTTGACCGGGAGTTACCGGTTTGAATTTTCTTACTGCCATAGCTTATTCCTCCCTTAGATGTTAGCGTAGAAGTCGATCTTGTCTTCACCTGCGAGGGTGATGTACGCCTTCTTATAATGGTTGGCACGTCCGCGAAGAAGACCCGCCTTGGTGTAGCGGCTCTTACGCTTGCCGTGGTAGTTGGCTGTGTTGACAGCGGCGACGTTGACGTTGTACATCTTCTCCACCGCGTCTTTGATCTGAAGTTTGTTGGCCTTACGATCAACGATAAAGCCGTAACGGTTCAACTTTTCGCCCTGAGCCGTCAACTTCTCTGTAACGATTGGCTTAATAATGATTCCCATCTTCTTGTGCTTTTAGGCCCTCTCCGCGAGAATGTCCTGAACGCCGTCGATGAGCACCAGGGAATTGGCGTTCATGATTGCGTAGGTGTTGATCTCGTCAACGGTAATGACGTTGACCTGCTGGAGGTTGCGGGATGAAAGAAAGATATTGTCTGAATTCTGGGGAAGCACGATGAGTACCTTGCGGTCGCCAGCCTTGATGGCCTTTACGATGCCGAGGAGCTCCTTGGTCTTGGGGGCTTCCATCTTGAAGGGCTCGAGCATGATGATAGCGTTCTCCTGAGCCTTGTAGCTGAGAGCGGAGAAACGTGCAAGCTTCTTGACCTTCTTGTTCAGTTTGTTGTGATAGAAACGGGGGACGGGTCCGAAGACGCGGCCGCCGCCTACGAAGATATTGGCCTTGCGTGAGCCGTGACGTGCACCGCCGCCGCCTTTCTGGCGACCGAGTTTCTTGGTGCTGTATGCGGTCTCGCTGCGGTCCTTGGTCTTGGCATTGCCATGACGCTGGTTGGCAAGATACTGGATAACATCCAGATAGATGGCGTGGTCGTTGGGAGCGATGCCGAATACCTTCTCATCGAGGGTGACATTCTTTCCGGACTGGGTGCCGTCGATTTTCAATACTGCAAGTTCCATAATCTTAAGCCTCCAATAATACATAAGAACCTCTGGCTCCGGGGACGGAACCCTTGACTACGATAATGTTGTTCTCAGGAAGGACCTTGACAACCCTGAGGTTGAACACCTTTACACGGGCGTTGCCCATGTGTCCTGCCATGCGCATTCCGGGAAGAACGCGGGAAGGCCAGGAAGATGCTCCCATTGAACCGGGGTGACGAAGACGGTTGTGCTGACCGTGGGTCTTGCCGCCGACTCCTGCGAAGCCGTGGCGGTGCACAACGCCCTGGAAACCCTTACCTTTAGAAGTGCCGACCACGTCCACGAAAGGAACCTCTTCCTTGAGGATGTCCCCTACGGTGATTACGTCGCCAAGCTTAAGCTCCCTTGAGAAATCTGCGGGGAACTCTACAAGCTTGCGCTTGGGGGTGGTGCCGGCCTTTTTGAAATGTCCCATAAGGGGCGCGCTGGCGTGCTTTTCGGTGGTTTCGTCATAGGCAAGCTGTACAGCCTCGTAACCGTCGGTCTCTACTGTACGGATCTGCGTGACAACGCACGGACCAGCCTCGATAACGGTGCACGGTATGTTCTTACCGTCGGCACCGAAAACGGAAGTCATTCCGATTTTCTTTCCAATTAATCCAGGCATTGGTTTGTTAATTAATTGATAATAAATACTTTAGTCTCCGCAACACAATTTTGCGGGCTGCAAAGATACAACTAATTTTTTGATTTGCAAAGTATTATTTATCTTTGCCTTATGAAAAAACTCACTCAAGATTGTATTGCGTGGATACGCAACTGGTTCGATTCCAACGGCCATGAATGCACGGCCGTACTCGGTATGAGCGGCGGCAAAGACAGCACCGTGGCTGCCGCCCTGTGCGCCCGGGCCCTTGGTCCGGAAAGGGTTGTGGGCATCGCCATGCCCTCTGAAGGCCAGAGCCTCAATGAAGCCGACGAAATATGTAAGTATTTGGGAATACGCTATCTGTGCCTCCCGATTGGCCGTATAGAAGCGGAATGTGATGCGCTTGGCTCCCTTATGCCAGGAGGTGTATTTTCTCTCCAGAGCATCCAGAACATCCCGCCCCGCATCCGCATGACGGTGCTTTACGCTGCGGCCCAGAGCCTTAACGGCATGGTTGCCAACACTTGCAACTACAGCGAAGACTATATAGGCTACGCTACGCTCTACGGCGACGCTGCCGGCTCCTTCGCCCCTTTGGGCGGCATGGTGGTGCGCGAGGTGCTGGAAGTGGGCGACGACCTGGGCCTGCCTGCCCGTTGGGTGCACAAGACACCCGACGACGGCCTGCCCGGTTCCTGCCCCGACGAGCAGAAGTTCGGTTTCAGTTATGCTACCCTGGACCGCTACATACGCGAAGGCGTTTGCGAGGATGCGGCAATAAAAGAAAAAATAGACCGCATGCACAGGCGCAATCTCTTCAAGACCGAAATCCTGCACATACCCCATTTCGTTCCGGAAATATGAACTTATACGCCCAGAGAATCGAGTCGCTTCGCGCCCTGATGCGGTCGCGGGACTGGGACGCCGTTATCCTCACAGGGTCCGATCCCCACGGCAGCGAGTACCCCGCCGAGCGCTACAAGCAGATACGCTGGCTCACAGGTTTTACCGGCGAGGCTGCCGACCTTGTGGTCACTGCCGACCATGCAGGCCTTTGGACCGACACCCGCTACTTCATTCAGGCGCTCAGAGAGCTGGAAGGCACGGGGGTAGAGCTTCACAAGACAAGGGTCCCCGACCAAGTGCTTATTCCTGAATGGCTTGCGTCGAGGTTCGACTCCGAAGCGGTGCTGGCCGTCGACGGACAGTGCATGACGCATGCGTTTGCAGCGGACATCATGGGCGCCTTCGCCGAAGCCGGCCATGAACCACTTATGGTGAGCGCGCCGGAGCTGATCAATGTCCTCTGGACCGACCGTCCCCCCATTCCGCAGACTCCTGTGTTCACGGTCGATTCGGGCCGTCCGCGCAGCGACAAGCTGGACATGCTGCGGGAGTTCTGCCGCCGCGAGGCCTGCGACGGAATTCTGGTGTCAGCTCTGGACGAGATTGCCTGGACCTTGGATGCGCGAGCCTCGGACATAGAGTACAACCCTTTGGTTATCAGCTATCTTCTTGTCACAGAAGATGCAGCCTCGTGGTTTGTTCTGAAAGACCGCATCGAAGATCCCGACAGCGAAAGGGCCTTCGAAGAGCTGTCGGCAGACGGAGTGTCCCTCGAGCGTTACGATTCGCTCCCGGAATTCCTATCCGAGTCGGGCGGCATGAGGATTTTCGTAGATGAGAATTCTCTTAACTACCAGTTATACAGCACTATGGAGCAGGCCGGAGTGATCCCTGTCGCAGGTCGCAGCCCCATCGCAAGGGCTAAGGCTGTCAAGAATCCTTTCGAAATTGAAGGGATGCGCAGTGCCCATGTCAGGGACGGCGTGGCCATGGTGCAGTTCCTTTACTGGCTCGAAAAGTCGGTAAGGGCCGACCGCTGCATAAGCGAATGGGACGCGGCGGTAAAGCTCGGAGAGTTCCGTGCACAGGCGTCGTTGTACCAAGGGGACAGTTTCGAAACAATATCTGCCTACGGACCGGGAGCCGCCCTGCCTCATTATGTGACCCCGCGCCAAAACGCCCCTCTGCTGGAAGCGCATGGGCTGTATCTGTGCGATTCCGGAGGTCAGTACCTTGACGGCACTACCGACATAACCCGCACGGTTCCCCTCGGCGACCTGACTCCGCTCGAGAGGGAAGACTATACACTGGTGCTCAAAGGGCACATCGATTTGGCCATGGCGCAGTTCCCGGCCCTCACTCCGGGCTGCCGCATCGATGCTCTGGCACGTGAGCCGCTGTGGCGGTACGGACGCAACTTCGGCCACGGCACGGGCCACGGCGTAGGATGGTTCCTCGGTGTGCACGAAGGTCCCCAGGATGTGCGCCAGAACATGAATCCAGAGCCCCTGGAGCCCGGAATGATAGTGTCCGACGAGCCCGGAATCTACCGCGAGGGCATGCACGGGGTCCGTCACGAGAACCTGCTTCTCTGCGTGGACCGCGGTGCCAACGAATTCGGCAGCTGGCTGGGCTTCGAACCTCTGACTCTGTGCCCCTTCGACACCGCTGCACTGGACACAGAACTGCTCGACCGCCTCGAACTGGAATGGCTCAACGATTACCATCAGAAGGTATGCAGGACACTTTCGCCGCTGCTTCCCGGCGACTTGGCCCGATGGTTGCAGCAGAAATGCAGGAAAATTTGCTAATTTTGCGAACTAATTGAACAAAACCATGGAAAGAGAAGATCCCCTTGAGAGACTAGCCCGCAAGGAGCAGGAACGCAAGGCTAACGGCGGCGCCAAGACCGTCATGTATGCCATGATTGCCGTTGCCGTGCTTCTGGCAGGAGCTCTCGCCTACGTGCTGATTCAGAAAAACACTCTCGTAGGCCAGTTGAATATCGAAAAACAAGAGTTGACAGAGCAGATAGTAGCGCTCCAGGGCGACTACGAAGCTCTCTCGTCCGACTACGACACCATCAATCTGCAGCTTGATTCTTCCCGCGAAGAGGTTGCACAGCTGGTGGAACGCATCAAAAAGACCGAAGCTACCAACCGCGTTAAAATGCGCCAGTACGAAAAGGAGCTCGGTACCCTGCGCTCAATCATGCGCGGCTACATTGTTCAGATCGATTCACTCAACCAGCTGAACCATAAGCTCACCGTCGATGCTGCCAACGCCCGCAAAGACGCTGCCGAGCACCGTCGCATGAACGAAAAGCTCACTGCCCAGGTGGAAGACCTCTCGGGCAAAGTGGCCACCGGTTCGGTGCTGAAGGCCCGCGGCATGCGCCTGGAGGCCTACAACAACGCCGGCAAGGCTGTTGACCGCAGCAAGAACGTGGCCCGACTGATGGTGACCCTCAGCCTGGTTGAAAATGCACTTGCCGAGGCCGGTCCCGTGAGAGTTTATGTGCGCGTCAAAGATCCCAACGGCAACTTGCTCGACGACGGCCGCGGAGCCAGCTTCACACTGGGAGACCAGACACTGCCTGCAACCGCTTCCCGCGAGGTTGATTATCAGGGACAGGAGGTGGAACTCAGTATCTACGTGAACAACATCCCGGCATACGAAAAGGGTATATACACCGCCGAGGCTTATACTTCGCAAGCCAAGCTCGGCAGCGCCGAACTGATGTTGCGATAGATGCTTTACGTCCACGTGCCTTTTTGCAGGAGTTTCTGCACCTACTGTGATTTTTATTCTGAGCGGGAATGCCCGACACAGCGCTGGCTGGACGAAGTCTGTGCAGAGGCTCAGGCACGGAAGGATGAAATAGCGGCAAGTTCCGCAGTTGATACGCTCTATTTCGGAGGCGGCACCCCGTCGGTGCTGCCTCTTGAGTATATAGCCCGTATCGCCGACGCTTGCGGCGGACGCCGCTACAAAGAGTGGACGGTGGAAGTGAATCCGGACGACATCACGCCGGAATATGCTAGCGGCCTTAAGGAATTGGGAGTTAACCGTATAAGCATGGGCGTACAGTCGCTGGACGACGGTATGCTCCGCTGGATGAACCGCCGGCACAGCGCCGCCGGAGCCCGTAAAGCATACCGGGTGCTGAGGAATGCCGGATTCGGTAACATAAGCGTTGACATCATTTTCGGTGTGGCCGGAATGAGTTCGGAGATGCTCCGGGATACTGTGAGGGAGATTATCGGCTGGCGCCCCGAGCATATTTCTGCTTATCAGCTTTCGGTAGAAGAGGGGAGCGCCCTTGGCAAGATGACCCTCGAGGGGCGCTACTCCGAACTTTCGGACGAGGAGTGCAGCGCGCAGTATTATCTTGTCTGCCGTTTGCTTGCGGAGGCGGGGTATGAACACTATGAAATATCTAACTGGGCCCTCCCCGGCCGCCGTGCAGTGCACAACAGCGCCTATTGGACCCGTGCTCCTTATGTGGGCCTAGGGCCCGGGGCTCACAGCCTGCGCCGGAGTCCCGATGTGCGAAGCTGGAATTCGGAGGCCCTGACCGGCTGGACTTCGTCTTCGGAGACTTTGTCCCCGGACGAAATCCGCGAAGAGCAGATTATGCTGGGCCTTCGTACCGCCGAGGGCATACCCGGCTACGGCCGCATCCCCGAGGACCGCTGGTTCACCGCCGACAGCATAATTGCAGGGATTATTTGATCCGACCGGTTTAAACTGAGGCGTACTTTTTGCGTCTAATTGGCAGTATGCAGGAGACTGAAAAATATTTCAAAGAATTGGTACAGAAGTACAGCGAACCGCTGTACTGGCATGTACGTACCATGGTCGGCAGCCACGAAGATGCCGACGATCTTCTGCAGGAAATCTTTGTGAAGGTTTGGAAGGCTCTCCCCGGGTTCAGGGGCGACGCAGACGTCTTTACTTGGTTGTGGAGAATAGCTACCAACGAGACGCTTAGCCATTTGCGAAAGGCTCGCGTGCGAGCCGCCTTGAGTTTTTCGCGCCTTGATGCAGAGGCCGAAAGGGTGTCCGATCCCGATCCTTATTTCGATGGCAATGCGGCCATGCTATCCCTGCGTAAAGCGATAGCAGCCCTTCCCGACAAGCAAAGAATGGTGTTCACGATGCGCTATTATGAAGACCTTTCGTATGAGCGTATTTCTGAGATCACAGGCACGTCCGTGGGTGCTCTTAAAGCATCGTATCATATTGCATATGAGAAAGTAAAGCAGTTTTTGCTGGACTCCGATTAAACCTTTTTATGAACAAAACGTCTAAACAAGCGAGATGAACAAAAAATTACCATATTCAACGCCTCCGGGATATTTTGATTCCCTACGTTCGCAGCTGTCCGGGATACCGGAAAGCAAGAGCAGGTTCAATTTTGTGCCTTATTTTGCTCTGGCGGTGAGTTTCGCCCTTTTGGTAATGTTGGGCAATTTTATTCTCACCAAATCCACGGCCAGCCAGCCGGCAAGCGACCAGGAGATTATCGAGTATCTCATCGACTCGGGCACAACTCTTGCCCAGTTGGAGAGCGCGGTGAACAATTATTAAAACTGAACGGTTATGAAAAAGTTGATTTCCTTTTTGCTGACAGTTAGCATTGCTACAGCAGCCCTTGCTCAACAGCAAGGTGCTCAGAAACCCAAGGGAGGCCATCAGGACTTTGAAAAAATCAGAGCGGAGATGGTGGCTTTCATAACAAGCGAAGTGGGCCTTACCGCCCAGGAAGCCGAAAACTTTTGGCCTGTGTACAACAAGATCGACGCAGAACAGAAAGAACTGATGAAGTCTGAGCGGAAGGCTTACATGGCTCTTAACAAAGCCCTCTCAAGCGGAGAAGGCGATGTGCAGGCTCTGCTGAACGATTACCTCGATGCCAAAGCCAAAAACGTCAACCTGCACGTTCTCAACGCCAAGGAGTACGGTAAGATTCTTCCGGTGGAGAAAGTAGCCAAGTTCTATACCTGCGAGGAGAAATTCCGCAGGCAGCAGATTGGCAAGCTGCAGGGACACGGAAGGCAAGGTCCCGGAGGTCCGGGAGGCAGGCCGAGAGGAGAAAGGCCGGCCAAAGATGGCAAAGCCCCCAAGGGACAGAAGAACAGTTGAGCAAGACTGCAGAACAGATTTCCCCGAGCCGTGAGGTCCGGGGATTTTTGTATATTTGCGATTATGTGACAGTGAGTTTTAGCTGTCCAGCTTCAAAACCGCCATGAATGCGCTCTGGGGCACCTGAACAGTGCCTATCTGCCGCATGCGCTTCTTGCCTTCCTTTTGCTTTTCGAGGAGCTTGCGCTTGCGGGTCACGTCGCCGCCGTAGCACTTGGCAGTCACGTCCTTACGTACTTGCTTCACCGTCTCGCGGGCTATGATTTTGGCGCCGATGGCCGCCTGGATGGGGATGTCGAACTGCTGGCGTGGTATAAGGTCCTTAAGCTTCTCACACATTTTGCGGCCGAAGGTATAGGCGTTGTCTTCGTGGATCAGGGTGGACAGCGCATCTGCCGGCTCGCCGTTCAGCAGAATGTCCAGTTTGACGAGCTTCGCGGGGCGGTACTGAGTTATGTGGTAATCGAAAGATGCGTAGCCCTTGCTAATGGTCTTGAGTTTGTCGTAGAAGTCGAAGACAATTTCGCTCAGCGGCATGTCGTAGTTCAGTTCCACACGGTCGGCGGTGATGTAATGCTGGCTCACCAAGGTGCCGCGACGGTCCAGGCACAGCTTCATGATGGGGCCGAAGAATTCGGTCTTGCTGATGATCTGGGCCCGTATGTACGGTTCTTCAATGTGGTCGATCAGCGTGGGTGCCGGGAGTCCTGAAGGGTTGTGCACGTCCAGCACCTCGCCTTGCATCGTATAGACCTTGTAGGACACGTTGGGAACGGTGGTTATGACGTCCATGTCGAATTCCCGGAACAGGCGCTCCTGGACTATTTCGAGGTGCAGGAGGCCCAGGAAGCCGCACCGGAAGCCGCTGCCGAGGGCAAGGGAACTTTCGGGCTCGTACACGAATGAGGCGTCGTTGAGCTGGAATTTCTCCAGCACGCTGCGCAGTTCTTCGAACTTGTCGGCCTGCACGGGGTACATGCCGGCGAAAACCATGGGTTTGACTTCCTCGAATCCGGCGATGGCCTTCTCGCACGGTCTGACGGTGTGGGTGATTGTGTCGCCCACTTTGACCTCCACCGCGCTCTTGATGCCGGTGATAATGTAGCCTACGTCGCCGCAGCCCACTTCGGTGCCGGGGACCAACTTCATCTTAAGAGAGCCCACCTCTTCTACCTCGTATTCCATGCCGGTAGCGAAGAACTTCACTTTGTCTCCTTTGCGTACGCAGCCGTTGCTTACTTTGAAATAGGCGATTACGCCACGGAACGAATTGAATACGGAGTCGAAGATGAGGGCCTGCAGGGGAGCGTCGGGGTCTCCTTTAGGCGCGGGGATTTTCTCGACAATTGCGTCCAGGATAGGGGGAACGCCTTCTCCGGTGCGGGCAGATACGCGGAATATGTCGTCTGGGTCGCAACCCAGCAGGTCGCAGATCTCATCGGCCACTATGTCTGGCTGGGCCGAATCCATGTCTATTTTGTTGAGGATGGGGATAATCTCCAGGCCGTGGTCTATGGCCATGTAGAGATTCGATATGGTCTGGGCCTGCACGCCCTGGGTGGCGTCCACCACCAGCAGGGCTCCTTCGCAGGCGGCTATGCTGCGGGAAACCTCATATGAGAAGTCCACGTGGCCGGGAGTGTCGATGAGGTTGAGCCGGTAGCCGTTGTAGCTCATCTGAATGGCGTGGCTCTTGATGGTGATGCCTTTCTCCCTTTCCAGGTCCATGTCGTCGAGCACCTGGTTTTCCATGTCGCGCGCTGACAGTGTGCTGGTAAGTTCCAGCAGGCGGTCGGCCAGGGTGCTCTTGCCGTGGTCTATGTGTGCAATTATGCAGAAATTGCGAATCCGGTTCATTTCCATATCGGATGCAAAGATAATTATTTTTAGTATCTTTGTAAGCTTACAAAGAAATCAACTTTTTATTATGGCAAATACTCAAGAATTAAGCAAAATTGCTTCCCAGGTACGCCGAGATATTGTGCGTATGGTTTCTGCAGCCGGTTCAGGCCACCCGGGCGGCTCGCTGGGCATCACAGATGTAATGACCGCTCTGTATTTCAACGAAATGAAGCACGATCCGGCCACCTGGACGCGCAGCGCCAAGGGCCAGGACGCCTTCATTATTTCCGCCGGACATCTTGCTCCGGTCTATTATTCCGTTCTTGCCCGCGCCGGCTATTTCCCTGTGAATGAGCTGGGTACCCTCCGTAAGTTTGGAACTCGCCTGCAGGGTCATCCGTGCGTCACAGACAGCCTTCCCGGAGTGTTCCAGAGTTCCGGATCTCTTGGTCAGGGCCTTTCCTGCGCTGCTGGAATGGCGCTTGGCAAAAAGCTTGACGGCGAGAGCGAGCGCGTTTACTGCCTCTTAGGCGACGGCGAGAGTGAGGAAGGTCAGATTTGGGAGGCCGGCATGTGGGCCGCCCACCATCAGCTGGACAATCTTATCGCTTTCACCGACTGGAACGGCCAGCAGATCGACGGCCCTGTTGAGGCAGTGGGCGGAATTGGTGATCTTCGCGACAAATGGACGGCATTCGGTTGGTCGGTCATAGAAGCTGACGGCCACGATTTCGAGTCCATCCTCAAGGCTTTCGAGCTTGCACACGCCGCTGATGGAAAGCCCAAGATGATACTTTTCCGCACCGAGATGGGCCACGGAGTAGATTTCATGGCCGGAACCCACAAGTGGCACGGCAAAGCGCCCAACGCCGAGCAGTGTGCCCAAGCCCTCGCCCAGCTGGAAGAAACACTAGGAGATTATTAGAGAAATGAAGAAATACACTGACCAGGGTAAAGTCGATACCCGAAGCGGCTTCGGAGCGGGGCTCCTTGAAGCCGGACGCAAAGACAGCAGAGTCGTTGCAATGACTGCGGACCTCAAAGGTTCGCTCAAGATGGATGCTTTTGCCGCAGAATTTCCCGAGAGGTTCATTCAGTGCGGCATTGCTGAGGCCAACATGGTAGGTGCCGCCGCAGGCCTTGCCATCACAGGCAAGGTGCCCTTCATCGGGTCCTTTGCAGAATTCGTGACAGGTCGTGTGTACGACCAGCTCCGTCAGGAGGTGGCTTACGGCCATACGAATGTGAAGATAGCATCGTCCCACGCCGGCATTACGCTTGGCGAAGACGGCGCCACGCATCAGACAATGGAAGATATAGCCCTGATGCGCGCACTGCCCGGCATGGCGGTTGTAGCGCCCTGCGACTTCAACCAGACCAAGCAGGCCACTATCGCCTCCGTAGATTGGGACGGTCCAGTGTACCTGCGCTTCGGACGCCCCGCCGTACCAAATTTCACCGATCCCGACGAACCGTTCGAGATAGGAAAAACCTACGTCATGAACGAAGGCAAGGACGTAACTATCCTGACCTGCGGACATCTTGTATGGGAAGCCCTGCAGGCCGCCGAAGCCCTTGAGGCTGAGGGAATAAGCGCCGAGGTGCTGAATGTTGCGACCATCAAACCGCTGGACGATGCCACAATACTCGCTTCCATCGGAAAGACACGCTGCGCCGTGGTGGCCGAAGAGCACAACGCAGCCGGAGGCCTTGGAGAGGCTGTTGCAAGCCTTCTGGCAGCCAAGTGCCCGACTCCTATAGAGTTCGTCAACGGAGAAGACAAGTTCGGCCAGTCCGGCAAACCTGCCGAGCTCATGGCGGCATGGGGCTTTGACGCAGCTCACCTGGTTGAGGCCGCAAAACGCGCTCTTGCCCGCAAGTGATGCGCTACATTATACGTTCAGTCAAGTACTTCGTACAGCTTATGGTGATCCTGGCGCTCATCATAGCTGTACTTGTACTTGCTAAGATAGTCCCCGGAGACATATCCAAGATTTTTGTAAACGGCTACGATTCCCTGTGGCAGATAGCTCTGCTCATGGCGGTCTTCGCAGCCATTTACCCTCGGCTGGGCTATGTGAAGCGACAGGCGGTAGTGCCCGGATCCGACGAAGAAACCCTTCCGGTGCTGGATTCGGTCATGCGTACTCACGGATATGAAAAAGAGCAGCGCGCAGACGGCAAGTTGTGCTATCGCAAAAAGGCCCTCGGCGACCGCCTTACCCGCCTGTGGGAAGACCGCATAAGCGTTGAACGCAGTGTCACGGGTTATGAACTCGAAGGCATAGGGCGCGACGTCATCCGCCTTCTCAATGCTCTGAGAAGCAGGGAGTATTAACATTTCTTTAATCGATATTATGAAGGGAATCATTCGTTTTTTTGTACTTGCAGCTTTTTCAGTTGCAACTCTTTACTCATGCTCTAAAACCTCAGAAGGCCCCGTAGGGGAGCTGTCCGACCCTCTTGACGGCAGTGCCTGGGAGTGCTCCCAGTGGATTTCCGCGGCCAATGCCCCTGTGGTCACGGGACCGGTGGGCGACAAGGAGAACAACCGCGCAGCGGACGGAGCCAGTTGGTTCTTGTCCGAGCTCACCAATGGCCAGAAAGTAAAAAGTGCAAAATGGATGACCACCGGCCTGGGCGTTTACGAACTTTACCTGAATGGCAAAGTCGTGGGCTCCGAGGTACTCAAGCCCGGTTTTACGCACTATAAAAAAACGAAGATTTCCTATACTTACGACATTACTGATGCCTTTGTCAAAGCAGAGGGCGCGAAGAACCAGCTTTCGGTCCAGGTGACTCCCGGCTGGTGGGCCGACAAAATCGTGACTCCTGCCAGGCGTGAGGGCATGCGTGGCAAGAAGTGCGCTTTCCGCGGGGTACTGGAACTGACCTACGCCGACGGTTCCAAACAACTGTTCGGCACCGACACTCTTGCCTGGAAGGCCGGAATCGCCGGTCCGGTCAAGCACGCCGCCATCTTCGACGGTGAGGAGTACGATGCCAGGGTCAAGCCCGGCTACGAAACTCCTGAATTGCTCGGTACCCCCGAAATCAACACCGAATTCCCCGGCGAAATAATACCCACCTGCGGTGCTGAGATTTATCTGCGTCCCGATATCACCCTGAAGCCAGTTCTTGCTTACACTTGGAGCGGAGTCGAGGGCAAGACCGAAGATGCTTATGGCAAAGTGGTCATTACCAAAGAGTTCGCCCCCGGCGCCCCGATGCAGGTGGCTCCCGGCGATACACTGGTGCTGGACTTCGGCCAGAACGCAGCCGCTGTGCCTTGCTTTGAGTTCCAGGCGGCCGAAGGGGTTGAGCTGACCTGCCTTCCCGGTGAGATGCTAAACGATGGAAACGGCGCCCTCAGCCGCGGTATGGACGGCCCCGAGGGCAGCGTGCACCGCGAGAATCTCCGCTGCCCCGAAAGCGGAATGATCCTGAAATATACTTTCGGACCTCAGGAGGGATTTGTTACCTACTATCCTCGTTGCACCTTCTTCGGTTACCGCTACGCATCCATAACTGCCACGGGCCCCGTGCAGATTAAATCGGTGGTTTCCATCCCTGTAAGCTCGATCTCCAAGGATATCGAAACAGGCCGCATAGAGACTGGGGACGAAAGTGTCAACAAGCTCATCTCCAATACCTTGTGGGGCCAGCGCTCCAACTATCTTTCTGTTCCTACCGACTGCCCGCAGCGCAACGAGCGCCTGGGCTGGACAGCAGACACGCAGGTGTTCAGCGAGACCGGAACCTTCTTTGCCAACACCGACGCATTCTTCCACAAATGGATGCGCGACATGCGCGATTCACGCAACGACGCGGGCGCCTTCCCCGGTGTGGCCCCTACAGCACAGTATGGCGGCAACATGTCGCGCCTCGGCTGGGCCGATGCCGGCGTGATAGTGCCCTGGACCATATGGAAACAGTTCGGAGACGTATCAATAGTCAAGGAGAACTGGGAGGCCATGGAGCTCTGGATGAAGCACATAGCAGAAGTTAAATATGACCATACTGCGCTTGCGCAAGAGAACCGCAATTACCAGTGGGCCGACTGGCTCAGCTACGAAGCTCTCGAGTCACACACAGACATTTATATCACCGACTCCAAGGGAGTCAAGTCGCTCCGTCCCGAGGTTGTAGAATACTGGAACTACCTTGGGGCATCGTACTGGGCCATCGATGCAGCGATGATGGAAGAAATGGCGCAGGTGGCAGGCGGCAGCGGTGAGGTCTATGCGCAGATGAAGAAAGACGCCGTCGAATACATCAAAGACACCTTCATGAATGAAGACGGTTCCTTCAAACTGGATACCCTCAATACTATGCAGACTCCGGCCTTGTTCGCCCTCAAAAACGAATTGCTCGAAGGAGAAGCCCGCGATGCCATGATTGCCCGTCTTCGCGAGAACTTCGCCGCCCATGGCGGCTGCCTGCAGACCGGCTTCCTGGGTACTTCCATCCTGATGCAGACCCTTACGGAGAACGGCATGGCCGACATAGCCTGGGACCTGCTCTTCCAGCGCAAGAACCCCAGCTGGCTGTACTCGGTTGACAATGGCGCCACCACCATATGGGAGCGCTGGAACAGCTACATGATAGAAAATGGCATGGGCCCCAAAGGCATGAACAGCTTTAACCACTATGCTTATGGTTGTGTCTGCCAGTGGATATGGGAGACCGCCGCAGGCATTTGCGCCGATACGGCAGACCCTGGTTTCCGGCACATCATCATGAAGCCGGTTCCTGACAAGCGTCTGGGCTGGATCAAGGCAGAGTATCCTTCGGCAGCCGGCCTTATCAAGAGCGAATGGAAGTACGAAGGTGACAGCTGGAAGTGGACCTTCACCGTCCCTAAGGGCGCCACTGCCACCGTCACCCTTCCCGGCGAAACCGAATTCAAAGACTACAAAGCCGGGACTTATACGATCGTCAGGCAGCTGCCCTGAGGCATTCACTTCATGCGGGCAAGGTGTCAAAAAAGGTAAGGTACCTTGCCCGTCAATCCTCCTTGTAAAGCCCCCTACGGCCTCCATGCGGGCAAGGTGTGCCACCAAAAAACACACCTTGCCCGCTCAGTCCTTGATTCCGTGCTCCCTGAGCTTGCCGAGGAACTCGGCCGGGGTGTAGACAGGCAGGGCGGTATAGGGCTCGAAATGCTTCTTGTTGCCAGTGACGATGACGTCACACTCCGTTTCGGCGGCTGCAATCTGCATTGCATCCTCAAAGTCGGGGCAGTCGGATTCCATGGCATCTGCGATGTCCATGCTGCACAGTGACAGGATTTTCCAATTGCTCCTCGACAAGCTTGTTGAGGCTGATGCTTTTCTGTCTGGCCTTGAGTTTGTGCCTTCTCACGAGGCCGTCGTCCAGCCTGAAAGCGGTTTGGATTTTTCTTGCATTTTTTTCGTAACTTTGGAGAAAATACTATAACACGATGAAACGAACACTGATTTTATCCATCCTGCTGCTCTGCACCACTCTGGCACAGGCACAGATCCAAATCACACGGGAAGATCGCGAGAGGGCGGAGGCCCTTGTGGAGCAAATGACCCTTGAAGAGAAGTGTGCCCTGATCACAGGTCAGGACGACGGCTTCCACACTGCTGCCATCGAGCGCCTCGGTATCCCGTCGGTGCGCATGGCGGACGGTCCCCAGGGCGTGCGCAACAAAACTCACAGTACATATTATCCCTGTGGAATCAGCCTGGCCGCTTCGTTCAACCGTTCCATCGCCCACGGTGTGGGAACAGGTATAGGCTGGGACGCTTCGGCGCGCGGCGTGCGCATCATGCTGTGCCCCGGCGTGAATATCTATCGCTCACCTCTTTGCGGCCGCAACTTTGAGTACTACGGAGAGGATCCTTACCTGGCATCAGAGACAGCCGTTCAGTACATTCGCGGCATCCAGGAGCAGAGGGTTATCGCCACCATCAAACACTTTGCCCTGAACAACCAGGAGTTTGACCGCCACGGCACAGGTTCGGTCGCGGACGAAAGGACCATTAACGAGATTTATTTCCCCACCTTCCGCAAAGCGGTCGAACAGGCCCGAGTAGGAGCCGTCATGACCAGCTACAACCCTGTAAACGGAGTCCATGCCCCTGAGAACCAGTGGCTTCTGAACCAGCTGCGCGGCTGGGGCTACGACGGTATAGTCATGACCGACTGGACTTCTTCCTATACCACCCTCGGATGCCTCACAAGCAGTCTCGATCTCGAGATGCCCCAGGGCTATGTGCTTAACTATGAGGCGGTGAGCGAGCTTGTCAAGAACGGCACGGTGGAGGAATCGCTGGTGGATGAGAAGTGCTGCCGCATACTCCAGACTTTTGCCGCATACGGCCTGCTCGATCTTCCCATGAAGAACGAAAGCATTCCCGAGAACAACCCCGAATCGCGCGCCAAGGCATACGAGGCTGCGCTTGAGGGACCGGTGCTTCTCAAGAACGACGGCATCCTGCCCATCAAGGCCTCGAAGAAGAACAACATTGTGGTCCTTGGCCCCAATGCGGACATTATCCCTTACGGAGGCGGCTCCGGCCGTATGGACCCCATTGAGGGTACCACCACCACTCTCTGGCAGGGTATAGCCTCCCTCGGCAAGGGGTACAAAGCCAGCTTTATGGACTGGAAGAACATCGACGAGGCCGCCATCCGCAAGGCCAGCGCCGTTATCGTTTCCGTCGGATTCAACCATGACACCGAGAAGGAAGGCGCCGACCGCACTTACTCCTTGCCCGCCGGACAGAATGAGCTCATTTCCAAAGTGGCGTCGCTCAATCCCAACGTGCTTGTCGTTGCCAACAGCGGCGGCGAGTTCGACGTCACACCTTGGATTGGCAACGTGAAAGGACTGCTGATGGCCTGGTACGCAGGCCAGGAAAGCGGCAGGGCCCTCGCGGCCATCATTTCCGGAGCTGTGTCACCTTCGGGCCGTCTGCCCTTCACTTTCTGGGGAACGGAAGACAAGAATCCGGCAGCCAAGTACTATCATGCTGTAGTTCCTGCAGTTAAGAAGCGCAGCAAGAACCGCGATCCGTACCCCAACGCCGAATACAAAGAGGGTATCTTCCTCGGATACAGGGGCGTTGAGCGTTTCGGCATCGAGCCTATGTATCCTTTCGGATATGGTTTGACCTACAGCGGCTTCGAGTATTCCGGAGGCAGCCTTGAGGTGCTTCCTTATGGCTACTGCGTCAAGTTTACAGTCAAGAATACCGGCAAGACGGCTGCTTCCGAAGTGGCCCAGGTCTATGTCTCCAAGGATAAATCCGCGGTGGCCCGTCCTTCCAGGGAACTCAAAGGCTACGAGAAGCTGTCGCTTGCTCCAGGTGAATCCAAGGAAGTAAGCATTCTCCTCACGACCGGTTCTTTCGCACGCTACAGCACTCCTCAGCATAACTGGGTTGTGGACAAGGGATCGTACAAAGTGATTGTCGGTTCTTCATCTGCTGATACCAAGATTGAACTCCCCGTGGAGTTATGAGGCCTGCAACCAAATTGGCGCTGACAGCTGCGGCGGCTCTCCCTTTGGCGGCGGGCTGCCGCGAGCAGCGTCCTAACATAATCTTTTTCCTGATAGACGACAACGGCTGGACCGACAGCCAGGTGGCATACGGAGATGAGGTGTATCCTTATAACTTAAGGTATGACACCCCCAACATGCTGCGCCTTTCGCAGAAAGGTGTAATCATGACCTCTGCTTATGCCTGTCCGCTGTCCACTCCCACGCGCACTGCCCTGATGAGCGGAATGCATGCCGCTCATGAGCGCATTACCACCTATGGTGCGTTGACCAAAGACACGCCCACGGACGCTGCAGGAGGCACGACCGGCATCATCAATGACAATCCTGACGACCCGTTCGCCCGCAGCGACTGGAACTGGAACGGTATTCAGCCCTGCGAGGGCATCGATCACTCAGTGGCCGTGACTCCTCTGCCTGCGCTTCTGCGCGACGCCGGCTACCAGACCATCCATGTGGGCAAGGCTCACTGGGCTCCCGGAGGCACCCCTGGTGCATCGCCCTACAATATGGGCTTCAATGTCAATGTCGCCGGCTCCAACGCAGGCTATCCCCGCTCCCACCTTGGCGAGGACAACTACGGAAATACCAAGGAGTTGTGGCAGGGAAACGCAGTCATGAACCTCTCGGAATATTACGGTTCGCCGACTTTCCTCAGCGATGCCCTGACCCGTGAGGCCATCAAGACGCTGGAAGATCCCGTGCGCACCGGACGTCCTTTCTTCTTGTACATGTCGCATTACGCAACGCACACGCCCATTCAGCCGGACGCTCGCTTCTATCAAAAGTACCGCGACCGCGGGATGGATGACGGGCAGGCCAAGTATGCCTCGATGTGCGAGAGCTGTGACGCCAGTCTGGGAGCCCTTATGGACTGGCTGGAAGCCAAGGGCGTGGCGGACAACACCGTCATTATTCTTTATGCAGACAACGGCGGCCACAGCATCGACGCGCGCAAGGGTGGAGTGCCGCATACGCAGAATGCCCCTTTGCGTGAAGGGAAAGGCTCCTGCTACGAGGGAGGCATACGCGAGCCCCTGCTTGTGTATGTGCCCGGCAAGACCATAGGCGGCATGCGCATCAATACGCCCGTGGGTCCAGAAGATTTCTTCCCCACCATACTTGAGATGGCGGGAGTAGAGAGCTACAGCACAAAGCAGAAGGTTGACGGGCAGAGCTTCCTGAAATTGATTGCCGAGGGTTCCAAATTCGCTTCTTCGGCCCTCAAGCGAGGGGAGCTTCCCACGCAGAAGGATGCCAACCGTCTGGTGATTCCTGCCAGTATATCGGGGATGGACCCGATGCGCCCGATTATATCGCACATGCCCCACCAATGGCGTATAGAGGATCAGCCGGACATCGACTTCATGAGTTCCGTGCGTTCAGGGGACTGGAAATTGATTTACCGTATGCATAATATAATGGGCATGGAGTTCATACGCACAGGCGCATCCAAGGCGTACGCGGCTGCTCCCGGCGAAGCTGTTTCGTGCGGAGTGTTCGAGCTGTACAATCTTGCCGACGACATTTCAGAGAGCCATGACTTGGCGGCGTCTGAGCCCGACAAGGTGGCGGCCCTGGCCAAGATGCTCGGCGGCAGGCTCAGGGAATGGGACGCCAACATGCCCGTGGTGCGCTCCACCGGCCGCAGGGTGCCTTGGCCGGACGAATTGCTCTAAGCTTCTTTTTACATATATAGGTATATGGCGGCCGTTTTGGTGCCGCCATTATTTTTTTTCGAAAAAAAAGCAGAAAAAATTTGGTGGGTAAAAAAAAATGTGTACCTTTGCATCCCCTTCGGAAACGGAGGGAAACAAAACAAAAAGTTCATTGACAATACTGAGAGAGATAACGAGGTAAAAGAGATTAATAGTCTGTAATAAATCGAAGTTTTTTCGAGTTGTTAGGGCTACAATTTCAAAGGCAAACGAGTAAAACACGAGACGTTTAAGAAATTAAGTCGTCGCGTGATTCACAAGAAGAGAAAGAGAACAAGAGCGAACGGAGGATGCCTTGGCTTCCGAAAGCGAGGAAGGACGTGGTAAGCTGCGAAAAGCTCCGGGGATCTGCAAACAGGAATTGATCCGGAGATATCCGAATGGGGGAACCCATGCAGTTGAAGACTGCATACCATCGAAGATGGGGCGAACGCAGGGAACTGAAACATCTTAGTACCTGCAGGAAAAGAAAGAAACAATCGATTCCCAAAGTAGTGGCGATCGAAATGGGAAGAGCCTAAACCGGTGTCGTTACGGCGATGCCGGGGTTGTAGGACCTCTTACAAAGGACCAGTTAGGAACCGGAACTGTCTGGAAAGTCAGTCCGCAGAGGGTGAAAGGCCCGTACGGGTAACGGGATTGGTCCGAGAGAGGCACCTGAGTAGGGCGGGACACGTGGAATCCTGTCTGAATCTGCGGCGACCATGCCGCAAGGCTAAATATGATCGGAAGACCGATAGTGGACCAGTACCGTGAGGGAAAGGTGGGAAGCACCCCGAACAGGGGAGTGAAATAGAACCTGAAACCGTTCGTTTACAAGCGGTCGGAGCTCAGCGATGAGCGACGGCGTGCCTTTTGCATAATGAGCCTACGAGTTGCATCGCACTGGCGAGGT
>CAMJBH010000008.1 GCA_946403855.1 uncultured Bacteroidales bacterium
CCGGACAACGAAGATGTCCTGCTGGGGCAGCCGGAGTCGGTGAGGAACAGAGTATTTACGGGATCTAATGATAAGGATAGGAATGGTTATCTCAGCAAGTATGAAGCGGCGCAGATAACAAATGACATTTCGTTCAATAGTCTTACTGAATTGACGAATGCTTCCTTTCTTTATTATTTTACCGGGCTGACTTCATTATCGGGGAACAACTTCTATAACTGCTCCAACATGACTAGGGTGAATCTTCCCAAGCATCTTACAAGTATTGGAGTTGAGACATTCTCCGGCTGTACATCCCTGAACACCTTCAGCATTCCATCCGGAGTGACTAGTATTGGAAAAAGGGCATTTGAGGGGTGTTCTTCCATTAATGGTATCCAGATTCCGTCCAGCGTAACGGAAATTGGAAGTCAGGCATTCATTGCCTGCTCCGCTCTTACGGACGTGTATTTTGAATCTCCCTGCAGTCTTATATCGATAGCTTCGGGAACATTCCAAAATTGTACTTCCCTGGACGGTATTGGCCTGCCCTCGAGTATAAAAACGTTGGAAGATAGTGCATTCGAGGGGTGCACTGCACTTATGTCTGTTTCATTGGCCAACATCAATACGATTGGGGAATATGTTTTCAGAGGCTGTTCTTCCCTTGACAATGTATCTACTTCGCCCGGGACAACAGTAGGAAAAGGCGCATTCCAAAACTGCACCAGCTTGAAGTCGATAGTCCTGAGCCCGTTGTTGTCGGCGCAGGCATCAAGTATAGAGCCCTATACTTTTGACGGGTGCACATCGCTGGAGCATATTGAAATCCACTATTGGTTCACTTCCATCGGCGCTTCCGCCTTCGAGGGATGTACGTCACTGACTGATATAGAGTATAAAGGTGGGCCCACGAGTTCCAATCTTGAAACCATAGGTAATTCCGCATTCCGGGACTGCTCTTCTCTTGTTACCGTTGAAATACCGCATAAAGTGACATCAATAGGAAACCATGCTTTTTCGTATTGTGAGAATCTGAAAACGGTGTATAGTTATCCGACCACACCACCTTCCATTACTAACCACGCGAGTGATGTCTTTGTGGGACATGCATCCGGGTTCATCATCTATGTCCCTGAAGAGTCATTAGTTGCTTACCGGTTGAACAGTGCAGGGTGGAATTACTATCACCAGCAGAACTGTATTCAAAAAATGCCCTAACTAAGCCTTAAAACCCAACACTCCGCCCCGCAACCTCCCGCTACGGGGCGGTTCCCGTCTTGGTTTTCCTCGCTCCAAGAAATTTTTGTATCTTTGCGCTATGATCATAGACGCACACGATATCCATAAAAGCTTCGGCAATCTGGAGGTGCTCAAAGGCGTAGATATTAGCGTACGCAAGGGAGAAGTACTATCGGTTGTGGGCGCTTCGGGAGCCGGCAAAACCACTTTGCTTCAAATTCTGGGCACGCTTTCCACGCCCGACAGCGGGCGTTTGGAGATAGACGGCACCAGCGTCTTCGACGGCAGCACACGCTCGCTCAAAGGAGATGCTCTGGCTGCCTTCCGCGGCCGCAAGATCGGTTTCGTGTTCCAGGAACATCACTTGCTTCCCGAGTTCAATGCCCTGGAGAATGTCATGATTCCGGCGCTTATAGCCGGCAGGCCGGAAGCGGATGCCAAGGCGTCGGCCTTGCGCCTGCTGGGCATGGTCGGGCTTCAGGACAGGACGACTCACAAGAGCGCCGAACTGTCCGGAGGCGAGCAGCAGAGAGTGGCTATAGCGCGGGCGCTGGTAAACGAACCAGCCGTCCTTTTTGCCGACGAGCCCACCGGCAATCTCGATTCCGCCACCAAACAAGAGATTCACAAACTGTTTTTCAACTTGCGCGACACGCTGTCGCAAACCATAGTCATCGTGACGCACGATCCGTCACTTGCCGCGCTCTGTGACCGGACGCTTGAAATGAAAGACGGAAGATTTGTGTAAATCTCCGCTTTGGTATTTGTTTTGTTACACCTAACTTGTATTTTTGCAGAACGACACAAATAAATTGCTTATGAAAAAGATACAGATGACCATCATCGCAGCAGCGGCATTGCTTGCCAGCGTGTCTCTGGGCGCCCAGCAGACCCCCTCTCTCGGACTGCCTTCCAACGCTTCGGCACCTCAGCCGGAGATGGCTGCGGCAAAAGCGTCTTACTATGCCCGCAACTACACTGTCTCTAAGAACGAGAAGGGCGAATTGGTCCTCACCCCCGGAGCCGACGTCCGTTACGACGCCAAGACGGGCCGCGAGTACACAAAGTTCGCCGACGGTTCCGTGCAGCTTGCCGTAACCAAAACCGACGGCAAGGAAATCGAGACCACAGTGTACCGTATCTTCGACGACAACAAGACTTACACCAAGAACGTCTTCAAGCGCAAAGACAAAGAAGGCAAGCCTAAATACGAGGTTTACATGGGCCGCTGGAGCCGCATCAGCGCCTTCAAGACCATAACCCGCTATGTGGACTGCGAGACCGGAATCCCCTTTGCAACGCTGTCCAAGGACGTTTTGGTGCAGATGACCGCCGGAATCGAACTGGGCGAGCAGCCGGCCAAGTATTTTGTACTTCCCGAAGACAAGGGATACAAGCTGGTGGAAGACGGCATGTCCAAGCTCTACGACATGGTGGGCAAGACCAAATAAAACTGTGAAATTTTTATGGATATTTTAGCCGTTCACTGGAATGTAGATCCGGTTCTGATACATCTTGGCAATTTCGGAATCCGTTGGTATTCCCTGCTTTTTGTTTCCGGCTTCGTGCTCGGATGGTACCTTTTCCGCTGGTTCTTCAGAAGGGAAGGGATTCCTGAGAAGCTGCTCGACCCGCTGCTTTATACCCTCCTCATAGCCACCATAGTAGGCGCCCGCCTGGGCCACTGCTGCTTCTATCAGCCAGACTACTATTTCGGCTCATGGAAAGGCTTCTGGGAGATCTTCATGCCCTGGAAAGGCGGTCTGGCGAGCCACGGCGGAGCAATAGCATTGCTGCTCGGAATGTGGTGGTACTCATCGCATTACGGCAAAAAATACGACTTCGACTACCTTTGGATTCTCGACCGTCTGGTCATAGCCGTTGCATTTGCCGGATGCTTTATCCGCCTGGGCAACCTGTTCAACTCCGAAATTTACGGCGACGTGACCACCCTTCCCTGGGGATTCATCTTCGACCTGCGCGGCGAGACCGAACCCAAACATCCAACCCAGCTTTATGAGGCTCTGAGCTATCTCATTTTGGGATTTGTGCTACTGTGGGTATATGCCAAAAAGCTGGACAAGGTACACCGGGGGTTCTTCTTCGGACTGTTCATGGTAGGCTGCTTCGGCATGAGGTTCATCATAGAATTCATTAAGGAACCGCAGGTAGAATTCGAACAGAGCATGTCCCTCAACATGGGACAGCTGCTCTCCATACCGTTCATTCTTCTCGGTATCGGCACCCTGATATATGCCGCCATAAGCAAGAAGCCGGCAGCTGTCGTGCACCCCGCCCCGGCTCCGAAAGCCGAAACTCACTTCGCCAAACCTCTGAAATAACATTACTTTTATTGCCAGAAAATTTGTAAATTTGGCGGATTTTTTGAAACCATTACCTAGATAAAGGATATGAAATATTTGACAAACGAAAAATTGACCATCGTGGGCGCCGGCGGCATGATCGGCTCCAACATGGCCCAGACCGCGCTCATGCTCGGCCTCACCCCCAACATCTGCCTTTACGATATCTATGAACCCGGCGTTCATGGAGTGGCAGAAGAAATCTATCATTGTGCATTCGAAGGTGCAAACGTCACCTGGACCGTAGATCCTGAGGTTGCTTTCAAAGATGCCAAGTACATCGTTTCCTCCGGCGGCGCTCCCCGCAAGGAAGGAATGACCCGCGAAGACCTCCTCAAAGGCAACTGCAAGATTGCCGCTGAATTCGGAGACTACATCCGTAAATACTGCCCCGATGTCAAGCACGTCGTTGTCATTTTCAACCCCGCCGACGTGACGGCTCTCACAGCCCTCATCCACTCCGGCCTCAAGCCCAACCAGCTCACCTCCCTTGCTGCTCTTGACAGCACCCGTCTGCAGGAAGCCCTCGCAGCCGAATTCGGTGTACAGCAGTGCAAAGTGACCGGCGCCCGCACCTACGGCGGACACGGCGAAGCCATGGCAGTATTTGCCAGCAAGGCTCTCATCGACGGCACTCCCCTGTGCGAAAAGCAGCTCTCCGCAGAGCGCTGGGCCGAGATCAAGCACGCCACCATCCAGGGCGGTTCCAACATCATCAAGCTCCGTGGCCGCAGCTCCTTCCAGAGCCCTGCCTACCAGGCCGTGAAGATGATTGAGGCTGCAATGGGCGGCGAGAAGTTCTGCTGGCCTGCCGGCTGCTACGTCAACGCTCCCGAGCTTGGCTTTACCAACGTCATGATGGCAATGCCCACCGTTATCGATGCCGAAGGCGTTCACTACTGCGCTCCCGAAGGCACTGCGGAAGAAATGGCCGACCTCAAGGCATCCTACGAGCACCTCTGCAAGATGCGCGACGAGATTGTCTCCCTGGGTATCGTCCCTCCCGTGGCCGATTGGAAGAAAGAGAATCCTAATCTCTAATTGAAATAGTTTTAGGCTGCACTGCTATCCATGCAGTGCAGCTGTTTTCGGGGTGTGGCGCAGTTGGCTAGCGCATCTGGTTTGGGACCAGAGGGTCGAAAGTTCGAGTCTTTTCACCCCGACATCTAATAATCAAGCATTTACGGAAACGTGGATGCTTGTTATTGTTTATTGGGGTGTGAAAAGGGCGTGATTTCAGTGTGTTTTAACCCCGCTTCAACTCCTTTTAAAACAACTTCACCCCGGCATATTACCGGAGTGAAATCATTCCTCTATAGCGTTGACACTTTTTATGGATCGCTCTTCAACGTGAGTTAGGGCAGATTCAAGCCAACGCATAAAACCATTGCGCCTATCATACGGGCCTACAAAAGACACGTACTTTGATCTGGTCGGGATACGCATCTCTATTATCCCTCTATTTAGGATATGTTCTATCCCTTGTTGAGAAATCTCATATACGCCATAGTACGCCTGTGTTTCTGCGAGCCTTTCGTTACTTGTAAGCAACATGGTGAGGCCCAGTCCGCTACCAAGTAAAGCGAATGGCGATAACGATAGTGAGGTCTTGGTCTCAAAGCCCGATGTATTGGCGTATGAGGATTGCTCCAGAGTAACGATACTCGAGGCCTTATCTTGACCACAAACTATTACAAACTTCGCATTCTTTGGGAGAAAGTCATGCGTTTCGATTGCCAAAGCATAACGGGCGACTGCAGTCGAGTCATTTTTAGGAATCGTTTTTAATAGGCTGAATGAACATACACTCGGCCATGTTAAATTGAAGGCGTCTGACACTATGTATCTTGTACCGTCATCATCCATGAAATCCGCATATATGTAATCTCCTCTCTCCCCGGATTGCCCGGAGAAATACATCTTTATCTGCCCAAAAGATAGTGTTGAGATGCCAAGGGCTATAAATGTGGCTAATAATCTATTAGTAATCATAACTCGCGATAAAAACTATCTGTTAAACAATCATTGGGCTAATTATTAATGGGTTATTGCATATTCATATTCCAGGATTGATTCCTTGTTCATTTCACTACCAGCCTAGCTTTTGTCAATCCTTTGAAAGATTCTTTATCTATGGTTATTCTGTCTAAATGCCCACATACTGTCACCGAGTCGCCTCCTTTGAGATTCAGTTCTCGAAATCGCTTCTCAGCGCCAAGGTCATCTTTGAGAAGTTTAACCGGAATAATGTAGCCCTGATCTTCGACGAGGACAATGAGTTGTGGAGAATCATACGTCTCCAAGAACTTTGCCGTCACTTTGAACTTGCCACAGTTATAAGACTCAACCATTTCTTTTAATGAAGTTATCTTTATATGCCAATTCTCCGAATCTATATGTAATTATTCCTTTTTGCAATTTCGGGGCAGATGAGGACTTATTAAATCCAGTGCTCAAGGCTGCTTTAATAGCCGAATTGCAGATGGCTCTATCCATAATCGTGGTTTTTGCTTTATCGACGGTAGCCTTTTTTACCCTACCATATTGATCCACTTTAATCTGAATCACAATAACCCCGGACTCTCGAGTTGTAATAGAAGGTCTAGCAACACCATATGCACTAACAGTCCGTCCGGGAAGACTGACAGACACCAAATTGGAATCTTGCCCCATGCTTAAAAACGGGCATATAAATAGGTAGATGATAAAGAATAATCGTTTCATTTACAAATGTTTTGTTTAAAACTCAAATGGTAGTTCAGGATCTTTCCAACGGCTCGCATCGACCTTGCCATTCTCCTTGATGGCCACGAGCAGTTGGCCAAGGTCTTCTAGGACGAAATATGGATACTTTATGCGGAGATTGGAAAAGTAGATGATTTCGATTCCATGTTCCTCACAGAGGCGTTTTTTAAGGCCATCACGGCGCTGTATTTCCTTCAATGATGGTTCTCCTCCCCAGACCTCATAAGGCACGAAATGCTGGGTTCCTTGGCATTCTACGGCTACTCCATAGTCGGGGATGAAGAAGTCGAGATACATGTGGCCCACATCGGTCAACCAATCAAAAGTCTGTTGCTCCTCAAAACGGATTCCATTATGTCCCAGGAAGGAGCGAACCTGTTTCTCCAAATGCGAAGATTTACATTTGGGGCAACCGACACCCCTCATGTGGCTCGCCGGATTCTGCCAAAACTCACCATGTTCCTTCCCGTACTTATTCTTCTGGTGACAGATGATGCAGACTTTTTCGTGATTGTTAAGATACTCCACCTTGGAGTAGTCGTATATACCGTCGTGAATATCGTTGGATCGCTTGATGAATTCGGCAGTATCCAGTTGAATATTACCGGCACATACCGGGCAGCCGTGGCCTGCAAGAATGTTCTGGGGAGTCATCCAGAACTCGCCATGTTCCTTGCAGATTACAGGAACTTTATCGATGGCTGCGGTATAGTTGACCTTTGAGAAATCATATTTGTCGCCGTGAATTGCCGTTGCCTTTTTGATGAATTCCTCGGTGTTGCTGGCTATCTTCTGGCCTCCAATTTCACCTCCACATCGAGGACAGCGGATGCCCTTGATGTGGTTGGAAGGCCGCTGCAGGAATGGCCCATGCTTCGGGCAAATGATTTTGACAAGGGTATTAGCATTGACATAGACGGACTCAGAGTAGTCGTAATAGTTGCCGTGAACCTTTTTGGCTGCTTCTATGAACGTCTCGGTCGTGTACTTCTGATTCTTCGAACACTTGGCGCAGCCGTGTCCCTGGATATGATTACAAGCACGAATACGGAATTCCCCGTGCTCTGGGCAGATGATGGTCACAAAGTCCTGTGCCGTCTTATAATCGACTTTTGAATAGTCGTACTTTTCTCCAAATATCTTCCTGGCTTTCCAGATGAAATCTTCGGTGGATCGGGTGAATGTACATCTTGGGCAGCCCTGACCTTTTAGATGGTTGTTGGGTTGTATCTGAAACTGACCATGCTCACGACAAATAATTATAACTGGTTGCTTAGATCCTTTATATTCAGTAAGAGAATAGTCAAACCGGTCCCCGTGAACCTCTCTTGCTTGCTTCACAAACTCTTCTGTGGTTTTGCCCCTTCCTATGCATTTTGGGCAGCCTTGCCCCTTTAAATGTAGTCTGGCCTGCTGACGAAAATCGCCATGTATTCGACAAGTGATCGTTATAGGTTTGGTCATACCAAGGAAGAACGCATTGGAGTAGTCATATTTATTGCCATGAACTGCTCGGGCGTCTCTGATGAACTCTTCTGTTGTCTTCTTTGGTGGCATTCTCTGCTACTTCGTAAGTTCCTGATACATTTTAAACAGCCTTGCCACAATCTCAGATTCACTGGCGTCTTTGGGGAAACCGTAGGCCTCCAAGACGGCGGCATCATTAGAGCGGTGGGCCTTTCGGAGTTCCGGTGGCATAGCTATATCATCATAAATATCGGCGAAACTATTCTCCGGGAAAAGAGCACGAGCATCAAGAATCATCTGTGCCGTAGATTCAATCTTCCGGATTTGTTCTTCCGATGGATTTGGCCAAGGCAAATTATTGTAAACGATTTTTGCGGAGTAGTCATAGCTCATTCCTAATCTTCCACAAACAACTCTTAGCCAAGCCATATTCACAATAGAAGTCAAAATTCCAAAGTGAAATTTCGTAGCAAGAGGAATTAGCTGGATTTTATTCGAGCAAATGATAGTTGGGTCCATAAATCCAATAGGGACATATTTCCTTCTTTCCCCAGATACTTCGGGAATAGCCAAATAATACTCACTCGGTTGGCGAATTTCCGCAAATAATGTGGGCGTATCTGCCAGTTTCCTTGTTGCTTCTTTTTTACTATCCAGGCGCATTGCGCGCACATTTTCAATGCGTTCAATCAAAGGAGGGCATCTTCTGATGTCTGCTGGATTTGCGTTAACAAGCCAGAAACAAAAGCGCTTTTTATTATAAATGAATTCTTCTGCACCTAAAAACAAGTGAATGTACTGTTCGATGAATGGATATTTACTAATCAAATCCCGCCGCTCATCATCAGAAAGGATTAAGAAACCACCTTCCACAGGCTTGTTCCCATATACCATCGATGGGATGGAGCACAACGGCTTCGTTCTGCTTTCAATGTATACATCGGGCGCATCGTATAGGTACGCATTGATGTTTGATGCTGAGATTCTCTCATCACCGAAAATATACTTGGGTCTCCTTGACAAACGATTCAAGCTAAAACCAATAATCACGCAGTATACGTGTGCCTTTAACGAAGCCTCGCTATCCCACTGGAAGGTTCTATATGCAAAATCAAATTGCAAACCGTGAGTTTCAACAAGATCTTTCCAAACAAATGCAACTTGCTCTCCCTGCGTAATCGAATTTGTAGATACGAAAGCAGCATGAATCTTCGTATTTGCCTTCATGTATTCAACACCCTTTCTATACCATGCCGCAACATAATCAATTTTTCCTGCAAAAGGGAAAGGTTTTCCTTTAGAATCGGTAAACAAACTCCGCATATCCTCCTTTTGTGAAGGAGACTGAACGGCGTAACCAATAAAGGGAGGATTGCCCATGATGTAATTCAGCTCTGCAGCGGAAATCACCTCGTTCCAATCCATCCGGAGCGCATTGCCTTCGTGGATGTTGGTGTATGTCTTCAGCGGTAACGGGTCCAGATTGAATCCAACAATCTCATCGGTGGCAGCCATCATCTGGGACTCTGCAATCCATAGTGCTGTTTGAGCAACAGAACAAGCAAAGTCGTTGATTTCGATGCCGTAGAATTGGTTGATGGAGACCTTGATTGGATCTGCAAATTCACCAATCACACGGTCACTACCGTAAATGATGCGAAGTGCCTCGTTCTCAAGTCGACGTAAGGACGTATAGGATTCAGTCAAGAAGTTGCCTGAGCCACAGGCTGGGTCGAAGAACTTCAGACCAGCCAGCTTGTCCTGAAAGGCATAGGCCCGGTCTTTCTTGGTCTTGGCCACTGATGTCGCCTTAATGTCAGCCAATTCTGCTTTGAGGTCGTTTAAGAAGAGCGGATCGATAACCTTATGGATGTTTTCAATGCTGGTATAATGCATACCACCGGCACGACGTGTTTCGGGATTCAACGTACTCTCGAACACGGCGCCGAAGATGGTGGGCGAAATTAGGCTCCAGTCAAAATCATCAGATGCCCGCTGCAGAATGAGCGTGCGAATCTCATCGTTTATTCTTGGGATCTCTATATCTCCTGCAAACATGCCGCCATTGACATACGGGAAGGCAAGCAGTCTCTCGTCCTCGTACGGGTCACGGTCTTCCGGCTTCTGGTCAAGGATGTGGAACAGCTTGATGAGCTGCTCGCGGAACTGTTGGGACGGGAACTGCTCCATATAGTCATGGAACATATTCTTGGAGCCAAAGATGCCGGCGTCCTCAGCATAGAGGCAGAACACCAGGCGGACGCAGAGTTTGTTCAGGCTCTTCTGTGTCTCCGGATTTGACGCGTCTTTGTACTGGGCAAGAATCTTGTCGTAGAGCACGCCGACAATTTCGCCAGCCTGAATGGAAACCTCCAGTTCTTTCTTCAGATGGACGTTAGTATCATCGACCAGGAAACTGAGGCGCGTATATTCTTTCTCCAAATCGGCCAACTGAATAACCTCAGGGGCATCATTTGGATGCTCCATATCGTGAACCTCGAATGTAGTGAAGTTGCAAGCAACAATCCAGCGTGGTGCCATTGACAAAGGCAGTCCAGCAGCATAGCGGCGGGCCTGCTGGTATGGCGTGAGTTCCTGACCATCGGACTGGCGATACTTGGCAGAGAGGTCCACGTGGGAGCCTTTCTGCTCAATCAATACCCTGGTGGCGTGGATGTAGGCGTCGATGAAGTCGGAGCCTTTCTCCTTGGTGATGGTCTTGACCGGCAGCTCGAACTCCATCATCTTCATAGGATTGTCGATGCCGAAGACGGTGTGCAGCAGGGAGAGCCAGAAACGCTGGGTTTCGCCTTTCTCATAGCCCTTTCCGGACCAGTCCTGGACGAATTGTTTTGCTGCTTGTTTTTGATTTATGGTGCTCATTATGCGGATGTGATTGCAAATCTTTCAAATTTACTGTTTTTTCGGCTGTTTCCAATAACCACGAACCACATTTCGCTTAAATCGAACTTCCTTATCTTTGCCAAAACCCATAAAACCAACTCATTATGTCAACACTTACTACCATCTCCATTCAGAAAGAGAATCTTACCATGAAGTACGACCTTATAGAGGACGACATGGAAAAATCCGTTACTGCAGAGGATCTTTTACTCGCCGCATTCAATCTAATTGCCTATCCCTACAATCAAAATGCTCTTGTGAAAGCGTACTACAATCTCGATCCTGACACCCTTGATGAACGCGACAAGTCAGATCCGGTCAGAAAGTATATGCCGGATTATGTGAAAGGAGAGAAATAGATGAGAAAGACCTGGTCCTTCGGGGGCCAGGTCTTTTTATTTGTTAGTCTTTGGGGCAGACGGGACGGATACAAAGCCCCCGATCGCGGCACTCCCAATAATCACGTACGTACTCGCGAAGATTATATGCACGATCTGGCATATCCGTCCGTAAAGAGGACGTCCACAATTCTGCGTGCGGGCCATACAAGTTGATTCCGTAGCGATTACCAGCCTTGGGAATGAAGATTGATTTGTCCTGAAAGCCATCCATATTGCTTACTATTTCATACCCGGTTATACCATTCGTTTCTATAGCTGTCCAGGTGCAATTGCGTATTAATTCCAACAACTCATCGTCAGTTGGCAAACGCCAATTATCTCCCCACCAAGCATGGGCAGCATCATCTTCTGGATCAAGTACTTTCTTGTCATCAACTGTACCATGTGAACTTGTTGTACAATACTTCTTTTGTGTGTCAAATGATCCTTCGCACCACTTATATGACGCCCAACAGTAACCGTTTTCTTTTCCAGCCTTCCATACAGGGTTGTCTAATTGTGCATAACCTGCCTCATAATATGTCTCAGTATCGCCCCATGCAAAATAATCTCCAAACTCATAAGGATTTGATGCCCCAATATTGAATGTGGCCCACTTGACGCTCAACCCAAGATCAACAGCCTCAGGGACAGGCTTATTATTCACCGTCACTATACATGAAGCGCTAAGGCCATTTGACGAATAAGCTGTAATAGTCGCTTGTCCTACAGCTACAGCATTAATCTTCCCCTCTAAATCAACGCTTACGATAGACGCGTTACTTGAATGCCATATTATTTCAGGAGCAGTTGCAGAGGCTGGCATAATAGTAGCAAGCAAGATAGAAGATGAACCGATATAGAGACTCAAAGAGCTCTCGTTGATAGCTATTGAGGATACGGGTATAAACTCTCCATAAACTGGACGGACGGATTGCCCGCTGTAGCGGTAGCCGTAGCTGCTCCTGCTGACACCGCCGGAATTGAAGCGGACGTGCCACGCGTGGATCGGGTTGCCCGTTTTGAGGGACGAAGACCAGTAGAAGCCGTAGGACCCGGCATTGTTAAGGCGCGTGTCGTACCGGTTGCCTGCGACGGGAAGGAAGATACTGTTGCCGTTAGGGCCTGTGCCTAATCTTCCGTTTACTTCATTCTGGGATGTCCAGGTCCAAGTACATTTGGTCATTAACTCTGTCCACTCAGCATCCGTCGGCATTCGCCAACTGCCACCCCAATTTACGTGCGCTGCATCGTCCTCAGGGTCAAGGACTGTCTTGTTATCCATCGGAGCCGTACTATCCCAGTATGAACTCTGGGTGCAATATTTATTGAATTTTACATTATCATCACTGTCCCCACTTGTTCTAAACTTGTATGTTGACCAACTATAATTGCTCTTCGGCTCCGTCTCGCCCCATGCGAGATAGTCACCATATTCCTCTGGCTTGCTGGCGCCGACATTGCAGGAGGCCCACTTGACTGAGAGCCCCAGATCCACATATTCGGGAATTGGTACATTACTTTCCCATTCCGCCACCTTCGAATCTATATTCTTCAGTGTTCCGAATACAGAGCGCTTGATAGTCTGTTGCTTGTCGCTTTTAAGTGTGCCGGTCTCAGAAGCAGTGGTGAAAGACATAGTAAATCCACCATCAAGCAATCCGGGAAGCAATGTCACATAGTAATATTTCCCAGCCTTGAAAGCCCCACCATCAGGAGCCGTGAGTGTTACCTCCGTCTGAGCCTCTATTACCTCGGCAACTTCTGGCTTTCCGTCGGCTCCGAAGGTAACCTTTACCTTGCCTGCCAGAACCTCCCCATTATTACCTTTGAACGTTACTGACTTGATATCAGCTCTTGAGACAAAAAACTTTATTCCTCCGCAGATATTATAGAAGGGCATGGAGAGTGAGCCTGATTTACCCATCGCAGGAAAAGCATCGTTGGAGAAATTACCCTCGACGCCAGTCTGCTGTGATGGGATGACAGTTATAATCGAGGACCCATCACATGAATTGTCAGCAGAATAGGGATATACAGCCCAGAATTCCTTGTTGCCAGACATGGAAATTGAGCCTTCGAACTCGGTGATTTCCGCTATGGTTGTATTCTTGGATGTGAACTTGCTGCCCCCATTTGATCCGCTTCCATAAAAAACACTTATCTCTTCCTTGGGTCCCCACCAGGTCGTTCCGTCATCCATCCGGACAGAACGAGTATTCGGATTGGTGCCTTCACGTGTGGCAGTCAGGGTTATTGCCCGCTCAATGTCAACAGCGGGCTCTGAAGACTCAATCAAATCGTTGCAAGCGGCTAAAGAGAGCACTGCCGAAGCAATCATGGCATACTTATAAATGTTCTTCATATCAAGTCCTCCCTATATAGTCCAATCTTCATCAGATGATCCTTCCAAGCCGCCATCAACTGGGCTTTGACATAATAAATCCACCAGGGACGTGATTTCAATCTCACATTCCGGCTGCAAATAGAGTCGTTTGATTATCATAGTGGCCTTCTTTCAAGATGAATGCAAAGTTACAAATTATGCTATAAACCGCAAAAGTGATTATGCATAACTAAAAAGCAGCACCTTTATGTGAGGTGTTGCAATTGCTGTATTGCTGAATAGTTCTTCTGTCGTTTTCGAGCTCGAAACTTCAGTACAAAACAATCCTGTATTTATCAATTTTGGGACCAGAGGGTCGAAAGTTCGAGTCTTTTCACCCCGACTTTTTTCTTCAGTCTCTATAGCAGCAGCCTGAGTCCGAAAGCCAGGTTGAAGGCGAAGGGGTGTACCGTATAATATGACTCTTGGACTTCCTTTCCGGGGATGTGATACGTTATGCCCGGCTGGACGAACACGGCGCCCAGTCTTCCCAGTTGCAGCTGAACTCCCGCATTGGCACCTGCCGACCAGATCCAGTCTCCGGGAACCGATTTGTCGATATTGTTCATATCCACGTTGCCCCCTATTACCTCACGTATGCTTCCGGACAATCTTATGCCGTATTCGGCCATGGGGCCGGCAGACAGATACACCGACAGATTCCTGCCCGACCAGGGAGTATAAACGGCCAGCAAAGGCACTCCAAGGTAGTATTGGTCGGTGCTAGTGCTTGTGGACATGCTTCCAGTGGTAGATACCACTTCTTTCTTAAGACGGCTCAACTGCAGGCCGGTCTCTATGCCCCAGTGCTCAGAAAGGCCGATATTCGCCATAAGTCCGAAACGGTACAGCATGCTGTAGTCGGACTGGGTGACAGTGCTGCGGTTGCGGCTCAGGAGGCGGGACGGACTTGCCATCTTTAGCCCTGGAGGCATGCCGAATTCAGATACGGTATTGGACACTGATCCTCCCGGAACCCCGGAGGTGAGCAAACTAATGCGTACCTTGGGCTGGGAAGCATCCGCCAAAAGGGGACGCCGCCCTGTTTCATAGCGATAAGGCACTATCCTTACCCGGACCTCGGGCTTTCTTTCCTCTTCTGGTGTCTGTTCATCCTGGGTCTCGGGAGCTACGGCTTCGGGGGCAACTGCCTCGGGAGCTACGGCTTCGGGGGCAACTGCCTCGGGAGCTACGGCTTCGGGGGCAACTGAGGCCGGCGCTTCTTTTTCATCGCCGGCCTCAGGCGTCTCTGCCGGGGATGCTTTGGTGGTCTTGGCGATCAACGTCTTAGGCCTTGCAGCGATTTCGGGCAATGCAGGGACAGGCTGCAGAGGCATGGGTGCAATCTCGGAAGACACCGTATCTGCCACCGCTAATGTAGGTTCAGCCTTATCGGACACAGGCCGAGGCGTCACCACCAACACCAGCGCAAGCGCCGCCGCAGCAACGCCGGCAAAGGCCCACCACCAAGGGAAGGGTGCCCCGCTTCTGCGGATCCTGGATTCCACCTGATCCCAAAGCCCGTCAGGCGGTGTCTGCGTGTAGTCCGACATCTGCCGGCGCAGTTTATCATTCCATTTATCTGCCATTTCTATTCTTATACTCTTTTATCTCTTTAACCAGCAAAGCTTTGGCCCTCAGGAACTGAGATGCCGATGAATTTTCTTTTATGCCCAAGAGCTGCGCTATGTCTTTATGGCGCATCTGCTCGAATACATACAGGTTAAATACCGTTCGGTAGCCGTCAGGCAGGCCGCTGATCATGGTTTGCAGCACATCCAGCGGCACATTTTCCACGTCCGGATCTTCTTCGGCATCTGGTTCCGGAAGGTTCTCGACAGGCAGCAGGCGGTCGGACTTTCGGAGGACGTGAAGGGCATCATTGACCACTATCCGCGAGAGCCAGGCCCTGAGCGAGCCCTCTCCCCTGTAGTGGAAGGACCCGAAGCGGTCGAACACCTTCACGAAAGTCTCCTGCAGCAGGTCTTTCACAGCGTCGGTCCGGCCCAGATAGCGCGAGGCCAGAGCTGTAAGATACGGCGCATAGCGCTCATACAACTCCCTCTGGCCACGAGGATCCCCGTTGCCGACAAGTTTTGCCAACTCTCTTTCCGACAGACTATTTCCTGCTTCTGAACTCAAATTTAGCCGTTATCGTTTTGCCTTCGGTATTATGCCATTTTAGGCTTATTATCTTACTTTCATCCCCTGTATCCGGGAGAGAATTGATGTCGAAACAAATGAGGCCGTCGCCCTGGGTTTGTTTTTTGTCGCCATGGGCATTATGCCTGAGTTCCAGGCTATAAGGATCGTCCGGATCCAACCCGGACACAAGGTAGAAATCGTGATGCACAGGGTGCTCACCCCACCATGTAGTATAAAACAGGGTCAGGTAGCCATCATCTGTTCCGGACATCCAGGAATATTCATTTACATCCAGGCCGTCGCTGCCGGCCACGGACGCATTATTTGTGAACACGCCTTCGTCTATTGGTTCCATCCAGTGGATATGCGCCCAGACCGGTCTGTCGCCTTTATCGATGTAGCTCAGCTGGGTCATGACCCTGTGCTGCCTTTCGAACACAATAGGCTCCGATGGATTTATTCGCACGCCTTTAGACCAAAGGTATGCGCTGCCGTCGGCATCTTGCTTAACGGTCGCCAGAATGGTCCTAGGGGCTCTCGAGGCATCTTTCTCACCGTCAGCGCTGTACGGCCTGTCATTTATATCGAAATCGCCTATATTAGAGCAGGCCGAAGAAAGCAATATGGTAATCAGTAAAAAAAATACTCTATTTCTCATCATCCTTTAAATCCGTAAGGGCTTGAAATCTTGCATTCGAAAAATCTTTTTTAATGTAGATGCAAGAATAAGGGTCGCCTCGGGTTTATGATGTAAAAATACTGCTTTTTATGAAAAAGTCACTCAGCATTCTGTTTTCCGCCCTCACTTTAATTGGACTCTCTTCGTGTATGAGATATTCTGACTACGACCGTTACCCGGACATGCCAAGTAACTACCGTGAAGAGAGCAACATACAGGACCCCCTCGAAGGGGATTCCTTCGCAGATATTGAGGAGAATCCGTTCGTAAAGGTTTCCCAGCAGCCGGCATCGTCCTTTTCCATCGATGCAGACGGAGCCTCATACGCATATATGAGAAGATGTCTGAACGCCGGGCGCAAACCTGCCGCAAATTCTATACGCACGGAAGAATTTCTGAATTACTTCACATTCGACTACCCTTCTCCCACGGGCGAAGAGACTCTTGCCCTGAATGCAGAGATCGGCGACTGTCCCTGGGCTAAAGGCCATAAACTGCTCAGGATAGGTCTTAAGGGCAAACCGGTGAGCGACGCGGACATGCCAAAAGCCAATTTTATCCTTCTTGTGGACACTTCAGGGTCCATGGCCGGGGCCGACAGAATAGATTTGCTCAAGAGCGGGCTCTGCAACATGATAGATGCCATGAGGCCGGACGACAGAATATCTATAATCACCTACTCCGGCAAAGTGAGCAAGGTGCTTGAATCCACCCTGGTCAAAGATGCCGAGGCCATCAAAAGAGCCATTATGAGCCTGATAGCAAGCGGCTCCACCGCTGGCGGAGAAGCCATGAAGATGGCATATGACGAAGCCGTCGAAAACTACATAGAAGGGGGCAACAACCGTATCATCATGTGCACCGACGGCGACTTCAATGTGGGCGTTACCTCCACCGAAGCGCTTGTAGAAATGGTAGAAAGCTACCTGGACAAGGGCATTTACCTGAGCATAATGGGCTTCGGTTCCGGTAATTACCAAGATCACAGGATGGAAGAACTTTCCAATCACGGCAACGGCACCTACACATATATCGACTGCGAAGACGAGATGATGAAGGTCTTCGTTCACGAGCGCTCCCGTTTCTTCTCTGTGGCCAACGACGTCAAGTGCCAGGTGGTTTTCACGGAAAACGTGGACAGCTACCGCCTCATAGGCTATGAGAACCGGACAATGAGCAGTGAAGATTTCGATAACGACAAGAAAGACGCCGGTGAAATAGGTGCAGGTCAGACTGTTACCGCACTCTATGAGCTTATTCCCTCACAAACCATAACCGCGCATGCAAATGCTGCGTTTATCAATGTACGGTACAAGAGAACCCTCGGCGAAGACAGCTATCTGCTGACGCTCAACACCGGAATACCCACTATTGAGGACTTCAAGCCCAGTTCTGAATTCGGATTCGCCGCAGGCATTGCCGCTTATGCCCTAGCTCTCAGGGATTCAAAATACAAAGGCTCTGCAAGCCTGAGCATGGCCACAGACCTCGTGAAGCCTGCATCTGCTCCTGGCAAGGACGTGGATCCGCTGGGCCTCAGAAGCCAGCTGCTCGAGTTGATAGAGAAAGCCGGCGGGCTCCAGAATTAATTCCTGGTGGCCCACCGGTTTAACCTACGATTAGACGGGTGAGCAGGACATAATCCTCGACCCCGAGCCTTTCGGCCCTGAGGTCAAGCAGGTCGGAATCCAGAGTTTTGGAATCAGGAACAAGTGGCTTAAGGGCATTGCGGAGCGTCTTCCTGCGCTGGTTGAAGGCCGTTTTGACAACGGTTTTGAAGAGCTTTTCGTCGCAGCCCAGAGAAGTGCGGCTGTTACGCGTGAGGCGTATCACTGCCGACTGAACCTTCGGTGGAGGGCTGAAAGCCCCGGAACCGACGGTGAAGCAGTACTCTATATCGTACCAAGCCTGGAGCAGCACGCTCAAAATGCCGTAGGTTTTGCTCCCCGGCTTTTCGGCAATACGTTCGGCAACTTCTTTCTGCACCATACAGACTACCTCCGGCACCTTGTCCTTGTGGTCAATGACCTTAAAGAATATTTGCGAAGATATGTTGTAGGGGAAATTGCCTATTATTTTGAACTGCCCGGGAAAAATCCGGTCGAGGGGAAGACGGAGGAAGTCGGCCTGCAGCAGTCGTCCCTGAATTCCGGGAAAATGCGTCAGAAGGTAGTCCACTGATTCTCCGTCCAGTTCAACCGCCTTGAGATCAATGTCTTCACGCTGAAGCAGATACTGCGTAAGGACACCCATGCCTGGACCGATTTCCAGGACGGGGATTGTAGTCCCGCAGGGATCGTTGTCCAGAACCTCCGTTCTGGACAACGTTTCGACGATGCGGCGGGCGATTGACTGGTCGGTCAGGAAGTGCTGCCCCAGGGCCTTTTTTGCTCGAACCTCCATTGTCACCCAAGTTTATGTGCAAGGCGTCCGGCAAGGTCCAGGAAGGCCTGCGCGTCAGGACGGGTGCCCAATGCCGCCGGCTCACCCGAGTCGCCGCTTTCGCGTATGCTCTGCACAAGAGGGATGCGCCCAAGCAGTTCTATACCCAGGTCATCGGCCATGCGCGCTCCGCCGTCTTTTCCGAAAATGTAGTATTTCTCGTCCGGATGCTCGGCGGGAGTGAACCATGCCATGTTCTCGACCAGGCCGAAGATGGGCCTGTCTATTCCCTTATTACGGAACATGTTGGCGCCTTTCTCCACATCGGAGAGAGCCACTTCCTGAGGGGTAGTGACAAGCAGCGCACCCTCGACAGGAATATCCTGAAGGAGGCTGATGTGAATGTCTCCGGTTCCCGGGGGCATGTCGATCAGGAGGAAGTCCAGCACGCCCCATTTGACCTGAAGGATCATCTGCTTGAGAGCGTTGCAGGCCATGGGTCCGCGCCATATCAGCGCCTGGCCCCTCTCGGCGAAGTAGCCTATGCTCATCCACTTCACGCCATATTTTTCCAGCGGAATGATAAGTTCCTTTCCGTCAATCTCTTCAGCCATGGGCGAAGCCCCCTCGGTGCCCGTCATGAGCGGCACCGACGGGCCATATACGTCGGCATCGGCAAGACCCACCTTATAGCCCAGGCGTGCGAGAGCGCATGCGAGGTTGACAGCTACGGTGGATTTACCCACGCCGCCCTTGCCTGAGGCCACCCCAATGATGTGACGGACATTGCGCAGGCACTCGGTGTCGAATTCGAGCCCCTTCTTTTTGGGCGCGGCGTCTTCGAGCACCACGGTATCTACCACGGGGTCCTTTACCCCGCCGCGGATGAGCGCGGCGCGGCAAGCCCCTATAAGATATTCAGCGAGAGGGTCACGCCTCTTGGGAAAACCCAGAGTGACCCGCACCCCGCCGTTCTGTATTTCGATGTTATTCACCATTCCGAGTTCAGTGACGCTACGGTCGCCACGGGCCGGATGGCGCACCTCGGAAAGAAGTTTAAGTATCTCGTTTTCAGTCATTATTTCACAATATTCATTTCGTCAAGCAGGTATCCGGCACCGCCGAATTTATCCACCATGAGGAGGACGTAGCGAATGTCCACGCAGATGCACCTCTGGAGGTTGGGCTCAAACATCACATCGCTGCTCATGGCCTCCCAGTTGCCGTCAAAAGCAAGTCCGATGAGGTTGCCGTCGGCATCCATGACAGGGCTGCCGGAGTTGCCGCCGGTAATGTCGAGGTTGGTGAGGAAGCAGGTCACAAGTTCGCCGTTGGCGTCGGCATACTGGCCGTAGTCTTTGTTCTCATAAATCTCTTTGAGCTTGGCAGGCACACGGAACTCGTAGTTGTCGGGGTCTTCCTTCTCCATGACTCCGGCAAGGGTGGTGTAGTACTTATAAAGCACTCCGTCCTTGGGCTCATAGCTCTTGACCGTGCCGTAGGTAAGGCGGCAGGTCATGTTGGCGTCGGGATAGGAAGGTTCGCCCTTCTTCCACTCCAGAAGGCTCGCTGCATAGGCCTTGGTGGCCTGTGAGAGGGGCTGCTGGCTCTCCATAATCTGCCCGCGCAGAGGTACAAGTTTATCCACCAGTCCGTTAGCAAGCTGCACTGCAGGATCGGCCTTGAGCAGTTTGTCGGTAATTGGTTTGGAACGGAGCTTCTCTTCTGAAGTGAAGATACTCTTCTTGAACATGTTGTCCACAAAGCGGCGGGTGTCGATTTTGCGCAGGTCCTTGCCGTTGACCATCACGGCTTCGCCTTCGCCGGCATTGGCCTTGTAGAAGTCGATAAGTGCTACAGCCACGTCTTTGTCCACGTCGGCGTTGTAATCTTCATACTGGCCGTGGAGCATCTCAAGGACGGTATTTATGACCTCTGCATCATCGACCGGCATCTCGGGATTGGCTTTTGCAGCATTGCGGGACATCTCGAGGGAACGGGCCATGGCGGCGGCAAAGCTCAGGATCTCAATGCGTCCGAGGCTCTCGTTGAGCAGGATGGCTTCTTCTGAAGGTGCCTTGGTGTCACTTACGCACTTTGCGATTTTTTCAACTGCGCCGCCCCATGCGCTGCTGCGCTGAGGATCGGCAGCAATCCATTCTGCCAGCTCCTTTTCTTTCTGCTGCTGACGGGGAATGATGCCCAGAGCCTCGAAAGCCTCTTTCTCGCCTATCCATTTCTTCCAGCCGTTGGACGATCCGGAATACTTGCTGGCGTACTGCAGGCCCACTTTCTCGTCGGCACGCATGGCCTTCCAGAGTATGTCCTGACGAATGCCGCGGGCTGCGATGCGGATGTTGTTCGACTCCAGCATCTCTTGGAGCTGAGCGGAGGTCTGGAAGCGCTGGGTGCTTCCGGGATAACCCATAATCATGGCGAAATCGCCTTCCTGTACACCCTTGAGCGACACTCCGAGGAACTGGCGGGGCACCATGGGGACATTTTCTTCCGAGTAATCTGCGGGCTCGTTATCGGGACCTGCATACACGCGGAACATGGAGAAATCGCAGGTGTGACGAGGCCACATCCAGTTGTCGGTGTCTCCTCCGAACTTGCCTGCCGATGCAGGAGGCGCACCCACGAAGCGCACATCGCGGTACACCTTGGACACTATCAGGTAGAATACGTTCTCGTTGTAGAAGCTGGAAATGCGCACCTGGCAGTTGGGGTTGGCGGCCTGGGCCTCCTTGATGAGCTCCTGACGCGATGTTCCGGCATTGATGGCGTCGGTCACGTCGGTCATGCTCTGAAGGAAACGCACGGTGAGGCCGGGCACGGGAAGCTCTTCCCCGCGATTCTTCGCCCAGTAGCCATCTTCCAGGTAGTTGTGTTCTGTGGAAGAGAGTGCCTGAATGGCGCCGTAGCCGCAGTGATGATTGGTCACCAGAAGGCCGCTGCCGGATATGATCTCTCCGGTGCATCCGCCTCCGAACTGTACGATTGCGTCTTTGATGGACGAATTGTTGACGCTGTAGATCTGCTCCGGAGTGAGTCTGGAGCCCAGGTTCTTGAGAGCGTCGGCGTTCATCTTTTCGAGCAGGGGCAGAAGCCACATGCCCTCATCGGCGCGAAGGGTCGCCGGCACAAGCAACATGACGCAAAGAAGCGCAGTAAGTAATTTCTTCATATCAAAACAATGTTGGTTCTAATTCTTTAGGGTGGAAGCTGCGACGGTGTTCGGCAGTAAGGCCAAGCCGCCGTATCGCGTCTATATGTTCCGGGGTGGGATATCCGGCATTGTGTTCCCAACCGTAACCCGGGTACTGCCGGGCAAGTTCCTCCATGCGGGCGTCGCGCCATGTTTTGGCAAGCACCGACGCAGCGGCTATGCTGGCATAGGTTGCGTCCCCATGGACCACTGTAGCATAAGGAATGCCGTCGAAAGGAATGAAACGGTTGCCATCCACAAGCAAAAAATCCGGCCGCACCTTCAGTGCTGCGACAGCTCTTTGCATGCCTGTGATGCTGGCTTTCAAGATGTTGATCCGGTCTATCTCTTCCGCCTCCACGGCCACCACCGCCCATGATATGGCTTCCCGTTCGATGACAGGGCGCAGGGTCTCCCTCGCCTTGCGGCTCATCTGCTTGGAGTCGTTCAGGAGCGGGTGGTGAAAATCCTGCGGCAAGATCACGGCTGCGGCATACACGGGACCTGCCAGGGGACCGCGACCGGCCTCGTCAAGGCCCGCCTCGAGGCGGCCTTTTTCCATGTAGCTGAGCAGATTGATATTCCCGCGCATAATTTGCAAATATAGTTACAAATGCACAAAATGCCAACTGCTTCAAGAGCTATATTACTTGGACACTTTCAGCAGAGAATTTTCGAGCAGGCTACTTAAGGTTTTGATTCTCAGGCTGAGCTCTTCGATACGTGCTTCCAGGGCATCAATCCTGTCTGAAAGGTCGCCTTCGGACAAATAGCCTCGCATGAGGCCGCCGCCGAGCAGTATTTCTTCTTCGCTCAAACCGGACACTTCGGAAAGTTTGGCCATATTGCGATTCAGCAACCTGGTCTTTCCGAGCTCGAAATTGCTGTAGGTGGAACGCTCGATACCCATCTTGTCGGCCATTTCGTCCTGCGAATAGCCGAGAGAGATGCGGACACGCCTAATATTTTCATGCAATTTGTCCATAAAATCGAAACGCAACGCAAAAATAATTGTTCTTAACTTATTAAACCATAGCGCTTTTATGGACATTTTTCTATAAAAATCAGACAAAAGCTTAAAAAATCAGCAAAATCATACTTTGACCCCCACATTTACCCCCTCCCAAAAGTTGCAAATTCCGACACATCTGTCCAACTTTGCAACACAAAAGTGCACAATACGCACACTTTACAAACAATGAAAGAGAAAACATATACGAAGTTTTATTCGCTGCTGGAGTCGGGTAGTTTCAGCAGTTTCGAAGCAATTTGCAGGCGCCTCGGCGTGTGCCCGGACGACATGGACGAGCAACTGATGAACGAATTAGGATACTCCGGCAGTCAGGTCTTTGATTATTATTTTGGTAATCGGTGTAAAAATTATTAGATTTGCAGACTTTGATAATTAACAACACCTAATACAATGAAAGAATACCAAACCAAAGAAGTCCGCAACGTTGTTCTTCTGGGCGCAACCAAGTCCGGCAAGACCACCCTTGCGGAGGCCATGCTCTTCGAGGGCAAAGTTATCTCCAGAATGGGCTCCATCGAGGACAAGAACACCCTGTCCGACAGCAATGAGCTCGAGAAAATCAACCAGCGTTCCATCTATGCCACCCCTCTCTACTCCGAGTTTGCAGGCAGCAAGATCAACATCATCGACGCTCCCGGTTCCGACGACTTCATCGGCGGTGCCTATTCTGCTTTCCGCGTATGCGAAAGCGGCGTCCTTGTGATCAACGCCCAGCAGGGCGTGGAAGTGGGCACGGAAAGTTTCGTGCGCAGGGCCGAGGCTCAGAAGCTTCCCATGATCATTGCAGTGAACCAGCTGGACGCTGATAAGGCCGACTGGGATAACGTGCAGAACTCCATGAAAGAGACTTTCGGAGGCAAGATCGTAAACGTTCAGTTCCCCAACGCATGCGGAGCTGCTTTCGAAGGCGTCATCGACGTGCTCACCATGAAGTACTACAAGGGCGGCGAGGTTCTGGATATCCCTGCAGAGTTTGCAGACCAGGCAGAAGAATACCGCGAGCAGCTCATCGAGAAGGCCGCCGAGTTCGACGACGCTCTCATGGAGAAATACTTCGAGGAGGGTTCCCTCAGCGAGGAAGAAACACACAGCGGTCTGGGCAAAGGCATCGTGAGCGGTGACGTTTATCCCGTTTTCTGCGTCTGCGGCAAGAAGGACATCGGCGTCAAGCGTCTCCTCGAGTTCATCAAGGACGTTGCTCCCGCTCCGGCAGTCAAGGAAGACGGCCCCACATCCATCTTCATCTACAAGAACGATGTTGAGCAGCACCTCGGCGAGGTTTCTTATTTCAAAGTGATGAGCGGCACCCTCACCACCGGCATGGATCTCGAAGATCCCGTGTCCGGAGGCAAAGACCGCTTCTCCGCCATCTATGCAGTGGCCGGCAGCAAGAAGGAGCCCGTCACCAACCTGCATGCAGGTGACTTCGGCTGCGCCGTGAAGCTCAAGAACAGCAAGTCCAGCACAACCCTCGCAGCTCCCGGATCCGACATTGTGTACGACCGCATCCAGTATCCTGCACCCAAGTACCGCTGCGCCATCAAGGCCAAGGTCCAGCAGGACGACCAGAAGCTCGGCGACGCTCTCAAGAAGATTGCATCCCAGGATCCTACCGTGGTGGTAGAGTATTCCAAGGAACTCCGCCAGACCATCCTCTCCGGCAACGGTGAGCAGCACATCAATATCGTCAAGTGGCGTCTGAACAACGAATTCGGCCTGGAGGTCGAGCTCTTCGCCCCCAAGGTACCTTACCGCGAGACCATCACCAAGGTGGCAAGCGCACAGTACCGTCACAAGAAGCAGTCCGGCGGCGCCGGTCAGTTCGGCGAGGTCCATCTGCTCGTCTGCCCTGCCGAGGGTGAACTGAACACCAAGTTCATGATCAACGGCAAAGAGACTCAGCTCAATATCAAGAGCCAGGATATCACCGAGCTCGAATGGGGCGGCAAACTGGAGTTCTACAACTGCGTCGTGGGTGGCGCCATCGACCTCGGCTTCATGCCCGCCATCCTCAAGGGTATCAAGGAAAGAATGGTAGAGGGACCTCTCACCGGTTCTTACGCCCGTGACATCCGCGTATTCGTCTATGACGGTAAGATGCACCCGGTCGATTCCAAGGAAATCGCCTTCATCATCGCCGGCCGTAATGCATTCCGCGAGGCTTTCCGCAATGCCGGTCCTAAGATCCTCGAGCCTATCTACAACGTGGAAGTCATGACTCCGAGCGAGTATCAGGGTGCGGTCATGAGTGACCTTCAGAACCGCCGCGGCATGCTCGGCGACATGGGCGCCGACAAGGGCTTCGCAATCCTCAAGGCCCGTGTGCCTCTGGCAGAGCTCTACCGCTACTCCACCACTCTGAGCTCCCTCACCGCAGGTAGCGCAACCTTCACCATGGAGTTCGCCGACTATCAGCCTGTACCGGGTGATGTTCAGAGCAAGCTCCTCGCAGACTACGCTGCCCAGGAGAAGGACGAAGACTAATCCTTACACATATCTTACTGAGCGCCCGGGGATTCTCCGGGCGCTTTTTTGTCAATAATTGCTAACTTTGCGTCCTGTATGACGTTAATTCTTACAGGAAGTCCCACCCGGTACGGAGAAGACCGCTTCACGGAAGACAACGGCTTTCTCGCCACTGTCAAGTCCGAACTGCAGGTAGCACCCAGAGTGCTGCTCGTCAGTGCCGCCCCTGACGACAAGGCCTTCACGGACAGCGTCTTGGAGGGCATGACCAAGTGCATCGTCAATTCCGGAATCCACCCGGCCCGGATCACCATGCTGGACCGCCGCAATTCAGACCGGACAGGAGAACTTGTGCGCGAGGCCGACTGGATAATCCTCTGCGGCGGGCACGTTCCCACACAGAATGCTTTCATCCACCAAATCGGCCTTGGACAGCTTCTGAAGGGCTTCGACGGTCTTGTCATGGGTTGCAGTGCCGGCTCTATGAACTGTGCAGAGCTGGTGTATTCGCACCCTGAACTTCCGGGAGAAGCCGCAGATCCGCAGTACCGCCGCTGGCTGCCAGGCCTGGGCCTTACGCAGTTGCAGATTATTCCGCACTATGACCAAGTGCGGGACGCCACGGTGGACGGCCGCCGGCTGTTTGAAGATATTGCCTTCCCCGACAGCTGGCACCATCGTTTCTACACCTTCCCCGACGGGGGCTACATCGTCCAGAAAGACGGGCATTGCACCCTGCACGGCACAGCGTGGGAGATAAGCGATGGCGGGATGCGTCAAATATGTTCTGAGAATCAAGTGTTTACCTTTATGAATGCAGTTTTTGTTTCGCCTCATTTCCCTCAGACCTACAGTCATTTCTGCTCAGGGCTGAAAGCCAACGGAGTCAATGTGCTGGGCATCGCGGATGCTCCCTATGAATCTCTTTCGCCAGAACTCAGAAGCGCCCTTACAGAGTATTACCAGGTGCGCAATCTGGAAGATTACGACGAGATGTACCGCGCCGTGGCATGGTTTGCCCACAAGCATGGCAAAATAGACTGGATTGAGTCTAACAACGAATACTGGCTGGAGCAGGACGCCCGTCTTCGCACCGATTTCAACGTTTCCACCGGCCTTCACTCCGACCGCATCGCTTCCATAAGGGAAAAGTCCGAGATGAAGAAATACTATGCCCTCGGCGGCATTCCAACGGCCAGGCAGATCAAGGCGGCCGAAGGTCAGGCAAAAGTCAAGGCCTTCGTACGCAAAACCGGCTTCCCCATTATTGCCAAGCCCGACAGCGGCATGGGCGCAGGCGGCACGTCCAAGATCTGCAGCGCCTCCGAACTGGACACATGGTTCGCCGAGCACAGCGGAGATTATGCCTCCTACGTAATCGAGGAGTTCATAACCGGCCTGCTGGTGAGCTACGATGCCATCTACAACTCCAAAGGAGAACCGATTTTTGAGAACAACACTGTCTTCCCAACGCCTATCATGGAGATAGTCCACAGCAACATGGATACCTGCTACTGGACCAATAAGACGGTTCCTGCGAGGCTGGCTGCCATCGGACGCCGCACGGTCAAGGCATTCGGCATCACGAGCCGTTTCGTGCACCTGGAGTTCTTCCAGCTCGACCGCGACCGGGAGGGTCTCGGAAAGAAGGGCGACTACGTTGGTCTAGAGGTGAATATGCGTCCCCCAGGGGGCTACACGCCCGATATGATGAACTTTGCCCACAGTACAGATGTCTATCAGATATGGGCCGATATGGTGGCCTTCGACGAGCGCCGCAAGCCAGAGGGTGAGCAGTATTTCTGCGCTTACGCCGGCAGACGTGACTCTCAGCGTTACGTTCATTCCCACGAGGAGATCATGGGCCGCTACGGCGCCTCGGTCTGCATGGCCGAAAGGGTTCCGGCGGCTCTGTCGGACGACCTCTGCGACTTTGCCTACATAGCCCGGTTCAAGGAGCGAAAAGACATCGAAGCATTCTTCAACTACGTCTGCAAGCGCGCCTGAGACGGCCTACATATCATAAGCTTTGACTTCCAATTGTTCCATGGAACGGAACGCCCGGCCCTGGCGCAAACGTCAAGCCTTTCCGGAGACCTGGCGGAGAATACGGGCAAACTGGTCGGAGCAGGAGGTACCGCGGCCGGCACAGTTGATTCCGCTCAGACGCTCAAGGGCAAAATCGACACTCTGCCCCTCAAGCAAAGCTCCGAGGGCCTGCAGATTGCCGTTGCAGCCGCGCACATACCTGAGGTTGTGGATTTTACCCTCAACCAAATCGAAATCAATCAGCTGAGAGCACACAAGAGGGCTTGGCACAGCAGTAATATGGCGGACACCGTTCTCGACGGTATCCACCATAATCCTAAAATCATCTCCTGCCATAAATTACTTGACAGTAGAGGCCAGGAAGAGCTCGTCCATCTGCACCTGGTCGATCTTTGAAGGAGAATCTATCATCACATCGCGGCCCTGGTTGTTCTTCGGGAAGGCGATGTAGTCGCGAATGGTTTCCTGGCCGCCGAACAGAGCGCACACACGGTCGAAACCGAAGGCGAGACCTCCGTGAGGCGGGGCTCCGTACTTGAAAGCGTTGATAATGAAGCCGAATTTATATTCAGCCTCTTCGGGACCGATACCAAGCACCTCGAACATGCGCTTCTGCATGTCGGCGTCGTGGATACGGATGGAACCGCCTCCCAGCTCTGTGCCGTTGAGCACAAAGTCATAGGCATTGGCGCACACCTTCTCCAGGTCTTCCTTGGCATTGGAATAGAACCACTTCTCATGCTCGGGCTTGGGAGCGGTGAAAGGATGGTGCATGGCGTAGAAACGGCCGTCTTCCTCGCTCCATTCGAGCAGAGGGAAATCCACAATCCACAGAGGAGCGAACACATGAGGATCTCGCAGGCCGAGCCTGTTACCCATCTCGATACGCAGGACGCCCAGGCGGGTCTGGGTCTTGCGCTTGTCTCCGCACATAAGCAGCAGCAGGTCGCCGTCGGAAGCGCCGCAGGCGGAAGCCACGGCCTTAAGCTGCTCGGGAGTATAGAATTTATCGACGGACGACTTCACGCTGCCGTCGGCATTAAGCTTGACATACACGAGTCCGGCCGCTCCCACCTGGGGACGCTTGACCCACTCGGTGAGCTCGTCCAGCTGCTTGCGGGTGTATTCAGCGCAGCCGGGAACGGCGATCGCTCCCACATAGGCGGCCGAATCGAACACTCCGAAGCCGCAGCCCTGCACCTGGGAAGTCACTTCATGAATCTCCATTCCGAAACGCACATCCGGCTTGTCGGAACCGTACTTGTCCATGGCATCGTACCAGCTCATGCGGGGCAGCGGATTGGGGATATCCACGCCGAGGGCGTTCTTGAACATCTGACGCATCATGCCTTCGAAAGTGTTCAGCACGTCCTCCTGCTCCACGAAACTCATTTCGCAGTCGATCTGAGTAAACTCAGGCTGACGGTCGGCGCGCAGGTCCTCGTCGCGGAAGCAGCGCACAATCTGGAAGTAGCGGTCGTATCCCGCCACCATGAGCAACTGCTTAAAAGTCTGGGGACTCTGGGGAAGGGCGTAGAAAGTGCCGGGATTCATGCGGGAAGGAACCACGAAGTCGCGAGCTCCCTCGGGAGTGGACTTGATAAGGTACGGGGTCTCTATCTCCATGAAGCCCTGCCCGTCAAGGTAGGTGCGTATCTCCTGCGCCAGACGGTGGCGAAGCGCCAGGGCCCTCTGCAGGGGCGGACGGCGAAGGTCGAGGTAGCGGTACTTGGCGCGCAGGTCTTCACCTCCGTCGCTCTGCTCCTCAATGGTGAAAGGAGGTACGGCAGCCTTGTTGAGTATATTGATGCTTTCGACTTTGATTTCTATTTCTCCGGTAGGCATCTTGGGGTTCTTGCTCTGACGTTCGAGCACCTCGCCGACGACCTGTATTACATATTCCCTTCCGAGAGAAGAGGCCGTCTCCACCAGTTCCGGGGCGGCATCGGCCTCAACCACCAGCTGGGTGATACCGTAACGGTCGCGCAGGTCGATGAAGGTCATGCCTCCGAGTTTACGGGATTTCTGCACCCATCCCGCCAGGGTTACTTTTTTACCTTTGTCTGATATGCGGAGTTCTCCGCAAGTGTTGGTCCTGTACATATTATGTCTTTGAATTCAGAATTGCAAAGATAGCAAAAATACGTCTATATGTGTTCAACTTCGGGGCTTAGAGTCACGCCGAATTTCTCGTGGACGGTGGCCACTATCCTCCTTTCGAGCTCCAGCACGTCGCCGGGAAGTGCGTCCCCGCTGGCATTGACTATCACCAGCGGCTGGCGTTCGTACACCTGCGCTCCGCCCTCGCGCTCTCCTTTAAAGCCGCAGCGGTCTATGAGCCAGGCGGCAGGGACCTTCACGAAACCGTTGTCGAGCACGTAATGCGGCACGCTCTCCCCGGGCACGGCATCGCACAGCCGCACAAAAGCAGCGGCGCTGACGACCGGATTCTTGAAGAACGAACCGGCACTGCCAAGCTCTTCAGGGTCAGGGAGTTTGGAACGACGGATGCTTATTACGGCCTCACGCACCGCGGCAGGACTCGAAGCGTCAATGCCTTCCAGGCCCTTGTATTCAAGACGCGGCCTGGGCTTGCGTGAAACCCTCAGAAGGACAGAGGTAATAACGTACCTTCCGCCGCTCTCCTTGAACATCGATTCACGGTAACCGTAGCCGCACTGCCCTACGGTAAATTTGCAGGGGCGTTTCTCCTGCAGGTCAAAGCAGGACACGCCCGAAACCAGGTCTTTTATCTCCACCCCGTATGCGCCTATGTTCTGCACGGCGGCAGCGCCTACTTCGCCGGGAATCAGAGACAGATTCTCCGCTCCCCACAAACCGTGGGAGCACAGCTCCTCCACAAGCGAGTCCCACACGACTCCGGCTCCGACCACCACCGGCACCTCGTCCAGTCCAAGGTCCACATACTTTATGTACCGTATGGCCGAATGGAGGATTGTCCCGGGATAATCACTTGTGAACAAGAGGTTTGAGCCGCCTCCTATGTGTTTTATCGGTCCCGGCAGCGAATCCAGGTCCAGAGAAGCCAACTCTTCCACGCTGCTGTATTCCACGTAGCACGCACAGCGCACTTTCATGCGGAATGTATTCAGGGTACTTAAATCGAAATTGAATTCCTTTCGCATAGCTTGACAAAGATAACAAAATTAATTGCTATATTTGTTCAGTTAGAATTAGTATATGATCGTTCTCAAATTCGGCGGATCCTCGGTAGCAAGCGCAACAGCAATGTCGCGGGTTCTGGACATAGTCGAACAGGCCGCCGCAAAAGACAGGGTGATACTTGTGAGTTCGGCCATCAGCGGCTGCACCGACGCCCTTTTACAAATAGGCCGGGCAGAAGACCCGGAACACCTCATAGACGACCTCGAACACAGGCACTTGGCAATAATAAGCCGTCTCTTTACCGGCAAAGAGCGCCAGGAAGCCGCCGGCGACTGCCGCAGCACATTCTCTGAAATCCGCTGCATTCCTCCGGTCATCGAATCCTTCGGGGAACTGCTTTCCACGCGCATCCTGGCCCGCAAACTCAGCTGCGAAGGCTACAAAACCGCATGGCTGGATTCGCGCGACCTCGTAACGGTACGCGACTCCCAAGTGGACACCGCCGCCTCTTATGAAGCCATACGCAGTGCCATAGAGGAGCATCCCGAGGCCCGGATATTCGTGGTGCCGGGGTTCATAGCCAGGGACAGCGACGGAGGCGTGACGACCCTCGGACGCGGCGGCTCCGACTACAGCGCCTCGTTGTTTGCTGCCGCAACCGAAGCGGACGACCTGCAGATATGGACCGATGTGCCCGGCATCATGACCACCAATCCTAAACTGGTGAACGCCGCCCGCACAATCCCCGAAATAAGCTACAAGGCAGCCTTCGACATGGCCCGCTACGGAGCCAAGGTGCTCTACGCGCCCGCAGTGGCCCCGGCCAGGGAAAAAGGCATAGCCATAAAGATACTGAACACCTTCGACCCGCAGAACCCGGGCACGGTGATCAGCTCCAACTGCTCCCTGATCGGCGAATGGAAGGGCGTGGCATCGCTCGACGATCCCCTCTCCCAGAGTTCCGAAATCACCCTTGTCGCCGAAGGCCCCGTGAACCCCGAAGCGGCAGCACGGCGCATAACCGGCGCCCTCAAAGATGCCGGCATCAAGGCGCTCGACCAGGTGCGGTGCGAAGACGGGACCAACTTCTTCATCACGGTGCGCACCAACGTGGCCAGGAACGCGGTGGCGGCCCTCCACCGGGAATTTTTCGAAGAAAGGGCCCTGAGCGCCCTCGAAGTTTACATCGCAGGAAACGGGGCCGTGGGCAAGGCGCTCAAAAGCATTGTGGACGCCTGCGGAGGGAGTTTCCCGTCGGCCGGCAAACGAATAGAAATCAAAGAGATATCCAGCGACCACGCCTTCGTGGACCGAGTGCTGCAGACGGCCCGAAGCCGCAGCGTATTCGTGGACTGCACCGACAGTACCGAGATCTGGCACAAGTTCATCGACCTCTTCAACGCCGGCATCAACGTGGTCAGTTCCAACCGCCGTTCACTGGCAATTCCCTACGTGGATTACGCAGCGCTCAAAGCGGCCGCAGCCCAGAACGGATGCTTCTTCCGTTACGACACCACCGTGGGCAACGCCCTCCCCATCTTGCAGTCGGTTTCTGACGGCGCTTCATGCGGAGACGGACTTACCCGCATCGAGGCCGTGGTGTCCTGCACCTTGAACCACATCATCACGAGCTACGACGGCGCCAGGAGCGAATCTTTTGCGACCCTGCTGCGCAAGGCCCAGGAAGACGGGCTCACCGAGCAGGACCCCCGCACCGACCTTGGAGGCGGCGACGCCCTGCGCAAGTTGCTGATACTCGCCAGGGAGGCCGGAGTGCCCCTGGAAGAGAAAGACGTGGAAATAGTGCCCATGCTGGGCAAAGAATACTTCAGCGGCAGCCTTGACGACTTCTACCGCAGGCTCGAAGAAAACGAGCCCCTGTTCATACGGCGCGAGGATGAACTGGACGCCATCGGTATGCGGCAGCGCTTCGTTGCCACGCTCGAAAGGAATGCGGACGGCAGCTTCAAGGCCGACATACGCATGAAACTGGTCGGAATAGACAGCCCGTTCTACTGGATTACCGGTACCGAGAACGTGACGGTGATACACAGTTCCGAGGCCTACCCTCTCGTGATCAAGGGTTCGGGAGAGGGCCCGAGGCTGGCTGCTAGCGGAATTATTAGAAACATCTTACAATAAAATACGTTATGAAAGTTATAATAAGCGGCTATGGCCGTATGGGCCACATCATAGAAGGGGTTATCCTTCACAAAGAAATAGAACTGGTCTGCGCCACGGAAGACGTGTGCGCCACCCCTCCGGAAGTGGCGCGCGAATGCGTGTGCATAGACTTTACCACCCCCGCTGCATTCAGGGCCAACTACAAGTGGATAGCGGAGCATTTCAAAGCGGCCGTGATCGGCACCACGGGATGGGATGACATCATGGGAGATGTGGTGGCGGCCTTCTACGCTGCCGGCACGCCCATGATTTACTCTTCGAACTTCTCGATAGGCGTCAACGCCACCTATGCCGCCCTGGAAAAAGTGTCCGACATACTCAAGGGCTACGGATATGTGCCACACATCGAAGAGACACACCACATCCACAAGCTCGACGCCCCCAGCGGCACGGCCAAGGAGATGGCGCGCCTGGTGGCCGGACACCTTGGAGTGAAACCCGACATCACCTCCATACGCGAGGGAGAGGTTCCCGGCAAGCACGTGGTAAAATTCAAGTCGGATGTTGACAAGATCAAGATTTCGCACGAGGCCTTCTCCCGGCAAGGTTTTGCCGAGGGTGCAGTGGTTGCCGCTCAGATGACAGAAAACATAACCGGAGTTCACAGCTTCAAAGAACTGATAATCAAATGAAAATTCCAGAATTAAAAGGTTGCGGCACCGCACTGGTGACACCTTTCTTCTCCGACGGTGAAGTAGATTATGAAGCCTATGCTTCTTTGATAGACCGCCAGATCAAAGGCGGCGCTGACTTTCTGGTTCCGCTGGCCACAACCGGCGAAACTCCCACTCTCGACCCCATCGAAAGGGTGTCGATGCTGGAGATCACCCACGACCACGCCGAAGGAAGGCCGCTGCTGGTCGGGTGCGGCAGCAATTCGGTTCAAGGAACTCTGACACAGATGGAAATGCTCGACGGCCCCGCCGTTGACGCCTGGCTGGTGGTCGTACCGTTCTACAACAAGCCCAACCAGGAAGGCCAGTTCCAGTATTTCAAGGCCATTGCGTCGGCAAGCAGCAAGCCGGTGGTGATCTACAACGTACCGGGCCGCACTGGTGCCAACATGTTGCCGCAGACCTGCCTGCGCTTGGCCCGCGAGGTGCCGGGAATAGTGGGCATCAAGGAAGCTTCCGGAAAGATCGAGCAAGCCCGCGAGATTCTTGCCGGGGCCCCCTCCGACTTCATGGTGCTCAGCGGCGACGACGACCTCACTCTCGATATGATGAAGGCCGGCGGCAAGGGTGTCATCTCCGTGGCTTCCAATATAGTTCCCGACAAGGTTTCCGCCATGACCCGCGCGGCTATCGACGGCCGCTGGGACGAAGCGGAGGCCATTGATGTAGCCCTCAGGCCCCTCTACAAGGCATGTTTTGTGGAATCCAATCCCATTCCTGCCAAGGCCGCCCTCTCGCTGCTCGGACTCTGCACCGACGCCATGCGCCTCCCCCTCGTGCCTGCAGAGGAAAGCACTAAGACCCTTCTCAAAGAAGTACTTGCAGCCCTATGAGTTCTTTCATCGTCGAAGGAGGCCACAGACTGAGCGGCAGCATCGCTCCGCAGGGAGCCAAAAACGAGGCCCTCGAGGTAATCAGCGCCATACTGCTCACCTCGGAAGATGTGACAATTTCCAATATTCCAGACATCCTGGACATACGCAACCTCATCGCCCTTCTGCAGGGAATGGGCGTCAAAGTGACGCGGCACAGCAAGGGTGAATATACTTTCAATGCATCCCGCATCAATGAATTCTACGTCTCGAGCGCTGAATTCGTGGAGCAATGCGCCCGGCTGCGCGGCTCAGTGATGGTGGTGGGTCCGCTGCTGGCCCGTTTCGGACTGGCATATTTTCCCAAGCCCGGCGGCGACAAGATAGGCCGGCGGAGGGTGGACACACACATCGACGGCTTCATCAAGCTCGGGGCCGACTGTTCATACGACACGTCCCGCCACGCATATAAACTGAGCTCGGACGGTCCGCTGGAAGGCAGCTACATGCTGCTGGACGAAGCGTCCGTGACCGGCACCGCAAACATCGTCATGGCTGCGACGCTGGCCAAGGGACGGACGACCATCTACAACGCCGCCTGCGAGCCTTATGTGCAGCAGCTATGCAAGCTCCTGGTGGCCATGGGGGCCCAGATCGACGGCATAGGATCCAACCTGCTGACAATTACTGGCGTAGAGGCACTGCACGGGGCTACCCACACCGTTCTTCCCGACATGATAGAGGTGGGTTCCTTCATCGGAATGGCCGCCATCAACCAAAGCGAGCTTACCATCACCAACGTCCACTACGCCGAGCTGGGCATCATCCCTGAATGCTTCAGGAGGCTTGGCATACGCCTTGAGCAGCGCGGCGACGATATCTACGTACCGTCGCAGGAAAGCTATGTGATAGAATCGTTCATCGACGGTTCCATCATGACGCTGGCCGATGCGCCCTGGCCGGGGCTTACGCCTGACCTGCTGTCGGTTATGCTCGTGACTGCCGTGCAATGCCGCGGCAGCGTGCTAATCCACCAGAAGATGTTCGAGAGCCGCTTGTTCTTCGTGGACAAGCTGATAGACATGGGCGCCCAGATTATCCTCTGCGACCCGCACCGTGCCGTCGTAATCGGCCACGACCACCGCGTGCAGCTGCGCGGGGGCCGCATGACCTCGCCCGACATTCGCGCCGGTATCGCCATGCTCCTGGCCGCCATGTCCGCCAATGGCACCTCCATAATCGACAACATCGACCAGATCGACCGCGGCTACGAGGACATCGACACCCGCCTCAACGCCCTGGGGGCCAAGATCCAGAGGCAGTAGGCGGATTCGTGGCCTGCAGAAGAAATTTTGTTATATTTGTGGGCTATATGGAATTTTTGCATTTCACACTGATCGATCTGATCGACATTATACTGGTTGCGGCGGTTATCTTCGTCGTTTTCCGATGGATAAAAGGATCGTCGGCCATGAACATATTCATAGCCATCATAATCCTCTTTCTCATCCGGGTACTGGCCACCGCCCTTAACATGCGCATGATTTCCGCCCTCCTGGGCGCCATACTGGATGTGGGAGCGCTCGCCATAATCATCATATTCCAGCCCGAAATCCGCCGCTTCCTCAACAACATAGGCCGCACCGCCGGCAACAACACCATCATACGCAAGCTGCTGCGGCGCCAGCTTGCCGAAGGGCTCGACACTGACACCATGTCCGAAGTGGTGTCGGCGGTGGAGCAGATGGCGGCGCACAATGTCGGAGCCCTCATCGTCATACGGCGCAGAGACAACCTGCAGAGCATCATCGCCACCGGCGACAGCATCGACGCCCGCATCAGCCAGCGCCTGATCATGAACATATTCTTCAAGAACTCTCCCCTGCACGACGGGGCCATGGTCATTGGCGGCAACCGCATCATCGCGGCCCGCTGCACCCTGCCCATAACGGAGCGGCTCGACCTTCCGGCCTCATACGGCATGCGCCACAGGGCCGCAGTAGGCCTGGCGGAGCAGTGCGACGCAGATGTCATTGTGGTGTCGGAAGAGACCGGCAGGATCAGTTTCGTACGCGGCTCGGACATCACGCCCATAGAAACTTCCGCCACACTCAAACTTAAACTGCAGAACAATGAATAGCGAAAGACTGGAAGCCAAGCTGGGGTTCGACAAAGTCCGACAGATAATTACCGACAAGTGCCGCACCGACTACGCCGCAGCCAGGGTTGCGTCTGAGCAGTTCTCCACTTCTCCGGGAACCATACGCAAGCGCCTCGCCCTCACCGACGAGATGCGGCTTATACTGCTGTTCGAGGAGAATTTCCCCACCGCAGGCTATATAGACGGCGCTCCGTTCCTGGAGCCCCTTTCTTCGGAAGGCAGCAGCATCGATGTGCTAGGCATCGCCAAGCTCAAGACCCTGCTGGACACCGTGCGCCGGGTGACCCATTTCTTCAGCAGCATCAAAGACGGCATATACCCCAATCTTAAGGCTCTCAGCGCCCCTGTCCTCAGTTTTCCCGAAGTCAACCGCAGGATAGAGCTCATCATAGACAAGTACGGCGACATCAAAGATTCCGCCTCCGACGAACTCTTCGACATACGCAAGCGACTCCGCGAGAAGGAATCGGCCATTTCTCGCCGCGCCACCGCCATACTCAGGCAGGCGCAGGAATCCGGCCTTGCCGACTCCGATGCTTCGGTGGCGATGCGTGACGGCAAGTACCTCATTCCCGTGAGCACGGCTTCTAAGCGCAAGCTCTCGGGCTTCGTGTACGACGAGTCTGCTAGCGGAAAGACAAGCTACATCGAGCCTGCCGAGATACTGGAACTCGAAAATGACATAAGCGAGCTGCATTTCGCCCAGAGCAGGGAGATCGCCCGCATACTCAGGGAGTTCACCGCTTTTCTGCGCCCCTATCTTCCCGAACTTCTGCAGGCTTCGGCCTTCATCGGCGAGATAGATTTCCTCATGGCCAAGGCCCAGACAGCCCTGGACTTCATCGCCGGCATGCCTGTCATCGCGCAGGACGGTGGCGTGAGCCTGCGCAAGGCACGTCATCCCCTGCTGGAGAGGGCGCTGAAGCGCGAAGGCAAGCAGATCGTACCCCTCACCATCACGCTCACTCCCGCCAAAAGGATTCTGCTCATTTCGGGACCCAACGCAGGAGGTAAGTCGGTGTGTCTCAAAACTGCCGGCCTGCTCCAGTATATGTTCCAGTGGGGCATGCTCATTCCCACTTCGGAGACTTCCGAGCTCCCCATTTTCAAGCGTATCGTGGTGAGCATCGGCGACGACCAGTCGCTGGAAAACGACCTCAGCACCTACAGCTCCTTCCTCTCCGACATGCGCCAGATGCTCTCGGAGGCCGACGAGCAGACGCTTGTGCTGATAGATGAATTCGGCTCCGGCACCGAGCCTGCAGCCGGCGGCGCCATTGCCGAGGCCATACTTGCAGAAATCGACAAGCGCGGAGTCTGGGGAGTGATAACCACCCACTACACCAACCTTAAGCTCTATGCCGCCGGGGCCGACACGAGGGTCACCAACGGAGCCATGCTCTTCGACTCCTCCAAAATCGCGCCCATGTTCGCCCTCGAAACAGGCCTGCCGGGCAACTCGTTCGCTTTCGAGCTGGCCCGCAAGATGCGTCTGCCCGAGGCAATAGTCAAGGATGCCGAGGAGAGAGCGGGATCGGAGTTCGTGGGCATGGAGCGCAACCTGCGCAAGATTGCCCGCAACCGCCGTCAGCTCGACGAGAAGCTGCAGAAGATCAAGCATACCGACAAGACCCTCGAAGGGCTTACCGAAAAGTACCAGCAGGAGCTGGAAGACATACGCCGCGAGCGTAAGGACATCCTGGACGAGGCCCGCAAGGAGGCGGAAGCCATAGTCAAGGGCGCAGGAGCGCAGGTGGAGAAGACCATCAGGCAGATCAAGGAGTCGCAGGCCGAGAAAGAACAGACCAAGGCGGCAAGGGCTGAACTTCAGGGATTTATAGGCGCCCTGCAGGAGAGCAAGAGCCGCCAGCAGAAGGCCCGCGACGAATACATAGACCGGAAAATCAACAAGCTGGAGAGCCGGCGCAGCAAGAAAGCCGCCTCGCCTGAGGCTCCCGTGGCACCCAAGGCGGAGGCGCTCAAAGTGGGCGAGAAAGTGCGGGTGCAGAGCAACGGCATGGTGGGCGAAGTGACCCGCGTCAGCGGAAAGAACGTCACCATCACCGTCGGCAACATTTCCAGCACCATGAAAGCCGACACCCTGGAAAGAATCTCTTCCAGCGAGTTCAGGGAGCAGTCGCGTAAGCTTTTCAAGCAGCCCAGGCAGCAGTTCGACACGTCGGTGTCGGCCCGCAAGCTCAATTTCTCTCCCGAACTCGACATACGCGGCGCCAGGCTTGCCGACGCCCTGGACATAGTGACGCACTACATCGACGACGCAATAATGCTCAACATGGGCTCTGTGCGCATCATCCACGGCAAAGGTACCGGCGTGCTGCACGAAGAAATACAGAAATACCTTCGGACCGTACCGGGTGTGGCCTCGGTGAAAGACGAGGACATACGCACCGGCGGGTCCGGCGTGACCATAGTAACACTAGAATGAACGACCCTCACTATTACTGCGTTATAATGGCCGGAGGCCTTGGGACACGCTTCTGGCCAGTGAGCAGGGAAAGCCGCCCCAAACAGTTTCAGGACTTTTCGCGGTCCGGAAAGAGCTTCCTCAGACTCGCTTGGGAAAGGGCCTGCAAAGTGGTTCCCGAACAGAACATACTGGTGGTGAGCCTTGAGCGCTTCAGCCATTTGGTCAAAGAAGACCTGCCCTGGCTGCCCGAAGCCAACCTGCTGCTGGAGCCCTACAACCGCAACACGGCCTCCTGCATTGCTTACGCTACATACGCCATACTCAAAAGAGACCCTTCGGCAGTGGTGCTCGTGACCCCGGCCGACCAGGTGATCGAAGACTGCGGACAGTTCAGCAACACCGTTCTCCAAGGGCTCGACTATGCCGCCTCGAATGACGTCCTGCTGACTCTCGGGATACTGCCCAGACGCGCCGACACCAACTTCGGTTACATTCAGACCGACGGCCCCATGACCGACGGCAAACCATTGAAAGTCAAAACGTTCACCGAAAAGCCAAGCAAGGAGCTGGCGCAGGTGTTCATAGACAGCGGCGAGTTCCTGTGGAACGCCGGTATCTTTATCTGGAAGGCTGCGGTGATTGCAGCCGAACTGGAACAATACGCCCCCGACATTAGCTCGCAATGGAACGGTTGGGAGCAGTACATATCCACGCCTCACGAAAGCGATTACCTGCACCGCATCTACGCCGACATGCCCCGCACCTCCATCGATTATGCTGTCATGGAGAAGTCGCAGAGAGTCATGGCCATACCTTCTTTCTTCGATTGGAACGACCTGGGCAACTGGAGTTCCCTGTATGAGTATTTCGCCGACGGCAGCGGCAACGCCGTCAAAATCTACGGCGACAGCCTGCTCAAAGACAACGACGGACTCATGTTGTTCTCCAGCCGCACGGATAAGCTGGTGGCAGTCAAAGGCCTTAAGGACTACATTGTTATAGACACCGAAGACGTGTTGGTCGTGTGCCCGCGCGAAGAGAGTTCACTGAAAAGTTTCCTCTCGGAACTGAATGTTCCGGAGTTTAAAAAATACCGATGAGTTATGAATAAGTATTCCGAAAGACGATCCCGCCTGCGCGGGCTGCTGAAGGGCGAAAAAGGTATCGCCGTCTTTATTGGCAACGTTGAATCGGCCGCACAGTACCGAGACAACGGCTACAAATGGCGCCAGGACAGCAACTGGCTGTATTTCTTCGGAATAGACGAGCCTCGCTTTGCCGCCATAATGGACCTGGAGTCGGGCGTGGACACCGTGTATGCCGACGACTACGACATAGACGACATCATATGGACCGGTCCCATGCCCACCGTGGCTTCTCTCGCCGCCGGCGCGGGAGCTCAGGATTCCGGAACTTATTCCGCGTTCTGCACTGCAGTGTCCGCGGCCGTTGCCGCCGGACGTCAGGTGCATTGGCTGCCGGTATCGCGCTGGTATAACGCCGTGCTGCTCAGTTCGTTGCTGGGCGTCGAGCCAGGACAGGTGTTCAGCCAGGGCAAGAAAGGCTGTCCATTGGCTTCGGAGCCGCTGGTAAAGGCTGTGATAGAGATGCGCCTTGTGAAAGACGATGACGAAATCGCCCTCCTGGACAAAGCCGGCGAACTGGGCTACAAGATGCACACTACCGCCCGCCGCGGCATACGTCTCGGACGCATCGAGCAGGAAATCGTGGGCGACATGGAAGGAGTCACGCTGGCTGAGGGCTGGGGCACATCGTTCGCCACCATACTCACCCAGCACGGAGAAATCTTCCACTGCCATTCTCACGACTGCCCCATCGAGCCCGGGCGCCTGTTGCTTATTGACGCCGGAGCCGAGAGCAACGACCATTATGCATCGGACAACACCCGCACATATCCCACCGGCGGCCGCTTCACGCCCCGCCAGCGCGATATCTATCAGATAGTTTATGAGTGTAACGAGCTGGCATTCAACATGACACGTCCCGGGGTAGCTTACCGTGACTGTCATCTTGCGGCGGCCCGCCACATGCTCGACAGACTTGGGCAGCTGGACCTGGTGAAAGGCGACCTGGACGAGATGGTGGCCGACGGCATCGCCGGTTTGTTCATGCCCCACGGACTCGGTCACAACATGGGCCTGGACGTGCACGACATGGAAGACCTCGGCGAAGACCTGGTGGGCTACGACCCCGGCCAGACACGTTCTTCCCAGCTCGGCCTGGGCAGCCTCAGGATGGCGCGCAAGCTGGTCCCCGGCAACGTAATCACCGACGAACCAGGCATTTACTTCATCCCGGCCCTCATTGAACAATGGAAGCGGCAGGGTACCGACAAAGGGCGTGTGAATTACGCCAAACTTGAAGAGTATTACGACTTTGGTGGAATTAGGCTCGAAGATGACGTGCTGGTCACGGCTTCTGGTGCCCGCAGGCTTGGAAGCCGGCGTCTCCCCATAGCCCCCGACGAGGTAGAACAGGCGATGGCCGAAGATAATTGATTATGGGACTTTTAGACGGAAAAACCGCCCTGGTGACCGGAGGGTCGAGGGGCATTGGCGAGGCCATAGTGCGGCGCTTCCTTAAAGAAGGCGCGAACGTGGTTTTCACCTGCCGGCACCTTCCTGAGAGACTCCTCGGGCAGCTGGAAGCCCTTGGCACAGTAAGGGCTTATGAATCAGACGCTTCTTCTTTCAATGCAGCACATGAGGTCGTGAAGCAGGTGGTTGATGAGTTCGGACGCGTGGACGTGCTTGTCAACAATGCCGGCATCCTGGACGACGGCCTGCTGCTGCGCATGAGCGAAGAAAGCTGGGACAAGGTAATTAACGGCAACCTCAAGTCGGCTTTCAATTTCACTCATGCGGTGGCTCCTTTCATGATGCGCCAGCGCAGCGGAAGCATCATTTTCATGAGTTCCTGCGCCGGAGTGCACGGCAACGCCGGGCAAATCAACTACGGTGCGTCCAAATCCGGCATGCTCGGACTCGCCAAGTCGGTGTGCAAAGAGCTTGGGCCCAGGGGCGTAAGGTCCAACTGCATTGCCCCCGGCATGATAGACTCGGAAATGGTGGACCGTCTGAGCGACAAGGTTAAGCAGTTCTGGCTCAATAACATACCCATGCACCGCTGGGGCACGAAAGACGAAGTCGCAGGAGTGGCGCTCTTCCTCGCAAGCGACCTGTCCACCTATGTAAACGGCGAGGTTATAAGCTGCTGCGGCGGCGTTTCAAGTTAATTCGATATGGACCCTCGCCTAAACTCTCTGACTATTCGAAAACTTCTCCGCTCCCTGGCCGACTTCTTGATGCCGAGGGTGTGTCTGGTTTGCGGCCGGCAGCTTCTGGACGCCGAAGAACACTTGTGCACCAGTTGCATGGCGGACTTGCCACTTAGCTATTTTGAGGGACTCACTCGGAATCCGATGGCAGATTTGTTTAACAAAAGGCTGCTTGAAAGTGGTCTCGACGTCCCGTGCTATCAATATGCTACGGCGCTGTTTCATTATTCTTCAGGAAGTGGGTATTCCAATATTACTCAGGCGCTTAAGTACCATCGGAACTTTCCGGCCGGAAGGTATTTCGCCCGCATGCTCGGGCATAGCCTGGCGGAGGCGGAGCACTTTGCCGATGTGGATTTGGTGTGCTGTGTGCCATTGCATTGGACGCGCAGGTGGAAACGGGGCTACAACCAGGCAGAGATTATCGCCCGCGAGGTTTGGAAGGAACTGCAGGGCGGAGGGACTCAAGGGGTCCGCTTCGAGCCGGCGTTGCTTCGGCGGCAGCGCGTCACCCGTCCCCAGACCCGGCTGGACGCTTCGCTGCGCGCCGCCAATGTCGCTGACGCCTTCGTCGTGAAAGCCGGCAGGGTTTCCGGCGGCTTGCCCCCGCGCCACATCCTCCTCATCGACGACGTCTTCACCACCGGCTCCTCCGTGTGCGCCTGCTGCGCCGCCCTGCTGGAGGCCTTCGGCCCCGAGGTGCGCATCAGCGTCGCCACCCTCGCCTTCGCCTAGGATTCTGCCGGTCGCCTTCGTTTCCGGGAGTTATTCTGCCAGTCGCCTTCGTTTCCGGGCCCTTCGAGGATGGCTGAGCGCCTGACTTGGCAAATAAATATTTCGCTCTTCGTACAGATTTAGAAAAAATGATTATATTTGCAATCCCGTTTGACACGACGTGGTGAGATTGGAGAGGTGGGTGAGTGGCTGAAACCACCGGTTTGCTAAACCGACGTACGGGTCATTCCGTACCACGAGTTCGAATCTCGTCCTCTCCGCAGAGCCAAACAACAAACCCCTGTAAGTTAATGTCTTACAGGGGTTTCTGTTTTAACACGCCGGGGGCGTCCCGCGCCTACTCCTTAGGGAAATCCTCGGGATACAGGGTGCCCCGGTATCTGATGTCGTCACGGTTGCGGCAATTCACATGAATGTCCGCCTCACCATTGTCAAACACCGTCACGGTGTACACGATGAAGTCCTCGCCGTTGTCGGTAGAGAACTGAATCCTGCGCCTGTCGGCACGGCTGGTATCCTCAGAGTAATCCTTAATCTCATCATCGAACACAAGCGCCTTGCCGCCGCCGTAGGGAACGCTGTAGGCAGCGCCGAAATATGGCAGGTGAGAACTGACTTTGTTGCCATCGACAGTCAATGAATAGTTGTCCGTCACCGCCCTGCCGCGGCCTCGCAGAGGATACATGTAATCTACCGAAATACGGTAGGTTCTGGCATCGAGCCTTTGGTTCACTAGCTGCGCCGTACGGGCGGCCTGCTCGCGCTTCTGCTCGGGAGTAAGGCGCGCCGTGCCGCAAGCGCTGAAGAGAACCAGCATAGACAAGAGTATCAATACTTTACGCATAACGCCCCAAATTTAAGCAAATTCTATCAAAATTGCTTTAACACCCAGGCCCGAAATCGGCCAATCTGCGCCATAAACCTGTCTGTTAAAGACTCCCGGCTGAGCCCTCGGGCAAGAACGGCAACCGGCTCGGAGGCAGGTGACAAGATCCCCTCAGAGAAGTAAAGAAGAACGACTTATTAATCCGACACGGAATCAACAATCACACGCTGGAGGTTAATACATTAACTACCAAAACATTAACTCATTTTAAAGTTAGACTTTCACTCACTTTAAAACCACCTAATTAATTAACCCTCAACTCATTACCATCCAGCACCAGCAAGCCCGGAAGACAGGACTCCGTTAACAACGGGATAGGAAACATCATATCTGGTCCCGAAGAACGAGGATCTGGCGGCAACGGGACAGAAAATCCCAGCTGAGCCCTCGGGCAAGAACGGCAACAACCACCCTGGCACAAACCCACACCTCACCGGACGGAACGTGCCGCCCTCCCTAGACTTTTTCTATCCTGACTGCTGTGCCGGAGGCGGTGACCATAAGCATGCCTCCGGCCTCGCCCAGGACTTCGTAGTCGATGTCGATGCCCACCACGGCGTCGGCCCCCAGCTGCGCAGCACGCTTGGACATTTCGTCCATGGCCTGGCTGCGAGCGGAAATGAGTTCCTCCTCATAAGACCCTGAACGCCCTCCGACTATATTTCGTATGCTGGCGGCAAAGTCACGCAGAAAGTTGACGCCGGAGATGACCTCTCCGAACACGACACCGCGATATTCGGTTATGCGGTATCCTTCAATGGCTGGAGTTGTAGTAAGAAGCATGGTCTAAGATGTTGTTTTAGCAAAGGTAAAGTTTTTTCCTAAAAAACGCAGCGCTACATCAAAATTTGCAAATGAGCCAAATGTTTCTAACTTTGTGGTAACAAAAACAAAAGCATTATGTCAGAAGAAATCGCAAAAGATCCCCGCGATCTGAATGGTGACGGCAAAGTCACTTTTGGAGAAAAGATTCAGTACGGTCTGAAAGAGGCCGGAGAGAAAGCTGAAGAATTGGCAGGAAAAGCAAAGGAAGGAGCCAAGGACCTCTACGCCAAGGCCTCAGAGAAGACCAAAGAGGCGATTGACGCTGCTAAGGACAAGGTCCAGGAATTAAAGGACAAAAACAAGGCTAAAGAATCCGAGGCTTAGTTCCGTACCTTTTTGCCAAAATCAAAGACCCCGTCAAGCCTGAGTTTAACATGATTGATGGGGCTTTTATAATTAAGCTAAATGAAAAAATTAATCATCGCCATAGCAGCCAGCCTCCTGATGTTTTGCGGCTGCTCACCCAAAATTTCCGGCAACATCCAGACTGTTCCCGCAGAGCACCCCGACTATGCAGTCATCTACTTCTACCGCCCTGCCGGCTATGTACAGACTCCCTATAACGTCCATCTCGGAAACGAGGTAGTGTTCCGCTCCAAGAACAGGAACATGTGCATCTACAAGGTGGACAAGCCCGGCTCCTATGAAATCTGGGGCAAGACCGAATCGAGAGAAGGCATAGTCCTGAACGTCGAGATGGGCAAAGAATACTACGTGCTCGCAGATGTCAAATTCGGCGTCGCTCTGTGGCGTCCGTATATCCAGCATGTATCGCCCGAAACAGGCAAGGCCGACTGGGACGCAATAAAATAAGCACTTGCATTTTTGCTCGGCAATAGTTATATTGCGTTGAATATCAGCTAACCAATGAAAAAAACTATTGCCGAGCGCCTTCAAGCGCAGCGTGAGCGCAAGCCTAATTCTGTATTGTACGCCATCTTAAGGCTGGTCGTAGCTATTATTGGCGCACCTCTCAAAATCAAATTCATCTACAAGGCACGTCCGGCCGAGGACAAAGGTCCTATTGTGCTGGTGGCTAACCACGCATCCCGTATAGACTATGTTTACACAGCCCCGGCCGTAGGGTCGAAGAGGCTGAACTACGTAGTTGGATACAACGAGTTCTTCGTTTTTCCCACCAATATCCTTCTGAAGGTGGCGCAGGTGATTCCCAAGCGCAACTTCACCCCCGACCTCCACGCCGTGCAGTCCATGATCCGGATCATACGCGAAGGAGGCAACATCTGCTTCATGCCGGAGGGCATGAACTCCATCACCGGCATGGCACAGCCAGTCATGTGGGGCACGGGCAAGCTGCTCAAGAAGCTCGGCGTAAACGTCTATTACACAAAGATAAAGGGCGGTTACCTCAGCAACACGAAGCACTGCCAGAAACAGCGTCCCGGACGCACCGAAGTGGTGGTGGACAGAATGTTCACGGCCGAAGAACTAGCGCAGCTCAACGACACACAGATAGAAGACAGGATGAACCAGCTGCTTGCCCACGACGACTACATGTGGAACGCCCAAGAAAAGATCAGGTTCGACGCGAAGGGCAAGCCCGCCGAAAGCCTGGAAACCCTTCTGTACATGTGTCCGAAGTGCGGTGCTATGCACAAGATGGTAAGTGACGACACCACCATCACATGCACCGCCTGCGGCAACAAAGTAGAGATAGACGAATGCGGTGCCATACGTCCCGTAGGCCCCGACTCGATCTGCCCGCCGCTAGTAACCGACTGGACACTGCTCGAACGGGAGCGTGCCGCCCGCGATGTACGCGAGCCGGGGTTCAGCTACAGCGGCCATGTACGCATAGGACAACTGCCAGATTATAAATATCTTTCCGGAGGCAAGACTTCCGAAATATGCGGAGACGGGGATCTAACCCTCAATGCCGAAGGCCTGCACTTCGACGGCACGGTCAAGGGAAAGCACATAACATGGGACATCCCCATAGCCACCTTGCCGAGCTTCGGCATGTGCACGGACATCAGCCGTTTCTACACTTTCCTGAACGGCGAATTCTGGGAATTCTACCCCGATGCGGGCGACACTCTGCGCTGGGACCAGCTGACAGAAGAAATGCACCGCTTCCAGGGAGGCAAATGGCAGAATACTAACTACCGGCACGGGTAGTCCATCATTCCCATTCTATGGTTGCCGGCGGTTTGGAGGAGATATCATAGACCACGCGGTTCACCCCACGCACCTTGCGGATAATCTCGTTGGAGACGTCGCGAAGGAAATCGTACGGGAAGGGGAACCAGTCGGCGGTCATGGCATCGGTGGAGACCACGGCCCTCAGGGCCACAGGATTCTCGTAGGTGCGTTCGTCTCCCATGACTCCTACACTCTTCACAGGCAGCAGGATAACTCCAGCCTGCCAGATGGCGTCGTAGAGGTTGTCGGCCATGACACGGGGGTCTGAAGCAGAAGGGAATTCGCTGCACTTGTAATTCCTTAGCCCTCGGATGAAGATGTCGTCGGCCTCGCGAAGCACGTCCAGTTTCTCGGGGGTCACCTCCCCTATTATGCGTATCGCCAGCGACGGCCCGGGGAAAGGATGACGGCTCACCAATTCCTCCTTGATGCCAAGGGCGCGCCCGACGCGGCGCACTTCGTCTTTGAAGAGCATGCGCAGCGGCTCCACTATCTTGAGGTTCATCTTTTCGGGCAGGCCGCCCACGTTGTGGTGGCTCTTGATTTTGGAGGCTATCCCGGGAATGCCGGCGCTCTCAATCACGTCGGGATAGATGGTACCCTGTGCCAGCCAGCGGGCTCCTTCGATCTGCTTGGCGTAGCTGTCGAAGGTCTCGATGAAGAGGCGCCCTATGATCTTGCGCTTGGCCTCTGGCTCAGAAACGCCCTTGAGCGCACTCAGGAAGGCTTCCGAAGCATCAGCGCCAATGACGTTGAGTCCCATGTCGCGGTACGAAGCGAGCACGTCGGTGAATTCGTTCTTACGCAGCAGGCCATTGTTCACAAAGATGCAGGTTAGCTGGTCGCCAATGGCACGGTTGAGCAGCACACCAGCCACGGTGGAATCCACTCCGCCGCTAAGGCCCAGGATCACCTTTTCGCTCCCGATCTGCCGCCGGAGGCCCTCTACGGTGGTCTCTATAAACGAATCCGGAGTCCAGTCCCCCTTGCAGCCGCAAATGTCGTAGGCAAAATTGGCCAGCATGCGGGAGCCCTCGGTAGTATGGAACACCTCGGGGTGGAACTGCACTGCGTATGTGGGCTCGCCGCGGAATTGGTAAGCGGCGTTACGGACGTCTGGAGTAGAAGCTATCACTTCGGCCCCTTCGGGCAGGGATGAAATGGTGTCGCCGTGGGACATCCAAACCTGGGTGCATGGGCTCACGCCTTTCAGCAGCGGCGACTCGGCAACGGTCGTGAGCATGGCGCGCCCGTACTCGCGGGAGTCGGAAGATTCAACTCTGCCGCCTCCATTATGTGCCAGATACTGAGCACCATAGCATATCCCCAACAGGGGCAGGCGCCCACGGAAGGCCTTCAGATCTACCTGAAGGGCGTTGGCGTCACGCACCGAGCAGGGGCTCCCAGAAAGGATGACGCCCCGAACTTCCGGTCCGAACGCCGGCACTTTGTTGTAGGGATAAATTTCGCAGAACACATTTAGCTCCCTGAGCCTGCGGCCAATAAGCTGCGTGACCTGAGAACCGAAATCCAGAATAAGAATTTTGTCCATAGCTGAGAAATATCCCGCAAGTTACGAATTCTTTTTCTTGCGTGCAATCTTGTAACCCGCCGCGTGTGCCCATTAACACAAGTACCGGGACAAGTGCTATGAGTATTCGTACTCGGGAGGTCTTGTTCATACGCTTCTAACTAACTTTTGCAAATAAAAAATGCTTTTCGGAATTGCAATAATCTTACTATATTTGCTTAAGATAACCATATGAAAATGAAAAAGTATTTATTAACTATTCTCCTTGCAGCCGCACTCCTGCCGGCATGCAGTCCGCAGCCCGAAAAAACCCATCCCAAAGTACTGTCTCACCGTGGACTTAGGACAGAAGGAACCGAATTCGTGACCGATGAAAACACTCTTGACGCCCTGGCCAGGGCCCAGCAGAAGAAGGTGGACGGATGTGAATTCGACGTGCACATGACTGCAGACGGAGGACTAGTCATACGCCACGACGCCAAGATAAATTCTACCCTCAACTGCCAGACAAGCACCCTCGAAGAAATACGCGCCTACCGCCTGCCCTTCGGCAACCAGATTCCGACCCTGCACGAGTGGCTCGTCCAGGCCAAAGAGACTCCCGAAGTGATTCAGTTCCTGGAGATTAAGGCCCACGCCACCCAAGAAATAGAAAATGCAATGGTAGCCAAATGCATAGAAGAAGTCAAAGCTCTCGACATGATGGACCAGACCTGGTTCCTCTCGTTCAAGCCCCAGACCTGCGACGAAGTGCTGCGCCTGGCCCCTGAAGCCAAAGTGCTCCTGAACTCCAGCAGCCTGCACCATTCAATGCCCCCGGCAGAAGTGGCCGAGAGAGGCTACAAAGCCGTATCCTACAGCGTAGAAGTGTTCCTCAACCATCCCGAATGGGTGGAGCAGTTCCGCGAGAAGGGAATCCAGACTTTCTTCTGGATGGTCAACAGCATCTACCTGCGCGACATAGCCGAAGACTTGGGAGTGGACTGGATTACCACCGATTTTTACGACATCATAGGTTACTGAGTTCATGAAAATCGTTTGCGTTGCCGATGCATACATCACTCCGGACATGATGCAGCAAGGATTGGAGCCATTTCTGGGGCACGATGACAGCTTGCAGGTATTTTTCTTCGGCAAGGAAGACCGCGAGGCCATGCGCGACACGGTGCGTCTCATCGAGACCGGCCACAGGGACAGCCTGGAGCTGCCTTACGGCCTCAAAGAAGCCGTAGCCGACGCAGAACTTCTCATCGTACATCTCTGCCCCGTGACCCGCGAGCTGCTCTCTTGCGCCCACTGTCTGAAGGCCGTCATGTCATGCCGCGGCGGACAGGAGAACCTGGACGTGGCCGCAGCAAGCGAAAAGGGCATCATAGTTTCCACCAACCCGGCTCACAACGCAAACGCCGTTGCCGAATACACGTTGGGTCTGATTCTCTGCGAGACCCGCAATATCTGCCGTTCGCACCTTGCCCTCAAAGGCGGGGAGTGGCGCAAGCTCTATCCCAACACCGCCACGTCCATCCACGAACTTAAAGACCTCACCATAGGTATCGTAGGATTCGGTGCCGTGGGACGGCTGGTGGCGCAGAAGCTGCACGCCCTGGGCTGCCGCATCATGGTGAGCGATCCGTTCTGCCGCAACCTTCCCGAAGAATACGGGGCTCCCGTGAGTCTGGATCAGCTGCTCAGCGAGGCCGACGTAGTGTCCCTGCATGCCCGTGCCTCCGGCGCCATCATCGGAGAGCGGGAACTCGGGCTCATGAAGCCCACCGCCGTGCTGGTCAATACCGCACGTGCGTATCTTATTGACACTGAGGCGCTGCACAAGGCGCTTGAGGCAGGACGGCCTATGAGCGTAGCGCTCGACGTGTTCGACACGGAGCCCGACATTCCCCAGTTCCTGCGGGAATTCGACAATGTGACAATCACCAGCCACCGCGCCGGTGACACCATCAATTCCTACAAAGACTCCCCCGAATTCGCCATGCGCAACTATCTGGGCTACCTCAAAGGGGAAGCTCTGAGCTACTGGGTAAACAGGGAAGCATTTTGATAGAGATGCATATTTTTTACTATATTGCAGAAGATTTCAAAGTATGGCTGTCAACGAAACCGTGTTACTAGACCTCGACAAGATAGTCGAAGAGAAGTTCGGAAAAGGTAAAGTTCCACGTTTTGTAGTGTCCTGGCTCAAGAAATTCATCCACCAGGACCATCTGAACGGCTGCCTGAGCCAGGGCTACCTGGGAATAGAGTTTGCCGAAAAAGCCTTGGAATACTACGACACCCACATAACCGTGGAAGGGCTTGAGAATATACCGGACGACGGACGTTTCACTTTTGCGTCCAACCACCCTCTCGGAGCCATCGACGCCCTTTCGCTCATTGCCTACATAGGCCGCAAGTACAACGGCAACATTATCGTTCCCGCCAACGATATCCTCATGGCCCTCAAGCCTTTGGCAGAATACACCCTGCCGATAAACAAATTCGGGGGCCAGAGTTCAAAACTCCCCGAGCTCCTTCAGAACGCCTTCGAGTCGGACAAGCAGATAATCATATGCCCGGCCGGCCTGTGTTCCCGCAAGATCGACGGAGTTGTGCAGGACCTCCCCTGGAAAAAGACTTTCATCACCAAGAGCCGGCAGACGGAACGCGATGTGGTGCCGGTGTGGTTCAGCGGACAGAACTCCAATCGGTTCTACCGTCTGGACAAACTTCGCAACTTCCTGAAACTTAAGCTAAATATTGCAATGCTAACACTCCCTGACGAATTGTACAAGTGCCAGCACAAATCTTTCACGATGGTGTTCGGAAAGCCCATCCCTTGGCAGACTTTCACCAAAGACAAGAAAGACAGCGAATGGGCCGCTTGGGTAAGGGAGCAAGTGTACACCTTGAAAAAATGAACGCAGAACCAATTTTAGCTCCAATTGAAACCGGCCTGCTCAAGGCCGAACTCACCGAAGACCGCTTTCTTCGCGACACCAATCATTCCGGCAATAAGCTTTACATTGTCGATGGCCAGTGTGCCCCAAACGTACTCAAAGAAATAGGGCGCTTGAGGGAAATCGCCTTCCGCGAAAGAGGTGGCGGCACCGGCAAAGCCGCCGACCTGGATGCCTTCGACCTCGATCCCGCCTTCCGCTACAAACAGTTGGTGCTGTGGGATCCCGAAGAAGAGTGCATCGTGGGCGGGTACCGCTTCGTGCCCTGCGACGAGGTGCTGTACGACCGCTTCGGGCAGCCCGTCATGCCTTCTTCGCACCTGTTCCGCTTCACCAGGCACTTCATCAACAATGATTTCCAGCGCACTATAGAGCTGAGCCGCTCGTTCATCAGGCCGGAGTATCAGAGCACCGAACTCGGGTCCAAGAGCTTGTATGCGCTGGACAACCTGATGGACGGTCTGGGAGGCCTGATAACGCTGTTTAACGGCCGCATGGAGTACTTTTTCGGCAAAATGACCATCTACCCGTCCTTCCCCGAGAAGGCGCTGGAGATGTTGCTGTATTTCCTGCGCAAGCACTTCGGCAACTGGAAAACCGACCTCAACAACATGACTGGCCGTCTGGTGGTGCCCAAACATCCCATATCTGTCAAATTCTCACGCGAATGGGACAAGCTGTTCACGGGAGAGAATTTCCACGACGACTATATCATCCTCAAACGGGAAATCCGCAACATGGGAGCCAACATCCCGCCTCTAGTCAACACCTACATGAATCTCTCGCCCACCATGAAGAGCTTCGGGGCAGGCATAAATGATGAATTCGGAAATGTGATAGAGGCCGGAATACTCATCAAGTTCGATGAAATCAGGCCGGAGAAGCTGAACCGGCACCTCTTGTTGCATCCCTCGATGATAATCTCTGAGATCAAGAACAGGTTCCTGAAATAGAAATCTTTAGAGGCCCCTCTGCTTCTTGATGGTTTCGTAGGCTTCCTGCACCTTGCGGAACTTTTCCGCAGCGGCTTTCTGCACCTCGGGGCCCAGCGTGGCCACCTTGTCCGGATGGTTCTTCATGGCCATGCGGCGGTAGGCTGCCTTGACTTCGTCATTGGTGGCCGAAGGGGATATTTCCAGCACGGCATATGCTGAATCCGCGTCGCGGTAGAACATGGCAATGATGGAAGCAACATCGGAAGAAGTGAGCCCGATCACGCCTCCGATGGCCTCCAGCACGTCCTTTTCCGACTTACTGAACTCTCCGTCGGCTATCGCAATGCGCGTGAGGTAGTCGAACAGCTGCATGCGCTGGGAGTAATTCATGTTGGCGGCGATCTGCTGGCCCACGGAGTAGATGTTGACCTGCTGTGAATTAAGCGATTCCAAGATGCGCACCGCCTCGTTCACCGCGGCGTCTCCGAAGTTGTTGCGGATGAAATTCTTTACATAATCCAGCTCCGAAGGATGCGTGCGGCCGTCGGCCTTGATGACGGCGGACGAGAGTACCAACAGGCTAACAAAGAAGCTGTTGCGCTGCTCCGTGGCCGAGTAGCCGCGGGGCCGCTCGGAACCCGGTATCCGTTTGGATAAATCTACGTATGTATCAATAGCCGACCCCAGGATGAAGCCCAGCAGGGCTCCTATTGGCCCCCAGGACACCCATCCCAGAAAACCGACTAACCATTTTGCTGATCCCATGCCTCAAACGCAAGCAAATATCAGTCCGTTCCGAAGCGCTGACAATCTGTCAAATTGTCTTGCCCGTTTCGGCGGAAATATGTACCTTTGAAACGTGAATGGAAAACTCTCGGCATACCTTGCCGCACTAACCACTATAACACTGTGGGGCATGTCCTACATATGGGCGGACAGGCTCCTCGACCTAGGAATTCCGGTAGAATTCTTTGTGCCTGCGCGCTCTCTCGCCGCCGGCGCTTTGTTGTTCTGTATCAATAAGATAGCCCATAAGGACATGAGAATACGGCGCAAGGACTGGATAAAGTTCCTGCTGCTTGCGCTATGCATGCCTGTGATATACTTCATCGCAGAGACCTACGGACTCAAGCTCACCGAGTCCCCCACCATCACTGCGCTGGTGGTAGCCACCAACCCCATCTTCGCCATGATGGTGGGCATGCTCATCTTCAAAGAGAAATTCAGCATCGTCAACATAATAGGGGTGTTCGTCACCCTCGGTGGCCTGTGGCTGGTGAGCTGGACGGGCGGCACCACCGGGCCCAATTATATTTGGGGCATACTGATACTGTTCATCGCCGTCATCTCGGAAGTGAGCCAGATAGCCTTTACCAAGTCGCTGTCAGACACATACGCGCCTTCGGTGATAGTGATGTACCAGTTCCTTTTCGGGGCCGTGTTTTTCCTGCCGCTATTTCTCACCAAAGGCATCAGCGACTTCCAGGCTCCCCTGTACTTAAGCTGGAGCGTTATCTATCCCACATTGGCCCTCGCCCTGCTGTGCAGCGCCACGGCTTTCACCACCTGGGCCTACGCCATCAAGCAGCTGGGAGTGGCCCATACCAGCGTGTTCCTTGCCCTGTCGCCGCTCATGACTGCCCTGGCGGCATTCCTGTTCGGCGATGAAACCCTTTCCGCCATCCAGTGGGCGGGACTGGCCATAGGCATGGCCGGCATCTACCTGACACAAATTGTTATAAAAACCAAGAAAAATAATGATACTGAACGTTCACTCCGAGACAGCACGTCTGCGTGAAGTTGTGCTGGGGCTTCCGAACTCGATAGGACCTGTACCCAAGCTTAACGAAACTTTCGATGCCAAATCGTACGAATCCGTACTGCGGGGAGTCTATCCCAAAGAGAAAGATATAGAAAGGGAAATGAACGCCTTCGAGGCCATACTGCTGAAGTACGGCGTCAAGGTGTACAGGCCGGAGCCGGTGAAGAACTGCAACCAGATCTTCTCCCGCGACGTAGGCTTTGTGATCGACGACAAAATCATCATCTCCAACATAATCCCCGACAGGCAGGACGAAATAGACGCCTACGACAAAATCTACCGCGACATTCACTACAAGCAGATCTACAACCTCCCCGAGGCCGTGCATGTAGAGGGCGGGGACGTGATTCTGTACAATGGCGTCATCTTCCTGGGCCAGTATGCATTCGAAGACTACAGCGAGGTCAAGACGGCACGTACCAACCGCCTCGCTCTGGACTTCCTGCGCATGATTTTCCCCGACAAGACCATCATCCCCCTCAACCTCCGCAAATCGGACACCAACCCGCGCGAGGGCATACTCCACCTGGACTGCACCTTCATGCCCGTGGGCCGCGACAAGGCCATCATCTACCGCGACGGATTCCTGAATCCCCGCGACGCCGACCACCTCGTGGACCTCTTCGGACGCGAGAACGTGTTCGAAATCACCCAGGAAGAGATGTACTGGATGAACTCCAACATCTTCTCTATTTCGGAAGAAGTGGTGGTGATAGAAGAGCATTTCACGCGCCTGGGAGAGCATCTCAAGAATGTTTGGGGCATGACGGTGGAGACCGTCCCCTACCGCGAAATCTCAAAGATGGGAGGCCTGCTGCGCTGCTCCACCCTTCCGCTCAGAAGAGACTGACATGAACAAACTTGCAATGATAGCGTTCGGAGGGAACGCACTTCTGCGTGCCGGCGAAAAAGGCACCTACGAGCAGCAGCTCGCAAATGTGGAGAGAACCTGCGAAAGCCTTTCCAGGCTCCTCAAAGAAGGCTACGACATAGTGATAGGCCACGGCAACGGCCCGCAAGTGGGCAACGCCCTGTTGCGTCACGAAGCGGGGACGCAGCTGTTCTCGCTGGAGAGCATGCCGATGGATTTCTGCGGCGCCGAGACCCAAGGATCCATAGCCTACATGATAGAGAGCGGCATGGAAAGGGTGCTGCACCGCGCCGGAATCAAGCGCGGAGTGGTGTCGCTGGTCACTCGCGTGGAAGTGAGTCCGGACGACCCCATGTTCCAGCATCCCAGCAAGCCCGTCGGGCCTTACTATACCAAGGAAGTGGCGCTGTCCCGTCCCGGGCAATGGAAGGAAGACGCCGCCGGACGCGGATGGCGCAAGGTGGTAGCTTCTCCCAAGCCACTAAAGATAAACAATATAGACCTGGTTGAGCGGCTCGCCCGCGAGGGAAACATAGTCATTACTGTCGGCGGAGGCGGTATCCCTGTAGTGGCAGACGGCGACGGCCACAGAGGAGTTGAGGCGGTGATCGACAAAGACCTTGCGAGCGCCCTGGCCGCCGTGAATATGCATGCCGACGAGTTCTACATTCTCACCGACGTACCCAAAGTCTATATCAACTTCCGCAAAGACGGCGAGCAGGCCCTTGACTCCATGACCGTGGAGCAGGCAAAGGCCCATCTTGCCGACGGACAGTTCGCCGAAGGGTCCATGGCCCCGAAGGTGCGGGCTGGAATTATGTTCGTGGAACAAACCGGCGGAAAGTGCGTCATAACCGAAGCCGGAAGCCTCGGAAACCCTTCGTGTGGCACTGAGATAATTCCTTAAAAATCAATTATATGGCATTCAATCTTAAGAACCGCAGCTTTCTCAAGCTGCTGGACTTCACCCCAAAGGAAATAGAGTATTTGCTGGACCTCGCCGCCGACCTCAAGCGCGCCAAATACACCGGCACCGAGCAGCCCAGACTCACAGGTAAAAACATAGCCCTGATATTCGAGAAGACCTCTACCCGCACCCGCTGCGCCTTCGAAGTGGCCGCTCACGACCAGGGAGCCCACGTCACCTACCTCGGCCCCACCGGCTCGCAGATAGGCGTCAAGGAGTCCATGAAAGACACGGCCCGCGTGCTTGGACGCATGTACGACGGAATCGAGTACCGCGGCTTTGCCCAAGCCACTGTGGAAGACCTGGCCAAATATGCAGGCGTACCCGTCTGGAACGGCCTTACCAACGAATTCCATCCCACTCAGATCCTGGCCGACTTCCTGACCATGCGCGAGCATGCTCTCAAGCCGCTCAAGGAAGTGAGCTACGCTTACCTTGGCGACGCCCGCTTCAACATGGGTAATTCGCTGCTGGTAGGCGGTGCCAAAATGGGCATGGACGTGCGTATAGTGGCGCCCAAGGCCCTTCAGCCCGCCGCAGAGCTGGTAGAAGAGTGCCGCAAGATCGCTGCCGAGACCGGAGCCCGCATCACCATTACCGACGACGTGGACGAAGGCGTGAAAGGCTGCGACTTCATCTACACCGACGTGTGGGTGTCCATGGGCGAACCGGCCGAAGTTTGGAAAGAAAGGATAGAGCTCCTGAGGCCCTACCAGGTGAACGCAGAGCTTATGCGCCGTACCGGCAACCCGGCCTGCAAATTCATGCACTGCCTGCCTTCATATCACAATCTGGAGACCCAGGTGGGCCGCGACGTGCACGAGAAATTCGGCCTCGACGGTGTGGAGGTCACAGAAGACGTGTTCGAAAGCCCCGCGAGCATTGTATTCGACGAGGCCGAGAACCGCATGCACACCATCAAGGCGGTGATGGTCGCTACTTTATAACCATCTCGGAGAAAAGCCACTCGGCGTGCCCTATCTGCTTGATAATGAACAGCAGGTAGCGCACGTCGAGGCTTATATTACGGCAGTAGCACGGGTCGAACTGCAGGTCGCTCATGGTGCCTTCCCACACCCTGTCGAAGTTGATTCCCACCAGAAGGCCGTCGGCATTGAGCACAGGGCTACCGGAATTACCGCCGGTAGTGTGATTCGTGGCAAGGAAGCACACAGGCTGGTCCTCATGGCCCCCGGCCGCATAGATGTCGCGCAGGGTCTGGGGTATATTGTAGTCGAAGATGTCGGGGTTGTCTTTTTCGATTATGCCCTTCAAAGTCGTAACCGGAGTGTAATACACGGCGTCGGCAGGGCTGTATCCAGCCACATTGCCATAGGCGACACGCAGCGTGAGGTTTGCGTCGGGATAGAATTCCCGCTCCGGTTCGAACTCCATCTGAGCCTTCATATACAGGCGGTTAGCTGTCCTGAGCTCCCCTTCCACCTCGCGCAGGACGGGCATGATATCCTCCTGCAGCCAGTCGAAAAAGGCCGCATAGAGCTGGTACGCAGGGTCGGCCACCACCTTGGGCATATCTTCCACGCCAAGAGATGCCGCCACTTCGCATGAAGTGAACATCGAGCGGGAATAGATGTCGTCCGCAAGCGCCTGCACCGAACCGGCCGCGGCCACCTGCTCTTTGAAGTATTCAGGTTGGAACTGCTGGGGCATCTTGGTCCTGAAGGCCTCGAGCAAGGCCACGAAAGTTTCCTTGTCTATGGGCTCGTAGTAGTCTTTGAAGAAGCTCCGCACGGCCACCCCGTCGTCGATTCCGCGCTCCAGGAGTCCGTACACGCGCCATGCAAGCGAGAGCAGCTCAATGCTCCTCACTGTCTCGTTAAAGTATTCGTAGGCAAGATAATAGGGTTCGCGCTTCTGATACAGGGCCCCCAGACGCTCCACCAGACCGTCGTAAGGGCCTCCGGCAGCCCATGCGCTCAGGCGTTTCTCGTAGGCGCGCTTGGCCTCGACCGTGCCAAGGCGCTGCACGCCGCGCGACTCTCCCTGCCACTTCTTCCAGGCATTGGCCACGCTGGCGTTCTTGGCCGAATACTGAATCCGGACCGCCTGGCTCTGCGACATGTATTTCTTCTGAATATCGAGTCTGAGCGTGCGGAGGGCTATTTTCTGTGGATCGGACACTTCGCCTATATAGCGCACTTCCTCGGAATGGACATACTCGCGGGTGCTCCCGGGGCAACCGTAAACAAAGGTAAAGTCGCCTTCCTTGACGCCTTCCTTGGATATGCTGAAGAACTTCTTGGGACGGTAGGGCACGTTGTCGGGGGAATAGTCTGCAGGATTGCCGTCGGCGTCGGCATAGATGCGGAAGATAGAGAAATCGCCGGTGTGGCGGGGCCACATCCAGTTGTCGGTGTCGCCTCCGAATTTGCCAATCGACGATGGCGGGGCGCCGACCAGACGCACGTCGCGGTAGATCCTATAGACAAAGAGATAGTACTGGTTGGCATGATAAAGGGCTTCTACCGAGGCTCTTATGCCTTTGGAGGGCTCTGCAATCTCCTTTTCGAGCCGCTGGGAATTGGCGCGGGCCACCGAATCGCGTGCCACCTCGCCCATGGAGGGTTCCCAGCCGTACAGCACCACGTCGGTCACATCTTCCATACGCTCCAGGAAACTCACCGTCAGCCCCGGGTTGGGGAGCTCTTCCTCGCGGGACATGGCCCAGAAGCCGTCTTTGAGATAGTCGTGCTCCACGCTGCTGTGGCGCTGGATGTAACCGTAGCCGCAGTGATGATTGGTAAACAAAAGGCCCTGCGGAGACACCAGTTCGCCGGTGCAGCCCGATCCGAACAGCACCACGGCATCTTTGAGGGAGGCTTTGTTGATACTATATATGTCTTCGGCGCTCAGGCGACAGCCTTTGGCTCCCATGTCGTCGATACGGCGTGCAATAAGGTTGGGCAGCCACATGCCTTCGTCGGCAAGCAGCGGCAGGGCGGCGCACAGCGCCAGGGCAAGCAGAACTACTTTCTTCATTTTAATACAAATTATACCACGGAATTAGCTCGGGGGTGCCCAGGAGCAGCTTCCTTTGAACATCGGTAAGATATTCGGGCTCTATGGCCATACGGAACATATACTTGTTCCACCATCCGGCTTGCATGGTGATATATCCCCCGGCGCCGCGCCCGGTGCCGAAGCTGTTTTCGGCAACCCAGCGTTCCACGCCACCGTCGGGGGTAAGGGCTGCTCCGCACATGGCCATGGCATGGGCCGAGGACACATCGCGGCTCAGGAAACTTTGTTTCTTATCCATAGTGCCGTTGCCAAGACGCAGGTCGTAAACCCCTTCGCGGGCAAGAGCATCCTTGGAAGTGTCGCATGTGAAGTAGAAGCGCTTGCCGGCCCTGAGGGACCTGAGTCCGACTTCTTCCAGTTCTTCGGCGGGCAGGTTCAGGAAAGTCCATTCCGGCGCATCAGCGGCGCTGTGGGAATCCTGCACCCGGTACATCTTGTAGTAGGGACGCGTGGGGTCGTTCATGAGCATGACATAGCGCGCCGAAAGGCCGCCGAGGCCCAGGGAATCCCGGAACGACGCCGGAGTATAGCTCTTGCCGCAGTAGCTGAATTCCGAAGGCGGAGTGCCCAGGGCCTGCTGAAGCACTGAGTACACTTCGCCCAGAGCTTCCGCCCGGAGGGCCTCCGGATCGCTGCTCTCACGCATGCGGAGTCCGTACGAGCGAAGGAGCGTGCGGAGAGTCTGCCGCAGGGTTTCGGAATCGTAGGCATCCGGGGTGTCAGGCATGGCCTCTTCTGGCATAAGTCCGTATTTGTCAATCAGGTAGAGAGCATTCATGAACTGACCGCCGTCCCAGGTCGGGCGGCCGAAGATGCTGCTGTTGTAGCGGCTGTCCAGTTTTTCATTTCTATGCTCCCACACCCTCACAAGGAAGAGATTGGCCTTCTCCAGCATGTCGTAGAAGTAGGCGTAGGCAGTGCTGAACTTCTGATTGCCCCGCAGTACGTTCGCCGTCGAGAAGTACCAGCAGCGGCCCGACGAGCCTTGGTCGGTGATGCCGCATGCGCGCAGGAACAGATCAAGGCCGGTGGTGTCTGCCGGTGCGCGGCCGCCCGCCGCAAAAAAGCGCTCGCGCGCCGCTTCGTCAAGGCCGGGGCCGGGACCTGCGGCTGACGCGGCGAAACTCTGTACCTCCGGCATGGTGGGGCTCAGCGAAGCCGCTTCCATGAAAGGAGGCCGGCGGCTGCCCATGAGGGGTTCGAACTCAAAGTCGGGGCCCCTGCGCTTCTCAAATTCCTGTCTCACGCGGGCAAGGGCTGCTGCATCGGTGAACAGCTCGTAGGCCGACAGATACAGCACCCTGGCTGCTCCGAGAGCCCCTTTGGTGCCTATCGTGGTGCCTGCCGAGGCTACCTGCTGCCAGCTGTGCCCCACTCCTCCCGGAGTGAAGCATGCATAGCGGAAACTGCCCGTGGGCACAGCCCATGTGACATTGCCCACATCGCTGGACACGTATGCTTCATAGCCCTCGTCGGAGGGCGGGACGACTATCGACAGGCGGTCTATCAACTCGGCTGAGACTCCCGACTGAGCCGCCACCTCGCGGGCGAACTGCATTTCGCGCGAGTCGAGACGGATGCCGCCTACAGCCTCCAGATTGCGGCCCACCAGTTCTGCCATGGCATCATTGGGAAGGCGCTCATAGTTTCCCGAGAGCAATTCGTACTCCATGGTGGTACCTGTGCCGAGAGCTGCACCTTCAGCCGCCTTAAGGGCCCTGTCGAGCAGGTCCCGGACGGTCTGGCGTGACGGACTGCGGAAGTAATATTTGACGCTGGCCTTGTCGGGCACTACATTGGGAGCCTTTCCTCCGTCGGTAATCACATAATGGATGCGGGAGGTCTGGGGCACATGCTCGCGCATGAGATTGATCATGTGGTCGAAGGCCTCAACGGCATCCAGGGCGGAACGGCCTTCTTCGGGAGCGCCGGAGGCATGGGAAGATTTGCCCCGGAAAGTGAACAGCACTTGCACGTTGGCAAGTCCGGATGCACGGTTGACGGTGTTTCGGGTGTCGGGGTGCCAGTCCAGCATGGCGTCGAGGCCTTCGAACACGCCCTCGCGCATCATGTAGGCTTTGCCGCCTCCGCCCTCCTCGGCAGGACAGCCGAAGAGCTTTATCGTGCCTTGCCTGCCCTGGGCGAGCCATTCAGAAACTGCGACGGCACCAGCCACGGAACCCATTCCAAGCAGGTTGTGGCCGCAGCCGTGGCCATTGGCCCCTTCGATAAGGGGTTTGCGATAAGGTACCGTATCCTGAGACATGCCGGCAAGGGCGTCATATTCGGCCATTATGCCTATCACCGGAGATCCGCTGCCATAGCTGGCCACGAACGCCGTGGGTATGCCGGCAGCACCGCGCTCAACCCGGAAACCACGGCTCTCGAGATGCGAAGCCCAAAGTTCGGCGCTCCTCTCCTCTTTGTAGGCCGTCTCGGCATAATTCCACACGCACTTCTGGAGGGAATCATAAAGGTGGAAGCTGCGGTCAAGATAGGACAGCCCGGCTGCAGGGCTCTTCTTGGGTTTCCGTATGCCATAGGCTTCCGAGGCCGCATAAGCAGTCATCCCCAGCACCAGCGCCAACGGCAGTATATATTTGGTAACTTTCATATCAACTGACATTTCGGCTGGTGGAGCTGTGGCCTGGGGCCCATAAAACATGGGAAAAGGGCCCCAGACCACAGCACCGCCAGCAAATCACTGTTTTTTAAAACTTAGCCAGCCCTTGGCTGCACTCAATCCCATGATGCCCACTCCGGTCACGGCGCACACAAGCACGAACAGCCAGCCGAGGCCGCTGCTGAAAGCCAGCGGCGAAAGGCTCACAAGGGCAATTTCGACGGGAGCTATATACAGGTACGCCAATGCGTAATCGTCCAGGCAGCCGCTCTTGGAATCGGGGTCGGTTATGCGCAGAAGTGCAATTCCCATGGCCATGGTGCCGGTAAACCATCCCCAGGTGAAGATGGATTTCTCGAACGGGTCGCTTTTGTGTATGCGGGCGCCCACCCAGAATACATACAGCAGGGTGAGAACAAGTCCTATTGCCAGAAGTATAAGCAGCGGAACAATATAGCGGCCCACAATCTCGAGGCGTATCGAGGCCACGCCAAAGGCCACAAGATAGTCCGTAAAAGCACCGCTCAGATGGCCCAGGATGGGTTTTGAGATGTGTTCATCTACATTTATTTTGCCCATGAGCCATTTGACCCCTATGCCCACTATGAAGGCGCAGCTGAATACCGGCAGCATGAGTGCGGGCCAGACCAGGGCTATGAGCTTGGCAAGGCCGTAGCCTCCCAGGGCCACCATGGCTATCACTGCGAAGTTGAAGGTCATGGAATCCAGCGATATGGCAGAGAACGACGCCATGCCCATGCTCTTGCGCTTGTCCGGGGGCAGTATGCCGGTGCGCAGTTCGGGCGAGAGATTCTCGAACTTGCAGATATAGTTTGTCTTACCATGGGCCGCCCCCCAGGAAATGAGCCACATGCCAATCACCACCGACGCAATGATGCCCACGGTGGCAGAAGTCATGGCCAGCGACTGCATCTCTTCCACCCCGTAAGAGGCAAAAGACTCGCCGATAGCCGCCGCGGTGCCATGTCCCCCGCAGAATCCTGCAGGCATGGACAGGCCCATGGCGGGATTGACCGGCCAGATGAGACTCAGCACCCAAAGGCCAAGCGCTCCGCCGACCGCCCACTGCAGAAGCATGCCGGCCTGGGAATATGCCCACATGCGGCCGATGCGTGATGTGCCGCCGCCTGTGGTCTTTTGCGAAGTGAAAGGTATGCAACTGAAAACCAGGGCTATAAGTATTCCGGCATAGGTGCCCATATTGCTGCTCAGAGGCAGCCAGCCCAGGACCTCGGGACCCAGCACCAACGCAGTAAGTCCGGCCAGCAGGCTGGGCGGAATGAAAAAGCGTTGGATAATGCGCACTTTTGAGCGCAGCAGTTTGCCAAGCAGCAACAGCAGCGACACAATGCCGACATCAATCAAAAGGGTCCACGGGGTAAACATACGGTAACAAATATAATTATTTTTTCACCTTATCCGAAAACTGCTTGAACCTGCTGTCGGCTTCAGCATTATAGGTCAGCACGGCCTCATGAGTGAGACCTCTGCGCATAAGGCGCTTGGCGGCACGCATCTCGCGGCGCTCGAAGCACTCCACTTCTTTGATAATGCGGCGCAACTCTACAGGCTTGACATTCTCGCCCTCGTGCACCCTGTCGAACAAAGTGCGGGAAAGCATGTTCGAAGGCCCGCCCAGAGCGTCGGGAAGTGGTTCTCCCTCAAAGGCAGCGATTGCATAACAACATGGAGTATAACCGGTTGCACACCACAGCAGGCCCTTTTCACCTTCCTTTGAAGGACATTCAATGACGATGGAAGACACCGTCGTCGTACGGGGGATGAAATCGTGCTCCAGAAGGCCTGCAGAAGGGGCCGATGCCAAGGCGTCGCGTCCGTCCTTGAGGAAGGAACGGCCGGCCTTCAAGAAAAACTGTGCATCGAACTTTCCTGGAGGCTCGGTAAGATAGTCCATGGTCTTGAACCTCTCGTGCCCCCGTCCCCTGGCTGGATCGCCGGCGAGGGAATAGTTGGTACGGAAAAGTATTCCGTCCGAAGGCACGTCATAGCGCACCACGGTGCTGTCGCCTACTTCGAAATAGGCCGCTCCGCCCTTGGAATCCGCCACGCCGAAATTGGTGCTGAGATTCATCGGGCGCGGCAGAGAATCCAGAAGCCCCGCAAAATCTTCGACGCTTCGGCAGCTCGCCAGGGCATTTGCCATGGTTCTTCCTGCGCATGTGTCAAAGCCAAGCGAATCGGGCCTCATGTTGTACGACAGGTTATTGATTATGGCGAAGCCGGCCTCGTTGATGCCTGCGTAGCACTTAGTGCGGAGGGTGTCGGAAGTCGGGAAAAGACCGGTATAGGAAAACTTGCCGCCTGTCACATGGGCTATGATGTTGTAGGGGTCAGGAGCGTCGCGCTGCTTCCAAAGCATGGGGCGTCCGGTGGCGGAGGCCCCTGCACCGACCACCGCGGTGGTGCAAGCGAAAGAAGCAGCCGGCAGCAGCACGGCCAGCACAAGAAACCACAGGCGTTTCATTTGCGTATCTTATAGCCGTAGTAGGCGTAGAACATTATCAACAGATAGAAAGGAAGGCAGATCCAATAAGCATTCTGGGCTCCAACCCAGTCTTTCATGGCACCGAAAAGCAGAGGGATGAGGGCGCCGCCGCCGATAGAGGCGACCAGCAGCGAGGAGCCCTTCTTGGTGAATTTACCGAGTTCGGTGATAGCGAGGGGCCAGATGGCCGGATACATGAGCGAACAAGCGAAACTCAGCAGCGCCACGCACCATACCGACACCTGCGGAGGGGTGAGCACTATGAGCAGCGAATCGATGACCGCCAGCCAGGTGCAGATACGCAGCGCCTGCACCTGCGATATAAACTTGGGTATGCAAATGATGCCTACAACATATCCCACGGCCATGCCGATGCCCGGCCATACGGTATAGCTCTCCGGGTTGGGGAGACCGAGGCCCTGGGCATAATCGAGCACAGTCAGAAGGGCAAGGTTTTCCACGCCCACGTACACAAAAAGCGCCAGCGCCCCGAGCACCAGATGCGGGAACTGCCAGATAGAAGTCTTGCCGGCTGCGTAGGGGCAGTCTTCTTCGTTCTCCTCTCCTTCCGCCTTAATCTCCTCGAGCGGGGCGAAGAAGGTGACGATGCCCAGCAATATAACCACGGCGATGATGATTATCAGCGGCTTATCGAGGTCCTGAAGGCCCACGGCCTCGATGGGTTTACGAGTGACGGCGGCAATGAATACCGACGGCAGCGCCAGGGCCATGGAATTGCAGATGCCCATGATGCTGATACGGCGTGCGGCGCTGTCGATGGGCCCGAGTATGGTCACATAGGGGTTGATGGCCGCCTGTAGTACCGTGTTGGCCGTTCCGCTGATAAAGCAAGCCAGCAGGTACAATGCGAAGCTCTCCAGACGCGCCGCCGGGATAAAGAGCCCGAAGGCAAGGGCGAACATGAAGAAGCTTAGCGACATGGTGCGTTTGTAGCCTATCTTGTTGATAATCGACGAAGCCGGGAAACTGAACACCAGGAACGCAAGGAAAGTGGCGGCAATCACCAAGTAACTCTGAGCCGAGGTTAGATGAAGATTATTCTCCAGAAACGGCACAAAGTAACCGTTGATACCCGTGGCAAAGCCCACGGTAAAAAACATCATCCCTATGAATGCAAGGGGAACTATGTAATTCTTGTTAGACATTATTTGACAATATAATAATTACCCGTTAAAAGGTTCATAAACCCACTTGGCAGTAAGTGTTCTGGCATTATCTATTTCCAGTTCTATCGTGAAAGTACGGCCGATCATTTCATTATTTTGAAAATTAACCGAGAATAGTTCAAAATTTACCGGCACCAACGGAGAAAATTGAATAAAATCGGCAATAGATAATCCTGACGCCGGCGTGTCAATTATTATCTTGTCTTTAGTGAGCAAGCACATACTATCTTCCGAAAGGCGAATGAAGAAATTTTCGGAAATGTCTTTGTTCTCAAATAGAACTTTTATACCTGTACAAAGGTCCAACGTATAATGCAAAGGAATTAATGTTGACCCGCTTCGTGCAGTTCTCATCCCAGGGTGAACCCCGTAGAACCAATCTCTTGCTACTGATTCTATCTCGGAGTCATGTTTTGCTTCATTACCTTTTATTGAAACGTGGCAGGCTAATTCATTAGTAAAGACACCTCTCACAGCCATCGACTCGCAGGTCTGCGGGAAAAAGCCCATATACACTCCAAAACCCAGAGGCTCACTGCATGACGCCAAAGCGAGCAGCACCGCAATAAAGCAACAGCAAAACCTATATGCCCGGGATAACATCGTTAATTGTTCAGATGATACTTTATAAGTCCTTCCATGGGAGCTTTGAGGATGACCCCCATCCGCATGCCGAATTCCTCCACTACTGGCTGTAACAGGGGCTTGAAGTAATAGGCCACGGAGCCCACTGCATTGAAAGTATATTTCTGATAATCAGGATAGTGCGTGACTATCAACTTAAAGAACTGACGGAAGGCGTCGGTGACCAGATTCGGGAAATAAGGATCAAAGTCCAGATGCTCGTTAATGAATTTGGCATACTGTGCGCAGAAGCGGTTAGGGAAGGGCTTAGTGTAAATGATGTCCAGCAGCTCGTCGTTGTTGTGACCAAGCTCCCTGCCCACCAGATCATACACCTTGGGAGGCATGTTGCGACGGATGTAGTCGGTAATCATGCGCTTGCCAAGATTGCCTCCGGAACCCTCGTCTCCAAGGATAAAGCCGCAACTGTCCACATTCAGGCCTTCGTTGCAGCCGTCATAAAGGCAGCTGTTAGCCCCTGTGCCCAGAATTGCCGCGAAGCCCGGCTCGTTCTGCAGCAGGGCCCGGCAGGAGGCCAGGGTGTCCATGGCGATGAACACCTTGCCGGCTCGGGTAAACACTTCCCTCAGAGTCTTTTCCATGAATGGATACTGGAGTGGCGTGACCCCTGCACCATAGAAATAGATTTCGCTCACTTTTTCAGGGTCAAGTTCCGCCGGAAGATTCGCCTTTATGTCCTTGACTATCTGAGGTCCTGTAATATAATTGGGGTTGTACCCCTGGCTTGTGAAGCCTATACGGACACTGCCGTCGCGAGAAACGCACCCCCACTCTGTCTTGGTGGCCCCGCTATCTGCAATAAGTATCATAAGTGTCTAATCTTTAGGAGTAAACGGATTTATAGGTGGGCATTCCAATATCCTCTGGCGTTCAAATCGGCTGTCTGCACAGTCGATCTTAAGGTCAAGGTAATTACCCTCCCTTGCTATCCATAATTCGAACATACGATTATCGATGATGTACGTTCCCTTGGCAAGCTTGCGGACTATCGGGTTGTTGTCATCCTGTAATGCAATCAATGCATTCTGCACACTGGATGCATTATCGAGTCCGAATCTCTTCATGGTTACGGAAGCCGTAAGATTAGAAGCTATTCCTTGAGCGGCAATACAATACAAAGTGTTTCTTGTTCTCTCTTTTTCAATTTGGTTGAGAAGAGAGCGAAACGACTCGTCTTTTGAATCAAGAATTACATTAACAGCCTTGATAATCAATGGAATACCGACTGTTGCTCCTTTGTCTGTCATGGCAAAAACACAATTCATTGTTTCTTGCATCGGAGCAGTTTCGCCAAGGAAAAGCTTATATACTAATCGAACTGCATCAGTTTCAATTGATTTTCCGTATTGTTTGAAACAATTTTTTACAAATTGCTCATACGCGCCGCATTCGATAATATCCAGGTCTATATTTGATGAACTTTTATAAAAAGGCTGGTTACGATTCATGAACATCGCGTTCAACATATGCTTTGAACTACCTGAAAAAATAAACTTGGTATTGTTCATGAGCTGAATGTGTGAGCGCAATATTGCAGCCATTCTTTCCGGGTAATACTCAATCTGTTGAAACTCATCAAAGACCACTAGATTTCTCTTCTTTGTTTTCTCAAGATAACCAAACAATTCTTCAAGAGGTATTCTCGGAATCTGGGATGGGGTGGTTCCTATGCTTGGTAAAGATATACGTCCTGTAAGCGGATCGACAGCTCCCAATGATATGTTTATACCTTTAACCATTTGTTCAAAATTCCGTCTCAACTTTGTTGAGTGAGCAAACGGGGCATTGAGCAGCTTATTCTGGAAAGCTACATGGAAATCGTTACAGCTCTTTGTACCAAAAAGATCTAAGTATAGAGTGTTGTATCCCTCTAATATGGTTTTTTGAAGGAATATGTGGTGTATCAGACTGGACTTTCCTATCCTCCTCTGAGACTTCAGGACTACATTGTTTCCATTTTCTATCAAATTGATTATACTCTCTGTTTCTTCTGCCCTGTCACAGAAGAAAGCATCAGGAATAACAATTCCGGTATAAAACGGATTCAGTGGTTTGATGTCCATTGACGACGTCCTTTATTCAATGCAAATATAATAATTTATTGTAAAAAAATAATTGTAAAAAAATAAAAATACCAAGCGGGCTCACTCCCAGATTCCATTCAGATCGGGAATCTCCCCCAGCCCGTAGCGGAAGAGCACCACGCCTTCGGCTTTGGAATCGACAAAGAGTTCACAGTCGTTTCGTATCTTCGAAGCACTCATCGGCACCGTGCTGGCGCTGTCGGTATCTTCGTAAGTGGTAAGACCTGCCCACACCTTGGCCGGAGCGCCCTTTGTGGCGAAATGATTGGCCACATTCACAGCCCAGGTCTGTCCGCCGCTACGGTAACCGCCCGTGCGGAAATAAATCATGGGTATGAGTATATCCATGTACTGCCCCATCTGAGCAGGGTCTTGGCCATAGTAATACTCGCTGTCTGGTTCGGGCATAAGAGCAGCCGAGAGGATGATATCGGACTTGACCGCCCTGACAGCGTCGCTGATCTGGCGGCAGAACTCCGTTACGCAGCCCGTGGCAGTGATTGTCGCCGACGGGTTATGCAAGTAGGCGGTGCCGCCGAAACGGATGTAGTCCAGATGTATACCGTCGACTCCGTAGCCTGCGTACCTGACCGCACGGGCAATCACCTCATCGAAATACTCCTGCTTGTAGCGATTGTTCTCATCGTCCACAGGATTCACCCAGCTACCATTTGAATAAAAGCACTGCAGCCATACATGCACCTTCATTCCCTGAGCATGCGCTGATTTTACGAAAGCAAGAGTAGCGTCAGTACCGTGACTTGTAAAAGCCACTTCGTGCAGGAACAGGTGTTTGATGTCATTTCCGGCCATGATATCCAGATTTACAGTCTTCATGTACTGCGACCACAGCCATATGCCGTTGTTGGAGGCAGTGTCCGAAGACTGCTTGGACTGGAACAGCTCGCAGCGGATAACGGTATCGTCAGGGAGTCCTTCACCTTTGTCCAAGCCATTGTCGAGCAGATACTTGAAGAAGAAGGCATAGGTAATCAGGGCACGCATGGAACAAAAACTTCCCGTATAAGCGGTTATGGGAGCACGCGGATAAGTGCACATGTTGGATATCGGCTGCCCGCTCTGGAAATTCATGGCGCGCATGGCCCAGTTGTCCAGCACATCCAGCGTAACAATATGGGACTCACCTTCGATAGTGCGGAAGTAGCCGCCGTTGCCGGGAGCTTCGTTGTAAGGCATTGCGCCCCAGTAATATCCGTGGGTTTCAGGTACCGCCGTTTCACTCATACCCACTGCACCTCCTGGCAGGGCGGCGATGGAACCGGCTCCTGAATGGGTTCGGTCCAGGCCGTCAAAGCCCCTAACCAGAAGGTAGCTGCGCAGAGCCGTCTCCAACATGTCTGCAGTACCATATGTCTTGTCTCCGACCTGTATTGTGGTAGTGGACGGGATGTAATGAGCACCCGGCACATTGAAGTCGCCTCCTGCGTAGTTCTCGCCTTTCACAAGGTCAATCGTGCCGGTGGTCTTGTCCCATATATCCAGAATCTTCACGTACTCCTTGGCAAACGCCTTGATGGTTCCGTCACCGTCGAAGGTCTCTTCCGGAGAAGAATAAATCCTGCCGGCGGCGAGAGTGATGCCGGCTGTATGCTTGGTCATGGCGACTCCCAACTCATCGACAACTTTTATGGTAAGGCCCTGGGCGTAATTGCCCGGAGGCACTGCAATGAAGACATTGGACACTCCCGACGCCAAAGCTCGGCCCACCGATACACGGACCTTCCGGTCGGCATCGGAGTAGGCGGGAAGGGGGGTGATGACGCCGGAAAAATAGTCAACGCCGAACTCTCCGCTGACCTGCTCGCCGCCACTGCCGGAAAGCTCGATATAGTCAAGCGGAGCCGAACTTGCTCCGCTTTTCAGCCGGACCTTGACCAGGGCAGCGATATGTTTAAACTGCAGGCTGTTCCCGGAGGCGGTGTAAGCCACCGTGGGAAGGGCGTTCTGCCCGAACGAGGCATCGGTGCCGGCGGCCTGCACGGATGGCAGGCATACCGTACCGTCGGACACCCAGATGGAAGAAGGATAAACCGCCTTCTTCTCATCCGGGAGCGCGGTGCTGAAGCTGAATTGCGCCGTGGGGGCGGGAGAGTCAAGCGAAAGGGGCGCTGACTCGATGCCGTTTATGCAGATGGCATCGCCGTCCTGCCAAAAGACATTCCTGCCGTCAGACTGAAGTTCCGTTCTGGTGTTGTCAAAACCGGCCGTAATTAAGGTTCCCTGACCCGTATCAACAACCTTGGCGCATCCGGCCGCCAGGGCCAGCACGGCGACAATACAAGCTGTTCTTTTCATTAATAGTTTCCGTCTTTACCTGTAAGTTCGGAGCGGATGATTACATCCGCACTTATACCGTCGGCTTTGTCGAGGTTGTTGTCAAGCATGTACTTGAAGAAAAAGGCATAGGTTATCAATGCCCTCATGGAGCAGAAACTTCCCGAATAATTGGTAATGCCGTGATCGGAACGAGGATAGGTACACATGTTCGTAATCGGCTTGCCGCTTTTGTAGTTCAACGAACGCATAGCCCAGTTGTCGAGAATGTTCACCGATGTAACATGATAAGTACCCGAAGTGGCATGGAAATATCCGCCGTTTCCTGATGTCTCGTTGTAAGGGTTTTCGCCCCATGTATATCCGTGGGTTTCAGGCACGAGCGTTTCGCTCATGCTTTTAGCGCCGTCCGCCAGGGCGGCTATGGAGCCGGCTCCGTAATGAGTCTGGTCCAGACCGTTGTAGCCCCGGACAAGAAGGAAGCTTCGGAGGGCGGTTTCGAACATATCGGCGGTATTGTATGTCTTTCCGCCCACCGTTATTGTAGTTGAGGATGGAACGTAATGAGCATCCTCTACATTATTGTTGCCGGCTGAATAATTCTCACCTGTAAGCAAGTCAATGGTTCCGGTGGTATTCTCCCATACAGTGAGGATTTTCACATATTCCTGCGCAAAATCCTTGATGGTGGCAGGGGCCGGTTCTGAATACTCAGCCTGGGTGATTGTTATTTCAAGTCCCTCTGGAACATTGCCGCCGCTTATGGTGACCTTGCCCTCGCGGGCGGCTCCGGAATTGGCGGCAACGCTCACTTCCACCGAAATCTTTCCGGCGCTGCCGGAAGAAGGACTTATAGTAATCCAACTCTCTGATGGCGTTGCCGACCAGTTTGTATAAGCGTCAAAGGATGCCGGCTGGGTTTGGGCGTCACAACCGAACGAGAGCCCGGTCGTGGTAAGTTTGATATCGGGTATGTTCTGCGTGTCCAGGCCGAAGAGTTCGGAACGGATGACCACGTCTGAACCGAGATCGTCGGCCATATCCAAATCGTTGTCCAGCATGTACTTGAAGAAGAATGCGTAGGTGAGCAGGGCACGTCCGGAGCTGAAACAGCCGCCGTAGTTGGTTATAGGATCGCGGGGATAACCGCACATATTGGTTATCACAAGATCGTGGCTCAATGCCCAGTTCAGGGACCTCTGCGCCCAGTTGTCGAGAATCACTGGGTCAACCTGGCCATAATACTTCAGGCCGTCGATTGTCTTGTACAGATAGCCGCCGTTGCTGGTTTCGATAAGAGGGCTGCCGAACTTATAGCCGTGGGTCTGAGGAGCCGGAGCGTCCATTGAAACAGGCGTCGTGCTCGGGAAAGCTCCCCAACCGGCCACGTTGGTGGCATTGCCGTCCCAGCCGCGAAGCAGCAGGTAGGAGCGGAGCGCGGTCTCGAGCATGTCGCCGGTGGTGTAGGTCTTGTCGCCCACAGTAACGGTGAAGTCGGCTGGCACATAGTGCGCATTCTCGACAATGTCCTCGTCGCTCTCCTGGGCCAAAGCCCAGTTGGACAAGCGGTTGATGGTGCCCACGTTGTTCTCCCACACATCCAGAATCTTGACATAGGCCTTGGCGAATGCCTTGATGGTGCCGTCGTCTTCGAATTCGGATACTGGAGTGGGATACACGGTGCCCGCCTTGAGCGTGGCGGCACCGACGCGTCTGGTCATAGCAGTCCCATTGGCATCGACCACCTTGACGGTGAAGCCTTTGGAATAATTTGCCGGAGGGACGGCGATAAATACGGAGGTCTGATCGGCCCCAAGAGTTTTGCCCACAGAAACGCTGACCTTCCTGTCGGACTCGGAGTATGCTGGCAGGGAAGTGATAGCGCCGGAAGCATAATCCACGCTGAACTCACCGCTTACCTGCTCGCCGTCGTTGCCTGAAAACTCCACATAATCAATGGGAGCGGAAGTGGCGCCGGCCGTAAGACGGACCTTGATTATTGCAGCCACATGCTTGAAGGTAAGGCTGTTGCCCGATTCGGCATAAGCCACCATAGGGAGGGCATCCTTACCAAAGGACGTATTCGTGCCGGCATTCTGCCAAGCAGGAAGGCTTATGGTACCCTCGGAAAACCAGGACGAAGCAGGATAAACTGCATTCTTGACTTCGGCAAGCTCGGAACCGAACCTGAACTCTGCCTCCGCTGCTGGAGCGCTTAAAGAAAGGGTGTCGGAGAGCGTACCGTTTACCGATATGGCGTCGCCTGACTGCCAGTAGACTTTCTTGCCGTCCGTCTGGAGCTGTGTTTTTGTATTTTCAAAACCTGCCCTGATTGTGGTTCCAAAATCGTTGTTGACTTCTATCTCCTTGGAGCATCCCGCTGCAAGGCTGAGCGCTGCAAAAGCAGACACGATAATCTTGATTGTTTTCATGGCTGCCTGCATTTTAATAGATCCAGGGGAGTTCTTCTCCCTCTTCCACTTCATTGATTCCCGCCCCCGTTTTGCCGCTGACTGCAATAAACGAGCAGGGGAGCAAGTTCAATAAAATCACATCCGGTGATTGATAGGATAGCTTTTTCATATTGGGTTGAATTAATTGGATTTAAGTGCATTCAGATCGGGGATCTCTCCCAGCCCGTAGCGGAAGAGCACCACGCCCTCGGCCTTGGTGGAATCGACGAACATGCGGCAGTCGCGCAGGATCCCCTCTGCGTCCATGGGAACGACCTTGGTGGAGTCGGTATCGTAGTAGGTGGTAAGCCCCGCCCACACCTTGGCGGGAGCGCCCTTAGTGGCAAAATGGTCTGCAACCATCTTGGCCCAAGGAGCGCCTCCCTTGCGATAGGAGTCGCAGTGGAAATAGATCATGGGCATGAGGATGTCGATGTACTGTCCCATCTGAGCGGGATCCTGGCCGTAGTAGTACTCGCTGTCGGGCTCGGGCATGAGAGCCGCGGAAAGGATAATATCGGGATTGGCAGCCTTGGTGGCGGCGCTTATCTGACGGCAGAATTCGGTCACGCAGCCCGTGGCTGTTATCTCCTCGGAAGGATTATGCTTGTGGGCGGTACCGCCGAAACGGATGTAATCCAGATGGATTCCGTCCACGCCGTAGCCTACATACTTCACGGCACGCTCAATGACTTCGTCGAAGTACTCCTGCTTGTAGCGGTTGAGGCTGTCGTCCACCGGGTTAATCCACTTGCCGTCTTTGTAGAAGCACTGGAACCAGATGTGTACCTTCATGTCCCTGGCCTGAGCCTCATGTATGAAGTCAAGGGTTGAATCCACACCATGGCGCTCGAATGCCACTTCGTGCAGGATTATGTTCTTGATATCCTTGGAAGCGAGAGTGTCGAGATTGACCTCGTTCATGAACTTGGACCAGAGCCAGATGCCGTTGTGGTTGGGCTCAGCAGCTTTTTTGCAGGAAGCCAGGGCGAGAACCGCAAGGATTATGCTTATATACTTTTTCATATGCTTTGTTTAGAAAGGAAGTTCGTTGTAGCGTCCGTTGAATTTGTTCATGCCTTTCCAGGTAGGATGTCCCCAGGTGGCGCTGTTGTTGGAAGGATCGCATATCCACCAGCGGCCATCGGCCCATATTTCCGGTATCACGTGACCTATAATGCCCGAAAGGAAGTAGCACTGGCCGTGCATGTAACGAGCAGGAATGCCTGCGGCGCGGCACAGGGCAAGCGTGGCATGAGTAAGATCGCAGCAGTTGCCGCCTTTAGCCTTTATGGTGCCCAGGGCGCCTTTGGAAGTGTTGGAATAGTTCTCCCATTCCCATTTGTCGCGGGTGTAAGCAAAGATGGCTTCGGCTTTCTGGCGGGGTGTGGCGTCGGCGCTCAAGCCCTTGAGGGCATCTTCAAGCGTGGCGAGCACCAGAGGATCGTCGATTGGACAGTGGTTCACCTTGCGCAGATAGTCGGAGCCCCAGGTACAGACCTTTTCCGGGAATTTGAGGTTCTGCCTGTAATAATGGAAGACACGGCAAAGGGTGGTGCCGTAGTCGCGTGAGATGAAATTGCCCATATACTTCACGCCGTCTTTGAAAGGCTTGTCGTAAGTGTAGGTGAAGGTGCTGTCCTGGCCGTAGCCTCCGCAGGTGATGATGCCGAAGGAACAATAATTGGGCATAATCTTGTGTTCCAGGGCATAGTTGTATATCTTTTCGGATGCCCACGTGAGCGCTTCAAGGGATATTGTATCCTGCTCGAAAGTGTTGTTCTGCTCGTTGCCTCCCCAGGACATGAGGGAAGGGATATCTATCTCACCCTCGTCCCAGTGCTCCGGGTCTTCCTGTATGCGCTTGAGCAGCAGACAGGCAGCGGACATATACTGGCCCTTGCCGTACTGAATTCCCTCCACGGTAACAGTAAGGGGCAGGGCATCCTTCTCCAGGAAGGTTTCATAAGCGCCGGCCAGGGCATCAACGAAATAGGAATTATATGAATCCGCTACGAATTCTTTGGGCGTGTCGGGTTCGGGCTTTTCTATTGGATCGACAGGCTTAGGCTGACAAGAATATGCAGCCAGAAGGCCTGCAAGCATTAGAAATGAATACATGGTCTTTTTCATAATATAAATGGTGTTTTAGTGGGAGCAGCAGGGGCGGTCAGGCCCCTGCTGCCAAAAAAGCTCAGCTATTCGCCGAAGGTGACTCCGGTAATGCTGCCGCCCTCGCCGAGGGCCTGGCTGTCTTTACCGAGGAGGTAGTCAGCGAAGTTTGCTGCGGTGATCTCGATGGTCTCGCTTCCCTTGACCAGGGTGCCGCCCGCCACCTTGCCGGTAATGGCCGTAGTGATGAGGGGCTGCCAACCTACTATGAGGCCGATGAATGCCCCATCAGGATTACCGAGGGCAAGTTTGGTGTCTTTACCGACCTTTACATCGGTGAAGGTGGACTTCACGCTGCAGTTGCGGCCGAGGATGGCACCTGCGGTGCCCTTGCCGGCAACGGTCAGAGCTGCGTTGTTGGTGCAGCCTTCGATGTTCAGGAGGGCTGTAACTTCGGAATATCCTACTATACCGCCCAGGAAGTTGTTGGCAGTGGTTGAGGTTGTGGTGATGTCTCCGTTGTTCACGCAGTTCTTATAGCTATAGCTGATTTCACCTTCTCCGATGCCAGCGTCATTATTGGTCGCTATACCTGCATGGCCGGCGATACCGCCCACGCGTGCCTTGGTCTTAGAATCATTGATATTGCATATGACATTACCCTCATTGGTGCAGTTCTCATAAAGCACTACGCCGCCCTTGGTAGGAGTGCCGTAGTAGCCGGTAAGACCGCCTACATAGGACCAGGAAGATGCGTTATAATTACCTTCGTTCCAGACAATGTCGCCCTTGTTGGTGCAATCGATGAACTTCACGTCCACGAGGTTGTTGATGTATCCGCAGATACCGGCCTGGCGGGGAGTTCCGGTGCCTTCCCAGGTAATCTGGGCGTTGTTGGTACATCCGTCAACGACAGCCTTTCCTTCGATGTGGCCGATGATACCGCCCACCTGGGAAGCATTGGCAGCTCCCTTGTCGGGGATGATCATCTCTACCTTACCGTTGTTCACGCAACCGGTAATGCTGGCGCCTGCTGCAGTGAAACCTGCGATACCGCCCAGATGGTGGGTGCACTTGGTGTCTGCAAGCACGTTGACGCCGTTCACGCAGTTCAGAATCTTGCCAGTGCCCTCAACGTAGCCGGCGATGCCGCCCACATGATAGGTACCGGAACCGGCCTCGGCGCTGAACTTCAGGGAACCTGCAGTCTTGAGGTTCTTGACGGTTCCGCCCACGAAGCTGAACAGACCCACATTGGCCTCGGGAAGGAGAGCCTTGTCTGTTCCTTCAGGAACTTCGGCAGGAATCCTGTCGGTCACCTCTGCATTGAAGGTGATGGTGAAGTTCTTGCCGTCGAAGGTGCCGCTCTGCTTGCCGGGAGTGAAAGTCTTGCCGCTAAGGTCGATGTTGGCTCCGAGCTCTGCATCCTTACTGGGATCGGCCAGGTAGGCTATGAGCTGGTCGGCGGTCTTGATGACACCGTCATCGGCAGGCTGGCTTGCAGTCTCGATTCCGAAGAGCTCGCTGCGGATGACCACGTCTGCTCCAAGGCCGTCAGCCTTGTCCAGGTTGTTGTCAAGCATGTACTTGAAGAAGAATGCATAGGTGAGCAGGGCACGTCCGGAGCTGAAGCAGCCGCCGTAGTTGGTGATAGGATCGCGGGGATAGCCGCAGAAGTTGGTGATCACCTTGTCGTGGGTGAATGCCCAGTTCAGGGACCTCTGTGCCCAGTTGTCGAGGATCACGGGATCTGCCTGGCCATAAACTTCCTTGCCGTCGACGGTCTTGTACAGATAGCCGCCGTTGCTGGTCTCGATAAGAGGAGTACCGAACACAAAGTCATGGGTTGCAGGGATCTCGGTGGTGCTCATGGCAACAGGAGTGGTGGTGGGGAAATTGCCCCAGCCGGCCTTCTCGGTCTCGTTGCCGTCCCAGCCGCGGAGCAGCAGGTAGGAGCGAAGAGCTGTCTCGAGCATGTCGCCGGTGGTGTAGGTCTTGTTACCCACGATGATGGTGGTTCCGTTGGGGATGTAGTGTGCGTTTTCAACCACGTCTTTGTCGCCCTTGACGGCAAGTTTCCAGTCGGACAGACGGTTGATAGAACCTACATTGTTCTGCCAGATATTGAGGATCTTGACATACTCTTTGGCGAAGTCCTTGATGGTAGGCTTGTACTCGGTAGCGGTCTCGAGTCCGAAGAGTTCGGAGCGAATGACTACGTCTGCGCCGAGGCCATCTGCCTTGTCGAGTCCGTTCTCAAGCATGTACTTGAAGAAGAATGCATAGGTGAGCAGAGCACGTCCGGAGCTGAAGCAGCCACCGTAGTTGGTGATAGGATCGCGGGGATAGCCGCAGAGGTTGGTGATCACCTTGTCGTGGGTGAATGCCCAGTTCAGGGACCTCTGTGCCCAGTTGTCGAGGATCACGGGATCTGCCTGTCCATAGACTTCCTTGCCGTCAACCACCTTGTACAGGTAGCCGCCGTTGCTGCTCTCGATAAGAGGGCTGCCGAACTTGAATTCGTGAGTTGCAGGAACTGTGGTCTCGCTCATGGAGACAGGAGTGGTGGTAGGGAAGTTGCCCCAGCCTGCCTTCTCGGTCTCGTTGCCGTCCCAGCCGCGGAGCAGCAGGTAGGAACGCAGAGCGGCCTCGAGCATGTCGGCGGTGTTGTACACCCTGCCGCCTACCTCGATGGTGAAGTCGTTGGGTACATAGTGTGCATTCTCAACAATGTCCTTGTCGGCATCGGTGGCGAGAGCCCAGTTGGACAGGCGGTTGATGGTGCCTACGTTGGCATACCATGCATCGATGATCTTCACATATTCCTGTGCGAAGTCCTTGATGGTTGCGGTGCTGGGGGCGATGTACTTGGCCTGCTTGACGATGATCTCGAGGCCTTCGGTGATGTTGCCGCCCTTCACGATGACCTTACCCTCGCGGGCGTCGCCGGTGTTGGCTGCGCAGGTGATCTTGATGGTGATGTCGCCGGCCTCGCCGTTGGAAGGATCAACGGTAATCCAGCTCTCGCTGGCAGTTGCAGTCCATGCCTTGTTGGCCACGAAGCCTGCTTCCTTGGTCTGCTCGTCGCTTTCGAACTCGAGCTCGGAGGTCTTGAGCTTGATGTCGTTGTCGTTGCCTGCGGTGTCGATTCCGAAGAGTTCGGAACGGATGACCACGTCGGCGCCGAGGTTGTCAGCCTTCTCGAGGTTGTTGTCAAGCATGTACTTGAAGAAGAATGCATAGGTGAGCAGAGCACGTCCTGAGCTGAAGCAGCCGCCGTAGTTGGTGATAGGCTCACGGGGATAAGTGCAGAAGTTGGTGAACTTGAGGTCGTGTGTGAATGCCCAGTTCAGGGACCTCTGTGCCCAGTTGTCGAGGATCACAGGATCAACCTGGCCGTAAGTCTCCAGACCGTCGATCATCTTGTAGAGGTAGCCGCCGTTGCTGGTCTCGATAAGAGGCATGTTCCAGCCGTACTGGTGGGTGGCGGGAACGGGAGCGCTCATGCTCACAGGAGTAACGGTGGGGAAAGTACCGAAGCCGACTGCGTCGGTGTCATTGCCGTCATAACCACGGAGGAGCAGGTAGGAACGCAGTGCTATTTCGAGCATGTCGCCTGTGGTAAGGATCTGCTCGCCGAACTGAATCGTATAGTCAGTGGGAACATAGTGGGCGTTCTCGACAATGTCCTTGTCGTCCTCCTGGGCAAGTTCCCAGTTGGAAAGACGGTCAAGTGTGCCTACATTCTTCTCCCATACGTCGAGAATTTTCACATACTGCTGGGCGAAAGCCTTGATGGAGCTGCCTGCGCCCTTGTAGCTTGCAGAAACCTCGCTGTCGAGCTTGCCGTTGGCTTTGTAGTTGGCAAGTTCGCGGGAAATGACGGTCGTAGCACGGTTGGTAGAGAATGCGACAGAAGTGCCGCCGCGTGTGAACACGGTCTGGTTGGGCACCTTGAGTTCTGAGTCCATTCTCTCCAGCATGCGGGTAGCCACGGACACGAGGTCTTCGGTTCCCTCTTCGATCTTAGGACCGTTGGTGACCGCGATTTTCTCGTTTTCGTAGCTGTCCCTTTCGGGATGGTCGGCCGCCTTGACGGACTTAACCTTGATATCGTCGGTCTTTCCACCGCCGATATTTGCCAGAGCCTGGCAGATAGCATACTGATACTGAGGCAGAGTAAGGTCCTTGTCGCTTACCTTGATGGTTTCGGCGAAAGACTCGGTCTCTTCCCAAGTCTTGTAGGCTGTGGCAGCTGCATCCACGACATCGGAGATCTTGAAAGTTCCCACGATGTTGGGATCGTCCTTTTCCTTTTCAGGGTCTTCTCTGTTACACCCTACGAGTGTCAGAGCAAAGACTGCTGCTGTTGCCAAGAGATAAAGAACTTTTTTCATAAAAAGAAAATTTTTTGGTTAATGAAATAGTATATATGTGAAAGTTAATTCCAAAGATCGTTAACATCAGGGAAGGTTCCCAGCTGATAGCGGAACAGCACGATTCCGGAGGCATCGGTAGCCGCCATGAGGTCTATGTCTTTGCGCATAGCCTCGGCGCTCATGCCGACAGTGGAAGCGTCATAAGTCTGGATGCCGGACCAGGACACGCCGCCGCCCTTGGCCGCCTGACGTGCGAAGTAGTTGGAACGCTCCTGGAAAGCGCTGTCGCTGAAATTGTAGGATCCATAGCGGTAGATCATTGGCATGAGGATGTGGATGTACTTGGACATCTGTACAGGAGACTGTCCGTAGTAGTGAGTGGAGTTGGGTTCCGGCATGAGTGCGGCCGAAGTGATCAGGCCCTCGTCGAATCCGTCGCAGATCTCACGTATTTCCTTGCAGCAGCGGTTCACCGCGGCCACGGAGTTGACCTCATTGGAATGGTCGTGCTTGGAAGCAGTGCCGCCGAAGCGGATGTAGTCCAGATGCACGCCCTTCACTCCCCAGTTCTCAATGTACTCGGCAGCTTCTTCGCGTATGCTCGCAAAGATTTCCTCCTTGAAGCACTTGTTGGTATCGTCGATGGGGCTGATCCATCCGCCGTTGTAGAAAGCCTGCATCCACACATGCACCACGAGTCCCAGCTCGTTTGCTTTCTGCATGAAACGCTTGGCCGTAGGGATGTTGCCCTGGTTGGAGAAGGCTGCGAAATTGAGGATTATGTGGTCATAGCCTTTGTCTTTGAGCGACTTGAGATTAGCAGCGTCGTTTGCGAGAAGGTCCTTCATGTGGCTTCCCCAAGTCCACACCGCTGTAGGCTTGGTCTTGGAAATGTCGAAGATCTCGTTGGCCTTACCCTGACTGGAATAGGTAAGCTTGCGCCACTCGCCGGTTGCATCGGGGATGCGCTGATAGCTGGCAAACAGGCCCAGCGAGGGACCGTCTTCGGAACGGGTATAACTGTCGGCCGCCTTGGTGGGACTGGTGCCCAGGACGAGGGTGAACGGGGCGTTCGAAGCCACTCCGGTGCGGAGTGTGCCGTCTTCCGTGCTCAGAAGAAGCCTCTCTCCGGCAGCCAGACTGCCGGAAAGGGTGGCTATGCTCTGATCCGTGAAATAGGCATCCGAAACATACAGCGACAGGCCGTCCAGCGACTTGGATTCGGAGGAGCTGTTGACTATTTCCACCCAGGACACGGCGTCGGTTATTTCGTCATGGGCGGCGATCTCGTTCAGCACCAAACCGTTATATTTGGCGTCTGCCTTGCCGCTGTCGGGGCCGGTCTGGCCGCATCCTGCTGCAATGGAGAGCAGGACGGCGCACAGACCAAATGAATTCAAAAACTTCATTTCAGGATTCCTTGTTCTTTGAGGTATTCTTCTGCCTTGACAAGGCCGCCGGTCTTTTTGATAATCTCCTCGCAGTACTCGTAGCTGAGCTGGGGATTACGCTCCACCATGGTGCGGGTCAGACGGTCGATAACCTTGTTGTTGATAAGGTTGGCGCACACCATGCGGTTGCCCTGGACACGGCCCAGGCGCACCATGATGGTGGTGCTTATCATATCGCAGAGCAGCTTCTGGGAGGTGCCGGATTTCATACGGGTGCTTCCGGTGATGAATTCAGGTCCCATGACCACCTCTATGGGATAATCCACGTAGTCGGAAATGGGAGATCCGGGATTGTTGCAAATGCTTCCGCAGGGAATGCCGTGCTCCTTGCAGGCCTTCATGGCGGCCATCACATAGGGAGTGTTGCCGCTGGCCGATATGCCCACCACGATGTCCTTGTGGCTGATGTGATGCTTGTCACGCAGGGTTACCCATCCTTCCTCCACATCGTCTTCGGCCTCTTCCAGGTCGAGTACCAGGTTCTCGTTGCCGCCGGCAAGCACAGCCTGCCAGATCTCGGGATCTACACCATATGTGTTGGGAACTTCCAGTACGTCCAGTACGCCAAGCTTGCCGCCGGTTCCGGCGCCCAGCCAGAAGAAGCGCCCGCCAGCACGGAGCTGTGCTTCGATTGCGTTACAAAGTTTTTCAATGTCAGGAAGCACAGCCTCTATGGCCAGAGGCACTTTCTTGTCTTCCGTGTTGATGTCGCGCAGCAGTTCCGCCACGGACTTCGTCTCCAGATGATCGTACAGGGACGGTTGTTCAGTTAATCTAATGCTCATTTCTATCAGAAATCTTTATATTTAATTGTTCCAATCATTTTTCCGTCGCGGAAAGCCGCGGCAGTGACCCTTTGCTGCTTGTTTATGGCAAAGGGGCCTTCATAAACGGCGGAGGCGGCGGTGGGGGCGCTTCCGTCAAGGGTGTAGCGTATCTCGGCTCCGGGAGCATCCACGCTCATGGTCACCACCTTGCTGTATTCGGTATCCTTGTGCAGTTCGATGAACGGGTTCCAGAAGTTGCGGCAATATTCCACCCCAAGCCTGTCGAGCCTGCCGAGGTGCGTCTCGAGACGGGCGGTGAAATCTTCCCAGTCCTTGTCTGTCTTGGTCCATCCGGCCTCGGCGATTGCGCACATGCGGGGCCATGCCATGTATTCGACCCTTGCGGGCGTGGGCATATATTCAGTCCACACGCAACCTTCGACACCCATTATGTACTTACGCTCTTCAGGCGAAAGCACGGCGGGAACGGGCTCGTATTCATACATGGTCCGCAGCATAGTAGGGCCTCCCATGGCCAGCGGCTCGCTGTCGGGATCGCCCTGCCAGTAATCCAGATAGTACTTGGGATAAGGGGACATGACCACCTGGTGGTGCTGCTGGGCGGCTTTGATTCCGCCCTCCTCGCCGAGCCACGACATCACCTTGGCATTGGGGGCAAGACCGCCCTGGAGAATTTCGTCCCAGCCTATGATCTGGCGGCCCTTGGAGTTGATGTACTTCTCCATGCGCTGGATGAACCAGCTCTGGAGTTCGTACTCGTCCTTGAGTCCTTCGCGCTTAATAACTTCCTGGCAGTGAGGGCACTGCTTCCAACTTGTCTTGGGGCATTCGTCGCCGCCGATGTGTATCAGCTCAGACGGGAAGAGCTCGATGACCTCGTCGAACACGTCTTCGAGGAACTTGAAGGTCTCTTCCTTGGGGCAATAGACCTGGCGGAAAATGCCCCAGCGGGTGGCGGTCTCATAGTGGTCTTCGAGGCCGCAGCTCAACTCGGGATAGCAGGAGATGGCGGCGAGAGAGTGACCGGGAATCTCGATCTCGGGGATTATGGTCACGTAGCGCTCGGCTGCATAACGCACCAGGTCCTTGATTTCTTCCTGGCTGTAGTATCCCCCGTAAGGCTTGCCGTCGTACACTCCAGATGCGAGCGAACCCACCACGGTCTCCTTGCGCCACTGGCCTTTCTCGGTTAGAAGGGGGTATTTTTTGATCTCGATGCGCCAGCCCTGGTCTTCGGTAAGGTGCCAGTGGAAACGGTTCACCTTGTGGAGAGCCATGAGGTCTATGTAGCGTTTGAGGAAGGGGATGTCGAAGAAATGCAGGCAGCAGTCAAGATGCATGCCCCTGTAAGGGAAGCGGGGACTGTCTTCTATGTCGCAGCAAGGCACGAGCCAGCTCACGCCACGCTGCACCGAATCGGCGAAAATAGCCTCCGGAAGCATTTGCAGGAGGGTTTGCAGGGCATAAAAAGCACCTGCACCGTCGGCATATTCGAGCGTTATTCCGCCGGGGGTAACCCTCAGGGCGTATGACTCGGGAAGGTAGCCTGTCTGCAGCAAGAAAATGCCCTTTTCGCTTCCGTGACGCAAAGGATCGTCGGTGCTTACCTTAAGCTCGAAGCCGGCGGCCTTGCGGAGGCGTTCGTTAAGGAAGCCAACGGTACGGAGCAGTGCGGTATCCCCCGCTTCGACGTACACCGGCGTATTTCTGTTTATGCAGAAACTGCCTTCGGACATCTGCAGGAAAGCGGGTTTGGGCACTATCTGCGGCACTCCGGCCTCCTGCTTTGCTGTGCAGGAGGCAAGCAGTACCGCTGCCGCAACTATGTATAAAAATCTTCTCATCTGTCAGTATTCTGAAGTTCAGTGCCCTGCTGTTCCGGAGAAGTCGCTGCGCGACCCCTCCCACTTCGTGGGCCCCTCCCTCTTATGTTGCCGAGGGTGGCACATTCTCCGGAGCAGCAGTGCACTGAACTTCTACTTTCCATAACTGCTGAAGAAACGTTTTTCGGTTATTTTGCCGAGGGGTTTGCCGTCACGGCCGAAGCCGCGGGCCTTGATCACGGTGTCCTTGTCCACCATGAACGGGGTGCCGTCATAGCGCGGGCTGTTAATGGTAGGCTCCGTGCCGTCGGTGGTGTAGTGCACTTCACCGTCGGGATAGTCAAGCTCCAGGTTCATGGACTTGGGGAATGGCAGCCTGCGGTCGTAGTCGAAGATAACTTCGTAATAGACAGGGCAATAGTTGACATGCTTCATGTCCAGGCGCTTGAGTATGGTGGGCATGCGCAGGCGGAAGTTCTCCCAGTCCTTGTTGGAACGGGAAGTCCAGCCCACTTCGGATGCCGCCACGTTGCGCGGGAATGCAAACCACTCAGCCTTCTTGGAATCGGGAATGTACTCGGTCCAGAGGCAGGTCTCGTAACCTATAATATACTGCTTGCTCAGTTCGGGGAGGGAATCCACCGCAGGATAGTAGTTGTAAACTTTCTTCAGCGGCATGAACACCTCCTGGGCGAGGTCGTCGGGCTGGTCGTCCTGGTTGTTGTCGAGATAGCACCAGCGGTTGGGAGTAAGCACCACCTTGATGCCGCGGCGTATGCCTTTGGCAGCGGGTGCATGACCGCGGTACGACATGGCAATGGGGTCTTCCAGAGCGCCTCCGTCAAGTATTTCGTCCCATCCGATGCAGGTCTTGCCGTTGGCCTTGAGGAAGTCGCCGATGCGCTTCACGAAGAAGGTCTGCAGTTCTTCCACGTCCTTGAGTCCCAGCACCTTCATGAGGTCCTGGCAGTACTTGCTTTCACGGTAAACATCCTTGGGTGCCTCGTCGCCGCCTATGTGGTAGATGGGCGAAGGGAAGAGTTCGAAAAGCTCGGAGAACACATCTTCAAGGAACTGGAAAGTGTAGGCCGTAGGAGCATAAAGGTTCTTCCAGATGCCCCAGCGGGTCTCCACTTCGTAGTGGCGCTCGGGGAAGCAGCTCAGCTCGGGATAAGCGGCAATGGCTGCGGTGCTGTGCCCGGGTATCTCGACCTCGGGAATCACGGTCACGCAGCGCCTGCGGGCATATTCCACCACTTCGCGAATGTCGTCTTTGGTATAGAATCCGCCGTGAGGGACTCCGTTGCCGATCCAGCTGTGGAAAGCGGTTTCCTTGCGCCAGGCGCCTATCTCCGTAAGACGGGGATACTTGTCTATCTGGATGCGCCAGCCCTGGTCTTCGGTGAGGTGCCAGTGGAACATGTTCTGCTTGTGCATGGCCATGAGGTCGATGAACTTCATCACTTCCTCCTTGGGGAAGAAATAGCGGCCGCAGTCGAAAAGGAAGCCGCGGTAGGCAAATTCGGGTTCATCGTCTATGGTGCAGCAGGGAGCCGTCCATTTGACTTTCTTTTGGAGCCGGTCGGCATAGATCTCCGCAGGGAGAAGCTGCAGAAGGGTCTGCAGCCCGTAAAACGCTCCGTTCACTTCGCTCGCCTCGACCAGCACGCCGGAAGGTTTGACGCTGAGCTTGTAAGCCTCCTGGCCCATGCCGGAAACTTTGCGCAGCACGATAGCCGGGCCCTTGCCTTCGAGCTTGAAGCCGCTTGCTGCGGCAACCTGGGCACGGAAATCATCGGCAATCTCGCCGAATGCAGCGTCTTCTACCTTCAGGGCTGTGTTCTTGCTGAGGGTGAATACACCCTCGGAGGGAACCAGGCTCTTGGGAGTAGGTACGATATTATATACCGGAGTGTTAGATACCGGAGTGATGCTGAGGAGAGTGGCAACTAACAGTGCTGCTATCATAGGACTTCGTTTATGGTTTTGTCAATTGCGGCCGCATAGGCTTCGGGCATGGTGTCCGAAAGCGGATACGGAGCCTTGATGTATATGTGCATTTGGTCAATTTCGTATTCATAGCCCTTGCGGTACTCATAGGCATGAGCGGAGGGCAGGTAGGAGTTCTGGCCATTGGTATATCCGGCAAAAATCACGTTTTTGCCAGGGAAATGGCTGCGCGCGCCCATCTGGTATTCGCAGAAAGGCTCTCCCTGGGAGAAGAAGAAAATGACGCCGTTGATGTTTACGGCTCCCATAGTAAAGTTCAGGGCACTCTGCACGTCGCCGGAAGAGAAACGGCTGAGTATCTGCTCCTTCCAGCCCTGCACATCGTCTTTCCAGGAGGCCGATACCGTCTTGTCCCACTGGCTTATCTCGGCAGCATGAGCCTCGACGGCCTCGGGAGTGACTTCGGGAATGCGGAAAGGCAGGCCCACGGTATCGTTCACCACTTTGAACTCGCCGGTAGGACGGACCTTCTCAAATTTTATCTTGAGCAGAGAATCCGCAAGGCAGCGGCCGCATTCTTCGGCATATTCCTTCATCTTGGGACCTTTCTCCGGATCCATGTTGCCGGAAGCGCCGGTGAGCTGGAACACGTCGCCGCCCCAGGCTTCCTTAAGTATCTTGGCATACACGCCGGGATAGTCGGACGATACCAGAAGGCTCTTGGGCCCCATGCACACGGGGTGGCACGCAAGGTTGACAATCGACACGATCGGCTGCCCCTTGGTGTCCAGGAAACGGACCACATAGACGTCGCGGTCCACAGGGCCGCCTTTTTCGCAGCGGTTGCCGTTGATGCTGGTCTGAGCCTTGCCGAGTTCCATCTTGAAAGGACGGAAGGAAGCCTCGTCGCTTATGGTCTTCACCGCATTCTCTACCAGGACCTTGTGCAGGCGCTCCTTGTGGGAGTAGTTGCTGCCGCCGGGTTCCGCCCTCCAGCCGCCGTTGCGCGGGGCCGAATGGGTGTGGATGCAGTGCATGAAGATGCGGTCGAGCGGAAGTCCGCTCTGCGCGGAAATCTCTTTGCGCCATTCCAGACTCAGATCGGGAGATATCTCCATGAGGTCGTTGGAAATGATGCATACTTTGTCGGTGCCCTTGCCTATCACCATGCAGTGTGTGTAGAGCGGCAGGTGCAAGCCGTCGGACAGCTCGTTACGGGCGGCAAACCCTGCCAGCATGGTGTGCTCGTCAGGGGTTGTGGATATGTCCGCGGCATTGTAGTTTATAGCCAGCCGGTCCTCCCGGCACCCTGAAAGTGCGGCCAGGAGGACGAGTGCTGCTATAATGATTCGGAAATTCTTCATTATTAATAGGTGTATCCGGGATTCTGCTGTAAGCGTTTCTCGGTCTTGTCTATTTCGGTTTGAGGTATAGGCATGAGGTAGTTCGGATAGTCTTCGGAATTCTCCACGCTAGGTTTGTTGGTACAGGTAATGGCTCCGGCCTGCGGCTTGTTGGACCTGCTGGTGTTGGGGAACCATTTCTGTGTAGGAGAAATCGTGAGGCAAGCTTCGCCGTAATCTACGGTATAGGTCTTGCCCTTCCAGACATAATTGACCAGATAGGCCACGTCGTTGCCGTTGTTGCTGCTGATGTAGGCCTCCCTCTCACCGGTATTGGCCCAATAGTAGTTGCGGTTCTTGTTCGCCTTGTCGGCAGGCTGGACGCAACGGTAGATGGTATCCTGCTTGCTGCCCTTCTGGAGGAGGCATGTGCGCATGCCGGCGAAAGGAACGTTCTCGTAGGTGGTGGCTATCTTGAGACGGCGGGTGTCGAAGTAACGGAAGGCCTCGAATGCAAGTTCGATACGGCGCTCGTTCACGACTTCGTCCCAGAGGCTCTCGCCGCTGTCGGTGATGTCAGGCATCTTGACGTCTGCGCGACTGCGAATCTTGTTAAGATAGGTGCGGCACTCCCCTTCTTTGCCAAGTTGATAGGCAGCTTCGGCGAGGTTCAGGTACATTTCGCCCAGACGGAACCAAGGATAAACCACGTTGCCGATGAGGGACTCGGAAATGTATTTGTCGGGCATATACCATTTTGTAAGGCCGCTGCCGCCGGTGTTGGTGATATGGATCTGGTCGCTGGCTTTCTTGGACGTTTCCGGTTCAGGTTTGCCCTTTTCGAAATCGGCAAGCTCCTTGTTCTCATAGAGCAGGTAGAGCTGAAGCTGGGTCTCCTGGGGTTTGCCGTCTTTGTCGGTCCACTTGTAGATCTTGGTAGGATAGATGATGCAGTGCTCGAACCTCGGGTCGCGGCCCTTGAAAGGACGCAGAGGATCATAGCCTGAACCTTCCTCGAAAATCTTTTTGCCGTTCTTCATTTCGTAGTCGAGCCACATGGCCTGGGTGGGGTTGAAACTTTCCCAACCGCCGCCTCCGAAGTCCATCAGGCCATAGAACAGCTGGGCCTTGTGAGGCTGGCCGCTGCTCTGCACGAAGAACTTGCCCCAAATGATTTCGGGAGAAGCAACGTCGCGCCAGAAACCGTCGTAGGTGTCGTCCAGGGCATAGGCTCCGTCCACGTCGGCACGGTCGCAAATGGCCTTGGCAGCATCGTACGCCTCCTGCCACTTATCCTTGGAATAGGTACCGCGGAACACTCCTCCGGTGGGATTGCTGGGGTCGTTGAACAGAGGTGAGGCTGCAATGAGGGTAAGGCGGCAGCGGAGAGCCAGCACACAGTCCTTGTGCACACGGCCGAGAGCCGTGGCGGTCTTCTCGGGCAGCAGATCATAGGCCTTGTCCAGGTCTCCCTTGATGAAAGTGACGCAATCGTCAAAATTGGAGCGGACCTCTTTGAACTCGGCTCCCAGGTCTTCGTGGGGTTTATCCACAATGACCACGCCGCCGTAGCGCTGGATGAGGTTGGTGTAGGCCCACGCGCGCAGGAAATAAGATTCGCCAAGCAGGCGCTTCTTCACCGACTCGCTCATGGCAGAGCCCTTCTCCTCAACATAGCGGATGAAGTAATTGAGACGGTAGATATACTCGTATGCACGGTTCCAGATATTCAGGAAGGTGGTACGGGTGGGATGGGCCGGACCGCCGTTGTTCTGGTCTATGATGTTGCTGGGCGTCATGGAACCGTCGGCGATATAACGAGTGGAGGTGCCTCCGTAGCGGAAGAAGCCTTCGTCGGAGATACAGCCGATATTGCCCTCGGTAAAGGGATCGGGCAGAACCGTATAGATGGCGTTAATATAACTCTCGGCGAGAGCGTCACTGTTGAATACAGCCTCCTCGGAAAGTTTATCGAGAGGTTTCTTGTCGAGGAAACCGTCGTTGCAGGCAGTCACTGCCAAGACTGCAAGACAAAGGATGCTTATATACTTTTTCATTTTGAGCTCTTTTACTTGATAACACAAACGGCAACGCGGTTGGATGAAGGAGATGCAGATGCATCCCTGTCGGTACCGGCGGCCCTGCATTCAATACGGTCAGACGAGATGCCTGCCTTAGCCAGCATGTCGCTCACAATCTTGGCGCGCTGGTCAGAGAGAGCCTGGTTGATCTCAGAAGTGCCGGTCGAAGAATCCGCGTATCCAGTAACAATGATCTTGGATTCGGGGTTCTCTTTGAGAATCTGGCAAATGCGTCCAAGCTTGAAGGCCTCTTCAGGACGGATTTCAGCCTTGCCGATGATGAAGAACAAGTCGTCGGTGTACTCTCCGCTGAGCGTACTGGCCGGGACCTCTACAATCTTCTCCACAGGAACTTCAACGACCTTTTCTACCACTTTCTCTACAGGAACTTCAACAATCTTTTCGACTTCCCTGATCACTTCCTTGACGGTAGCTGCGGTTGCGGCAGGAGTGCGGGCACCTCCGCTTACTGCCTTGGCGCCACCCATTTTACCGAAGGTGACCTTCACACCGAAGTTGAAGATCTTCACCTGAGGATAGGTCTGGTAGCCTTCGTCGCTGGTCTCAGGGTCAACATTCTTGAGCCCGGAGAAGGTCAGAAGGTTGTAACCGGCAATATAGAAGCGGGTGTTCTGGATGCCGACCTGATGACCGAACACGTTGCCGGGAAGGGTATATCCCAGCTCGAGGTTCTTCAGACGCAGGAACGCGGCATTGCGATAGTAATAAGAAGTACGGTACACACCGCCGTTGCCTATGTTGGATGCGATACGGGGGTAGTTGCTGTCCGGATTGTCGAGATTCCAGGCGTTCAGCGCTGCATCCATTTCGATGTTTCCGGACACGGGGTCGGTAAGAGGTGCATAGTAGTAACGGGCGAGAGCCTGGCCCTGGAGCAAGATGGAGAGGTCGAAATTCTTCCACTGCAGGTCACCGTTCACACCGAATACTATCTGAGGCACGGCGGTAAGGTCCATCCTCATACGGTCGTTGGAATCGATCTTTCCGTCTTTGTCGAGGTCTTCGAAGTAGAAGTCGCCAAGACCTGCGCCGGACATCTGGGGATTATTCTTAAGGTCATCGAAAGTCTTGTTGATGCCCTTTACCTGATAGATCAGGGACGCTCCCATAGGGTGTCCGGTCCTGTTCATGTACTGATGCTTCTCGTCGTAAGGAGTTTCGTCCATGAACTCGATGACGTTCTTGGCATACATGAAGTTGCCGGCCACTCTGTAGCGGAAGTCACCCACCCTGTTCTCGTGGTTGAGCTGGAGTTCGACACCCCTGTTGGACACGATACCTATGTTCTCGTCGGGCAGGTTGGTTGTAAGACCTGTATAGTAAGGGATGGATGCGTTACGGGTGCAGAGGATGTTGCTGCGGCGGGTGAAGAAGCCTTCGAGCTCCCATCCGAAGAGACCGTTACGAATCGATCCGTCCAGACCCACGTTCCAAGTGCGGGCCACTTCCCAGGTGATGTTGGGATTGGGCACTCCGTCGGGAAGGATATAGTTCACTTCCTTGTTGTCGTAAAGCGCCCTGTAAGAAGTGCTTGTGGTGTAGGCGTAAGTTGCGAGGTACTGGAATGCAGCCACCTGGTCGTTACCCTGCTCACCATAGGAAGCACGTATCTTGAGGTTGGTGAGCCAAGGCCACCTGTCTTTGATGAAAGGCTCTTCAGACATACGCCAACCAACTGATACTCCGGGGAATACGCCCCAGCGCCTGCCGACAGGGAAGTTTTCACTTCCGTCCCAGCGGACAAGGGCCTGGATCATGTATTTGCTCTTGTAGTCGTATCCCACACGGGTGAAGAAAGAGCGGCGGGCGGTCTCGGAAGCATAACCTCCGATCTTATAATAGGACTTGTCGGCGTTGCCGGCGAAGAATTCGTCCAGTATGTCGGAGTCGTACTTCTCAATGGCGCCGCTGAAATAGTCCCTGCGGAAATTGCTCTGCTCCATACCGGCCAAGGCGGTCACGTGGTGGTCGCCGAAGCTGCGGTCGTAGTTGAGATTGGCGTTGACCGTAATAGTATGGTAGTTGTTCTGGCTCTCGTTCAGAGTAGGTGTGGTGAACACGCCGCTGTCCCTCTCGCGGTAGATTTCGGTAATCTCGTCGTAGGAGTAGCAGGGCCAGTTCTTGGACCAGTTCTTATGGAAGTTGTTGTGCACGTCGTAGGCAAGGACTGCGTTGATCGACAGGCCCTTGGTGATGGCGTGAAGGTCGTAGTTGCCGCGGAACGTGGTGTTGATGGTGTTGTAGGTGGTATTGTCATAACCCGTCAGGTCCTGCACAAGGGCGGCAGGGTTGGCTCCGCTGCGAAGGTATCCGTTGGGATAGTAAGGGGCGCTGGAAGCGTAGCGGCGGGTGGTGATGTAGAAAATACCGTAGGAGTCACTCGGATAAGCAGAGTAGTTCTTGTGCTGCTGACGCACATTGAGGTCGATGCCCAGCTTGAAGTCGTCGGTGACCTTGACGTCGATGTTCGAACGCACGTTGTACTGGTTGTAGTTGGTAGCCGACTTGACGTAGATACCGTCCTGGTACTGTCCGTTGAACTGCACGAAGTAGTTCACCCTGTCGGCGCCGCCCTGCAGGCTCACGCCATATTTGTGCTGGGAAGAGAAGGGCTTGATGATCTCTTTGAACCAGTCCGTGTTAGGATAGTTGATGGGGTCGTCCTGGTCGATATAGTGCTGAATCTGCTCCTTGGTGTAGATAGGAGAAGCTCCGGTGATGGCGCGGGCTGCGTTGTATGCCTTGGCAAAGGTCACAGCGTCCGCCATCTTCACAAGGCGGGTCGGAGACTGCATACCGTAGTCGTAGGTGAAAGTCACGGTAGGGGCTCCGTCGGAACGGCCGCGCTTGGTGGTGACAAGGATAACACCGTTTGCAGAACGGGCACCGTAGATGGCTGCGGAGGCATCCTTGAGCACGTTGATGCTCTCGATTTCCTCGCCGGTCAGACGTGAGAATTCATCGCCTCGTCCGGGCACGCCGTCAATGATGATGAGCGGGGAGTTGTTGCCGAGGGTGCTGCGGCCGCGGATGTACATCACGGCGTCGTCGCGTCCAGGCTCACCGGAACGGTTGTTGATGATGACACCGGACACACGGCCTGCAAGTCCCTGGGAGAGGTTCACAGAAGAGTTTTTGACCAATTCCTCACCTGTGGTGCTGGTCACCGAACCGGTGAGGGTGATCTTGCGCTGGTTGCCATAACCGATGGCCACTGCTTCTTCGAGCTGCATCTTGTCCTCATTGAGCACGAAGTTCAGGGTGGTCTGGCCGCTGCCAAGCTTTACGGTCTGTTCTTCGTAGCCGAGGAGGCTTGCTGTTACGGAGGCTCCGGGCGCCACTCCCGACAGAATATAATTGCCGAGCTCATCTGTCATCGCTCCGTTCTGGGTGCCTTTAATAAGCACCATTGCTCCAATCAACGGTTCACCGTTGGCATCCTTGACACTTCCCTGCACGCGCACGCGATTCTGCGAGGCGGCTTCGAACGAAGGCAAAGCCATAAGGCACAATGCCGAAAAGAGCATGAGAAGGTTCTTGAGTTTTTTCATATACTAATTGGTATTAGTTTCCAATTTTCAAATATAGCGATTATTTCCGAAAAAAATATTATGTTTACGACCATAATTATATTATGAATAAAACTCTGTACTTCGCCGGAGGGTGCTTCTGGGGCGCCGAGCACTTCTTCAAAGGCATCGACGGTGTGCTGCACACGGCACCCGGATACGCTAACGGGCGGCTGGACAATCCCAGCTACGAACAAGTCTATACAGATTCCACCGGTCATGTCGAGACGGTGAAGGTCATTTACAACCCCGACAGGGTGAGCACCGCCAAGCTCGTACGCCTGTTTTTCGCCAGCATCGACCCGCTGGACGCAGGCGGACAGGGGCATGACCGCGGCACCCGCTACCGTACGGGGGTGTATTATTCCGACGCCTCGGACCTGCCTGCTATCCGAGGGGAATTTGACGCCCTGGAAAAGCGCCTCGGCATGGAGCCTGCAACCGAGCTGCTCCCCCTGGACAGCTTCTGGCCGGCCGAGGAAAGGCACCGCGACTATCTGGACAAAAACCCGACGGGCTACTGCCATCTGGATTTTAAAGTCTTCAAGTATCTACGTCTGTATCAAGACCTTGAACTCATACTCGAGGGCGAAGAAGACCCTGTTGCCCGGCAAGCGCAGACGGCCGCTCTGATCTACGAAAGAATGCAATACTTCTGGGTCGGATTCTACCGCGTACTGGACGGGCAGCTGGTGCTTGGCCCCTTCCAGGGTCCGCACGCCTGCTTCAGGATAGGCTACGGCAAAGGCGTATGCGGCACCGCCTGGAAAGAGAGCCGTACCGTCGTAGTTCCTGACGTAGAAGAGTTCCCGGGCCACATTGCCTGCAGCTCCGAATCGCGCTCGGAGATCGTCGTGCCCGTGATACGGGACGGAGAGGTCACCTCAGTGCTGGATATAGACAGCACAAGCGTCAGCACCTTTGACGGCACCGACGCTGTGTGGCTTGAGTTAATATGTGATCTGCTTTAGAACAGGTCCGAAGTCCTGTAGCTGATGCTCGTATTAGGGATGTTGTCTGCTATGTCCTCGAGGACATTCCAGGCGTAGTAGGTGCTGTAGGAGTTGCTGGGCTGGAAGCGGAGGGGCAAGAAGCGGTTCGAGAGAACCGATTCGCGCCACTGCGCGGTGATGTACACTTTGATCCGGCCGAAGCTGCTCACTATCTTGAAGTACATCTGGAACTGGTTGTGGGTCATGGGATCCGCCCAGTCGAAAGGCGTAGGGATGAAGCTCACCTCGCTGCGCAGCCAGTTGTAGTTGTTGCCGTAAGAGGCCACTGTGTAGTAGCGCTCGTCGAGCAGCCTGGCTATGTAGTAGTATGCTTCCATCTTGGTGGCAAACAAGGTGTTGACCACGATTTCCGCTGCATTGGTGCGCTCGTAAACCTGAACGCGGTTGTAGTTGCGTACGGAAGGGATGGGAGGACGGTTGCCGGGATAGGCGTTGTTGTATCCGGGGATATATCCGCCGTGGCCGGAGCCGTGATTCACCTTGTTATTGTTTCCGTAGCCATAATTTCCGTTACCGTTGTTACCGTAGTTGCCGTGGTTCACGTTACCGTGATTTACGACGTTACCGTTGTTTACGTTGCCGTGGACTTGTCCGGAGACGGTTCCGGAATTGTTGCCGGAACGGCTCTCTAAGCCGCTTCGCCTGTCACTCTGGGTGTCGGGAATATGACGGAGCTTGTTGTCGGTAACAGGCTGGTTGGAGATGTTGGTAGAAGACTGCACCCTGTCAACCTTCTGTTGTTTCCTTTCAGCCTTATTCTCCTGACGTGCCGAGATGTTGTTGTTGCGGCGGGCAGGCTCCTGCGCGGCCGCAGGCGCGGCCAGATAAACCATGGCCAGAAGCGCCGTGAGAAGTGTGATTCTTGTTTTCATAAGGCATTAATATTAAAAGGTTTCATATCAGTAATGGCAAAGACCTTGCCAAAAGCAGAATAATTGCTATTTTTGCTTTCGATGACACAGCTGATAATTACTCTCGCCGCGGTTCTGTCCGCATTCGTACAATATGTAAACCCCTTCGTCGGCACCGACGCCCACGGGCACACCTTTCCCGGAGCATGCGCTCCTTTCGGCATGGTGCAGCTCAGCCCCGACACCCGTCCGAAGGCGGGCGACTGGGACGGCTGCAGCGGGTACCACTACTCCGACAAAGTCATCTACGGCTTCAGCCACACCCACCTGAGCGGCACCGGCTGCGACGACTGGTGCGACGTGCTCATCACCCCCGGCAGCGGCCCCTCAACCTTCTCCCACAAGCGCGAGAAGGCCGCACCCGGCTTCTATCAAGTGTGGCTGCAGGACTCTAAGGTACTGGCCCGGATGACCGCCGGCAGGAGGGTCGGCATGCACGAATATATCTTCAGGGGGAAAGGACCGCGCACCATAACCCTGGACCTCAGACACCGTGATCCGCTGGACGATTTCAGCATCAGCACCGGTCCGGACTGGTGCAGCGGCAAACGTGTCTCCAGCAGCTGGGCACGCGGGCAGCATCTGTACTTCTACATAGAATTCTCGTCCGATGCCGAATGCCAGGTCACTGACGATGGACGCAAGGCCGTTTTCACCTTCGACAAGCGCAAGGTCAAGCTGAGGGTGGGCCTCTCCAGCGTGTCGGAACAGAACGCCAGGGAGAACCTTATGGCGGAGTATCCGGAGTCCTTTAAATCACTGAAACAGAAGGCCTCGGCCGCATGGGAGCAATATCTCGGGAAGCTGCAGTGTCCCTTCCGTGACCGCGAACACAAGCGCCGCTTCTACACAGCCCTCTACCATACGGGCATCCACCCGTCGCTCTATTCCGACGTCAACGGAGAATACAGGGGTATGGATGGAGAAGTGCACCGGGCAGACAGCTGGGAGCGTTATACCGTGTTCAGCCTTTGGGACACTTTCAGGGGCGAGCATCCCCTGCTGTTCGAAATTGAACCGGAGCGCAGCGCCGACTTCATCAGGAGCATGATTTCGATCTACGAAGAGAACGGGAAACTGCCGGTGTGGGAGCTTTCGGGCTGGGAAACCGACTGCATGATAGGATACAACTCCGCGCCCGTGATTGCTGATGCGGTGGCCCGCGGCATAAAAGGATTCGACGTAGAAAAGGCGTTCGAAGCTTTGGTTGCCAGTTCCTTGAGGCCAGAGCACGGGATGGAGAGTTTCAGGCGCAACGCTCTGGTGCTTGCCGACGACGAGCATGAGAGCGTGTCCAAGACACTGGAGTTCGCATACGACGACTGGTGCGTGGCGCAGGTGGCTAAATATCTCGGCAAAGAGGCTGAATATCAGAAGTATATGGAGTCTTCGCAGTACTGGCGCAATGTCTTCGACCCCGAGAGCGGCTTCATGAGGGCGAGGCTGGACGGACGCTGGTTCAGCCCCTTCGACCCCCGCGAGGTGAACAACAATTACACCGAGGCCAACTCCTGGCAATACAGCTTCTTCGTGCCCCACGACATACCCGGCCTGATAGAGCTCTTCGGGGGGCCCGAGGCTTTTGAGCGCAGGATTGATTCGCTGTTTACGGCACCGGAAGGCACCACCGGACGCACCCAGGCCGACATTACCGGCTGCATTGGGCAGTATGCCCACGGCAACGAGCCCAGCCACCATATTCCCTACCTGTACTGCGCCGTGGGACGTCCCGACAAGGCAAAAGCCGCCGTGGAACGAATCATGGAGACGCTCTATTCCTCCGCTCCCGACGGTCTGTGCGGGAACGACGACTGCGGTCAGATGTCGGCGTGGTATGTGCTGAGCGCCCTCGGACGCTATCCGCTCTGTCCCGGCAGCGAGATGTCCGGGGCTACGGAAACATTGGCTCCCGAAAAGGGAGGGGACCCGCTGGCGGGGAGGATTTCCGTAGCCCCGGACACCTCGCTGCCGAGGATCGTCACCAATCCATGGTTCGAAGTGGACAGCGACATCTTCACCGACGAAGCGAAAGTATCCATTGCCGGCGAAGGAAACATCTTCTGGAGAATCGCAGGAAAAGGCAGCTTCCGTCCCTACACAGGACCGTTCGTGATTAAAGAAGGCTGCACCATGGAAGCCTACTCGGAGCGGGACGGGAAGCGCAGCTTCACCAGCCGTTGCACACTCTACAAAGCATTCAGCGACAGAGACATAGAGCTACACTCCCAATATAGCGGACAATACACGGCAGGTGGCCCCGACGGCCTCATCGACTCGCGCCGCGGCGGCATCAACTGGCGCACCGGCGGATGGCAAGGTTATCAGGACAGCGACTTCGAAGCTGTCGTTGACCTCCGCAGCAACAAGAATATCAAAAAGATAAGCGCAGGATTCCTCCAGGACGCCAGATCCTGGATATGGATGCCCTTGGAAGTAGTGTTCTCAGTATCAAAAGACGGCGTCAATTACAAACAGATTGCCGCTATCCCCAGCCCCGTCGCAGAAAGGGACATGAATGTCCAGACATGGGAATGCAGCACTGCGGCGAACGAAAAAGCCAGATACGTAAAAATCTTCGCACGCAAGTTCGGGAACATCCCCGAGTGGCACCCGGGCGCCGGCTATCCGTCGTTCATCTTCATTGACGAAATTACGATTAAATAAGTTGCTTCTCCCTGGCCCCTTTTCCCATGTTTTATGGGGCCAGGGAGAAGCAACTTATTTTTTACTATATTTGCAGCATGGACTTAAAGAACCTCTTTTCGAGCATCACCCGCAGCTTGAGCGGCGGCAAGCTCAACCTCAACAACCTGGCCGGCAAAGTTGAATCCAAACTCCAAAGCAAGGCCAAGACATTCACCTTCCAGGCCCTGCCTGCGGACCTCGCCGCTCTCAAGGCCCTGCCCGAAGCCGCACTCACCGACCCTTACGCCACCGCAGCGCTCAGCCTGCTTGCCCTGAGCCAATTCCAGGACAACAAAGCCGCAAGCGTAGAGATGCTCGACTTCCTCAAAGGTCCGGACAAATGCTCTCCTTCCGAGCTTCAGCTCATCTCGGATCGGTTCATGGACGGCAAATTCTACAAAGTAAGGTCTTTCTTCGAAGGAGCCACCCCGGCCAACAACTACACCCCTTCCCAGCCCTATACTGTCAAGGTGTCATCTACCCCCTACTCGTTCGACAACGAGAACTGGGCCACCCTGTACCTGCACTCGGGCGGCTCAGACTCTCCACGGCCGGTCAAACTGCGCAAAAAGCCCAGCACAGGCCAGTGGTTCCTGGTTGAAATTCAATATCTTGGAGATATCAGGACTCCGGTAGCGGAAGACAAGTGGGCTTAATAACCCAGCAGTCTCACGTTCTCCATAACCAGTTTTACGTTATCCGGCACGGCAGAAAGCTGCTCGGAGCAGAATAACGTACAGTCTTTCAGTGTGATGTCATGCACTGAGGACGGGGTTCCCGTGACCTGTATGCCTATCCTGGCATCGCGGCAGGTCACATTGCTGATAGAAATATCGCAGAATTCCGGCTGGAAATCGGCGGTAGTGGCCACATCGGCAGCCTCGCCCACCGAGACGTTCACATAGCCCACTTCGAACACTATGGCCTGGTCGCGGATGTCGCTCATCACTATATTATTGATGTGCAAATTGGAGGTGCGCCCGCCGCGTCCCGGGCCGCTCTTGAAGCGGAGGCCGGTATCTGTGCCCGAAAAAACGTTGTCCAAAACGGCCACGTCGTTTATGCCGCCGGAGAATTCAGAACCAATGACGAAGCCGCCGTGAGCATGGAAAACAGTGTTGCGCCGTATCAGGATACGGCTGCAGGGGCCATCTTTCAGGGCCTTTTTGCCCGCTCCCGCTTTGAGGCAGATTCCGTCGTCGCCCACATCCACGGTGCAGTCGGCCACCAGCACGTCGCTGGAATTCATGAGGTCTATACCGTCACCGTTCTGGGCGTTCCAAGGGCAACGTACCGTCACACCCACAATGGCAACCTGGCGGCAGCGCTGGGGCACAATGTGGAATCTGGGAGAGTTCTGCACGGTGACTCCGCTCACGAGCACACGTTCACAGTCGGTGAAACGGATCAGGTGCGTGCGCAGCTTCTCCTGTGCCTTGTAGCTGCCGGCCGCATTGGGGAAGTGCTTCAAATCGAACGGATACCACAAGTTGCCTCCGTCCGCTTCGATGCCGCCCATGCGGTGGTAGTCCTTCCACTCCACGTCGCTCACCTTGCCGCGTTTGACCGCCCGCCACCATTCGCCATTACCGTCGACGATGCCTTCTCCGCTGATGCTCACATCTTTGCGCTTGCTGGCACTGATGCCAGGAGTAGCTTTGCAGTCGGCACGCAGGAAGAGTTTCTTCTCTGGAGACATCAACACGATGGCGTTGCGCTCCAGATGCAGATCTATGCGGTCTTTAAGCACAATGGGGCCGGTGAGCCATATCCCGGCAGGGACCACCAAATGGCCGCCGCCTTTCTTCTCGAGAGCCTTGACGGCTGCCGCAAAAGCGTCGGTGTTCAGGGTCACACCGTCGGGCACGCCTCCAAAGTCGTAAAGCGACACGGTGTTGTCCGGTATGGCCGGAGCCTGGGGCTCGGCAAGTTCGAATGGAAGGTTCTGATAGTAGAGGGAATAGTCTCCGCCATGGACAGGCAAAGCCAGCAAGAGGCAGAGAGCCAAAGTCAAGCAGTTGAATTTCATTGGTGGGTAGTTTTCTCTATGATATCCGCCTCGGTAGATGCGTCGATAATGCCCTGTATGTAATTGTTGATTGTGGCAATTCCTTTCCAGAGACTGGCGGGGGGCCAGGCATTGCTGCCGCCGGAGCCGATGTAATCGGACTCATACTCAATGAAGACATGCCAGCCATAACCGTCCAGGACCTGCTCTGCGGGCTGGTAAGAATCTTTGAGCTTATTGAGTTTACACTCCTTGACTATGGAACCTATCTTCTCGAGCGCGTCGGCAGGAGCTTTGATGACAGTGACTTCCGGGCTGCAGTCGGAGGAATAAGAGATTGTCACTCCCTTGTCGGGGGTTTGTTTCACCTCGTACCATGTGATGTAGTACATCATGGTGCCGGAGTAGCTGTACTGATAACTTACCGGGGTGCCTTCCGGGAGTTTGGGGGTACATCCCAAAAAAGCAAGGATGCTGGTCAGAAGCATAATGGTCTTCATATCTATTTAACTGAAAAGGGTTATCAGGGTATCTTTGTCGAGCTTCTCAAGATCCAGTTCAGGGGTGTCGGATTCGCAGAATCCAGCCTTCAGCAACAGCTGCCTTAAGCTAATGAAAGACAAGGCCTTGCGGGCCATTATAAGCTCTTTCTCGCCAGGGCGCAGTCCCATGCTCACCCGGCTGTTTCCGGCACCCAGGTCCATCAGGTACACCTTGGCTCCGCACACAATGCCGAGCATTTTCTCAGCGGAATCGGACTGCAGTTCTTCATTCACCACGATAGAATCCGGGCGCACCATGTAGTTCCTTTGCAGATCGGCTATTTCTTCCTGTCCGAAGAAGAAGCGGAAGCGGCTCCCCGGCTCGCCGTCGTAGCGGTTGCACATGATAGTGCCGTCCGGACAGACGCCGCTGCAGTAGATGACTTCGCTGGCTTCCGGGTCGGCATCGGTGAGGTCGCCGGAATAGATGGTCGTGCCGGTGTTGTAATTCTCATTCCAGCCCACCTTGACTCCCTTCCAGTCGATAAAGCTAAGGTCGAAATCGCGCGTGCCCCACACATTGCGCCAATAGATGCCGAAAAAGTTGTGCCCCTTGAACTTGTAGCAGGAGCCGAACGGCAAATTCCCTATGAAGTTCTTCTCCGATGCCGGGCAGGTAAGTTCAAGCCCTTCGGGAAATCGCACGGAACAGGCTTTCGGCGACAGGCGGGCGGCAAGGCTGCTTTCGAGGAAGGCGACCAGGGTCTCATAGTATGGCCTGTCGGAAGGATCGGCGGCAGCACGGAACGGAGCGGTAAACACAGTGCCGTTCCTTATGATATACATCTGTTTGGGACGGCGTTCATCCATCGAAAGCAGGCGCTCGCGGGCAGCCTGAATCACGGTAACGAGTTTGAACGAACTGGCCGACGGCAAATGCTTTTCAAGTTCTTCCACGGAAGGCTTGGCGCTGAGAACCGTCTCCCAGAAGCCCTTTACGAGCGGCTTATGGAAACGCGGCGCCAGGCGCCTTATACGGTTGATGTACACCCTGTTGCGCGAATGGTCAAGCCCCCTGAAAGCCAGCAGGAGAGGCTTGAACCTGTAGAAAATCGAAGCAAGTTTCTGCAGCTCAAGTTCGCTCAGGGTGCTGAAATCGAAAGCCTCCGCTTCGGCCTTTATGTTGCCCACCAGAGTGTCGGAACATATGAGCAGGGTCTGAGCTGTTGCAACATACACTATGTAACGCAGAAGCCCCACCGGGTCCGACGGACGTCTGCCGAGGGCTTTGCACAGCACCACCAGCGCCTCACGGTTGCGCACTGAATCGATGTCCACCGTGCCTACGCCTGAATTGACGCCGTCGATCACGGCCTCGCACAGCAGCTGGACGGTGGCGGACTTAAGCGCTATCCCGGAATAGAGCATGCCCCGGCAGCGCTCGAAAAGCGCCTGTGGGGAAATGACATCGATATAAGTATAATTCTCATAATCAGGTACTTCAGCCACGCCTTCCGGCACATACGGGGTTTCCGTACGGCCGGAACCGTAGGTGCTGGCGTAATGCCTTATCTGGTCTATGAACAGCTCCAGACGGTCCTTTGACGTTACGTCTTTCCATGTCTTGTAGAAAGTGGAGTTGGGATCCAGTGTCTCATCGGTCAGAAAGGCCTTCACGTCTTCGCTCAGGACCTGAGGATTGAGCACGTAGCCCCGCATCAGGGCCGCTTTCTGGATAACATAGCTGTCTGCGACCGGGTCGGTCGCAGGCACGGCGGCATGAAAGAACTTGATCAGTTTCGGATTCATACAAAAAAGGACCGCGGAAAGTAGCGAGTCCGAAGACTCAGTGATCAAAAATAGGAACTTTCTGTGCGGTCCACCTGCAAATATAACAAAAATGCTTATATTTGGTAAAACTTTTAGTATATGGCATCTATCATCGATTTGATTTCCCGCCAGGTCAGTTCTGTAGCCGGCGGAGCGCAGATTCCCTCCAACATTAAAGACCAAGTACTGGGAGGCCTTTCCCAGTCAGTGCTCGGCAGCCTCACCCAGACCGTGGCAAAGGACGGCGGCGTGGACGAAATCCGCGACCTGGTGTCCGGAAAGGTCAATCCGGCCACATCGCCCGTGACGGCCCTGGCAGGGACCATCTTCGACAAAGACATTCTCAGCAAGCTCAATCTCGGAGCAGCCGGCGGGTCCCTTAAGAACCTCGTGCCCCAGGTCATGGCAGGCCTGTCCGGCATCATCAAAGACCAGGACGGCGACGGAGACATAGACTTCAACGACCTCATCCTTTCGCTGAAAGGCAACGGAGGAGGCAGCCTGCTGAACACAGCCAAGGCTATCCTGGGAGGAGTCTTCGGCAAGAAATAATGAAGCGGAAACATGTCGAGGCCCTGGTCCTGCTGGTGACGCTATGCGCCGTTTTCGGGACCTTGGGTTGGCGTATGGGTGGTGGGAACCTCATCAACACCATCACCAATACTGCTCATAACCTCCTGCTGAACACGGTGTTCTACCTCATGGGCATCACCGTGCTCACGGGAGCTTTATCCAAGCTGCTTGCCGAGTTCGGCGTGGTGAGCCTGCTGGAGAAGGTGCTGCGCCCTCTCATGAAGCCCATCTACAATCTGCCCGGAGTGGCGGCCCTCGGTGGAGTGATGACCTTCCTTTCCGACAACCCAGCCATAATCGCCTTGTCGAAAGACAAGACCTTCTCTTCTTACTTCAAGAAGTACCAGCTGGTGTCGCTGACTAATTTCGGCACCGCTTTCGGCATGGGCTTCGTGGTGATTATCACCATGATCAGCTACGGGCAGGCTGGCGGAGCTCTCGTGGGACTTTTCGGGGCCGTGTGCGGCTCTGTCATATCGACCCGCCTCATGCAGCGCAGCTGCAGGAAAGCATTCCCCGAGCTGGAGGCTCCGGTGGCTGAAATGCCGGCGGAAAATGCCGCGGCAGAAACTCCCGAAGAAGAACAGCGGCAGAGCGTTTTCATGCGTTTCCTCAACGCTATACTGGACGGAGGCAAGAACGGAGTGGAACTGGGTCTGGCCATAATCCCTGGAGTGCTGATCATCACCACAGGCGTGATACTCATCACTTTCGGCCCCGGAACAGAAGGCTACACTGGCGCCGCCAACGAAGGTGTGCCCATTCTTCCCTGGCTGGCCGAGAAGATACACTGGGTGTTCGAGTGGCTGTTCGGTTTCGAAGACATGCGTCTGATAGCCTTCCCCATGACGGCTCTGGGTTCCGTGGGCGCTTCTCTCGGCCTGCTCGGAACCTACAACGAGGCCGGTATCCTGAACGGGAACGCTATCGCCGTATTTACCGCAATCGGAATGTGCTGGAGCGGATTCCTGTCCACGCACACTGCTATGCTTGACTCCCTTGGCTACCGCAAGGCCATATCCAAGGCTCTTGGAGCACACACCATCGCCGGACTATGCGCCGGAGTAATTGCACATTTTGTATATTTGGCCTTTTCTTTGCTGTGAAAGGCAAAAAAAAGTTTGATATGAAAAAGTTATTGTTTATTCTGATCCTCGCCGTGGCCGGCACCGTGGCCGCATCTGCACAGACCGTGTATTCCGTTTCGTACAAGAGCGAAGCCGACGTGAAGGTGTACGTGACCAACTACAAGAGCGACGCCGACCTGGTGGTGTACAAATGCAAGTACAAATCGGACGCACAGGGCACGAACAAGGGCCTGTGGTTCTTCACCGACTACAAGAGCGACGCCAAGAAAAAAGTTTACTTCGTGGACTATAAATCAGAAGCTGACATTGTGGTTTATTTCTCCGACTATAAGAGCGACGCCGGATGGAGGAACCGCAGTAAGATGCACAAAATGCAGTGATTAACCTCCTACTTATTCTAATTGCGGTAGTAATCCTGGCGAGCATTTTTTTGAACAATGTCTCTTCCAGGATAGGCATACCCGCCCTCCTGGCATTCATCCTGCTGGGAATTTTCTTCGCCAACACCGGCCTGTGGCCGATAGACTTCGACGATTATGCTGCGGCCAAAGAAACCTGTAGCATAGCACTCATATTCATAATGTTCTACGGCGGATTCGGCACGCGCTGGCAGGCAGTGAAGCCTGTAGTGGTGGAAGCCGGTCTGCTGGCCACGCTGGGAGTGGTCGCCACGGCCGGACTGGTGGGACTTTTCTGCCACTTCGTCCTGCACTGGGGCTGGCTCGAAAGTTTCCTCATCGGTTCGGTAATGAGTTCTACGGATGCCGCCTCCGTTTTCTCTATCCTCAGGGGCAAGAAGCTGGGACTCAAGAACAACACTGCGCCGATGCTGGAAGTGGAAAGTGGAAGCAACGACCCTGCGGCCTACATGCTAACCACCGTCATACTGTCCATCATGAACGGTTCTGCCTCCGGGCTGTCGATAGCATGGGGCGTCTTCGCCCAGCTGGCATTCGGCGCCGGACTCGGAGTGCTTATCGCCAAACTGGCCTCCTTGGCTTTCAAACGTATAAACTTCAAGACCGACGGTTTTGACTCGCTGTACATCCTGGCTGTCGCCCTAGCCTCATATGCCCTGCCCACTCTGATCGGGGGCAACGGGTACTTGAGCGCCTATCTGGTGGGCATTATTCTGGGAAACGAGGACTTCAAGAACAAGAAGTCGCTGGTCAATTTCTTCGACGGCCTCACAGGACTCATGCAGATGGTCATTTTCTTCCTGCTGGGTCTGCTGGCGCATCCGGCAGGCCTGTACAAGGCCATTCTGCCGGCTCTCTGCATCTTCGGCTTCATGCTCCTGGTGGCAAGGACTCTGCCAGTATTCGCCATCTTGAGCCCGTTCCGCAAATATCCGGTACGGCAGCAGGCGTTCATATCGTTCGTCGGACTCAGGGGTGCGGCCTCAATTGTATTCGCCATAATGGCCACGGTAGAAGCCCCGGCGCTCGAAAACGACATCTTCAACATCGTCTTCTGCGTCGTGCTTCTTTCCATCGCCTTCCAGGGTTCGCTCATTCCATTCTCGGCCAAACGCCTCGACATCGTGGATCCAAATGCAGATGTCATGAAGACCTTCAACGACTACACGGATATGGCCGACATGAACTTCGGACGCATCAGCATAACCCCGGACAGCTCCTGGGCAGGGAAATGTCTCAAGGATCTCAACCTTCCGCGCAATGTGCTGATTGCCTTGATTTTACGCGACGGACAGCGGATTCAGCCAAAGGGCGATTTCGAGCTCCTGCCGGGCGATGACGTGATAACCCTCACCCACGGTTTCAAGGACAACGCTGCTTCGCTTTACGAAAAGACCGTAAAAGTCGGCAGCAGGCGGGTTGGGAGGCCCATTTCCGAGCATCCCGGCAAGGGCCTTGTGGTGCTGGTTCGCCGCGGAGAAGAGAACATCATTCCCAGCGGAGACACTATACTGCATGCTGGCGACAGGCTGGTAATCCTTTATCTTCAAGACAGTTAAACAAAGAGGCTGTCATTCTGAACGAAGTGAAGAATCTTTTCAGCCAGACTTGTTATGCACCTTCAAAGTTTTGAAGAAAAATAAAGTTTATAACCGCCAATATTTTGTATCTTTGCAACGTCTTGCGGGCGTGTTGAAATGGTAGACAAGCAAGACTTAGGATCTTGTGCCCTGCGCGTGTGGGTTCGAGTCCCACCGCCCGCACTTCTTAGAAATCCCATTTTACGGGACTAAACAATTCAAACATGAATAAAGAAAGGGAAATATGGATAGACTGGCTTAGGATTATCGCCTGCCTGTTTGTCATGATGACGCATTGCTGCGAAGGATTTTATTTTGGCGACGGCGGCACTCTCATCATGACTCGGACCGACGCCATCTGGGTGACGCTGCTGAATACTTTCACCCGCGCCTGCGTGCCGCTGTTCGTAGTGGCCTCCAGTTATTTGCAGTTCCCCGTGCACTACCCCACCGGGGAGTTTTTCCGCAGGAGGCTCGTCCGCGTCCTCATCCCATTCGTAATCTGGTCTCTGGTCTATGCCTTCGTGTGGGGAGAGCCGGTACAGAACCTCAAAGACCTGGCCCTCAACTTCAATTATTCGGCCGGCCACCTCTGGTTCGTGTATATGCTGCTAGGAGTTTACCTCATCATGCCGCTTCTCTCCCCCTGGGCAGAAAAGGTCGGGAAGAGGGAACTGCAGTTGTTCCTTGGCATCTGGCTGTTCTCCACCGTCATTCCATTCATCCGCCAGTGGGCAGGCGGCCCTGCAGAGGTAATATACGGTCCGTCGGGCATCCCCAATCTGGCCAAATATCCCCTCTGGGGCGAGGCCAGCTGGAACAGCTACGGCACATTCTACTACATCAGCGGATTCATAGGATACCTGCTGCTCGGGCTGTATTTCCGTAAATTCGTAAAACAATTGTCCTGGGCCAAGACGCTTGCCATCGCGCTGCCCCTTTTTGCGGCAGGGTTCTTCATCGGCGCCCATGGATTCTACACGCACGTCCTGGCCGACGCCGGCGGTTCTTTCCCCGTATCGGGTCCTGTCGGCTTAGCCGCCATCTGGGAGACCACCTGGTTCAACGACACCCTGGGCCTCGCCCTCATGACGATTGCTTGGATATTGATTATCAGGAAGATTAAATGTGCCGGTCCGTTCTACCAAAAGGTCATTCTGCCCGTATCCAAGGCCAGCTACGGTATGTATCTCTGCCACATGCTGGTCCTGAGCAGCGTCCTGACATGGATCTGCGGCCTGCTCAAACGCGGGTCCGAAGGGCTTCTCGGAGTTTGGACTACCCCTGTAGAAGTGCTTTCCACAGCACTCATCACATTCGCTGTCACGGCAGTACTGTGCGTACTGGTCCAGAAGATTCCTAAAATCGGAAAATACATAGTGGGATAAAAGAAGCGCCTTCTGTCCATATTGTTGATGCTCTTGGCATTTCTCGCAGCACTTGCCCTGGTGTTTTCCTGCAGCAGGGAACCGAATGCGAATTCTTCTGTCAAACTTAGCTGTGTACAGCCGGCTTTCCTGCAACCGGGCGACAAAATCGCGCTGATTTCCCCATCGTACTACACTCCGATGGAGAATGTCGATACTGCCGCAATGGTCCTGAAAGAATGGGGCTTCGAGCCTGTTGTGGGGCCCAATGCCGGCAATGTGTACCTCGGCCACTATGCCGGGACGCCCCACGAGCGTCTCGCCGACTTGCAATGGGCACTGGAAGATCCTTCCATCAAGGCAATCCTGTGCAACCGTGGCGGATACGGCACCATAAGGCTCGTTAACATGTTGCCGGAGAGTATTGTCCGGGACAATCCCAAGTGGCTGATCGGTTTCAGCGACATTACCACTCTGCTGGGAGTGAACACGCGCTGCGGCGTCATGAGTATCCATGGCACCATGTGTTCGCTGCTGGCAAAATCCAAGGGAGTTGACATGTCAAGCACGCTCTTGAGGGATATCCTCACCGGCACCATCCCCGAATACGAACTTCCGGCCAATCCGCTCAACATCCCGGGACGCGCCACAGGTACGCTGGTGGGCGGTAACTTGTGCACATTTTCCCCGATTCTCGGAACCGATGCCGATGCCACCCAGGGCGACGACATCATCCTTTTCATCGAAGAAGTAGAGGAAAACATGAGCCACATCGACAGGCTCATCAACACGCTGCTGCTCAACGGAGTATTCGACCGCTGCAAAGGCGTTATCCTCGGCGAGTTCACCGACTGCGAGGCAAATCTGGACTTTGCCAGCGTGGAGGAGATGATATGTTCCTACCTGGACGATTACGGAATCCCTGTTCTCTGCGGCTTCCCCGCGGGGCACGACGCAGTCAATCTTCCGCTGCTGATGGGAGCGCCTGTCACGCTTGACGTCACTGCCGCCGGCTCCAGGCTGACCTTCAACGTCGAAGGCTTCCGCAGGAGCGTCTGGACGGAGGATGCCATGGCAGAGGCTGCCGACCAAGACAGGCTGGAGGCCGAGAAGCAACGTAAACTCATCCGCATCATAGACTTCATCAAGCACTACGACGGCTACGGGAAATAATTCAATAGGCTAAGCAAGGGCGCGTGTGGAAGAAGACCAAAAAACGTGAATGGACTCTTATTTTTGTTTCCAAGCAAGATATGCTTCTCGACCAAAAGAATCGTTTATTGGCCCATATAAATGAAAGATATCAATATCCCCTCCAGGACTATTCCATAGTATCCTTTTTCGGGCGAAGTTAGTATAGTTAATTTAAGTTCATAATTGGAGGATGAGCTCCCCCCCCTAGAAACCTGCACCCTCTTTCATAAGGAATCTCCTCAACATGCTCAATAATTAAGGAGTGTCCTGGGTTATACCTTTTCGAATGTAATCGAAGTTTTTATAGAAGATTTACATTCGTTATGATGTAGTTTTGTTTTTATTTCTTATATTTGCATCCAAGCG
>CAMJBH010000009.1 GCA_946403855.1 uncultured Bacteroidales bacterium
CGTTCGGATCGGGCCTGTTGGTAATATTGTTCATGGTGGTAAATCTCGATTTATCGAACGCAATTTACGCATTCTCCATGAAAACTCAATAAAGCTCCGGTAACAAATACGATGCTGCCGGAGCTTGTTTATGCCAATAAATTGGAATTTAGTGCTTGTATTTTCGAATGAATTCCTCTGCTTCAGTTTTAGTTCTTGGGTATCGAATCCTTTCGCCACTAACAGGGTCGTATAGTGTCTGGAAACGGAAACCATTATCCACAAGTATTTTAACGGTCTCCCACTGAGCAACATCCGTTTTTGACGGGGCCTTAAATTTTTCATTCAAGAGCACCATAGGAGTCATACAGTCAGGACATATCTTATTGTCTTGAAACTTAGTAAAGTCCGTTCCCGCACTGAAACATTTGCGACAACGCAAACAAACATACTTGTGACCCATAAATTACGATTTATCGAATACAAATATACTATTTTATGCCGATTTTGGCTTCGGACCGATATGGAAAACGGTCAAGGCCAGTTCGCTACGCTAAAGATCCGCCCACTCGCTTTGGTTCCGTCCTCCGGAGATTTGCCCCTGCCTCAACCGTCGTGCTTGCAACCACAGACTGCAATCACACAATGAAGGATACCCACACCTAAGATTCCGGGGAGCCATATTATGAACAAATAACTAGAACGGAATATCATTTACAATGCGCTCAAACTCCTCACGTCTATTGAAGCGCTGAACCTTGCCTCTGACGGAGACGAAGCCTTCGATGGCGACAGGGTCTTCAAACGGGAGCGACAAAAAAGATTCTTCACTTCGTTCAGAATGACACGTACATGTCATTCTGAGGCAGGTTCACCTGCCGAAGAATCTACTGTCACCTCCTTCGCTTTTTCTCTATCGCGTCAATGCGAGGAATGCCGGAAAGGTAGCGGCAAGTGACCAATGTTTTTGCCAACCTATCGGGCAAGGTGTGTTTTTCAGCGGGGGACCTTGCCCGGCAATATGGCGCAGAAGGCCCTGTAGAACACTTTGACGGGCAAGGTGTTAGCCAAATTTTTGCACCTTGCCCGATGGCGCGGTTGCCGTGGCCGCAATAGAGCACCATATATAAACGAAAAGAGCCGGCCTTAAAGCCAGCTCTTGTGCGGTAGGTGAGACTCGAACTCACACAGGCCAATGCCCACTACCCCCTCAAAGTAGCGTGTCTACCATTTCACCACTACCGCATTGGGACTGCAAAATTAAGCATATTTGCGAAATTCGCAAAAATATTTTGATAACTTTGTGGAAATTTTCTCATAATGCTGAATTTGAGCGTCCCTGGAGGGTACAATAATATACTTCTTCACAGCTGCTGCGCACCTTGTTCAGGCGCTGTGATTGAGTGTCTGTTGCAGAACGGACTCCGGCCGACGGTGTTTTTCAGCAACTCCAATATTGTCCCGCGCGAGGAATATGAACTGCGGCTCTCGGAGCTCCGGCGATATTGCAACTCATTGAATGTGCAGCTGATAGAAGATGAATACGACCACGATGCATGGGTGGACTTTGTGCTTAGGCGGCACGAGGCTGATGCCGCAGAGCAGAAGCGACTGGCGGAGATGCCCGAAAGGGGGCCGAGGTGCCTTAACTGCTTCAAATTCAGACTGATGAGGGCGGCACGTTATGCGGCGGCGAATGGATTTCCGGTGCTCACGACCACCTTGGCGTCGTCTCGTTGGAAGAGTCTCGACCAGGTTGACGAGGCCGGCCGCTGGGCTACCGCCGGGGGATCGGAATCGGTTCCACCAGAGGACTCCCGTCGGAGCGTAGCGACTGCGGGGGTGTCTGAGGGGATCGCCCCTCAGTCCCCTGGGGGTGCAGGGGGATCGGAATCGGTTCCACCAGAGAACGGCGTTCTCTGGTGGAACCAGAACTGGCGCCGCGGCGGCCTGCAGCCACGCCGTTCCGAAATAATCTGCGAACAAAACTTTTACAACCAAACCTATTGTGGCTGCGAATTTTCTAAAAGGCATGACTAAGATAAACAAACACATGAAAATGTCCGAGCTCGTGGAAACTAACTACCACCTGCTCAGTATTTTATCCCGTCTTGGAGTGGACGAAAGTTTCTCCGGCCGCACAGTCGAAGACCAGTGTGCCAGATACGGACTCGACGCCGATACCTTCGTGCTCATCTGTTCCGTTTATACCTATGCCGATTACAAGCCCACCGAAGAAGAACTCAGGAACGCCAACATTGCCGACATTCTGCGCTACCTGCATAGCTCCCACAACTATTACATAAATTCCGCCCTCAAACGACTGTCGCCGTCTATAGAACAGATAGTGGCGCCCACCAGCCAGGTGCAACAGAAGGTCATACGCCGCTTTTTCGACAACTACAAGAGCGAGCTCAACAAGCATTTTGCCTACGAGGAAGAAATTGTGATTCCGTACGTGCACGAGCTCCTCTCAGGCCACAAGGAAGGCAATTTCTCAATGGCCATATTCAAAGAGAACCACTCCAACATCGACGAGTCTCTGTCTGACCTCAAGAACCTAATAATGAATTCCTTACCCAAGGAGTGCAACGGCGCTTTGCGAATCGAAGTGCTGTCCAATCTTTTCCACCTTCAGGAAGATCTGGATCATCATACCTACATCGAAGACTGTATCTTGGTTCCCCTGGTTGAGATACTGGAAGGAAGGGATCCCAGCCCGGCATTCGTAGCAGCTCCGACCAATGAGAATGATGCCAGCAACACGTTAAGCGACAGGGAGAAAGAGGTTTTGGTGGAAGTTGCCCACGGCTACCTAAACAAAGAAATCGCCGACCGGCTCAACATTTCCATAAACACCGTCATCACCCACCGTAAGAACATCACGCGGAAGACCGGCATCAAAACCACTCCCGGCCTCACGGTTTACGCCATCCTCAACGGACTGGTGGACATAAACACCATCGAGTAGCCGCACCCCGGCAGCAAAACACCGTCCCTTTTGACGCCGGGCCAAGTAAACAGATTGTCCGACAGAAGCGTTTGTAGCTAATCTGCAGACAGCAACTCCGTGACTATTAGCACTTTAGTCCTTACGTCTGTGGGGAAATTTCCCACAGACGTAATAGCTAAAGCACTGAAAAACAAGCTCTTACCAGCCGCAGCGGGATGGCTTTAGCCGACGTCAGGGGAGTCTGCAGCGGCAGCGCCCTCACTGCCGGTCCCAGTGGCGGCGGCGGGCTCCTCACTGCCGGTCCCAGTGGCGGGCTCGGGCTCCTCGCTGCCGGCTCCGGAGGCCCAGTCGATAAGCTTGGAGAAGGCTCCGGTGAACTTGTCGGCCATATCTTTGTCCCCTCCCTCCTTCAACACATCGGCCAGGTAATAGATGTAACTTCCGCAAAGATCGAACTCGTTTTTACCGAACTCGAAGAACTCCAGATAGAACCGGGCGCTCTCCAGCAGGTCGGCAGCCATGCGGGCACCAAGTTCGCGGGCCTTGTCGGTCTCTCCCAACTTGTAATACGTCTCGACCATGCCGATGACGATATAGTCGTTGGTGGACATGTTCAGAGGTATGGACTCCAGAGGGAAACGCCTCATCACCTCCTGGCTGCGGTCCAGCATCTCCACTGCGCGCTCGTTCTGCCCTTCCTTCATGAAGGCCTTGGCGCAGTTGAGGAAGATACTGCGGGGCGCCATTACACCCAAATTGGTGTAAATATTCTGGTTATCAATGAACCAGCCATCTGCAGAAATAGCGTCCCAGCAGTACACCTGATTCATCTTGCGATAGAGCTCTTCGGTGTCCACCCAGCCGATGTCGGTGGTGGTAATCTTGTTCTTGATGGGCACGAACTTGTAGGAATAGCCCTCGTACACCAGATAGTCCTTGATGCCTATATTGATGTCGCCGCCCATGTTGAGCATGTGCAGAGGGCGGTCCCACTGATAGCACGACAGCAGGTCCAGCATGAAGAGTTCGGGCTTGGTAAGGTAATCCTTGCCCTTCGGAATCTGCAGCACAATGCTGTCCGGAATCATGTCGGCAAAACGGGCGTCCATGATACCGGAAGAAATGACGTTCTGCTTGTTGACGGGTATGACCAGCCTGCGGGAGGCTATGTAGTCCATCTTGCGGCCGCTGCTCATGGGCACCTTGACATCAGGATGGCGGAACAGCTTCATGACGTCGGAAATGGGCATATCTTGCTCGCGGGAGTCCACAATGGGCACGTATTCGTTGGTCCCGTAGAGGTACTGCTCCGGGCCCACGCTCAGCGCAAGCGGCGCGCTCTCGTTGCAAGCCCACTTCATCTGGTCTATATGCCAGTCGGTGCCGAGCAGGGAGGTGTTGCAGATACGGACGTCCGTGCGCACCTCTTCGACCTCCTGGGCGTACCAGACGGGGAATGTATCATTGTCGCCATGGGTGATGAGGATGCCGTTGGGCCCCACGGATTCCAGATAGTTACGTGCCATTTCCACTGCCGTACGACGTCCGGAACGGTCATGGTCGTCCCAGTTTTCGGAGGCCATGAGGGCGGGGACGCAGAGGCAGCAGGCGGTGATCGCCGCCGCACTGGCCACGGCATAACGGGACTTGAGCGCCGACTGCAGCCAGCTGAACAAAGCGGCCACGGCCATGCCGATCCACACGCTGAAGAAGTAGAACGACCCGGCGTAGGCGTAATCCCTTTCACGCACCTGGTAAGGAGGCTGATTGAGGTATATCACAATGGCGATGCCCGTCATGAAGAACATGAGGAAGGTGAGCCAGCAGCCCCTCTTGTCGCGGTCGAACTGGAAGAAAAGTCCCAGGAGACCAAGCAGCAGGGGCAGGAAATAGTAGTGGTTCTTGCCCTTGTTGTCTGCAAGGGTGGACGGGGCCGCGCTCTGGTCGCCCAGGCGGAACTCGTCAATGAACTTCACGCCGCTCTCCCAGTTGCCATGGAAGATGTTGCCAGGGGTGGGAGAATGAATCTCGTTCTGACGCCCGACGAAGTTCCACATGAAGTAGCGCCAGTACATCCATCCCAACTGATAATCAAAGAAGTAGTAGAGGTTGGCGCCCATGGTGGGCTTGCGGTCGTTCGATCCGGCCACCTTGCGGCCTTTTCCGCCGGTGTAGGCCCGGTAGAAGTCTTCGAACTTGCCGTCGGGGGAACTGCTCCACATGCGGGGGAAGAGCATCTTGCCGGAGGCCTTGTAGCTGGCGTCCACGGGGCCGTCCACCTTCTTGTACTTACCGTCCAGCGGAGCCCAGTACTTGGAAGATTTGAGGTCATAAGGAGCGTCGTAATACTGTCCGTAGAGCAACGGCGTGGAGCCGTACTGCTCGCGGCTCAGATAGCGCACCAGGGTGAATGCGTTGTCGGGCTGGTACTCATTGGTGGGAGTCTTGGCGCAGGAACGTATGATGTCGATGCTGAACACCGAGAAGCCTATGGTGATGACGGTGAAGCACAGCAGGGCGGTGTTGAGGAACACTTTTCCCAGACGTTCCGAAGCAAAGAGGCCCCAGAAGCACAGAGCCAGCAGTGCGGCAAGGAAGAATGCGGCGCCGCTGTTGTACGGCAGCCCAAGCACATTGACGAAGAACAGATCCACGTAGGCCGCAATCTTGGGCAGGTAAGGCACATAGATGAACACCAGGAAGCCCAAGATGACCACGCCCACCAGGAAAATCTTCACGAGCTCCCAGAAGCTGAACTTGCCGTCCTCGCGCTTGCGGTAGTAGAACATGAACACCAGAGCCGGAATGGCCAGCAGGTTAAGCAGATGCACGCCGATACTCAGGCCCATGAGGAAGGCGATGAGCACCACCCAGCGCAGGGCATGCGGACGGTCGGCACGGTCGTACCACATGGTCATGGCCCAGAACACCATGGCGGTGAAGAGCGAAGACATGGCGTAAACCTCACCTTCGACAGCGGAGAACCAGAAGGTGTCGGAGAAGCAATAGGCGAGCGCGCCCACGAGGCCGGAGCCGATGACGGCAAGCGCCGACCCGGTGGTGGCAGTGCCTATAAGGCGCTTAGTAAGCCAGACTATGGTCAGGTACAGGAAGAAAATGGTGAGCGCCGAACATATTGCGCTCATGGCGTTTACCAGGATGGCGGCGTGCATGTTGTCGCCGAACATGGTAAAGAAACGTGCAATGAGCTGAAATACAGGGTTTCCCGGCGGGTGGCCCACTTCCAGTTTATAGGACGAAGCTATGAATTCGCCGCAGTCCCAGAAAGAGGCCGAAGGCTCTATGGTAAGGAGGTAGGTCACTGCTGATACGGCAAATGCCACAAGAGCTGCGATCCGGTTCCAGAGATTAAATTTCTTATCGTTCATATAACAATTATAAGCGAACAAACTATTTTAACTTACAAAAATAGTCATATTCCCGTTTAAATAAAAAAATGAAGCCCGAAAACTTTTTTCATGCAAGATTTTGGCAAACAGTGTATTTATATGTTGAATATTGGTTTAGCGTTACACTGAAACTATGCGAGGGCTTCAGGCAATTAGAGGGTGACTACGGTCATCCTCTATTTTTCGTCAGCCCGCGGCCGCAAAGAGTCTCGCCCTGCAGGAACCGACACGAATCAAAGCCGCAGCGTGGCAGAAACGGCTGGTACTGACACGGATAAAGGGAAAAACATGTCAAATCAGAACGAAAACACTGTTGACTGACACAAAAAGAAGCCCCGACGTGTCAAAAACGGCCGAAAATAGCAGAGACTGACACGGAGAAGGGAGATAGCGTAGCAGAAATAGCAGGAGCGGCATAAGGATAGCGGCAATTGGCAAAGTACCAGGCTGCCGGCAGCAATTAGCCCCTATTTTTGCTCCCGGAACATCAGTAAAACACCATCCGGCAGCATTTTCATACCTTTTTTGCTCCCGGAACTGTATGTGGATAAAAAAGAAGATTCTTCGGCATGTGAACCTGCCTCAGAATGACACAAAAACCGCCAGAACCGTGTCAAATCTGAGAGAAAACACCGCTGCCTGACGCAAAAAGAGGCCCCGATGTGTCAGAAACAAACAAAAATGGCAGCGGCAGACAAAGAAAGAGGTCGCAGCGTGTCAGAAGTGTGGCCGGAGACGGAGGGGAAGGGTTCGGAACCGTAAGCACCCTCGCTTGTAGAGGGAGGGGCCCGCGAGCGGAGCGACGCGGGAGGGCGAGGGCCCCCGGCCCGAGGGTGGAGAACCCTCCCCTCCGCGAAGGCCCACAAACAGACACGAAAACTGCCAGAACCGTGTCAAAAATGGGAGAAAAAGGAGGGAATTGACACAAAACCAGGCCTTAGTGTGACAAAAATTTTCAGAAATGGCTGATACTGACACAGAACTAAGTCGCAGCGTAGCAGAAATGGGAGGAAATACCAAAGTTGACACGGAGAAAGGGGGCAACGTGTCAGAAACAGGCAAAAACAGCAGAGACTGACACGGAGAAGGGAGATAGCGTAGCAGAAATGAGCAGGAGCGGCAATTGGCAAAGTACCAGGCCGCCGGCAGCAATTAGCCCCTATTTTTGCTCCCGGAACATCAGTAAAACACCATCCGGCAGCAATTTACCACCATTTTTGCTACCGGAACATCCGCAAAACATCCTCCGGCAGCAATTTCATACCTTTTTTGCTCCCGGAACTGTATGTGGATAAAAAAGAAGATTCTTCGGCAGGTGAACCTGCCTCAGAATGACACGAAGATCGGCTGAACCGTGTCAAATCGGTGCGAAAACACTGTTGACTGACACAAAAAGAGGCCCCGATGTGTCAAAAACGGCAAAACCGTGTCAAATCAGAACGAAAACAATTCTGCTTGACACAAAACCGGCAGCCGCGACGGAAACAAAACAGGCCGACTCTCTTTGTCGGCCTGTTTTGTTGAAGAGCAATATTATCTAGTCGGGACGGTATTCCAGGATATCTCCTGGCTGGCAGTCCAGTGCAGAGCACAAAGCATCGAGGGTGGAGAAGCGTATCGCCTTGGCTTTTCCTGTCTTGAGAATAGATATATTCGCCGGCGAGATGCCCACTTTCTCCGAAAGCTCCCCGGAGGACATCTTCCTCCGGGCCAGCATCACGTCCAGGTTAACTATAATCATATTAATTCTCCTCCGGCTTTACTTCTTCCTCCGGTTTGGACTCACCCTTCAGATAGCTGGGGAGATCCATGCCTGCCATCTTGAACAGATCCTGCAGAGGAGGAACCGACTGCATGAGTCCGGACACGAAGTTAGCGGTAGCGGTCTTGCCGTTCTCGCCCTTGCCTCCGTCCCACACTGTGACCTTGTCGATATTGATACCCTTCACAGCCTCTACCTGAGTCTTCACCAGTTCGGGCAGCTTGTCTGCAATCATCATGAGCACAGCCTTCTGGGCATCGCCCTGGGCAGCTCCCACCAACTGCTGGAAACCGCTTGCCTGCTTGGTCAGAACCTCAAGGATACCGCGGGCCTGAGCGTCCATCTTGGCGTAGATAGCGTCGGCCTCACCCTTTGCCTTGCGGCGGATCTGCTCGGCCTCGGCTTCAGCGTCGATGATGGCCTTCTCTTTCTCGATCTGGGCGGGCACCACCACGTTAGCCTTACGGGTAGCCTCTTCACGCTCGGCACGAGCAAGCTCGGCGTCGCGCTCGCTCTTGTAGGCCTCTTCGAGAGCCTTAGCGGCCTGCACCTTCTCTGCGGCCACGGCCACGCGGGCGGCCTCTGCCTCCTTCTCGCGGCGGGTTGCGTCGGAATTAGCAATAGCAATCTTTGCGTTGTTCTCGCCCTCAACAGCCATGGCATTGGCGTCGGCCGTCTTGATACGGGTGTCCCTGGTGGTCTCGGCAATACGGATATCCTTGTCCCTGTCGGCCTCGGCCTTACCGATTTCACCGTAACGGTTCTGCTCGGCCACGCTCTTCTTGGCGTCGTTGATGGCCTTGGCGGCAGCTTCCTTTCCGAGAGCCTCGATGTATCCGGACTCGTCGCGGATATCGGTAACGTTCACGTTGATGAGCTTGAGACCGATCTTGCGGAGCTCAGCCTCGACGTTGGTAGAGACGTTGGCGAGGAACTTGTCGCGGTCGGAGTTGATCTCCTCGATATCCATGGTGGCAATCACAAGACGCAACTGACCAAACAGAATATCGGTAGCGATATTGCGAATGTCTTCGGTAGAGAGACCGAGCAAACGTTCCGCCGCATTTGTCATGCTGTCCGCTTCGGTAGAGATACCAACCGTGAAGCGGCAGGGAACATCAACTCGAATATTCTGCTTGGACAGTGCGTTAGTGAGGTTGCACTCGATGGAAATCGGCGTAAGGTCAAGGAAAGAATAGCTCTGGAACACAGGCCAGATGAAGGATGCACCGCCGTGGATACATTTGGCGGAAGCATGGCGCCCTGTCTTACCGTAAATAACCAAAATCTTGTCGGAGGGGCAGCGCTTGTAGCGTGCGAGTATAGCGGCGAAGGTCACAAAAAGGACTATCACCAGGATAAGAATAAGGTAAAGAGACATAATTTGTGTTATTTATATGATTAATGATTCAATAGGTTCCACCAGAAGGGTGTCGGCGCTGATGACCTCCACCACCTTGATGGAAGAGCCGGTAGGAAGGGCGTCTCCGTCGGTGAGGGCCTCGTACTCGCGCACGGAATTGTTGATGGAAATCTGCACCTTGCCCGTACCGCCGCGCTGAGCGGGGATGCGGAGGTACACCTTGCCCTCGCAGCCGGGAGCAGCCTTGAACACATCGATGTTGCCGGCCTGCTGCATGCCGCTGAGCCATTTGAACAGCATCATCACCGCAAACACGAGCACCACGCCTACGAGGATGGAAATCACCATCAGAAGGCCGGTGGACGGGATGCTTTCGCGCAAGAGAATAGCGGACCAGCCGAAGCCCAGGAAGAAATTCACAAGGTTGCGGAAGGTCAGAAGTCCCATGCCCGTGCCATGGACGGCGTTGCCGTCAATGGGGGCGGAACCGTCGTCGGGCAGGTCGCCGAGACCGCCGGCGTCGGGTACGTCAACGTCGGAATTGATGTCAAAGTCGGAGCCTCCGTCGGCTCCCAGGAAGGTCATCACGCTTTGGATAATGAAGATCAGCGAGGCCGAAAGGGTAATAGCCCAGAGGACCCGCATCATGACACTAAGAGAATTCCACCATTCAACCATATCGTTAAACAATTTAATTTTTGCAAATATAGTAAATAATTATTGAAAAACAATAAATTTTTTACTTTACCTCCAAAACGTCGCCGTGGTCGTGCGCGACGGCCGCTTTCCAGCGCTCCGTGTAGCCCGGCTGGGTGAGCCCCTCGGGCGTTCCCTCGTGGTACTTGGAATGCAGGAAACGTCCCTCCGCATCCTGAGCCTTCACGTTGCCGTCGATGAATTTAACGGTCAGCATCTCTTCGAGCCCCGCCCAGTGGAGGAACTGCTTCTGCGCGTTATCCACCGAGAAACGGGTAATGCCCTTGACCACTTTGCGGGCCTTCCCCTTATTGTACAGCCCAAGCATTTCGGCATCGAACTCCTTCACCTTGGCCATCATGCCCCTCTCGTAGGCATCGACCTCCGCGCGCACCACCGGCTCCATGGCGTCGTACATGCGATAGCAGGAGTTGGTGACCCTGTTGTTGATCCAGAACTGCGAAGTGGCGCTGTAGTGCAGCAGGTCGCCGTTGCCCTCGCGCAGGCACTCAGGAATCTCGGTAGTATTCACATAAATAGGTGTAAGATAAGAGGTTGCAGCATCGTCGCAGCCGAACCATATGAGGGCGCCCAGAGCGTCGGGCAGCCATGCACGGGCCTGACCCACAAACCAGAATCCGGTCTGCTGGGTGGCTATTGCGCGCTCGTTGACATAGGTCTTTCCATCCCACTTGAAGTTCATCGGCCTCCAGCGGTAAGGACAGGCGTTGCCGCCGGCGCCAATGTCGGCCCTCATGTCCATGGGAGTGCCTTCGTAGTGGTCGCGCATGACGTCCGCCACATCCTTCACCGAAATTTTGCGCGAAGGCTTCACGAAGAGGGGCATCTCGCCGTCAAGGTCGTAGCCCATGGCGTAGTCGAGCCAGTCCGAAGCGGGACGGGTGCACAGCGCGCCGTTCTCAGTGAAAGTGAACTTGCCGTCGCACAAAATGTTGAATGCCGACCAGGCGCGGGCTTCACAGCCGCGGGCTCCGCCGAAGTCGAGCGGGTTGTAGGCATCGCGGAAGCTAAAGTCCTCGTCGGAACCGCTGTACCAGCCCTTGCTGCGGGCATAAGAGGCCACGTCAGGAGAATACAGGCAGTTCTCGGGGTCGTTCCAGGGGAAGCGGGTGATGCGTGCCTGATTGGCGTGCGAACAAATGAAGCCGTCGGGGATGCGGCGAGCCACCCACACGATGCCCTTCTCGTCTGTACCCTTGCCCACGAGGTCCATGACCCAGGCCTCTTTGGGGTCGGCGATGCTGAAGGTCTCGCCCTCCGAGGGATAGCCGTAACTGGTGGCCAGATCTACTATGGTCTGTATGGCCTCACGTGCTGTGCGGGCCCGCTGCAGCGTGATGTAAATAAGTGAACCGTAGTCCATTATGCCGTCAGGATCGGCCTGTTCGGCACGGCCTCCCCAGGTGGTCTCGCCTATTATGAGCTGATGCTCGTTCATGTTGCCCACGGTCTGATAGGTGTGCGCCACCTGGGCTATGCTGCCGAGAGGCTTGAAAGTGTCCCATTCCCGAATGGCGAGCATGGTTCCGCTCTTCCAGTTACGGGCGGGGTGGAAATAAAGTTCACCGTACAACCAGTGGGAATCAGCTGCATAGGATACCATGGACGAACCGTCCGCGCTGGCTCCCGGGGTTACTATCACGTTGGTACAGGCAAGAGCCCTGAAAGACAATAAGGCCGCCGCTGAGGCGAGCACAATGGTAAGTAGATAGCGTTTCATACTTACAAATCTAATGATTTTTATTAACTTTGTGGGTTATATGAAAAAGTTTATTCTAACTGCACTGTTTTGCACCTGCTGCTTTGCAGCCCTGAGCCAGGAGTACAAAACTCCCGAGCAGAAGGAAAAGGAACTCTACGAGGCCGTACAGGCGCAGGTGGACAAGATGGCCGAGTCGCTCAAGCTCGACATGGCCCAGATATTCTATGTGGACAGCATTCTCATGCACGACTTCAAGGCCATGCAAGAGGAATTCGAGACCATGTCCGCCGCCAAAGTGTCCAACTCCGACCTGTTCTACGACGTGCAGGACAAGTGGTCGGAGCGCATTTACCAGGCCCTGCATAAAGTCCTCAACAAGGAGCAGTGGGATTCGTATCTCAAGTCCGGAGCCGCACGCGACAAGAAGGCCAGGGACAAACGTGCAGCCAAAAAGAACAAGTAATCATGAAACAGGAAGATATAGACAAAATTGCAGCCGTACTTGACGATCTCAAGTGCAGGACGCTGAAAGAAGTAGAAGAGGCCAGGGTTAAGTTCCTTGGCAAGAAAGGAGAAATAACCGCCCTGTTCGACGAATTCCGCAATATCGACAGGAGCGAAAAGGCCACCTTCGGAAAGGTCCTCAACGAGCTCAAACAGAAGGCTATAGCCCGTATCGAAGAACTCAAGATGCAGGCCATAGATGACGGAGCGGCAAAGGATACCAAGATGGACCTCACCCTTCCGGGCGACCCGTTCGAACTCGGAAGCCGCCATCCTGTGAGCATCGTGCGCCAGGAGATTGTGGATATTTTCCGCAAATTCGGATACGACGTTGCCGAAGGCCCCGAAATCGAAGACGACTACCACGTGTTCGAGGCCCTCAACTTCCCTCCCAACCATCCCGCCCGCGACATGCAGGACACCTTCTTCGTGAGCGTCGGACACCTCAACCCGCTGCTGCTCCGCACCCACACATCGAGCGTACAGGTGCGTACAATGGAGAAAATGGATGTCCCCATCCGCGTAATCTGCCCGGGACGTGTGTTCCGCAACGAAGCCATCAGCGCCCGCGCGCACTGCATCTTCCACCAGGTGGAAGGACTCTATATCGACGAGAACGTGACCTTCGCCGACCTCAAGCAGGCCATCCTGCTCTTCGCCCGCGAAATGTTCGGTCCCGACACGCAGATACGTATGCGTCCCAGCTACTTCCCCTTCACCGAGCCTTCGGCCGAGGTGGACGTGAGCTGCAACATTTGCCACGGCAAGGGGTGCAACATCTGCAAGGGCACCGGCTGGCTGGAGATTCTGGGCTGCGGCATGGTGGATCCCAACGTGCTAGAGGCCAGCGGAATAGACTCCAAACGCTACAGTGGATTCGCTTTCGGCATGGGCCTGGAGCGTATAGCAATGCTTAAGTGGAGGGTCAACGACCTGCGCCACTACTTCGAGAACGACATGCGTTTCCTGCACGAATTCGCCAGCGCCACCGAAGTATAATGCTGTCCACCGAACAAGACTCCCGCTACAATCATCTGGAGCGGATGAGCACCTCGGAGCTGCTGCACGGCATCAACGACGAGGACAGGGTGGTCACTGACGCCGTGAAGCGGGCCATCCCGCAGATCGAGGCGCTTGTGGACGGAATCGTGGAGCGCATGAAAAGGGGCGGCAGGGTGTTCTACACCGGCGCCGGCACCAGCGGCAGGCTGGGAGTGGTGGATGCGTCCGAAATCCCTCCCACCTACGGAGTTAAGGACAAGTTCATCGGACTGATAGCCGGAGGGGACGGAGCGATACGCACCGCGGTAGAAGGTGCCGAAGACGATGCAGCCCGGGGCTGGAAAGACATTCAGGCATTCAGGCCCACGGCCGAAGACACCGTGGTCGGAATCGCCGCATCGGGCACAACGCCCTACGTGCTCGGGGCCATAGAAGGAGCACGGGGAGCCGGACTGCTCACCGGATGCATCACATGCAACGAGTGCGCACCGGTGGCACTTGCCGCCCAGTGCCCCATCGTGGCGGTGGTGGGTCCCGAATTTGTGACAGGCAGCACAAGGATGAAGGCCGGTACGGCCACAAAATTGATACTCAACATGATATCCACCTCGGTCATGATACGCCTGGGCCATGTCCAGGGAAGCAAAATGGTGGATATGCAGCTAAGCAATGCCAAGCTGGTGGACCGCGGAACCCGCATGATCATGGAAGCCACCGGCATGGACGACTACTCCGCGGCACGCGCCCTGTTGCTCAAGTACGGCAACGTCCGCGACGCCATCTCTGCCTTCGAACACAAAGCCGCAAACGCCACGGTATGAAACTTATCATAGAAGCCGGTGCCACCAAGAGCGACTGGCGTCTGATTTCCGAAAAGGAAGAGCTGCAGCAGAAGCTGCTGCCAGGGATGAACGTGTCCACCATGTCCATGGAACACAACCTGGGAGTCATTTCGCAGGCCCTGGAGGAACTGGGACGCCCTGCCCTGGACGGCCTGTACCTCTATACGGCAGGTATCGTGACCCCCGAGGTAAGCAGCACCCTGGAATCGAGCATACGGGAGCTCATCAAGGTGAACGAAGTGGAGATAAAGGACGACCTGGTTGCTGCGGCGCGCTCGGTCTGCGGCAGGGAGCCCGGCATCGCAGCCATCCTGGGCACCGGGTCCAACGCCTGCTTCTGGGATGGCAGTTCAGTGAGTTTCAAAGCCCGCTCCGGCGGCTACATTCTGGGAGACGAAGGGGGCGGTGCCTGCCTTGGCAAACTGTTCCTCGCCGACATCATCAAAGGTCTGGTTCCAGAGAGCGTCGCCGCCGACTTTGCATCCAAGTACGACTCCAGCTACGAAGGAATAGTGGCGCTGGTTTACCGCAGCGAGGCCCCTTCGGCTGCCCTTGGCAGCCTGGCGCCCTTCATCCTGTCGCACTATTCCGACCCCTACATCAAAGAGCTGGTGGACGGCAACTTCCGCTCCTTTATCCGCCGCTCGCTCAAGCGCTACGACACCGCCCGCTACCCTGTGGGCGTGGTCGGCGGCCTGGGCAGCGCATGCCGGGACATTTTCTGCCGCCTCTGCACCGAAGAAGGGGTGCGCACGGGCTCTTTCGAGGCCCTGCCCATCAACGGACTCCTCAAATATCACTCGATATGAAAACGCTCTACGTAAAACCCGAGGCCGAATTGCAGCCGGGCTTTCTGCAGGAAGTCATTTGCGATTCCCTCATAACGAACGAGGGCGGACTGCCCGACTTCGAAGAAGGAGGTGACTATGTCTGGTAAGAAATTGTTTGCCGCCGGTATGGTCATTCTAGCTGCCGCAGCGTGCAGGGTGGAACCTGCGCAAGTCCCTGAAGCCGAAAAGATAGTTCTGGAAGCTACTATCGAAGACGCCTCCACAAAGGTGGCCTTCGACAATCTCGTTCTTACATGGGAGCCGGGCGACAAAATCTACGTCATTCCCGACTCTCGCACATGGGACGAGAACTCCTTCACCAATGTATCCGAAAGCGCAGGCAAGACAGCCCGTTTCGAGGGTTCCGTTTCATATCAGCCGGACGAAGTATTCTACGCCCTCTACCCCTATGAGACGGATTTCAGCATGTCCGGCAAAGACAGGGCTCTTGCCTTCAATAAAACCCAGACCGTACCCGCCGAAGGCGTGGACCGTTCGCACCTGCTGCTCTGGGGCGAAGGCCGCTACACCCTTAATTTCAAACCCCTGGTGGGCCTGCTGAAATTCGTGGTGGAGGACGAAGGCGTGGACATGCTGATAATTGCTCCCTACGACGGCGCGGTGAACATCTCATATGAAGGCACCTACGCCGGCGTCAGGATAAAGGAAGACGGAAGCATCGTTAACGAATACGGAGTTCCAAGAATAACTGTATTTCCTTCCGAGGGGACTTTCGTGCCCGGGAAGCCATACTACATCGCATGCCTTCCCTTCGAACTTAACGGCATCTGCGTAATGACCGGAAAAGGCGACAAGTACTATGCAAAGACTTCGGCAACGCCCCTGAAGGTGGAAGCCGGCAAAGTGTACTCCCTGGGGACCTTCTCGGGAATGGATTTTTCGTACTCTACACCGGCTGGCATTTTTACGTGCAACGGACTGAGTTCATACTCATCTTTGTCTTCGTACGCCCAAAGAGTTTTTATCGGAGAGGAATACGACCTTGCAGCCCACACCAAAGTGACGCCCGAAGGCTATGTGCCTCAGGACCGCAAATACCTGTCTTTCAGCGACAAGATACAGGTCTCGGCAGACGGCAAGGTAAGCGCTTCCGGAGTCGCCATGGGCAAGGTGAGAGTCATGTCGGCAATCAACCCTGCCGTTTATCTGGACGTCTGGTTCGACTTCTCCGGCATAAAGAAGGACGCAATGTGGTTTACTCTTAGTGAAGACGGTTCGGCAGATGTAACCAATTCAAAACTCGGATCAGCTTCTCCCGGAGATTATTCCGGCGTAGTGACCATACCCGCAAGCATAGAGATAGATGGCAAGAACTATAATGTAAGAGGGATTGACGAGAGGTGCTTCTATGGCTGCGAAGAGCTGACGAGGGTAATTATACCCGAAGGTGTTTATTATATAAATGTTGGTGCGTTCGACCACTGCACCGCCCTTGAGAGCGTCAATCTTCCCAAGAGCATCGTCAACTTGCCCAGTGCCGATGGAAACTCATTGTTCGAAAACTGTCCGAAGTTAAGCATAAGCTCCGAATCCAGCAGATACACTGTCGATGAATCCGGCAATCTTATTTCGTATAATACCACCTTGCTGTGGCTCTGCGAAAAGACTACCGGCACCAACAAGATAAGCGACGCCGTAGCTTACATAGGCAGCGGCTCCGGATGCCTGTACAACAGCCTTGCCGCCAGGATTGTTTTTCCTGCAGGTCTGAAAGGAGCTGTGTTTGTGAACCACTTCCGCGGCACCTTCCCCAATCTTGAGGAAATTGTGGTGGATTGGCCTACATACGCCGAATTCGAGTCTCATTTCTCTAGGGCCAGGATCGATGACGGTGGCTGGATTGCCGGCATCTTCTCGAAGATACGGAACAAAACCTCTCCCGTCAAGCTCAGCGTTCCTGCAGGCAGCGAGGCCGACTACGCAGCAGCAATTGCCGACTATGGATTCTCAGAAATAATTACACACTAAATGAAGCTAAAATACTTAGCGCCTCTGATGGAGGACGAACAATTGACGCCACTGGACAACTTGTTAACAGCCAGCAACGAAGGCTATGAGATCGATCCGTTTGACCCAGACTTTGTGATGCCATGAGAAAGTACATCGTTTTGGCAGCGGCGGCCTTTGCAGCATTGGCCTCCTGCACAAAGGTATTGGAAGTAGAAGCCCCCTCCGGAAACGGCGGCACCATGGTCATCAGGGCCGGCTTTGAAGACGAAACCACCCGCACTTCGCTGGAACCGGACGGCGGCGGGAGCGTCTCCGTGTTGTGGAACAGCGGTGATGCGATACGCGTCCTGGCCAGCCAGGGCTCCGGCTACTACTACGCCGACTTCACCACCAGCGACGACGGAGTCAGCCAAGCGGAGTTTTACTGCCACAACTGGAATCCGATTGAGAATACCCACTACGCGGCGGTTTATCCGAGCGACATGTTCAAGGGCTTCAGGTACGATTCGTCCGATGGCTACAGGTTCGGAATGGTGGTTCCTCCTGCTCAGACAGCCGTTAAAGGAGGGGTGGAGAGAGGCCTGATACGTTCTTTTTCGGCCATAGGGTCCAAAGAGGACCTGGCGGGCGACATCAGTTTCAAGAACGCCCTGGCCATGCTGCGCTTCAGGCTCACCGGAGCCTCGGCCTCCCGCGTCAAGAAGGTCAAGCTCGTGGCCAATTCGGTAGTGGCGGGCGACGGCATGGTGTTCATCTCCGACAGTGGCGAAATGACCCATACCACCACGAGCTACTATCTGCCTCTGGAATACGGTCAGATGAGCAACATCGAACTTTCCGGCGACTTTACAGCCGGGGCAGAATACTACATTGCAGCCTGGCCAGGCGTATCGAACGGCTTCTCGCTGCTGTTTTTCGACGCCTCCGACAGGGTTCTGGCCAGGTATTCCGACAAAACCCTTAGCCTGAACCGATCCCGCATCACCGACCTCGGCACCATTGCCCTTAACGAAGAGTTCGGCACTCCCGACCCCAACGTGGTAAAATACATGAGCCACACCAAGGGCAGCAAGCCGGTGACGATTGCCATAGTCGGCGACGGCTTCACGGCATCGGAGAAAGATAAGTTCTTGTCTCTGGCCGGAAGCGCTGCGGATTTCCTGTTCGGCACCGAGCCGTACAAAAGCTACAAAGACTACTTCAACGTGTATCTGATGTGGGCGGCTTCCAATGAGTCCGGAGCATCGGTCACCGACGGCAACGGCACCGTCACAAGCCGGAAAGACACCTATTTTGGCGCCAAATGGGGCCAGAACTCATATGGCGACATGAATTCCGACTACGACAAGGTTTGGGGCTTCGTCAGTGCCCGCTGCCCTGAGATCCAGAGCGGCCTTCTCAGCATAGACGAAGTGCCTGTTGCCATGATTATCAACGACAAGCGCTATGGCGGCCTGTGTTTCTACACCTCCTCCGGCAGGTGTGTAGCCCACGTTCCTTATACCGACGACGGCGGCGGCCTTGCCTGGAGTTTCCCCGCCCAGGTAGCATCGGACGATGCCGTGGTGGGCACCGTGCGCAATGTCACCGAGGCAGAGCGCAACGAACTCGGACGCAGCCAGGGCGACTGGCGCAATACCTTTATCCATGAATTCGGCGGGCACGGCTTCGGACGTCTGCTGGACGAGTACTGGTCTGGCACCACCTACAATACCGGCACCACCATAAGCCCTCAATCCTGGCCTATCCCAGCCGGACTCAACATCTCCGGCACCTACGACAACGTGCCTTGGCAGGCAGATCTGCTGGACAACCTGCCTTCGCTTGTGGCAAGGGATCCGCATTATGCCAGGATTGGCCGTTTCCAGGGAGGAGACGTGATGATCTGCAACCGCTGGCGCAGCGAGAAGATTAGCTGCATGATAGACAACAGGCAGTACTTCTCCACATGGCAGAGGATCCTGATTGTCAAGAGGATACTGCAGCTTGCGGGAGAGAGTTTCTCGCTGTCCGACTTCTGGAGCAAAGACGTCACCATCGACCCTGTGCGCGACGCCTCTTCTTCCGGCGCTCCGGCTCCGGCAGGCTATGAAGGCAGCCACAGGACCTACACCGAATGTCCTCCTCTGCCGCCGCCCGTGCTACTCTATTAGTCAGAGTTTTACGTAGCGCTGCAGGGCCTCGAGAAAATAATAGTCGCCATAGGTCAGGGGGATATCGACCCCTGACCCGGCGTTGAGGTTGGTGACTCCGTGCATGAGCAGGAAGTTGCCGTTCTCGCCCTCGGGTGCGAGGTATCCGGGGCCGGCGAGGGTGCGGAGTATCTTTTCGGCTGTCTTGCGGTAGAGGCCTGCTTCACTCCCAGAGACAAAAGTGCTCAGTTCCACCAGGGCGGATGCAATGATGGCTCCCGCCGATGAGTCGCGCATGGCGGGCTTGGGGGCGTTGAAGTCCCATTCGGGCACTCCGTCCTCCGGCAGCATGGGGATTATGAACTGCGCAACTTTGCGTGCTTGCTGCAGATATGCGGCGTTGCCGGTATAGCGGAACATCATCGTGTAGCCGTACAGGCCCCATGCCTGCCCGCGTGACCAGGCAGATTCGTCGCTGTATCCTTGGTGTGTGCGCTTAGAGAGCACGGCGCCGGTGGCTTCGTCGTAAGTCACTACGTGAAAGGAACTTCCGTCCGGACGGAAATGGTTCTTTAGGGTGTTGTCGGCATGCGTGCACGCAATGCGGGCGAGGGTGCTGTCGCCGGTCATTCGGGACACTTCGAGCAGCAGTTCGAGGTTCATCATGTTGTCTATGATCACCGGGTAGTTCCACTTCTCGCTCGGATCCCAGCTGCGTATGCATCCCACGCTGGGGGTGAAGCGGCGGCTGAGTTTGAGCGCGGCGGCCTCCATGACGGGTCTGTAACTTTCGTCGCCCGTTAGCCTGTAGCCGTTGCCGAAGCTGCAGTTCACCTGGAAGCCGATGTCGTGGTGCGTCTTCATGTCCACGATGCCGGAGAGCTTGGCCGTCTGCTGCCGGGCGAGGCTTTCGAACTCGGGGTCGCCGCTGTATTGATATATCAGCCAAAGGGTTCCGGGGAAGAAACCACTTGTCCAGGAGTTCAGGCGGCCGTCTTTGTTGCGGCCGTTTTCGAAAGTCACCGGCATGACCGGCTTCTCGGCGGCGTCCAGCCGGGCGGCCATGGCGGAATACTGAACTTTTGCCAACGAGAAGACCCTGTCGGCAAGCTCCGGCATAGACTCAGAAGGAGCGCAGCCCTGCAATGAGGCCATCAGCGCTGCAGCAACGATGCAAAAAGACAACTTTCTATCCATAGTGCTGTCGAATGTATATCTCTATCCCTCAAGAGATTACATTTCACGGGGCATTTAGAGAGTTGTCACCAACTCCTCGATGGACTTACGGGAAGTGTGCAAATCGGTAGGTTTGCCTTCGTCGCCGGCAGGATGACCTAGAGCCAGGAGGGCGTAGATGCCATGTTCGCGGGTTTCGGGGAGAGCCTCCCGGATTTTGCTCGGATCAAAATCCCATATCCACATGTTGGCCAGTCCGGCATCGGTGGCCGTAAGCATCAAATGGGTGAGGACAATGGCTGCATCTGTTTTGGCTGCATTCACTCCGTCGCTCTGCCGCACCCAGGCGGCCTCGTTGCGACAGCCTACGATGAGGACGACTGGCGCCCCGTAGCACGAATGAACCAAATGCAGACGCTTCAGTGCCTCTTCGCTTTTCACTACCCAAATTCTGACGGGTTGCATGTTCATTGCCGACGGTGCCAGACGTCCGGCCTCGAGAATCATCTCCAGCTTGGACTCCGACACCGGGACCTTGCTGAAGGAATGACAAGAATAACGACTCGCTAAGATCTGCATGAATGCATCGGAGCCATACATATACTTGGTCATTTGCTTCTCGACGTCCGCGAAGGATGCGCGGTGCATGATTTTGCCGATATCACTTAAACGGCCTTGTTTTTTCTTTTTCATGGTATGGTTATTCTTTAATCATCAGTAAATATAACAATTATCTCGAATTTTCCAAATCAAGGGGGAGGGAGGGAACTTGCGGCCGCGGGTGACAGCCTCTTCTTAGTCGTTTTCGCCCGCGTTTGCCACGCTGCGGCTTGGTTTCGTGTCAGTCTCTGATGTTTCCTCCGGTTTCTGCCACGCCGAGGCCTAGTTTTGTGTCAGACAGCAGTGTTTTTGTTCTGATTTGACACAGTTCTGCCGGTTCCCGTGTCAGTCTGAGGGCCTTCGCGGAGGGGAGGGTTCTCCACCCTCGGGCCCTACCGGCCCTCGCCCTCCCACTTCGCTTCGCTTGTGGGCCCCTCCCTCTACAAGCGAGGGTGCTTACGGTTCCGACCCCTTCCCTCCGTCTCCGGCCACTGATTTATGCAGCACGTAACTCTCTGTACGTCAGCCACTTCACCCTTTTATCTGTGGGAAATTTTCCCACAGACGCGACACCTAAAGCGCTGAAGCACAGGGCATTACTGACCGCAAAAACCAGGACGGAGGTGGGACGGCGATTGGGGGTGCTTGACCGAGGAAGCAGGACCGGGAAGGCAGGACCGAAGAGACCGGGTAATACGGGAAGGTCGCGGGTCGGCAACGGTCTGCCAGAAATGCCGAACGACAGCCACAAGGGCTGTCGTTCATCACTTTGGAGCGGAAAACGGGGCTCGGACCCGCGACCTCAACCTTGGCAAGGTTGCGCTCTACCAACTGAGCTATTTCCGCATTGGGACTGCAAATGTAATAAGTTTTTTTGAATCACCAAAATTTTTTAGTGTTTATTGGACATTATTTCAAGTACCAGCTTGTCCGTTTCGCGCATTCCCTCCGATCCTACGCGGGTCAGATTGTGGATACACTTGTCAACATCGTCTTCTATGAGTCCCTCAACATCGCTGACTGAATGGTTCTGTATGGCAAGCATGGCGCTGAGCACGGCGGTGGACACTCCGCTGCTGACCTTGAGGGCGCAGCTGGGCTTGGCCCCGTCGCATACCATGCCCGTGAGGTTGGCTATCATGTTTTTGACGCTGGCCGCCACCTGCTCGTAGTTGCCGCTCATCAGGTAAGTGAGCCCGCAGCTGCTGCCGGTCGAAGCCACCACGCACCCGCACAAAGCGCTCAGGCGGCCCAGGCTCTGCTTGATGTAGATTGCAGTCAAGTGACTGAGCACCAGCGCCCTTGTGAGCTCTTCTTCGGTATTGTGATTCTCCTTTGCAAACACCACCACCGGCAGCGTGGCAGCTATGCCCTGGTTGCCGCTGCCCGAGTTGCTCATGACCGGAATCATGGCTCCGGCCATGCGGGCGTCGCAAGCGTTGGAGGTGGCGCTGAGGATGTGGCTGAAGATGGTGTCGCCGAATATCCCCTTGCCCAGCGGACGGGAGAGTGTTTTGCCCAGCTCGTGCCCGTAGTTGCCTTTGAGCGCCTCTTCGGCGGCAGCCTCGTTCAGGCGGCGCGCTTCGTCGATAAAGGCCACATCTTCAAGGGGAACGGTGGTGGCAAAGTCGTACACCTGCCTGAGCGTGAGCTCGTCGGCCACTGTCTGCTCTTCCGGTGCTCCGAGAGCGGCACGTTCGTCAAGTCCGGCGGCACATGGCCCCTGCAGATAGACCAGGCGCGTATGTTCGCGGGCGATGATGGCCCTGGACTCGGCAGTTCCGGCCTTGCAGATCACATCTATATAAAGTATCTCCTTGCTTTCATTTTCGAGCCCTATGCTTATGCCTCCGCCGGCTATCCAGCGTTTGCCCTCAGCTACGGCTGCGGGGGTGCAGTCTTTCAGCACTTCGAGTCCGTAGGAACTGCGGCCCACGAGGGCACCAAGGGCCACTGCTATCGGCAGACCTATCATGCCGGTGCCGGGAATACCCACGCCCATGCCATTCTTGAGCATATTCGCACTCAGAAGAACTTTTATCGATTCGGGACGCTCGCCCAGAGCCTCTGCCGCATAAGCGGTACAAAGCGCAACGGCAGCCGGTTCCGTGCAGCCCACGGCCGGCACGACCTCGCGTTTGAGGAGTTCTATAATCTTAGTGTTATCCATACGGGGCAAATTTATAGTATTTTCCGGAAAATATCTATATTTGTGGGTTAAAGTATAAAACCTAAAATGGAGAAATTATTAAACAAGACCTGCGCCAAGTACACTCTGGCGGACGAGGTAAAGGCCATGGGAGTTTATCCTTACTACCGTCCCATCTCTTCCGGGCAGGACCCGCTGGTCACAATGGCTGACGGCACCAAGGTGCTCATGTTCGGATCCAATTCCTACCTTGGACTGTCCGATGACCCGCGCCTCAAGGAGGCCGCAATCGCTGCCGTAAAGAAGTATGGCACAAGCTGTTCTGGCAGCCGTTTCCTCAACGGTACGCTCGACCTTCACGAAGAACTCGAAGCCAAACTGGCAAAGTTTACCGGCAAGGAAGAGGCCGTGACCTACAGCACCGGTTTCCAAGTGAACCTGGGTGTGGTGGGCTGCCTTGGATTCCGCGGCGGCTTTATATTCCTCGACGCCCTGGACCACGCTTGCATCATCGACGGCAGCCGCCTGAGTTTCAGCGAGGTGCGCAAGTTCAAGCACAACGACATGGCCGACCTGGAGAAGAAGCTCTGGCTCACCCCCAGGAATGCCAACAAACTCATAGTGGTGGACGGAGTGTATTCCATGGAAGGAGACCTGGCGCCTGTGCCCAAGCTGGTGGAACTCTGCGAGAAATACAACGCCTCGCTCATGCTCGACGACGCCCACAGCCTGGGAGTGTTCGGCGAGAACGGTTCCGGCACCGCAAGCCACTTCGGCCTCACCGACAAGGTGGACCTCATCATGGGCACCTTCTCCAAGAGCTTCGGTTCGCTTGGCGGCTTCATAGCCGGCGACCATGAGGTCATCAACTACCTCAAGCACAATTCGCGCACCCTCATTTTCAGCGCCTCCATGACCCCGGCCGCCGTGGCCGCCGCCAGCAAGGCCCTGGATATCATGATAGAAGAGCCTGAGCGCCGCGAGCATCTGTGGGAAATCACCCACCATGCCCAGAAGGCGTTCAAAGATGCCGGATTCGACACCGGCCACACTCAGTCGCCCATTATCCCGCTGTTCGTGCGCGACACCATCAAGGCCATGAAGGTGGTCAAGATGGCCTACGAGGCAGGCGTGTTCATCACTCCGGTCATTGCCCCGGCCGTGCCCGAAAAGGACGTGCTCATTCGTTTCGCCCTCATGGCAACGCACAGCATCGAGCAGGTCGATGAGGCCGTGGAGAAGCTCACCAAGATTTTCAAACAGCTGGAAATCATATGATTATCCTGATCACAGGCATAAGCTCTGGCTTCGGTCGCGCCATGGCTGAACAACTGTCGGCCGACGGTCACACCGTTTACGGCACCCACCGCAACGCCACCGACCTTCTGCCCGGCGTGCACTACATTAAGGCAGATGCCCAGAAGGACGAAGAATGCCAGGCCGCTGTGCAGCAGGTGCTCGACGCCGAGGGCCGGATCGATGTGTTCATCAACAATGCCGGCATGGGAATAGGCGGCCCGCTGGAGTTCTCTTCTCTGGAAGACGCCCGGAAGCAAATGGACGTGAACTGGATGGGCATGGTGCGTTTCCTGCACTGGGTGCTCCCCGTCATGCGCCGGCAAAAGAGCGGCAAGATAATCTGTTTCAGCTCGATAGGCGGCCTCATGGGACTGCCGTTCCAGGGTCTCTACTCAGCCAGCAAATTTGCCATCGAAGGCTACTGCGAGGCTCTGCGCATGGAGGTCCGCGCACATAACATAAAGGTGGTGGTGATTGAGCCCGGCGACTTTGCCACGTCCTTCACCGCCAAGCGCAAGAGCGTCGCCAATCCCGAGGCCCACGAGGCCTACCCGTCCTACGCCCGCTCACTTGCCAGCATTGAGCACGACGAGACCACCGGCCTGAAGCCCGATTTCCTCGCGCGCCGCATAAGTAAGATAGTAAAGAATCCCAGGCCCCGCTACAGATACATAATATCCACCCTGGAGCAGCGCCTGTCGGTGTTCCTGAAGGCCATTCTGCCGCCAAGCTGGTTCGAAGCGATACTCAGAAGCTATTACAAACTATAGTGAAAACCACTTTTTCGATACATTACAACACCACATGGGGCGAGAGCCTCTGCCTGGTACTGAATGACAAAAAATACCCCATGACCTGGAGCGGCGACGGTCTCTGGACTGTCTGCGTCAATGCATCTGCAGCCGCCCTCAAGGATTATTGGTACATAGTAACAAAAGACGGCCTGACCATCCGCAGCGAGTGGGAGCACCACAGCGCCAAGAGCGCCGCCGAAATCCGCGACAGCTGGAACGACTGCCCCATTCAGGGCTGCCCGTTCGTGCGCAAGCACAGCGCCGCCATTTTCGACCGTCCCGGATTCAGGGGCGCCGGAACTGCGGTGCCGGTGTTCGGCCTGCGCGGTGAGGGCGATTTCGGAATCGGCGACTTCAGGGACCTGCGTCCGCTGGTTGACTGGGCGGCGGCCACCGGGCAGAGCATCATCCAGCTGCTGCCGGTAGGCGACACCACCCGCAAGGGCGAGTGGAAAGATTCCTACCCCTACAGCCCCATCTCTTCCTTCGCCCTGCACCCGCTGTACCTGCGTCTGCAGGAGATCGGAGTGCCGCAGGACGCCGCCTTCGTGAAGACACAGAAGGCCCTCAACGCCCTGCCGGAGCTGGACTACCCGAAGGTGTTCAAAGAAAAGATGAAGCGCGTGCGCAAGGCGTGGCTCGACCACGGCGCCGCCGACACTTTCAAGGCATCTTTCAAGCATTTTGCCAAGGCCAACGCCTACTGGCTCGACGAATACGCCGAGTTCTGCGCCCAGAGGGACGGGAACGAACCCGACTACTGGCGCTGGATCCAGTGGCACCTGGACCTGCAATTTGCCGACGAGGTCAAGTATGCCCGCTCCAAAGGCGTGCACTTCAAGGGAGACCTCCCAATTGGCGTGAGTGCCGACAGCGCCGACGCTTATTATCATCCCGAGCTCTTCAATCTTGACTCCAGCGCCGGCGCTCCGCCGGATTTCTTCAGCGCCGAGGGCCAGAACTGGGGCTTCCCCACCTACAACTGGGAGGCCATGGCCCGCGACGGCTATGCCTGGTGGAAGAGCCGTCTGCGCAAGATGAGCGAGTACTTCGATGCCTTCCGCATCGACCACATTCTGGGCTTCTTCCGCATTTGGGAGATACCTCTGGAGTATAGCAGCGGTTCCATGGGTCACTTTAACCCGGCCCTGCCGTACCGCCGCGAGGAGATAGAGTCCATGGGACTGCCGGTTGAAGGGTTGTTCCTTCCCGATCCGCGCAATCCCGGCTGCGTTCAGCCGCGCATCTTGCCGGAGTCTTCGAACCTGCCCCAGTGGCAGCAGGAGGCCTTCGGTGCCTTGTACAACGACTTTTTCTACCATCGGAACGACGCTCTTTGGCGCTACAACGCCGAGCGTAAGCTCCCCGAGCTGCTCGACGCCACCGGCATGCTGGCCTGCGGCGAAGACTTGGGCATGGTGCCCGACTGCGTGAGCGGAGTCATGGAGCACGAGAGTATTCTTTCTTTGGAGATGGCTAATATGGACAAGGGACGCCCTTGGCCGTACCTTGCCGTTTGTGCCACCTCTTCGCACGATATGGCCACGTTGCGTATGCAGTTCCAGGAGGCGAACGGGCGCGACATGGAGCCGTGGGAGCTGAGGCGTGCTTTGTGGGACCACCTCAATTCGGCTCCCATGCTGGCCATTTTCCCGTTGCAGGACTGGCTTGGACTGGACGGGGGGTTGAGGCGCAAAGATTTTGAGAATGAGAGGATTAACCAGCCGGCCGATCCTAACCACCATTGGCGTTGGCGCCTGCACATAGGGGTGGAGCAGCTTCGTGACGCCACGGGCCTGCGCACCGAAGTAACAGGACTTATTAAAGATTCAGGAAGATATAATGGATAGCTGTTTATCGGATAACTGGCCTCAGACCGTCGCTTCGCGACGCCTCCCACTGCGTGGGCCCCTCCCTCTTACGGAGCCGAGGGTGGCTACGGGTCTGAGTCCAGTTATCCGTTAAACAGCCACGGAATTAAATCGAAATTAACAATTATATGACACAGGAAGAACTTTTCAAAGTGCTGGTAGCACACTGCAAGGAGTACGGATTCATTTTCCCGTCCAGCGAAATCTACGACGGACTGGCAGCGGTATATGACTACGGCCAGATGGGCGTTGAGCTCAAAAACAACATAAAGCAGTACTGGTGGAACGCCATGACCCGCCTCAACGAGAACATCGTGGGCATCGACTCCTGCATCTTCATGCACCCCCGCATCTGGGAGGCCTCCGGCCACGTGAGCGCCTTCAACGACCCGCTCATCGACAACAAGGACTCCAAGAAGCGCTATCGCGCCGACGTCCTGATCGAGGATTTCCTCGGCAAGATCGAGGAGAAGATAAACAAGGAGGTCGCGAAGGGCCGCAAGCGCTTCGGCGATTCCTTCGACGAGGCCCAGTTCCGCGCGACGAACCCCAACGTCCTCCGCGAGCAGGCCAAGTGGGATGAGGTCCACAACCGCTACGTGGCCGCCGAGAAGGCCAACGACCTCGCCGAGTATCGGCAGATCATCATCGACAACAACATCGTCTGCCCCATCAGCGGCACCTGCAACTGGACCGAAGTGCGTCAGTTCAACCTGATGTTCCAGACCTCCATGGGCTCCACGGCCGATGGTGCCAGCACCATCTACCTGCGTCCGGAGACGGCCCAGGGCATTTTCGTGAACTACCTCAATGTCCAGAAGACCGGCCGCATGAAGATTCCGTTCGGCATCGCCCAGATCGGCAAGGCCTTCCGCAACGAGATTGTCGCCCGCCAGTTCATCTTCCGCATGAGGGAGTTCGAGCAGATGGAAATGCAGTTCTTCATCAAACCCGGCACCGAGCTGGAGTGGTTCAAGAAGTGGAAGGAGCAGCGCATGAAGTGGCACGTCAATATCGGCATGGGCGCGGAGAACTACCGCTTCCACGATCACGAGAAGCTTGCCCACTACGCCAACGCCGCCACCGACATCGAGTTCCTGTTCCCCTTCGGCTTCAAGGAGCTGGAAGGCATCCACAGCCGCACCAACTGGGACCTCGGCCGTCACCAGCAGTACTCCGGCCGCAAGATCGAGTACTTCGACCCCGAAGAGGGCGCAGCATACACTCCGTACGTGGTGGAGACTTCCATCGGCGTGGACCGCATGGTGCTCGCAGTGCTTAGCCACTCCTACAAGGAGGAGAAGCTCGAGAACGGCGAGACCCGCGTAGTGCTCAGCATCCCCGCTCCGCTAGCACCCGTCAAGGCCGCAGTGCTCCCTCTGGTCAAGAAGGACGGCCTGCCCGAGCTGGCACAGAAGGTCATGGACGAGCTCAAGTACGACTTCAACTGCCAGTACGAGGAGAAAGATTCCATCGGCAAGCGCTACCGCAGGCAGGACGCCATCGGTACTCCTTTCTGCATCACGGTGGACCACCAGAGCCTCGAAGACGGTTGCGTGACCGTGCGCGAGAGGGACACCATGACCCAGGAAAGGGTCCCGATCTCCGAGCTCCGCGCCCTCATCGACAAGCGGGTCAACCTCAACAACCTTCTCAGGAAGCTTTAGCAGCCTAGCGGCGGACGGATGGTCTGAAGTGACGTTAAGGGGAGAGGGAATGTCATTCTGAACGAAGTGAAGAATCTCTCTCCGCTGCCGACACATAAGGTTTAAGCCGACAAAACAACAAAAACCAATGTTCTCATACGCCCGGCGCCCCGAAAATGGGACGCCGGGCTTTAGTATCGTCCCGAGACGACTTCGCGACCATCTCGGCCCGAAATCAACAATCACGCGCTGGAGGTTAATACGCTAACTACCAACACGTTAATTCATTTTAAAGTTATACTTTCACCAACTTTAAAACCACCTAATTAATTAAAACTCAACTCATTAACCTCCAGCACCGACAAACCCGGAAGACGTGGATGCGACAACCGGTCTGGGAGGAGGGCCCTTGCCCGCCGCCCCTGCACTCAACGGACCGGAGCGGCACTTGCAAACTGAAGCGGAAAGGACGTACCGGCGGACGCTTTGATAATCGCCGAATTAATACTACCTTTGTTTGGACGTGGCTTATTGACGGCAGGTAGATGCCGAGGGAGGGGTCACGCGGAATCTCTATAGTATCATCTGAATGAAAGAATTGAATTCCGTCAAAACTAACGGCCGCCTGGCGAGCCTTGACGCCCTGAGGGGCTTTGACATGCTGTTCATCATAGGTCTGTCGTCTCTAATCGTAGCCATCTGCAAGCTGTTCCCGGGAGGAGCCGACAGCTGGCTGGCCACCCAGATGACGCATGTGAGCTGGGACGGACTGAGGCATCACGACACCATCTTCCCGCTGTTCCTCTTCATTGCCGGCATCTCCTTCCCGTTCTCCTACGCCAAGCAGCGGGAGAAGGGCGTGCCGCGCTGGAAGACGTACCTGAAGATTTTCCGGCGGGCCCTGGTGCTGGTGCTTTTAGGCCTGATCTGCAATGGCTTACTGAAGTTTCAGTTCAGCAGCCTGCGCTTCTGCAGCGTGCTGGGACGCATAGGTCTGGCATGGATGTTTGCCGCACTGCTGTTCATAAACTTCAAGCCGTCGGTGCGGGCAGTCATTGCCGTAGTGCTGCTGGTGGGATACTGGCTGCTGCTGCGATTTGTGCCGGCGCCTGACGCTCCCGCAGGGGCAGGGCCGTTCAGCTTCGAAGGCAACCTGGTGGGATATGTGGACAGGTGCCTATTCCCGGGACATCTGTACAAGGGAGACGGAGGCGTGTTCGACCCCGAAGGGACTCTCAGCACCATTCCGGCGGTGGTGACGGCCATGCTTGGCATGTTCACTGGCGAATGGGTGCGGCGCAAGGACGTGAGCGGCGGACGGAAAACGCTTTGGATGGTGGCGGCAGCGGCGGTGCTGCTGGTGCTCGGGCTGGTGTGGTCGCAGTGGTTCCCGCTCAACAAGAAACTCTGGAGCAGCAGCTTCGTGCTGGTGGTGGGGGCGTACTCGCTGGCGCTTTTCGCGCTGTTTTACTGGATCATTGACGTGAAAGGATGGAAGAAGTGGGCGTTCCCGCTGATTGTGGTGGGTATGAACTCGATAGCCATCTTCATGCTGCCGCGGATAATCGACTTCCGGCACGCCACTGACTTCTTCCTGGAGGGGCTGTGCGGCCTGATGAGCCCGCTGTGGGCCAAGGCCGTGTGGTATCTGGGGTTCCTGGCCCTCAACTGGCTGTTCCTCTACTTCTTGTATAAGAAGAAGGTGTTCCTGAAGGTATAGGGGAGAGACTTCGCCGGTTTTTCTCCCGCTGTGCCCCGCTGCGGCCGTGGATCAACTCAAGGCGCTCGTCAATTCTCCTGCCTTGAGTAACAAATAAAAGATTACTTCCCGGCTCGCTGGCAGAGGCTCCTGAGGGAGCAGCCGGAGCAAGCAGAAGTGCCGGACTTTTTGCGGCGGTGGATCATGAAGACCACCGCCGCAATTGCTGCTGCGAGCACGGTTCCGAGAACTATAATTGACGCCAGATTCATAATCCTTCATGCGTATGTCTTGCAAAGTTAGGGTTTTTTCCTATATCTGTAAGTCACCTTAGACCATTAATAAACAACATAGCCTATGCACAGAATGCTTAAACGACCCTACATGGCACCCCTCGCGGGATGTACTGCCATACAGACTGAATCCCCAAAAAACATGAAGCCGGCTCACTGAATCGGCTTCATGTTTATTTGGTATTTGCTGTAATTATGCTTATCTTTACATAAAATAATATGGATTAGGCGGCAAAACAATATTATTCTCATAGCATATTATGGAATATAGACTGGATAATTATCAAAGGAATCCTCAAGTCCTGCTCGACACCCTCGCCAGGAATTGCAAGGCCCGAAGGTTGGACAAAGGCTACAGCCGGAGAACACTTTCAGAGATGACCGGCATTCCTGCGCCAACGATTGAGCGTTTCGAAAGAACCGGAAAAATATCCCTGGAATCTTTTTGCAAACTGGCCATACATTTCGACTGTTTCGAAGAAATGACCGCCATCATGGACCATACAAAATACAGCACGTCCCGGGAGCTTGAGGCCATCAACAAGAACCACAACAGAAAACACGGCCGATGATAACAGAAGTCCGAAAAATAAACGTCCTGTATCGGGACGAGCCCGCAGGGATACTGCAAATGGATCCGGCAAGCGGAGTGTGCGTGTTTGAATACGAAAAATCCTGGTTTGCAAACGGTTTTTCACTCTCGCCCACCGAGCTGCCGCTACAGAGCGGACTGTTTTACGCAGACAAGAATCTTTTCGGCGGATCGTTCGCCACATTCGAAAACAGCCTGCCCGACGGATACGGCTTGTATCTCCTCGACCGGATGCTTAAAAAACACAATTCTTCATTGAAAGAACTCTCGCCTCTTCAAAGACTTTCCATCATAGGCACCGCAGGAATGGGGGCGCTGTCGTATCTTCCAATGATGTCCGGCATAGGAAAACAACGCGAGCTCAAAGACACCGCGCAACTTGACTCTTTACAGGAAGAAGCCCTCAAAGTTCTATCAGAAAAAGAGTCCGCCGACCCTGAACTCCTATACTACAACAGCGCCAACTCCGGTGGAGCCAGACCAAAAACCATAATATCCAATCAGGATGGCTCACACTGGATGGTTAAATTCAGGCACATATACGATTCTCCCGACATAGGCCGGCAAGAGTACTTGTACATGAGCACCGCCCGGGAATGCGGGATAAGCATCCCACGCATCGCGCTTATCAAAAAAAAATACTTTGCAATAGAACGCTTCGATATCGATCCGGATGGCCGGCCGCTTCATGTCCTGACCGCCGCCGCACTGCTCAAAACCGACTACAGGAAACAGAACGTGGATTACACCAACCTCCTGGCCCTGACCGGATATCTCACGCAGGACCCGGCACAGGTCGAAGAAATGTTCAGACGGATGGTCTTGAATATAGTGGCGCTGAACAAGGACGACCATGCCAACAATTTCTCTTTCATCTGCCGGGACGGAAAGTGGTCTCTGGCGCCGGCCTATGACATAACATACTCCCCAAAAGGTTCCAACGGAGAACATGCAACGTCACTATTCTACGAGGGGAATCCTACCATGGAACATGTCCTGAGGGCCGGCACCGGAATATATATACCGAAAGAAAGATGTCTCGCTATTGTCCGGCAAGTCGAAAGCGTGTGCGAAAACAGACTGCCGAATGTCTGCAAACTTTGAAAATATTCCGGCAAATTGGTTTGTTCCAATAAAAATGCTATCTTTGCGAACTATTTTTGAATATATTTAATATTATCGATAATTATGCAAAGCAAAGGAGCAATCAGACTCGTAGCTATCCTGCTCGCACTGGCCTGCCTGTGGCAGCTCTCCTTCACTGCTGTAACCAGCATCCAGGAGAAGAAAGCCGCCAAGGCTGCGGCCGCCAAGGTTGATGCATTCAGCCAGAGCGCCGAATTCGGCAAAGTAGCGACAGAAGATCAAGCTTACTTCCTGGACTCTCTCAGGAAAAACGAAGAAAAAAGGTACACCGACTCCATTTCTTCCCAGAAAGTTTATTTCGGAAACACATTCAAGGACGTAAAGGCCAAGGAGATCAACCTCGGTCTGGACCTCAAGGGCGGTATGAACGTCATGCTGCAGGTCCAGCTTGAGGACCTCGTGCGCGCCCTTTCCGGCGGCAACCAGAGCCCTGAATTCCAGCAGGCAATCAACCTCGCCAAGCAGCGCATGGTGGGTTCCCAGCAGGATTTCATCACCCTCTTCGCCAACGCATGGAAAGAGGTCACCGGCGGCACCCGCCTCTCGCAGGTGTTCGGCACCTTTGAAATGCGCGACCGCATCAAGCCCGAATCCACCGACGACCAGGTTATAGCCGTCATCAATGAAGAGGCCGAAAGCGCTATCGCCAACTCTTTCAACGTGCTCCGCAACCGTATCGACCGTTTCGGCGTCACCCAGCCCAGCATTCAGAAGCTCGGCAACACCGGCCGCATCCTCGTGGAACTCCCGGGCGTAAAAGAGCCCGAGCGTGTGCGTAAGCTCCTCCAGGGCACCGCATCCCTCGAATTCTGGCCCACTTTCGACGCTGCCGAGATTACTCCCTACCTGCAGGAAGCAAACGCTCTGCTGGCCCAGTACGCTTCTGCCGAAACAGAAAACGTTGAGGCCGAAAAGGCTGAGGGCGAAGACCTGGTAGCAGAGGAAATCAAGGCTCAGAGCGGCCTGGAAGAGGGTCTGGACGCCTACAAGAAAGCCAACCCTCTCTTTGCCGTGCTGCAGCCCACCAACTACCGCGGCAATGCCTGCATAGGTTATGCAGCCGCAGCCGACACCGCAGCAGTGAACCGTTACCTCCGCACTCCCGAGGTAGCCAACCTGTTCCCCGCCGAGTTCCGCCCCATGTGGAGCGTGAAGCCTTCGGAGGCCATGGGTGTCGATAACATCTTCGAGCTCATCGCCATCAAGGCCTCCAGCCGTGACGGCAAGGCTCCTCTGGACGGCGGCGTGGTCACCGACGCACGTGTTACCACCAACGACCGTCGCGGCGGCAGCCCCACCGTGTCCATGACCATGAACGCTGAGGGCGCCAACATCTGGGCCCGCCTGACCAAGGACAACATCGGCAAGCAGATCGCCATCGTGCTCGACGGCACCGTGTATTCCTATCCTACCGTGAACAGCGAGATCACCGGAGGTTCCTCCGAGATCAGCGGCAACTTCACCATGGAAGAGGCAACCGACCTTACCAACGTCCTCAAGTCCGGTAAGCTTCCCGCCCCCGCCACCATCGTGCAGGAGCAGGTCGTAGGTCCTTCGCTGGGTGCCGAGTCCATCAGGGCCGGTCTCATCTCCTTCATCATTGCATTCGTGCTCGTGCTCCTCTACATGATCATATTCTACAAGGGAGCAGGTCTGGTGGCCGATGCAGCTCTTCTGACCAACGTGCTGCTGCTCTTCGGTACACTGGCATCTTTCGGCGCAGTGCTTACCCTCCCCGGTATCGCAGGTTTGGTCCTGACCCTGGGTATGGCTGTGGACGCCAACGTTATTATATATGAGCGTATCAAGGAAGAGCTCAAGGCCGGCAAGGGTCTTGGCAAGGCCGTCCATGACGGTTACTCCAACGCCTACTCCGCCATCATCGACGGTCAGGTGACCACCTTGCTCACCGGTCTCGTGCTGTTCTTCTTCGGTTCCGGCCCCATCAAGGGCTTCGCCACCACCCTCATCATCGGTATCATCACTTCCGTCCTTACCTCCATCTTCATCACCCGTCTCATCATCGACGACCGCGTGAACAAGGGCAAGAGCGTAAGCTTCGAGTGGGAGTGGTCCAAGAACTTCCTCAAGAACACCCATGCCGACTTCATCGGTGCACGCAAGTGGTCTTACATCATCTCCGGCGCACTGATCCTCATCTCCCTGGGCAGCATCTTCTTCAAGGGCTTCACCTATGGTGTTGACTTCACCGGCGGCCGTACCTATGTGGTGCGCTTCGACCAGCCCGTCACCGCCGAGCAGATCCGCTCTGCAGTTGGTAACACCTTCAATGCTGCCGATCCTGAATCTTCCGTGGAAGTGAAGCAGTTCGGTGGTGAGTCCCAGATGAAGATCACCACATCCTACAAGGTAAAGGACGAGTCTTCCGCAGTTGACACCGAGATCGAAGGCATGCTGTTCGAGTCCCTGAAGGGCTTCTTCAAGGAAGACCTCACTCTGAGCGACTTCACATCTACCCTGGACAACCCCAACGGTATCATTTCTTCCGACAAGGTGGGTGCATCCATAGCCAGCGACATCAAGCGTTCCGCTATCATCAGCGTTCTGCTTGCCCTGCTCATCATCTTCGCATACATCGCATGGAGGTTCAAGGGCTGGAGCTGGGGTCTCGGCGGCGTTGTGTCACTTGCACACACAGCCATCATCCTGATCGGCTTCTTCTCGCTGTTCAGCGGCATCCTGCCGTTCAACCTCGATGTTGACCAGACGTTCATTGCAGCTATCCTGACCATCATCGGTTACGCTATCAACGATAACGTGGTTATCTTCGACCGTATCCGTGAGAATCTCGGTCTGCACCCGAACGACGACTTCAAGGATATGGTGAACAAGTCGCTTAACCAGACTCTCACCCGTACGGTCAATACTTCCGTGTCAACCCTCCTGCCTATGCTTGCTATTGCGATCTTCGGTGGTGAGAGCATCCGCGGACTGTCCGTAGCTCTGTGCCTCGGTATCCTCGTGGGAACCTACGCTTCCATCATGATCGGTACTCCTATCATGTACGACAGCACCCGCAAGGCTCAGGCCAAGAAGGCGGAGAAGAAATAAAAATGATACTTCAAACTGTACAATAAATTTCTGACAGTACGATAAAATAACCTCCGGGGCCCATAAAACATTGGCTAAGGGCCCCGGAGGTTATTTTTATTGTACCATTTCCCAATGATAGTAGGTTATTAAGATTCGCAGTTTTTTTCTATATTTGCACTATGCCGGATTTTGGTCAGTTAGGACGCCGGGAGGCGATAAGGCAATTGTTCGAAGGGACTCCTTTCGAGCCGTTTTCAGATTGCAGCTTTGCCGCCAGCGAAGGAGAACGCATCGTGGGAGCCTCACGCATGCTGCTGGAAGGGATAGATTTCGATCTTGTGTATTTCCCGCTTAAACATTTGGGCTATAAGAGCGTGGTCTGTGTTACAGGCGAGCTGTACGCCAGCCTGGCGCAGCCCCGCAGCCTTTCGGTGGTGCTGGGGATCTCGGCCAAGCTGGATTTCGAAAAGGTGAGGGAGCTCTGGCAGGGGGCCTGCAGCGCCGCTTCGGAGTTCGGTTATAGCAACGTGTCCCTGGACCTGCAGCCTTCGCGCAACGGCCTGAGCATAAGCGTCAGCGCCACTGGCAGTGCGGCCTCTCTGGAGCGTCCTGCGCCGGCATCGAAAGATCTTTTGTGCGTGAGTGGCGCTTTGGGAGCGGCTTATCTGGGTCTCCAGGTATTGGAGAAGGGGAAGCAGCGCTTCGAAAACGGCGCCGAGGGGCACGACAGCGAATTGGAGAAATACCGTATGCTGGTGGCGGCTTATCTCAAGCCGGAGCTTCCGGCAGGGCTGCCCGGGGCACTTGCCGAGTCTGGCATCGTGCCTTCAGCTTCTCTGCTGGTGGACCGGGGTCTTGCCGACGCTCTTCTGCGACTTAGGGAAGCTACGGGGCTGGGGGCCAAGATTTATGCAGACCGTATCCCTTTCGAGGGAGGTAGTTTCGAACTTGGTAAGGCTCTGAATCTGGACCCTGTGGGCGCAGCAATGAACGGCGGAGACGATTTCCAGATCCTGCTCGCCGTTCCGATTGCCTGTTTCGAGCGTTTCCGGCACGATTTCCAGACCTTCGATATAATCGGCCACCTGGCTCAGAGCGATGTGGGCGCCGTGCTTGTGTCTCCTGACGGACTGGAGCATCCTATCGACAACCTTTAATATTTTTATAAAATGAAAAAATTTATCATCATTCTCAGCGCGCTTACACTCTGCGCCGCAAATGCCAACGCCCAGGACTGGCTTAAGGACTTCCTGAAGGTCGCTACCGAGAAGGTCGGTGACGTCATTACCGGCACTTCCTCCGCTACCAACTTCGACATCAAGGGCACCTGGAACTATCAGGGCGTGGCCATCGGCGCCGGCTCCGACAACGTGCTCACAAGCCTTGCCGCATCTGCAGGCACCGGCACCATCGAAAAGAAGTGCGACGAGCTCCTCGCCAAGGTAGGTATCAAGGCAGGCGCTGCCAAGCTCAGCTTCAAGGAGGACGGTTCCTTTACCCTTAACGCTGGTAAGATCAATCTTCCCGGTACTTGGACCAAAGAGGGTAACAAGATTACCATCAACTTTGCTAAGCTCTTTACATTCAAGCTCGTTGGTACCATCAAGACTACCTCTACCGGCTGCGAACTCCTGTTCGATTCCGGTAAGTTCGTGGACTTTGTGAAGAAGGTTCTCGAGGTTGTGAACAAGGTGGCCAACAACTCCACCCTTTCCGCCGTACAGACCGCTCTGGCCAACGTCAACGACCTCAAGCTCGGCTTCAAGCTCAGCAAGTAATTCCGACAACTGTGCCCCTCGGTCCATCGCGTGGACCGACAGGCACGTTTTAAGGCTATTTCGTAGCTCCTCGGTCCATCACGTGGACCGAGGAGCACGTTTTTATGCCGTTATACAGACTTTCTACGGCAGTCCTGGCTGTCCTGGCAGTCCTGGCAGTTCAGTTCCAAACCGTCAACTGCGGAGCATAACTAGTTGACCACCAGCTACTTCACACCAACATCTGCGGGAAAATTTCCCACAGACAAAGTAGCTAAGGGACTGGGGCATAGCAAGATACCTTTCTGCAGAACGACCGATGGTTCAGCCATTCGGGAGAAGATTTGGCTGTTTTTCTCCCGTTTACTCAGTTTTCTTGCCATTCGGGAGAGAATTTGGCTGTTTTTCTCCCGTTTACTCAGTTTTCCTGCCATTCTGGAGAGAATTTGGCGGTTTTTCTCCCGCTGTGCCCCACAGCGAGCCGCCAAACGGGCAAGGTGCAGAAAAATGGCCGACACCTTGCCCGTTAACATGCCCTAGAATGCTGTCAAAAGCCCTTTGCCGGGCAAGGTCCCACGCAAAAAAAGACACCTTGCCCACAACAACAGGGCAGAGTCGATTTCTTCCGCATATCTCAAAAAGATTGCGGTCCTGCCCTGAGCGATGTGGTACGGTGCCCAACCGTCAGACCCCGGGGAGGTCCCGAGAGAGGCGAGGGAAGTCCGGAGAGGCGCGAGAAGCCCGGGAGAGGCGCGGGGTGGCGCCGGGGACCTTTGGCTCCCGAAAAGGGAGGGGACCCACGAAGTGGGGAGGAGTCCCCGGCGCCACTCTGCGTCGCTCCGGGGCCGCTCCGGGCAGAATCTCGCCGGAAAGCTGCCGGAGCGAGGGACTTTGCCGAGCGACGGGCAGAATCTCGCCGGAAAGCTGCCAGAGCTAGAGGCTTAGACGACCGTCTTCTTCTGGAGGCTGTAGTTCATGCCGAGGTGGCGGACACGCTGCACGAAGTCGCTGGTGACATTCACGAAATACTTCTTGGAGTGGAAGTCGAGTTTGTAGCCAGTGGCTTTGTCGTAGAGTTGCAGCGACAGAGGCGTCTTGCCCTGGTTGCCTTTGAGCAAGGCCGATAGGCTGTGGCGGAACTGCGGCGACAACAGGGCGGTGTCGAGCTCAAGGGTGAAACCTGCGATGAAGGTCTCGGTGACATTGCCCAATAGGATTATCTTCTTGATTTTGAAGGCATAAGGAGCCGTCTTACCCTGGGCCCTCTCTTCCGGCTTCAGGAAATATCTCTCTTCGATGTCGCCTTGGAGATACAGGTACTCATGGGGCTTCATGTAGGCCATGTAAGCCTCGTAGTCTTTTCCGAAAAGAGCAAATTCGTAGTGGCCCTGATAGTCTTCTATTGTGACCCTGGCCCCCGGAGAACCGGATTTGGTGGTGATTGACTTGACGTCGGTCACAATGCCCGCCATGGACACGGAAGCCTTTTTCTTCTCCTGTTCAAGCTCCTGGATTTTGTCTGCCAACCGACCCACGGATACGGTGGTAAAGTTCTCTATCTCAAAGGCATAACGATCCAGTGGATGGGCACTCAAATACATACCCACATAGTTCTTTTCTTCCTGGAGCAAGCCAAGTGTGTTCTCTTCCTCGGGAGCCTCGGGCATGACGGGGCGCTGGGGCTTGAGCTCCTCAACCTCGCCGAACAGCGAGAGGCTGTTGTCCATTTTGTCCGTCTTGTACAGGTCCATGTAGCGGGTAAGAGCGTCGATAAAGCGGTCGCCACCCTGCACCGGAGCGAAAAACTGGCTGCGGCGGTAGCCAAATGAGTCGAAAGCTCCAGCAAGGGCCAATATTTCTATAGCTTTGGCCGTTATCGTGACGTTTTTGGAGTCTTTGGCACTGCGCTCGGCCATTCTCTCGACGAAGTCATATACGTCCCTAAACGGGCCGTTTTCGCCCCTTTCGGCCACTATTGCATCCACCACGTTGGAACCGAAGTTCTTTAGCCCACCGAGTCCGAAGCGGATGTTGCCTTCTTTGTTGACTGTGAAGCCGGCTTCCGATTCGTTCACGTCGGGGCTCAGCACCTTTATGCCGTGCAGCTTGCAGTCTGCCATTATCTTCTTGATTTCGTCCATGTTGGACAAGTTGCAAGAAAGGTTGGCAGCCAGGAACTCGGCTGTGTAGTGGCACTTGAGCCAGCCGGTCTGGTAGCTCACCCAGGCATAGCAGGTGGCGTGCGATTTATTGAAAGCATATTGGGCAAACTTCTCCCAGTCTTTCCAGATTTTGTCCAAAGTCTTCTCGGGGTGGCCGTTAGCCTGCCCCTGACTCATGAACTTGTCTTTCAAGACCATCATTTCGCTTATCTTCTTCTTGCCCATGGCCTTACGCAGGCGGTCTGCCTCGCCCTTGGTGAAGCCGGCCAGCTTGCGGCTCAGAAGCATCACCTGCTCCTGGTACACCGTGATGCCGTAGGTCTCGGACAGAAACTCCTCCATCTCCGGCAGGTCGTACTCTATCTTCTGCACCCCCTGCTTGCGCTCCACGAAGTCTGGGATATAGTCCATGGGGCCCGGACGATAGAGGGCATTCATTGCTATCAGGTCCTCGAAACGCTCCGGCTTGAGGCGCTGAAGCCAGCTCTTCATGCCTTCGGATTCGAACTGGAACACCACCGTGGTGTCGCCGCGTCCGTAGAGTTCCAAGGTGGGCTTGTCGACAATGTCTATGGCCTCTATGTCTATGTCGATGCCATGGCGCTGCTTGATGTTGCGCAGGGTTTCATGTATGATGGACAGGGTGATGAGGCCCAGGAAGTCCATCTTGAGCATTCCCACGTCTTCGATGTAGTGCCCGTCGAACTGCGAGGTCCACACGTCTTTGCCCGTCTCCTTGTCCTTGGAGAGGCATATGGGAATATAGTCGGTGAGGTTGCCGCGGCCTATTATGGTGGCGCAAGCATGGACGCCTACCTGACGTATGCAGCCTTCGAGCTTCTGGGCGTAGTAGAGGACCTCCTTGTTGACATCAGGACCGTTCTCGAGCTCGTTACGGAACTCAGGCACAAGGCGGTAGCAGTTGGCAAGATTGATTTTGACGTCCGTGTCTTCCATTCCCTTCTGGAAGATCTTGCCGTCCTCTTCTACCACCTTGAATCCAGGCTTGAGGTCGTCGAGCTTGGGGTTGAAGGGGTACTTCTTCTCTACTTTTTCGCTGAGACGGTCGGGGACCATCTTTGACAGGCGGTTCGACTCGTCGATGCTCACTTCGCTGATGCGGGCCACATCTTTGATGGCGCTCTTGGCGGCCATGGTGCCAAAGGTAATCACGCGCGACACATGATCCAGCCCGTAGGTCTTCTCCACGTATTCGTGAGCGTCGGCCAGGTTCTCGAAGTCCACATCGATATCCGGCATGGAGATTCGGTCCGGGTTAAGGAAACGCTCGAACAGGAGATTGTATTTTATGGGGTCCAAATTGGTGATTCCCAGGCAATATGCCACCACGCTTCCTGCCGCCGAGCCTCGCCCCGGACCCACCAGGTACCCGTGTGCGCGCGAGGCGGCGATGTAGTCCTGCACAATGAGGAAGTAATCGGGGAAGCCCATCTTGCTGATGGTCTTGAGCTCGAAGCTGATGCGCTCGCTCTGCTCGTCGGAGAGGGTGTCGCCGTAGCGTTTGCGGGCTCCTCGGTAGGTAAGTTCACAGAGGTAGGCCACCGAGCGGCAGAATTCGTCGCCGCGGTACTCCCCGCGCTCGTCATAGCGCCCTTCGTCAATAATGTCCTTGTACTGCTCCATCTTGGAGTCTATGACAGCAAGGAACTCGGGGTCTATCTCGTACTTGGGCAGCACGTGCGGGCGGTCTATTTTGTACGCTTCGATCTTGCCCGCCACTTCGAGGGTGTTGGCAAGTGCTTCGGGATGGTCGGGGAACAGGGCCGCCATCTCTTCTTCGCTTTTGATGTACTCCTGCTGAGTGTAGCGCAGGCGCCCCGGGTCGCTGACGTTGGCATTGGTGGTGAGGCAGATGAGCCTGTCGTGCACCGGTCCGTCGTTTTTGTTGATGAAGTGGGCGTCGTTGGTGGCAACCACCTTTATGCCAAGCTCCTGGGCAAGCTTAAATATGCCCTCGTTCACCTGCGCCTGGTTGCGGTACACATCGTAAATCTTGTCGTAAGCCTCGGGCGGCAGGCCTTCAACCTCGGTTTTGTGGAGCATTACTTCAAGGTAGTAGTCGTCTCCGAACACGCTGCGGTGCCACTGGGCGGCTTTGCGCGCTCCTTCGTAGTCGCCGGCCATGAGGTTGCGGGAAATCTCTCCCGCCAGGCACGCCGAACTGCATATCAAGTCTTCGTGGTACTTCTGAAGTACCTCATGGGTCACGCGGGGCTTATAATAGAAACCGTCGATGAAGCCTTCCGAGCAGATCTTCATGAGGTTCTTGTAGCCGTTGTAGTTTTTGGCCAGAAGTATGAGGTGGTAGTAGTTCTTGTGCTCGTTGTCTTTGAGGCGGTTGTCGTAGTGCCTGGTCACATACACTTCACAACCCACCAGCGGCTTCACCAGCGGCTGGCCGTCCGGGCCGAGGTTGGACTTGTCCCAGGCCCACTTGAGGAACTCCTTGACACCGTACATGTTGCCATGGTCGGTGATGGCAATGGCGGGCATCCCGAGCTCGCGGGCCCTGGCAAACAGCGTTTTTATGTCGGACAGACCATCCAGTATCGAGTACTGTGTGTGAACGTGCAGATGAACAAATGACATAGTACAAAGATAAGATATTTTTTACTTAACTTTGTAGCGTAAAAATGAATGTTATGAAGAAGTTTTTGATTATTCTTGCTTCCCTGACGATATTCGTGGTGAGCGCCAGCGCTCAGCGCGAAAACGTTACGTACCTTACAGGCGGTGTGATTCATCGCTGGAGCGATTCTGACAATTTTTACCCTGGCGCAAACCTGGCCTTCGGCTTCCGCAACTATAACCCGGAGGCGGGAGTTTCTTTTTCTTATGGAGCCGAACTGCTTGGATACTGGGTTCCCGACGCAGCTAAAAACAACACTTTTGGCGCATATGCCATACCTGAGATTGGCATCGCCCTTGGACCTCGAGGTTTCATTATATTCCCTCACGCAGGATTCATGGCCGGCTACAGCTCAGATCGAGGCACCTTCGGCACCGGCGGAAAGGCCGGCCTGGCATTCGACTTCGGCAGCCATATCACCTTGGATTTCAGCTCCTATTACATCAAGGGAAGTTCCTGGATCAGCGCCCTCAACTTTATCTGGAGGTTCTAAGATCTGGATATAGATTCTTCGGCAGGTGATCCTGCCTCAGAATGACACGAAAACCCCTGTCTCCGTGTCAGTTTCTGCCGTTTCCGGCCGTTTCTGACACGCTGCGGCCTTATTCCGTGTCAGCACGCTCGGAGTGGACAGTATTAACGCACAAGAGTTCTTATCGTTTTTCCCTTCATTTCGTAGTCCAGGTACAGTTTATCAACTTCGGTACCTATCACTTTGTGCTTGACCTGACCGATTGTAAGGATAGAAGAAGTAGCATCAAAAGACCAATGCCTATCTTCGACTAAATCTGACTTGCTGGTCTCCCCTTTGTCCGGAAACGTTATTGAAACACTGGAGTCATCTGAGAATTTATACGTAACACCATTTCCGTCGCCGGGCTCACTTTTCTCCCATCTTCCAGAGGGACCAAGAACGTAACTGCTTGATCCTAAATGCCACACACCTTTGGTTATATCGATATCCGTCCATTCCTTTTCTGATATCGATCCATTTAGTGTGGGTCCGTTGATGATATCATACTGTATTTTGGAGCAGCTACAAAGAGCTACAAAGAAACAGAATAGAAATACTAATTTTGTTTTCATAATAAAGTAGAAATTAGTTAACGCATCTTGCTTTACCGGCTTTTGCAAAGATAGTATAATTATTTAATGACACAACACCCCCTTATTCCGTGTCAACCATCTTCAGCAGTTGTTTCACAAACGGGCGGGTTTCAACTTGGGGGTGGGGAATGGTAAGCTCCGGAGTGTTCATAGAGTGTTCCCCGTAGAACAATATGTCTATGTCGATAATCCGGTCGTGATAGACGCGGCGGCCGGCGGCATCGTATTCCGGCGGGTCCTTCCGTCCCATCGAACGTTCGATGCGCTTGACTATCTTCAGGATGGTTTCGGGCCTGCGGGCGCTGCGGTACACAACCACGGCGTTCAGAAACGAGGGGCCGCTGAAGCCGCAGGCCTCGGTCTCAATGATGGAAGAAACACGCAAGCGACGGCCGCCAAAAGCCCTGTCAAGAGCATTCAGCGCCGTCGCTATATTGGCCTCCCGGTCGCCTAGATTGGTGCCGAGCAAAAGGTATAGTTCTTGTCCTCTCACTTATCTTTGACGGGACGAATCTGCAGTCCCGCATAGCTATCCAGAGTGTAATAACCGAGTGTCACCTTCCCGCTGTTTACCACAAATCCGCCGCCGTAACCTGCTGAAGACTGGGTAGAACTAGAACTCAGAAATAGGTGCCGCCTTATTTCAAAGTTAGTTACATTTCGGGGTCCATACCCAACGCTATTCGGGCTTCGTCGGAAAGCATGCTCTGGTCCCACACCGGCTCAAAAGTGAGTTCTATCTCGCAACTCCGCACTCCAGGTGTGCTCTCGACGTTGGTTCTGACTTCGGCCAGCACCTCGTCCGCCATGGGGCAGTTGGGCGCCGTGAAGGTCATCTTGATGTACACGTCGTGTGTCTTGCTGATATTCAGCTCGTAAATTAGTCCCAGGTCGTAAATATTGACCGGAATTTCCGGGTCATACACCTGCTTGAGCGCGAGTATGACGTCGTCGTACAACGGAGCCAGTGCCTTTACATCTTCTGGGGTCAGTGCTTCTTTATCGCTCATATTCAGCGGCTTTGGCTCTAATGGTTGATATCATGGACAGCAGTCCGTTTGCCCTTGTGGGCGAAAGGTTTTCCTTGAGCCCGAGGGCGTCGAGGAAAGAAAAGTCGTCTTGAAGGATCTCCTCTGGAGTGCGGCCGGAATAAACGCTAATCAGCAGGCTGATTATACCTTTGGTGATGATGGCATCGCTGTCGGCGGAAAAATGGAGCCTGCCATCGGATATCTCCGTGTCGAGCCAAACTCTTGACTGGCAGCCTTTTATAAGACGGTCGTCGGTTTTCTTGGACTCCGGGAACGGTTCCAGCGCCTTGCCCAGTTCGATGAGGTATTCGTATTTATCCAACCATTCCTCGTAAAGAGAAAAGTCGTCTATTATCTGTTCTTGCTTCTCTTTCAGTGTCATTTCAGCATCGAAATTGCTTTGCGCAGCGAAGATACAAAATATTCCGCTTCCTGCATTGTATTGTACGGCGCAAAAGAAGCCCTGAGCATGCCGGTGACGCCGAATCGGTCCATGAGGGGCTCTGCGCACATCTGTCCTGAACGCACGGCGATGCCCATTTTGTCGAGTATCAGCGCCAGGTCTTCATGATGCGCACCCTGCACCGCTATGGAGAAAAGCGGCACTTTCTCGCTTAGGTCTGCAGATGTTCCGAAGATTCTTACGCCTTCCATACGGGAGAGTTCTTCGTACACATACTCCTTCAGGCCGTCGTCTTGCGGCATGCTCTGCAGCGTCTGGATGGCCTGCACGAAGCACGGAACGGAAGATATGTCCTGCGTGCCTGCTTCGAACTTTCGGGGCAGGGGCGCCCAGGTGCTGCCGCTCCACTGCACCGTTTCTATCATCTCGCCGCCACCGAACATGGGCGGCATCTGCTCCAGCAGGGCCTTGCGCCCCCAGAGCACTCCGGTGCCGGTTGCGCCGTACATCTTGTGCCCGGAGAAGGCGTAGAAGTCGCACCCAAGCGCCTGTACATCAATCTTTTGATGCACCACTCCCTGAGCTCCGTCAACGAGCAGCATCACTCCGTTTTCGCGGCAGATCCGGGAGATTTCGCCTATGGGGTTCACCAGGCCCAGCACGTTGGACACATGGGCCAGGCACAGCAATTTGGTGCGGGGCGATATGAGGGTCCTCAGGGATTCGATGCGGAGGCGTCCGCTGTCGTCCACCTCAAGGCGCTTAAGTTCAGCACCTTTGCGCCCACACAGCATCTGCCATGGCACGAGGTTGGAGTGATGCTCGGCCTCGGAAACTATGATTTCGTCCCCTTGGTTTATAAAGGCCTCTCCAATTGACCACGCTGCCAGGTTGAGGGCGTGGGTGGCTCCGGAGGTGAAGATTATTTCTTCGCGGGAGGCGGCGTTGAGAAACTCGCGCACAGCGTCTCTTGCCGCCTCGTAAGCCTCTGTGGCTTCGGCGGCTACGTGGTGCACGGCGCGGTGCAGGTTGGCGGTGGAACGGGAAGATATTTCCGTCCATCTGTCTATTACGCACTGAGGCCGGAGCGAAGTGGCGGCATTGTCCAGATACACCAGCGGCTTGCCGTACACGCTGCGTTTCAACTGCGGAAACTGCTCTCTGATATTCATAATTTAGTGAGTCCGAGGCCGGGCTGGTCGGGCAGGACCATATCGCCGTCGCGGACTGTCATTCCTTTAAATAAATCGTTAGTAATTAGTAAGTTGCCGTCGATGTCGCAGAAGTCGGCAGCAGGTGCGAGCTGGGCCGCGGCGGTGCATGCGCATGACGTCTCGGTCATGCAGCCCACCATCACCTTCATGCCTTCCGCCCTTGCGTAGGCTATCATTTTGCGGGCTTCCAGCAGGCCGGTGCACTTCATGAGTTTTATGTTTATGCCCGAGTAGGCACCCTTGAGTGCAGGAATGTCGCGAAGGCGCTGCACCGCTTCGTCGGCAATGATCGGCAGGGGGCCGCGCTCGGTGAGCCAGGCGGTGTCGTCCAGGCGCTCTTTGGGAAGCGGCTGTTCGACCAGCACCACGCCCTGCTGCTGGAGCCAGAATATCTCGTCCAGGGCCTTGCTCCTGTCTTTCCAGCCCTGATTGGCATCTACCGCAAGAGGTAAGTCCGTGACGCTACGTATGGTACGTATCATCTGCTCGTCGCTGTCCAGGCCCACTTTGACCTTCAGTATTTTGTACTTTCCGGCGCATTCTTCGGTCTTCTGACGCACGATCTCGGGGGTGTCTATGCCTATTGTGAAAGTGGTGGGCCCGGCTTTGGCTGGGTTATAGCCCCAGATCCTATATAGCGGGGCGCCCAGCATTTTGCCGCACAGGTCGTGGAGGGCTATGTCTATGGCCGCCTTTGCGGGGGCGTCGGAGTCGGACAAGGTGTCCAGGTAGGCCATGATGTCTTCGAGCAGAAAAGGGCTCTCGAAGCGGCTCAGGTCCACTTTTGAGAGGAATTTACGCACGCTCTCCGTGCTGTGCCCGAGGTATGGTGGCATGGAGGCCTCGCCGTAGCCGGTGTATCCGTCGAAGTCGATTTCGACCTGCACGTCAGGGGTGGTGGTACGGCTGTAGCTGGACACGGTGAAGGTGTGGGCGAGCTGGAGTTCGTAGGGGTAGAAGCGGAGGGTCATCTTGCCTGCCGCGCCGGCGGCTGTACGCTTGCGCGCTTCCGATCCGGGGAGCGAGCACGAAGCCAGGCCGGCAGCGGCTGCTGCGGCCAAAGCTGATCCAATGAACTCTCTACGCTTCATCTATTCTTTATAACAAGCTTTCAGAGTAACAAATTAACAGAGTAACAAAGTTACAAGATTTCAAATTTACAAATTTAGAAAAAATTACAGAAGAGAGAAAAATATGCAGCTATGGGCGAAGCACCTAAAACTTGGGATAACGGTGCTCCGCCCATAACTGCATATTTTTTCAATTATTCTAGTATCTTTGTAAAAAAATCAGACAGTATGTTAGATTATATTTCCGGACGAATTGCAGAATTGGGGCCCACCAGGCTAGTTATTGATAACCAAGGTCTGGGTTACAGTTTAGAGATTTCTCTCCAGACCTACGAGGCCCTGGAAGGCAAGACAGAGGCCACAATTTACATCCAGAGCCAGATTAACCAGCGCGACGGAACGCAGGTCGATTATGGCTTCGCCGGAAAGGAAGAAAGGGAGCTTTTCCGCCTCATCACCGGCGTGTCTGGCATGGGGGCGGCGTCTGCGCGAATGATACTTTCTTCGCTGACTGCCAACGAGTTACGCGAGGCAATCCTGTCCGAGAATGTGAATGCTCTTAAGTCCGTGAAGGGTATAGGACTCAAGAGTGCCCAGCGCATGATTCTGGAGCTCAAAGACAAGATAGTCAAGGGTGACAGCGCTAGTTCCGAGGTTCTGTTTGCAAGCGAATCCAATGCTGCCGCGGACGAGGCGTCGAGCGCTCTTCAGATGCTGGGATTCTCAAAACCCAACGTCAACAAGGCCATTCAGGCCATACTCAAGGCAAATCCCAAGGCATCCGTGGAGCAGATTATCAAGTCGGCTCTGCAGATGCTGTAAAGAAATGGATTTTGAAAGGGAAACGGCAGGATACGCGTAACCATGACTTGACACCTTAATTCAATAGCAGTGAAGCATTTACAAATACTTCTCCCCTGTGCCGTCATCCTCTTGTTACTGTCCGGATGCGGATACCGGGCTCCGCTGCTCAAATCTTACATTCCCGATATTACGGACAGCTGCCGCTTTGCAGGCATTCGCGGCGATTACATGGAACTTGCCGCCCTACTGTCCAAAGACACCGGCCTGGACCCTACCGGCGGGAACACCTTGGGACTCCTGCCAGACAGGCTCCGTAAGCGCGAACTGCTGCTTGACGACCTGGACAAGGCCTCCGAATCCGTCCTCCTGGACTATTACCGCTTCGTCTCCGACACCGTGGGCACAGAAATAATGGACATCCTGAGCCGGAAAGCATCCTCGGGCAAAGAAGTTGCCGTAATCCTGGACAGAGGCGCACACACCCGCAAGTGGATGACTGGGCACAGGCCCATGCCCGAGGCCGGAGTTGAACTGTATTACTTCTACTTCCCCATCACGCCCCTCGACTACCTATGGCTGCCCAAGGGCACCAACCGCGATCACCGGAAGATTGTGATTACGGACGGCACCACTGCATACGCCGGAGGACGCAATATCCAGGATAAGTATTTCTCGGGCTGGCACGATTGCGACATCCGCATCACAGGGCCTGCTACAGCCCATTTTACGACCGTTTTCAATGAGAATCTACTGCGGGTCAATCCGTCCCGTAAACCTGTGGCGGCAAAGCCGGACAGCTTGCTTCGGACTGCGGCCGCCAAAGATTCGATACCGGGTTTGAGACAGTTCTACGACAAGACGGTGCAAGTCGTGCCGGACACTCCTACAGACAAGCGGAATCCCGTTAGAAATTGTTTCCTGTGGTCTATATGGAACGCTAAACGCTACTTCTGGTTCTACAATCCTTATACACCGCCCCCGGTCCAGGTTCTGGATGCGCTCAAGGACGCCGCGGCGAGGGGCGTGGACGTACGATGGATAGCCCCTTCGGTGAACGACGTGATTCTGGAGAAGTGGATGGCCGAATCGCTGTACGAAAGCCTGCTCAAGGCAGGAATACGCATCTATGAGTGGCAGGGAGAGATTCTTCACGCTAAGATGTTCGTGACGGACGACTACCTCACCGCAATCGGTTCTGCCAATATGGACAACCTCAGCTTCTTTATGAACCTAGAAGTCGAGACCATAGTGTACGATGAAGAACTGACGTGCTACACCGCCGACATTTACCGGGAAGATATCGAGGCCAACTGCAGGGAAATCACCCTCGAAGAAGTGCGGCGCTGGTCTTTTTTCCGCAAACTTCGCAACTGGTTAACTAAGGCTATCGGCGGGCACTTGGGTTGATGTTTGTATTCTTATTTCGTCGAGAAGAACGTCGGCCGTACGGTCAGCATCAGCCATCCCCAGTGAAGCCTGTGGTTGTCTCCGGTGCGCTTCAGGGCTTCCATTGTCTCGGTGCCTTTCATAAAAGTATAGCCTGCGCTAAGGCTGGCATTCTTCATGAAGTTCCACGACAGAGACAGTTCCAGCTCATGTCCGAGAGTCATTTCTGAGTCTTCGAGCTTGGTCGCAGTGGCCAAATAGTGATAAGAAAGATCGGCCTTCAGTCCCTTGACCGGAGAATAGTCGGCTCCTACGTACAGGTTCTGAAGTCCGGGAGTAAAGCCCCCGACATAGGTCGAAACGTAGAAAAAGTCCATTGCTCCGTAAAACTTGTGGTGCGAACCATACAGCGAATTGAAGCCGCGCACCACATCGTGACGCACAAGGCCGATCATTCCTGAGTTTGGAGTGGCAAAATACTTGTCTCCGCTCAGAAAATCGTAGCCGGCGCGGAATTCCCACTTCTGCGGCATTTTGAGCGTGGTTTTGATGCTAGCCATCCATGCAGACAGAGGCAGCCCCGTTTCTTCTTTGCCCATCTGGTAATAGAAAGCGGCTTCGGCCGACCAACGCTTCGGGGTGAAGGAAATATAGGTACCAGCCAGCTGCTGATGGAAAACACGGTCGTTAGATTCGTCTTCCCCGCCCTGCATGCCGGCGTCCATGAGCACAAACGATGCGCCCAAAGGGAAAGACGGGACATCCCAATGGTACCAAAGCGCGGCCATAGATTTATAGGGCTGGAGGCCGCCGGAGAAAAACGAACCCCCGTTGATGTTCTGAATATCCTGATTGTAGGCTCCGAACAAATGCAGTTTGTGGCCGCTGCCTTCCCAGCCCAATTTGAGCAGATCGTGCGACATGGCAGTCATGGACCAGGAGTCTGAACCAAAGATACGCTGATCGTCATAAATCAGAGGCTGTCTTCCGACTTTGGCAAAGAAACCGGATTTGGATTTAAACTGCACCCAGGCTTCGAAAATACTCAAACTGCCGGCCTCGTTGGAGCCCCACGTGCCACTGTGCTGAGCCGAAACCCGAGAGGACAACGAACTATTGCTATAGGACGCGCCGATGATAGTACGCTCAATAATAAATGAAGCCACAGAATTCTCATCTACTCTGGTAAGCCCTCCTTGACGCACTTCTCCGCGAGACAAGAAATCAGCATCTAAAGTAAATACCTTTTTGGGGGCGCTTAGGGTATCCGCCTCTTGCGCCAATGCTGGGGCCGCACACAAAAACAGAAAGGCGGCAATTGAGAATAATTTTTTCATAACGGCAAATGTTCCACGTGGAACACAATATTAACGTCCGAAATATACTAACAAAACGGAAATATCCGCTGGAGATACTCCGGAAATACGGGAAGCTTGACCAATTGTGCGCGGAGCATAACGCTTGAACTTCTGACGGCATTCAATGGTCAAACCGGTTAATCTGTCAAAATCGAAGTTCTCGGGAATTTTCAAATCGTCGAGAGCCTTTATCTTTTGTGCCTGCTGATATTCACGCTGAATATATCCCCTGTATTTCAAATTAATTTCGACAGAATCGACAACTTCTTCTGACGGGATGTTATCCAGATTAAAACGAGCAAATGTTCCACGTGGAACATATTTAAGAAGATCGAACAGACGTACTTCCGGACGTGTCGCAACGTCGCTAATCTTTTTCGATTCGGTTAATTCAGCCGATCCGAGAGAGGATAGATAGTGATTTACAGACGCTGCCGTGACATTGCAAGAATTGCACAATTCAGTCAGTCGCTCGGCACTGCTGTACTTCGCCTTCATTCGGTCATAGCGTTCTTTCGTGGCAAGACCCAAGTTATATGATTGCTCTGTGAGACGCTTGTCGGCATTGTCCTGGCGCAGTAAAATACGGTATTCCGCTCTGGACGTAAACATACGGTAAGGCTCATCCACGCCCTTCGTGATCAAATCGTCGATAAGAACTCCTATGTACGCATCGGAGCGACTAAGCACAAAAGGCTCCTTGCCGGCAACCTTCAGAGCGGCGTTGATTCCCGCCATCAGGCCCTGGGCGGCAGCCTCCTCGTAACCCGTAGTTCCATTAACCTGTCCTGCAAGGAAGAGTCCCGGAACCACCCTTGATTCGAGCGAAGGAGTGAGAAGCGAAGGATCGAAATAATCGTACTCAACAGCATAAGCAGGACGGAACACGCGAACGATTTCCAGGCCCTTGATTGCATGCAGGGCGTTCATCTGAACGTCAAACGGAAGCGACGAAGAAAAACCTTGCAGATAGTATTCATTGGTTCCGTAGCCCTCGGGTTCGAGAAAAAGCTGATGGGCGTCGTTCTCCGGAAAGACTCTGAGCTTATCTTCTATACTCGGACAATACCGCGGTCCCCTGCCATGAATGACTCCGGTAAACAAAGGAGAATCCTTGAAGCCTTCGCGAAGCCGGGAATGAACTTCTTCGTTTGTGTGAAGAATATAACAAGACATTTGCTCCCCTGACTTCTGAACCCTGGACGGAACATCCAAGAAAGAAAAACGCTCCGGTGACTTGTCTCCGTTCTGACGCTCCAAAATTGAAGTATCGACAGAAGTAATGTCAATCCTCGGAGGAGTCCCAGTCTTCATGCGACCTGTCGAAATTCCCAGAGCCGCGAGCTGAGATGTAAGTCCGTCGGCGGATTTTTCACCGATGCGTCCTCCGGTCAATTGAGTGCGTCCGACGAAAAGACGACCGGACAAGAAGGTCCCGGCGGTCAAAACAAGCGTCTGAGACTTGAAAATTCGACCTCCAGACGTACGAATTCCGCAGATTTTTGAATTCTCAAAGACGAAAGAGTCGGCAGAATCTTCGTAAATAGTTAAGTTAGAGCGTCTTAGGAGAAATTCTTTCCAGATAAGGGAAAAACGGATTTTATCGCACTGCGCACGGGGACTCCACATTGCGGGGCCTTTTGACTTGTTAAGCATGCGAAACTGGAGAGTAGCGGCATCGGTCACCAATCCAGTGTAACCTCCGAGCGCATCGATCTCCCGAACGATCTGTCCCTTCGCAATTCCTCCGATCGCAGGATTACAAGACATCTTCGCGAAAGACAACACATCCATCGTGACAAGCAGCACAGATGCTCCGAGTCCGGAAGCAGCCATGGCCGCCTCGCACCCGGCATGTCCCCCGCCAATGACAATTACATCAAAGTTGTCTTGCATAACATCTGGTTCCTGAGATTCAGAGATTCGTTCTCTTTTGCTCTCATTTGTTTAATATCCTCGTCCGAATGGTCATCGTATCCGATGAGATGAAGGACTCCGTGGACTATAACCCGATGAAGTTCTTCATCGAAGCTTGAGCCGTAAAAAGCAGCGTTGTCCTTGACTGTATCGATACTAATGAAAAGGTCTCCGGAAACTTTAGGCTTTTCAGAATAATCGAATGTAATTATATCTGTATAGTAATTATGGCCTAAATATTGCAAGTTAATGTCAAGCAGATACGGATCTGAACAAAAAATAATATTGATGTCGCCGAGGCGGCATGACTCGCGTTCAGCAACCGTCTTGAGCCAACTATTGGTCAGGCGTCTGCCCTTGTACTCAAAACTTACATCCTCAAAAAAATAGCGTACCATTTGCGAATAACGATAAAATCGGCGCAAATCTACAACAAAAATTGGAATTGAAATTAATAATTCATATCTTTACCGACTGAACGAAACAAATTAATACTAGATATGGAAGTCAAGAAATCACAAAAGGCCAGTCTCGAAAACAAGCGTCTGCTGTTCGTCGAGATAGGATTCGTGGTCGCACTCCTGGCAGTGCTCTTCGCTTTCGAGTGGAGTACCAAGGAGAAAGCAGACTCAGGTTTGCTCGCGGAGAATACGGAAATCATTGAGGAAGAAATAATTCCTATCACCCAGGAGACTCCTCCCCCGCCGCCCGAACTTGCAAAGGTTCCTATTCTTTCAGACCAGATCGACATTATCGACGACGATATCAAGGTAAACGATAACATTCTCAACCTCGAGGATGATTCCAACCTTGGTGTTGAAATCCAGGACTACGTAGAAGAGGTCAAGGAAGAGGTCGTGGAAGAAGAGACCATTCCGTTCCAGCTCGTGGAAGAGAAGCCCAAGTTCCAGGGTGGAGATGCAAACGAATTCTCCAAGTGGGTTAACCAGAGGCTTGTTTATCCTGAGGTTGCAAAGGAAAACGGTGTTCAGGGCCGTGTGATGCTTCAGTTCACCGTAGGAACCGACGGCAGCGTATCCGGTGTCAAGGTGCTCCGTGGTGTCGATCCTTCACTTGACAAGGAAGCTGTGCGTGTTGTTTCCCAGTCTCCCAAGTGGACTCCTGGCAAGCAGCGTGACCGCAAGGTCAAGGTGACTTACACCTTCCCCGTTATCTTCCAGCTTAGATAAAACTGTATAAGTTTATCATAAAGGCCGTCTGAAACGATGGCCTTTTTTTAATGTAATGTATTTATAGAAGAATGAAGATATCCCCTCGGGGTCCATTGAATATGGGAAAAGGACCCCGGAGGGGTAATTTTTCATTCTTTCGTCATAACACTGTATGGAAGAAAAAGCTGTATTCGTAGGCATAATCAGACAAGGCGAAGACGAACGCAAGGTTAAAGAATATCTTGACGAACTGGAGTTTCTGGCCGAAACTGCAGGTGTCGCAGGAGACAAGAAGTTTATTCAAAAGCTGGATAAACCGGAAAAGGCCACCTATATCAGAAGCGGAAAGCTGGCAGAAATTGCCACATATTGCGAAGAAAACGAGATAAACTACGTTATATTCGACGACGAACTCACTGCCATGCAGCAGCGTAACGTAGAAAAAGTAATCAAGACTTCTGCTGTAATAGACAGGACTAGCCTTATACTCGAAATATTCTCTCAGAGAGCCAAGACTTCTTATGCCAAAATGCAAGTAGAACTGGCGCGCTACAACTATATGCTTCCACGCCTCGCAGGCATGTGGACCCATCTTGAGCGCCAAAGGGGCGGCGTAGGAACGCGTGGAGGTATGGGAGAGACCCAGATAGAGGTTGATCGCCGTATTGTCCGTGAACGCATTGCAAGACTCAAAGAACAGCTTAAAAAGGTCGATAAACAGATGGCCACACAGCGCGGCAACAGAGGCAGCCTTGTGAGGTTATCGCTTGTCGGATACACAAACGTCGGCAAGAGCACGCTGATGAATTTGTTGTCGAAATCGAGCGTTTTTGCTGAGAATAAACTCTTTGCTACGCTCGATACCACAGTAAGAAAGGTGGTCATAGAAAACTGCCCCTTCCTGCTCAGCGACACTGTTGGGTTCATAAGAAAGCTTCCTACCCAGCTCATAGAGGCATTCAAGAGCACTCTCGACGAGGTCAGGGAGGCCGATGTGCTGGTTCACGTAGTCGATGTATCGGCTCCTGACTTCGAGGAGCAAATGGAGGTGGTCGAGAAAACCCTCAAGGATATAGGTGCCGGGGACAAACCTCAGTACGTGATTTTCAATAAGATAGATAATTATGAATTCATTCCTTACGACGAGTTTTCACTCACTCCCAGAACCAAGGAAAACAGGACTCTGGACGAGATCAAAAAGGAATGGATAGAGGAGAAGAAAGTGCCCTGCATTTTCATGTCCGCTCTCAGCCGGGAGGGTCTGCCCAAACTCCGCAGCGATATATACAAAATGGTGGCCGAAATTCATGCCGGCCGCTGGCCCTTCAACAATTTTCTCTGGTAAATACGGTGGCGCCTAAAACGCTACGTACCAAATAATTAACAATTTTGCCTGCACGAAAAATCATGCAGGCAAAATGTATAAATAGGTGTGTTATAAATACTTAGGCGGCACCTAGTCTGAGAACTTTGCTTTAAGGAACTCGCGGTTCAGACGGGCGATGTGGGACACGGTGATACCCTTAGGGCATTCCAGCTCGCATGCACGTGTGTTGGTACAGTTACCGAAGCCAAGTTCATCCATCTTTGCAACCATTGCCTTGGCCCTGCGCTTTGCCTCAGGACGGCCCTGAGGGAGCAGAGCGAGGGAACTCACGCGGGCTGCAACAAACAGCATTGCAGAGCCGTTCTTACAGGTAGCAACGCAAGCTCCGCATCCTACGCAAGCCGCAGCATCCATGCTATCCTCGGCCCGATCGTGAGGGATAAGGATATTGTTGGCATCCTGGGCTGAACCAGTGCGTACGGAAATGAAACCTCCTGCCTGCAGAATCTTGTCAAAGGCTGTACGGTCAACTACCAAATCCTTGATGATAGGGAATGCAGCGCTTCTCCAGGGCTCCACTGTAATGGTGGCACCATCTTTAAAATGACGCATAAACAGCTGGCAGGTAGTCACATGATCGTCCGGTCCATGGGCACGTCCGTCGATGTACAGCGAACAAGCTCCACATATACCTTCACGGCAGTCGTGGTCGAAAGACACGGGGCCGCTGCTCTGGCATCCACGCTCCACCGCCACAGGGTCGCAACCCTCGCGGATAAGCTGTTCGTTAAGGATATCAAGCATCTCCAAGAAAGATGCATCTTCCTCTATACCAGAAATATGATAGGTTTCGAAATGGCCTTTTGCCTTGGCGTTCTTCTGACGCCAAATCTTTAAATTAAATTCCATATTAGTCTTTGTAATTTCTGGTAATAACTTTAATATTCTCATACACGAGCGGCTCTTTGTGAAGTTCGGGATCTACTCCCTCTCCCTTGTATTCCCAAGCCGCAACATACATATAGTTAGCGTCGTCTCTCTTGGCCTCGCCTTCTTCGGTCTGGCTTTCCACACGGAAGTGACCGCCGCAAGATTCGTTGCGGTTCAGGGCGTCGCGGGCCATAAGTTCGCCAATGTCGAAGAAATCTTCGAGGCGGAGGGCCTTCTCGAGTTCCTGATTGAATTCGAACTGGGTTCCGGGAACCTTCACATTCTCGTAGAAGCGCTTGCGCAGGTCCTTGATGAGGCCTATTGCCTTCTCGAGGCCGGCCTTGTCGCGGGCCATTCCAACATATTCCCACATGATGTGGCCAAGCTCCTTATGTATAGAATCGACAGTCTCTTTTCCATTGATAGACAAGAGTTTGTCTATACGTGCCTGGACAGCTTTCTCGGCCTCTGCGAACTCGGGACGGTTGATGTCCGTCTTGGGCTCTGCGAACTTCTTGGAAAGATAGTCGCCGATGGTCACGGGAACTATGAAATAACCGTCGGCCAACCCCTGCATGAGGGCGGAAGCTCCAAGACGGTTACCGCCGTGGTCGGAGAAGTTGGCCTCACCGATAGCGTACAGGCCGGGGATGGTGGTCTGGAGATCATAGTCAACCCAGATACCTCCCATGGTATAGTGAATAGCAGGATAGATCATCATAGGCTCCTCCCAAGGAGAAGAAGCGGTGATCTTCTCATACATTTCGAACAGATTGCCGTAACGCTCGGCAACCTTCTGATGGCCAAGACGCTGGATAGCCTCGGAGAAGTCCAGGAACACGGCCTTTCCGGTTTCGTTCACACCGAATCCGGCGTCGCACCTTTCCTTGGCGGCGCGGGAAGCGACGTCACGGGGAACCAGGTTACCGAAAGCGGGATAACGGCGCTCCAGATAGTAATCGCGGTCCTCTTCGGGTATCTGGGAGGCCTTGATCTGGTGCTTACGGAGCTTTTCTACGTCTTCGAGCTTTTTAGGAACCCAAATACGTCCGTCGTTACGGAGAGACTCGGACATAAGGGTCAGTTTACACTGCTGGTCTCCGTGAACGGGGATACATGTGGGGTGAATCTGTGCAAAGCAGGGATTTGCAAAATATGCTCCCTTCTTGTAGCACTGCAGCGCGGCGGAGCCGTTGGAATTCATGGCGTTGGTGGAAAGGAAGTAGGTGTTTCCATAACCTCCGGTGGCAATGATGACTGCATGCGCACCGAACCTTTCCAGCTGACCGGTAACCAAATTACGGGTGATTATTCCCTTAGCCTCTCCGTTGATTACCACGAGATCGAGCATCTCGTGACGGGGATAAGACTTCACGGTACCTGCTGCAATCTCTTTGTTCAGAGAAGCATAAGCTCCCAGGAGCAGCTGCTGTCCGGTTTGACCGCGGGCATAGAAGGTACGGCTCACCTGGACACCACCGAAAGAACGGTTGGCCAAATAACCGCCGTACTCGCGTGCGAAGGGAATACCCTGGGCCACGCACTGGTCGATAATGGCAGCACTAACCTCGGCAAGACGATAGACGTTGGCTTCGCGTGCACGGTAGTCGCCTCCCTTGATTGTGTCGTAGAACAGACGGTAAACTGAGTCATTGTCGTTCTGATAATTCTTGGCAGCATTGATACCACCCTGTGCGGCAATGGAGTGCGCACGACGAGGAGAGTCGCTGATACAGAAAATCTTAACATTGTATCCCAACTCACCGAGAGAAGCAGCTGCAGACGCACCGCCAAGTCCGGTGCCTACCACGATAATCTCGAGTTTACGCTTGTTGTTGGGACTCACAAGATGAATCTCCGACTTCCTTTTCGTCCATTTCTGCGCTAAAGGTCCGTCGGGAATCTTAGAAGTAAATTTATCGGCCATTTGTATATAAATTAATTGGTAGTCTATAATATGGCAAAGATACAACTAAAAAATGACATCTAAAAAAGATGTTACCGCATCACTGCCCCCACAAAGTGCCTTCCTCAGGCTCTTTTACCAGTCCGAGATGCTTGTAGGAGAGTTCGGTGGCAATGCGGCCGCGCTGTGTGCGGACTATGAACCCTTCTTTTATAAGGAATGGTTCATATACTTCCTCGAAGGTACCCTGGTCCTCGCCTATTGCTGTAGCTATGGTATTGGCGCCAACAGGACCCCCTTTGAAAGTATTAATGATAGTGCGCAAAATCTTGTTGTCTATAGCATCCAGACCGCGGGTGTCGATATTCAGCTTATCCAGAGCATATTTAGCGATAGGAAGGTTGATATGTCCGTCACCTTCCACTTGGGCGAAGTCGCGCACACGCCTGAGCAGTCCGTTGGCTATTCGGGGAGTACCGCGGCTGCGCAAGGCAATTTCCCTGGCAGCATCGTCATCGACGCCTATATTAAGAATGCCGGCACTGCGCTTTACTATCTTAACAAGCTGCGCTGCATCATAGTACTCAAGACCGCTGTTTATCCCGAAACGCGCCCTGAGCGGGGCTGTAAGCAAACCGGCACGGGTGGTGGCACCAACAAGGGTAAAAGGATTAAGAGAAATCCTGACAGAACGAGCTCCGGGGCCTTTGTCTATCATGATGTCTATGACATAATCCTCCATTGCAGAATAGAGATACTCCTCAACCTCAGGAGAAAGACGGTGAATCTCATCGATAAAGAGCACGTCGCCCGGCTCGAGAGAAGTCAACAAGCCAGCCAGATCTCCCGGACGGTCAAGCACAGGGCCTGAAGTGATCTTCATATTCACTCCCATCTCATTGGCAATAATGTGTGCCAAGGTGGTTTTTCCAAGACCCGGAGGACCGTGGAACAGCGTATGATCCAGCGGCTCCCCTCTTAATTTAGCAGCCTTTATAAAAACTCTGAGGTTGGACACTATTTCTGCCTGGCCGGTAAAATCTTCCAGTTCCTGCGGCCGGATTATTCCGTCTAAATCCTTATCTTTGCCTTCGTTTGTATTGCGCGGGTTGAAATCAGACATTTCGATTATCCTTTACAATTACAAATATAGTTCTTTTAATTTATAAATTGATTTTGTTTTTTACTGCTGTTAATTTGTTTAAAAGCTAAAAACTATACTGATTATCAGATAATTATACTTTAATAAACAGTTAAGAAACTTGTTATGGAAGACTTTAAAAAACTGTTAAAAACTCCGGAACCTCACATTTAAAAAGAAATCAACATCACTTTAAACAGGGTTTTCAACAGACTTGTAAACAAAAAAGATTTGATATAATTCAACCTATCCTGATTATATCAAGAAACATAATAAGATGTTAGTAAACGAGAAGTCAACATCACTCTTGGTTAGCAGATTATCTTCCCAAAAAGAAGTTTTCTGCCGGTCCTTATTTCTCTCTGCCAGATGGTTCGTACTCACTCAAGCCGCTAAATCTGGCCTACATTTAATAATACTTCCAAATAAAGAAGCTGCCGAATACTGTTCCGCCGACCTGTATTCCCTCACCGAAGGCGACAAAGTATTCTATCTCCCCTCTTCGGGAAAAAATATAGAAAGGAGTAATTACAAATCATCCCTCGGAGTCCAAAGAACATCCGCCGTAGAAAAAATCCTCAATTACGACGGATCCTTACTTTACATTGTAACCTATCCCGAGGCACTTGAAGAAGGAATACCCAAAGCTCAGAATATAAAGGACGCTCTTTTTAACATAAAAAAAGGAGATTCAATAGCCTACGAAACTATCCTAGAAAAACTCTCAGGCCGGGGATTCGAAAAAGTAGATTTCGTGTCTGCGCCAGGTCAGATAGCCATCCGCGGCTCTATAGTGGACATTTTCTCATATTCCAGAAATAATCCTTTCAGAATCTCTTTCTGGGGAGATGAAGTAGAATCGATACATCTTTTCGATTGCAACACCCAACTGTCAGTCGAAGAATGCGATAACGCCGAAATCATATCCAACATAGTATCAGAAGATACCGAAGACGGAGAAAACCTCCTGCAACTGCTTCCGGAAGAAGCTGTGATATGGCTGGATTCATCAGATATGTATAAAGAAAAACCCTTCTATAAATACATATCAGCACACAAAAGAGTATATATAGACACCCCGCTTTCAAAGCAGAACGTAGATGCCATCGAGTTCGAAATAGCGCCCCAGCCCGTTTTTAACAAAAACTTCGAACTGCTCACAGAAGATATACGCAGTAAAATAGAGAATTCATACGAGGTCTATATCTACGGAGACAAAGAGACACAACTTAACCGTATCCTTTCAATTCTTTCCCAGAACGGAGGACTCATTCCTAAATTCGTAAAAGGAAAGAACATCCATAACGGCTTCATAGACAAGCAGAGCAAAATATGTTGCTACACCGACCACGAAATATTCGATCGCTTCCACAGGGTAAGCCTGAGGCGCAGCGTGGAAAAGACGGAGCAACTAACTATAAACGACCTTAATTCCTTCAATATAGGCGACTACGTGGTGCACATCGACCACGGAGTAGGAGTATTCGGAGGCCTTGTGCGGCTACGCGACGACTACGGCCGCATGAAGGAAGTGGTAAAACTCACCTACCGCGACGGAGACGTGGTGTTTGTGTCCGTGCATGCGCTCCACAAGATTTCCCGTTTCCGTTCCAAAGACGGCGACGTTCCCAAGATAAACAAACTGGGATCCAAGACATGGATAACCCTTAAGAACAACGCCAAGTCGAGGGTTAAAGACATAGCCAAGGACCTCATCCAGCTATATGCACGCCGAAAAGCCTCCCAGGCCTATGCTTTCTCCCCCGATACCTATCTGCAGGAAGAACTCGAGTCCTCGTTCATGTATGAAGACACTCCGGACCAGGAACTTGCTTCCAAGGCAGTCAAACGCGACATGGAAAACACCTGTCCCATGGACCGGCTCGTTTGCGGCGACGTGGGTTTCGGCAAGACAGAAATAGCCATACGAGCGGCTTTCAAAGCGGCAGTTGACGGCAAGCAGACGGCAGTGCTGGTCCCCACCACCATACTCGCACTGCAGCATTATAATACTTTCAAAGAACGTCTCAAGAATCTGCCCTGCTCCATAGATTATGTGAGCCGTCTGCGTACAACCAAAGAGATTAACGACATCAAAAAGCGCCTTGAAGAAGGTAAAATAGACATCCTTATAGGCACGCACAAGATACTGTCCGAAAGCTTTGTATTTAAAGACCTGGGCCTTCTTGTGATAGACGAGGAACAAAAATTCGGAGTGTCGGCCAAAGAAAAACTGCGTCGCCTTAAGACCTCGGTTGACACCCTTACCCTCACTGCTACACCTATCCCCCGCACCCTTCAATTCTCACTGCTGGGCGCCAGGGATCTCAGTATAATCAACACTCCCCCGCCCAACCGCATCCCTATTCAGACAGAAATAATCCTCTTCGACAAAGAAGAAATCAAGAGCATAATAGAATATGAGCTCAACCGGGGCGGCCAGGTGTTCTTCCTCCACAACAAAGTAGAGGAACTTCCTGCCATATATGAAATCCTGCACAGGTTGGTCCCGGACATGAAAATATGCGTCGCCCATGGCCAGATGGAGTCGAAGGAACTCGAAAACCGCATGCTGGAATTCATTCGGGGCGACTACGACATGCTCCTCTGTACCACCATAATAGAGAACGGACTGGATATTCCGAACGCCAATACCATCATCATCAATCAGGCGCAGAATATAGGTCTGAGCGACCTGCACCAGCTGCGCGGCCGCGTGGGACGGAGCAATAAGAAGGCCTTCTGCTATCTTATAGTCCCTCCCCTGACAACTCTCACCGACGATGCCCGCCGAAGGCTCAAGGCTATAGAGGAATTCAGCGACCTGGGCAGCGGCTTCAATATTGCCATGCAGGATCTCGATATCCGCGGCGCCGGCAACCTTCTGGGAGCCGAACAGAGCGGATTCATAATGGACATGGGATTCGAGACCTACCAGAAAATCCTGTCCGAAGCCATGGAAGAACTCGGGGTCGAGGCCGGTCTTGTGCAGAAGCAGGGCCGGGGCACATTCTCTACAGACTGCACGATAGAGACCGACCAGATGGCCCTTATACCCGATTCTTACATAGACATAACTGCCGAAAAGATAAGGATATACAAGCAGTTGGACTCCATGTTCTCCGACAAGGAAGTGGACCTTTTCGCCGCTCAGCTAGCAGACCGTTTCGGTAAGCTTACCCCCGAAGTAGAGAACCTTCTGGATGTGGTGAAGATAAGGAACGCCGGGGCACGTCTGGGATTTGAAAAAATCATCATAAAGAACGGCATGTTTATAGCGTTCTTTATTTCCAACCAGATGTCTCCGTATTTCCGTTCCGAAACTTTTACGAATATTCTCGAAAAAGTAAATGCCGGAACCAGTAATCTGCAATTCAAACAGAGTGAAGGAAAACTTAAACTGATAACGCGCAAAGTGGATTCACTCCAAAAAGCACGTTCCATTTTGGCTAAATTAGAATAAAAATCCTTAACTTTGCATTTCGTGTTTAGCTGGATGTCAGCAGTATTGCTACAGCAACCCGTTAAACATGGGAAAAGGGTTGTTGTAGCAATACTGCTGACTCCAGCCGAAACAAAGAAATGGCTAATCTTTTGATAGAAATAGGCAATACAGCCGTCAAGGCTGCCTGGTCGGATGGATCCGTGCTGGGCAAGACTTTCCGTTACCAGGGAGAAAAGGTAATGGAATTCATTGCCTCCCTTACCGACAAACAGATTCCTCTTGTGATGGCTGTGGTGTCTGCAAGGGTCATAAGTTCCGAAGAGGAGAAGTTTCTGAATTCGGTAAGCCAATATCTAATAATACTCGATTCCGCCCATCCCGACGTGCTGTCTCCGTACGGCATCCCGGATTATCTTTCCTACGACAGGGCCTCTTCCCTGGTTGCAGCGAAGTATCTCTTCAAGAGAAAATCCTGCACTGTTTTCGATCTCGGGACAACCCTTACCGTAGATTATCTTGATTCTTCCGGGCGTTATCTGGGCGGCAATATATCTCTGGGCTGCCGTACCCGTTTCAAAGCCCTTAACCGCTATTCCAAGGCATTGCCGCTCATAGACATGCCTTCGGACGAGAAATTCCCAGGAGACTCTTTGAGCACATCCATAGAGTCCGGAGTCATTTCAGGTATAATCTTTGAAATAGACGGGTATATACGGACCAATCCGGAGAACATCGTAATATTCACAGGCGGCGATGCAATTTATTTTGCCAAGCGGATGAAAAACTCCATATTTGTCGTCTGCAATTTAGGTTTGATGGGTTTGGCCATCATTACTGATGACTATGTCAAGAAGAATATTCAGTAGTATAATCTTGTCCGCCGCCATGCTGGCGCTGAGCAGTCTGGGTCTTAACGCTCAGACATACGGCAGTTATACTCCTTATTCATTGTTTGGCGTGGGCGATCTCGCAGCGCCCGGAACCGCCTACAATAAATCCATGGCCGGAGTGGGAATAGCCGGCCGCAGCAACCGTTTCCTCAACCCCATCAACCCGGCCTCCGTGACCGCGCGCGATTCGCTCGCCTTCATGGCCGACTTCTCGCTGCTTCAGGACAATAAAATATTCCAGCAGGGAGACATGACTTCCGCATCCAACACCATGAACATGTCGGGATGCATTATCTCCTTCCCCATCTGGCGTTCTTCCGCCATGATGATAGGAATCATGCCCTACAGCGACATAGGTTACGGTTATTCCTACATTTTCGACGACCCTGACATTATAGGCAACGCCGGAAACGTGGCCTATTCCGCATCGGGGAAGGGAAGTCTGTACCAGGCATTTGCAGCGGCCGGAGTCACTTTCTGGCGCCGCCTGTCCCTGGGTGCTGAGTTCATCTACCACTTCGGAAAGCTGGAGAAGTCCTTCAGCGAGACATTCAGCAACGCCTCCTATAACGGTGCGTCCAACGGCCACACCATGCAGCTCACCGCTCCCGCCGGCAAATTCGGTGTCCAGTACGAGCAGCCCATCGGCGCCCGCAGTTCCATCATCCTCGGCGCCACATACCGGACCGAGGCCAAGCTGAACGGCGATGTAACCAGCTACCGCCTGTCCACCGGCACTGCCGCTTCCGATACCCTCGACTTCAAGTCCGGAGTGCCCAATGTCTCCCTTGCAAGCGAGATCGGCGTAGGCGTTTCCTACCGCTACGGCGACAAATTAATGATAGAAGCCGACTACACCAGGTCCGACTGGCGTAACAGCGGCATGAATACCCGCGACGGGTTCTGCGGCAACATTATCGGCGGCACGGGACGCTCCGTATTCAGCACTTCCGTCTCCGAAGCCTGGCGTGCCGGAGTGGAATATGTACCTGCGCGCAACGATATCCGTTACTACTACAGAAAAATTGCATACCGTGCCGGCGTGTACTACAAGAACGACTATTACATGCTGGATGACAATAAGATAAGTGCTTACGGAATTACCCTCGGAGCCACCCTTCCTATCTTTCCCGGATACAACGGAATTACTCTTGGTATGGATTTTGGACAGAGGGGTTCTATGAAGAACAATATGATCCGCGAGACGTACATAAACTTCTCAATCGGAGTCAACTTGTTCGACATCTGGTTCCAGAAGCACCAGTACCAGTAACAAATTAAAGATGAGAGATATGAAAAAAGTGTTTTTAGCGGCAGTAAGCCTGACCATGATGCTTTCCGGTGCGAAGCTTTTTGCGCAGGACATGAGTAAGTATGGTCCCAACGCAGACGAATGCGTCAAGTACCTTTCGTACTACACCGAGTATTACAAGCAGAAGAATTACGACGATGCCGTCCCCAACTGGAGGCAGGCATACAAGATATGTCCTCCTACTTGCAGCCAGAACCTGCTCATCCATGGTTCCGACCTCATCTCGAGGCTCATAGCCAAGAACGCGAAGAATACCATCATGGTGGAGGGCCTGATCGACACCCTCATGACCCTTCAGGACCAGAGGGCGGAGTTCTATCCCAAGTATGCAGCCACCGCGCTGAACAACAAGGCCAACTACGCGACCAAGTTCATCAAGAACGATAACAAGCGCGTCTATGACATCTACGAGGGTGTAATAGAGTCCCTTGGCGACAAGACCAAGGCTTCCGTGCTGTTCAACGATTTCAAGACCGCTGTCGAGCTTTACGGCGAAGGTGGAATAGGCACCGAGCAGGTACTTGACATCTACCAGAGGAACCTTGAGATGCTCAACGCCATCACTCCTTCTTCCGATGTGGAGAAGAAGCAGATCGATGACTTCCGCACCAATATAGAGAACCTGTTCATATCCAGCAAGGTGGCAAGCTGCGAAGACCTGCTCGCCCTGTTCGGCCCCCGCTACGAGGCCAATCCCAACGACCTGGCTTTGGCTACCAACATAGTCAAGATGCTCTCCCTGGCCGAGGATTGCAACGACAACGAGCTCTTCCTGAACGCCGTCACCACCATGTACACCCTGGATCCTTCAGCCGACGCTGCATACTATCTGTACAAGCTGCACGCCGCCCGCGGCAATGTGGCAAATGCAGTAAACTACCTGCAGGAGGCTATAGAGAAGGATGAATCAGATGTCAAGCAAGATGCAGCCTATCTGTACGAACTCGCAGTTTACTCCTTCAAGAACGGCCGTTCCGCTTCCGCCTTCGAGGCAGCAAGCAAAGTGCCTTCCATGGATGAGTCTCTGGCCGGCAAGGCTTACCTGCTCATCGGTACCATCTGGGGTTCCACCAGCTGCGGCGGCGACGAGATCGCCCGCAGGGCTCCTTACTGGGTCGCTTGCGACTACATGAACAAGGCCAAGGCTGCCGATCCTTCCCTCACCGAAGAGGCCAACAGGTATATCGGTCAGTACAGCAGGTACTTCCCTCAGGCGGCAGAGGCATTCATGTACGATGTTACCAATGGCCAGTCATACACCGTAGCGTGCGGCGGAATGAGGGCCACAACCACAGTCCGCACCACAAAGTAAGTTTTGATTCGCAAATCCGAGTTTATCTCAATGCTGGCAAGCGTTATTGCGCTTGCCAGTATTGTCGTTTCTTGCAAGAGTAAATTGGAGCAGGCGGAGATCCTCGACCTCAGCGCCACGCCCGTGCAGACCATAACCGACATGTTTACCGTCCAGACAAAGAACGGTAAGGTGGAGATGCGCATCGAAGCGCCGCTGATGCAGACCTTCGAGAACGATTCCGTGAAGCTGGATCTTTTCCCGAAAGGCCTGTCGGTTTATTCATACAACGACGAGGGGCTCCTGGAGAGCCTTGTGTTCTCGGACCAGGCAAGTCATAAGGTGGATAAGACACGCAAGCAGGAAGATATATGGTCTGCCTTCGGCAATGTGCTTATTCATAATGTGATAAAGCGAGAGACCATGGAGACCGACACTCTCTACTGGGATCAGTTCAACAAAGAGATCTGGACGGACTGCTACATCAAGATGTATTCTCCGGACGGTTTTCTTCAGGGTTACGGCATGCGCTCCGACGACCATGCGCGCAATGCAATTCTGCACAAAACATTCAACGGATATGGCGTTACAGTGCAGGATTCCACGTTAGTTGTGATTGATTCTGTGAATTTTATTGGTGCTTTCCCAAAAAATTTGTAATTTCGCGGCTCACTAATTTGGAATAAAAGACTAAAAGTAAATAACAAAATGGCGGTTCTTCAAAAAATTCGCGTAAAATTCGGCCTTGCGATATCCATAATCATCGCTCTGGCCCTCCTTTCGTTTATTATTGATCCCAATACCCTGGGTTCCGCAATGCAGTCCATGTCGGCCAAGTACGACGTCGGCCAGGTTGGCGGCAAGCGTATTTCTTATACCGACTTCCAGGAGAACGTGGATAAATTCACAACTATTCAGCAGATTGCCACCGGTTCTTCCGTCCAGAACGAGCAGACCCAGATCCAGATCCGCAATGCCGCATGGCAGGACTATCTGGACAGGTATATGTTCACCAAGAATGCCCGCAATGCAGGTGTGCGCGTGGGTGAAGACGAAATGGTGAACCTCACCACCGGCGACAACATTTCTCCCGTCCTTGCCCAGAATCCTGCATTCCAGGATCCTGAGACCGGTCTCTATTCCCCCGAGGCTCTCCGCAGCTTTGTGCAGGAGACAGGAATGGACGAAAGCGGCCGCGGTAAACTTTTCTGGAATTATCTCCAGAACTCCGTGCTCACCCAAAAGTACTACGACAAGTACGGCGCCCTCATGATGAACTCCAGCGTCATGCCCAAGGTGTTCGTCGACAGGGCAGTGGCCGAGGCTAACAACACAGCCACCGTGGAGTATGTGATGGTTCCCCTGAACTACAGCGACAGCACCGTCACCGTATCTTCTGCTGAGATCAAGAATTACTACAACGCCCACAAGGAGAATTACAAGCAGGCCGCAGGCCGCGACATCGAGTATGTCGTGTACGAAGTGGTTCCTTCCGAGGCTGACATCACCGCCGCCAGCGACGACATCGAGAGCCGTCTCGCCGAGTTCGGCGCCACCGCCAACATGAAGGCATTCCTGCTCAGGAACTCCGAGAGGCCTTATTCCGAGCACTGGTACACCAAGAACGAGCTGGCCAGCAACCTGTCTTCCGACATTGCCGAGTTCGTTTTCAGCGGTGCTGAGGGAGTATCTCCCGTGTACAGGAGCGGAAACCTGTTCCGTGCAGTCAAGGTCACCGGCAGCGCCATGGTTCCTGATTCAGTGTATGTCAAGCACATCCTGCTCCAGGGTGCCGACGCCAAGCACAAGGCCGACAGCCTCTGCGCAGTCGTGGCCAAGGGAGGCAACTTCTCAAGCCTTGCCGCCCTCTATTCCATTGACAAGAACTCCGCCGACGAAGGAGAACTTGGCAACCTCGGCTGGTTCACCCAGACCTACACCATCCCCGGTTTCGAGGGTGTCGTGACTGCCGAACTCAATAAGCCTTTCGTGCTCAACACCCAGTATGGTTCCCACGTGGTCGTGGTGTCCAAGCGCACCAAGCCGGTGGCCAAGAAGCAGGTTGCCGTGCTCGAGAAGACCGCTCTGGCAAGCCAGGAGACCTTCAACGACTACTATGCCAAGGCCAACCGCTTTGCTGCCATCGCAGGCGGTACCTACGAGGGCTACAAGAGGGCTGTCGATTCCACCGGCGTGTATTCACACCCCATGAACAATGTCACCGAAGCTACTTCCAGCTACGGCGCCATCAGCCAGGCCAAGGAAATCACCCGCTGGGTATTTGACAACAAGCCCGGCAAGGCTTCCAACATCATCACCGTGAACAACAACTACTTCTTCGTGGTCGCTCTCAAGAACGCCCGCAAGGAGGGTTACAAGACTGTTAACGATGCAGCTCCCGAGATCAACGAAATCCTCAGGACCGAGAAGCTCCGCGAGGCCACCAAGGCCGAGGTTGCAGCCAAGATCCAGGGTCTTACCACCCTCGAGCAGGTTGCAGAGGCTTGCAAGGCTTCCAGCAACAGCCGCGAAGACGTGGCTTTCAACAGCACAGGCGCTCCCGCACTTGAGCCTGCACTGCTCGGTGCAGCATCCGTAGCACCCGAGGGACAGATCTGCGGTCCTGTGGCCGGTGAGGTTTGTGTGTATGTGTTCAAGGTGAGCAACCGTCAGACCGCTTCCTTCTACACCGAAGAGGACGCTGTGAACACCGAGAAGCAGAAGGCACAGTACGCTGCCCAGATGATCGTTCCCGTCATGATGGAGTACGACAACGTTAAAGACAACCGCGCCCGCTTCTATTAGTAGTTGCGTTAAGCGGTTCAAAATCAATCGATTATAATAACACCTCCGGGGAAATCCCCCGGAGGTGTTATTGTATGTTCCTGAGTGTCAGCACTACGGGGTAGTGGTCGGACACTCCGCCAAGCCACCGGGGGCCGGAGAAGGCGCGGCGGGGCTTGGTGCCTCCGAAGGCTTTGTCGGGTTCCGAGAGCAGGGGATGGGCGAAAACGCTTTCATGCACCATGAGCCCGCGCGCAAAATAGCCGTCGATCTTCTCCCAGGCGCCATTGTATTTAATGGTGCCTCTGGAGCCTTTCCGTCCCCACACATCGTCGTTGAAATCGCCCACCGACACCACCCGTTCGTGCCCTTCGGCGCGTAGCGAATCCATCACCTCCCACATGCGCCGCATGGCAATCTCCCGCCGCCTCTCAGAGTCCGGACCGACTTTGGACGGGTGGTGGTTAACTAGAATATCAAGCCCTTCAAACTCCGCCAGCAGAATGTCGCGGGTGGGCATGAGCACGGGGGGACCGGAGCAGCTGTCGAACAGGTGCTTCGGGTTCGAGCGCAGCAGCTTGAGCCGGCTCCGGCGGTACAGGAGGGCGCAGTCGATCCCTCGCCTGTCTGGCGATTCGTAATGCACGACAGAGTAATCGAGTTTCCTTAAAACAGTGCTGCTCAGCAATTTATCCAGCACGAACCTGTCTCCGACCTCCATAAGGGCCACGGCGTCGGGAAGGCCCCCGAACTGTTCGGAAATAAGCAGCAGGGTCTTTGCTACGGAATGGCATTTGCTGTAAAAACGGTACGCAGTGTGGCGTCCGGTGGTGTCGCAGCGGTAGTCCAGGAAATTCTCTACATTCCAACTCACCAGGAGCAGGCTGTCGGCTCTGGCAATGAGCGCAAGAAAGACAAAAAGCATTTTCATAATCTATAAGTTTAGGTTCGCAAAATAAGACTTTCCCATGACAAATCAAACAAGAAGTTTTATATCTTTGTAAAGTATGAAAAGGATAGCATATTATATTGCGGTCTTTTTGGCGTTCTCCATGTTCGTTGCCTGCGGCGGCCCTTCCGCAGGCAACAAGTCAGGCGGACAGCCGGAGGCCGACACCCCGGCGGCAGAGGACACCCCCGTGCCCGCGACAAACCACACGGCCATACATCCGTTTCCGTCGGTAAGCGTGCCCAGCGTGTATGCCGGAAATAACGATGCCGCCCTGGACTATATGCTTGAGCATTACTGGGATGCATTCCTTAAGTCCGGCGGAGCCACAACGCCGGAGACCATCCTGGGCGTGAAGGACGAAGATGTGGAACAAGCCCTGGCAGACTACATCCAGATGCTTTCGGAACTCAAGGGCATGGCCACTCCGGACGATACGGCCCCCCTGCGCAAGGCCCAGAAAGGAGTTAAAAACTTTTTCGGCAAGATGGAGGCGCTGCAGAAGCGGGATACCACGTCCCACACCTATCTGAGGCTCACCGAAATGGTGTCCCACTACCTGTACGATCCCAACTCCCCCATGCGTGACGAGGACCTGTACCTGCCTTTTGTGGAGGCCGCAGCAGAGAGCCCCTGCACCCGAGACGACATGCGTAACGCCTACCGTCACGAGCTCAAGATGTGCCGGACCAACACCTTCGGCAACAAGGTCCCCGACATCAAATTCAAAGACATTAACGGCCACATGGGGCGCCTGTACAACATAGACGCCGAATACACCATGCTGTTCTTCAGCAATCCCGGCTGTTCGTCCTGCAAGGAGATCATCAACGACGTCATGTCGCGCGGCTACATAGAGTCGCTGATAAGCCGCAAGAAGCTGGCCGTTGTGAACATTTATATCGACGAAGAAGTGTCCAAGTGGCGCGACTACTCCCACAACTACCCTTCCTGCTGGATAAACGGTTACGACTACACCTTCTCCCTCCGCGAGAGCGGAGCCTACGACATAAGGGCCATACCGTCGCTGTATCTGCTCGATTCCGACAAACGCGTGCTCATGAAAGACGCGCCCACTCCGAAAGTTCTCTCATTCCTCGACAAAATAATATGAAACAATACCTCGACCTTCTGCGATACATCCGCGAACACGGCGTCATTAAGTCGGACCGCACCGGCGTAGGCACCCAAAGCATTTTCGGCTATCAGATGCGCTTCGACCTGAGCGAAGGCTTTCCCCTGCTGACCACCAAGAAAGTCCACCTGCGCTCCATAATCCACGAGTTGCTGTGGTTCATCGCGGGCGATACCAACATCAAGTATCTCCACGACAACAAAGTCTCCATCTGGGATGAGTGGGCCGACGAAAACGGAGACCTGGGTCCCGTGTACGGGCACCAGTGGCGCAGTTGGGAGGCCCCCGGCGGACGCAGCATTGACCAGCTCTCGCAGGTCATTGACCTCATCAAGAACCATCCCGACTCCCGCCGCATGCTTGTGTGCGCCTGGAACCCCGGGGATATAGACAAGATGGCGCTCCCGCCCTGCCACTGCCTGTTCCAGTTCTATGTGGCCGAGGGAAAGCTCTCCTGCCAGCTCTATCAGCGCAGTGCCGACACTTTCCTCGGCGTGCCGTTCAATATTGCATCCTACGCGCTCCTGACCATGATGCTGGCTCAGGTGTGCGGTTTGCAGCCGGGTGAGTTTATCCACACCACCGGGGACACGCACATCTACCTCAACCACTTCGACCAGGTGGCGGAACAGCTCAGCCGCGAGCCGCGCCCCCTGCCAAAGATGATCCTGAACCCTGAGGTAAAGAGCCTTTTCGACTTCCGTTACGAAGACTTTACCCTCGAAGGTTACGATCCATGGCCGGCCATAAAAGCACCCGTAGCAGTATAGTTTTAAGTGTCAGAGGCACTCCTGCGGGTGCCTTTGTGCTTGGTTTTATGGCATCCGCAGGAGTGCCTCTGACAACTAAAAAAAACGATATGAAAAAATGTCTTATAGTCGCTATCGCTGACAACAATGGAATAGGAGTGAAAGGGGACCTGCCCTGGCACATTTCCGAAGATCTTAAATACTTCAAAAGCGTCACCGCCGGTTATCCCGTGATCATGGGGCGCACTACCTATTTCTCCCTGCCTTTCAGGCCGTTGAAAGGGCGTAAGAACATAGTGCTCAACCTGGGCGGCGAGCCCATTCAGGAGGTCTGCTGCGTGTATTCTTTCGACGAGGCCTACAAAGAGGCAGAGGCCACCGGCAAAGACAAATGCTTCGTCATGGGCGGGGCGTCTGTGTACCGTGCCGCCTTGCCGGACATGGACCGCCTCTATATCACCCATGTGCATACTGTCGTAGAAGGGGCAGATGTTTTCTTCCCTGAAATCGATCCGGCAATCTGGGAGCGTGTCTGCACCTCCGAGACCCATACCGACCCCGAAACCGGCTACACCTTCGAGTTCGTCATCTACGAACGCCGCTGACCGAAAAACGGCCCGCAGAGCGGAGCCGTTTTGGATTTTTTTAAAAAATCACGATATTTGGAAGGTCTAAACGGTTAGTTAGCAGATGATACCTTCCAAAAGAGAGCAGTTCGGAAGTTCCTTTACCTTTATTTTGGCCATGGCCGGGTCCGCAATTGGACTGGGCAATATCTGGCGTTTCCCTTTTATGGTAGGGGAACATGGAGGCGGCGCATTCATCGTGGCATACTTAATCTGCAGCATGTTTATAGCGCTCCCTTGTTTCTTGTGTGAATCGTTGATCGGAAAACGGGCTCGCGTGGGTGCGTACGGCGCTTTTGAGAAGCTTGCTCCCGGCAGCAAGTGGAAGTGGGTAGGGGCCGTGTGCGTTTTCGCCTGTTTTATAATCATTTCCTACTATTGTGTGGTAGGGGGGTGGTCTTTTGACTTTCTGGTCCGTTCGTTCACCGAAGGGCTCTCTCCTGCGCACCCCGAAGAAGCCGTGGGCATTTTCGGCAAGATGGCCTCCTCGCCGCTGGAATCGCTGACTGCATTTATGTTGTTTTTCGGAGCCACGGCGCTTATAGTGCTGGGCGGCGTCAAGAAGGGCATAGAGAAGTTCACCAAGATCACCACGCCCATGCTTTTCGTCCTCATGCTGGCCATCGTAGTGTATTCGGTCACATTGCCCGGATCGTCGGCGGGAATTAAATACATCATGCAGCCGGACCTTTCTAAGCTCGGGGCTTCAGGCTGGGCTTGCGCCCTCGGGCAGGCCTTCTTCTCCATGTCGCTGGGTGTCGGCACTGTGCTTATTTATTCTTCTTACATGCAGAAGGATGACAGCGTGCTGAAGTCGGGTTTCTGGACCTCTGGATTCGACTCCGGCTTTGCAATCATAGCCGCCCTTGCCGTAATGCCGGCCGTGTTTTCCGCAGGCATTGAGCCCGGGGCCGGCCCGTCGCTTGTCTATGAAACCCTGCCGTATATTTTTGCCAGCATGGGCATAGAGGCTCCTGTCACCAGCCGCATTGTTACCTTCATCTTTTTCCTGGCCATACTTATGGCGGCGCTCACATCGTCTATATCCATGTTCGAAGTGTGCGTGGAGCATGCCATGGAGCGCTTTAAATGTAAGCGCTGGCATGCCGTGCTGCTGTTTTTCGTGCCGGTGATGATTCTTGGAGGCCTGTGCACTTTGTCTTTCGGGTGCATGAGCGGCGTCCGCCTGTTCGACAAGACGATTTTCGATCTGTGCGACTACCTGTGCTCCAATATCCTGATGACGCTCGGAGCTCTTGCCTTTACGATTTTTGTGGGGTGGAAGATGCCGGCGGCAGAGGCCCGCGAGGAGTTCACCAACGGCGGGACACTCAAGTTCAGCGGCCGCATATTCAATGCCTTCCGCTTCCTTGTCAGGTGGGTGATTCCTCCGGTAATACTGCTTATCTTTATCAGTAACCTTTTGTAGAAACTGCTAAGGCATAAGCAACTTATGCCTTAACGGAACCTATTCGAGGTACTTGTCTATCAGCCGGATCATCAGGTCGGAGAGAAGTTCTACCTTGTATTCCCCGATCGTGGGCTCAATGTGGTCGCCGCCTATGCCGCTGTCGTTGGTAAGGAACACATAGGTGCCGTTGGTGGTGATGGAGAAGAGACGGAGCATGAATTCAGTGCTTTTGTCCACGCCGCTGGACGCCACGGGAATGAGCTTGATGCCCTGTGCCGCATAGTATTCGATAGACTCGTGCAGGCTTGCCACCACTCCCTGTTCATCGATATGGGCCGGTGCGTCAAGGAGCATGAATGCCAGCTTGGTACGAGCCTCGTTTCTCCATGACAGCTTCTGGATAGAGTGCTCCAGCGCAGTGTGAACCGCCTCCGGATAGTCTCCTCCGCCGTTTGCGCCCTGCTTGCCGATGAATGAGACGGTCTCATTCACATTGCCGGAGAACTGGGACACCTTGGTCACGTATTCGTCCCCTTTATCCCTGTAGAACAGGGCCCCGGTGCGCAGGTCTGTGGACGAGTGCTCGCTCTTGACCTTGTTCAGAATGTCCATCAAATCTGCTTTCAGGAAAGCAATTTCGTCGAGCATGGAGCCGGTGGCATCTACGATGAACAGAATATCGGCCTGCTTTGGCAGCTCTTTGGCGGCGTTGAGGGTGTATTCATTCATCAAGAGTCCGCTTTCGAAGGTGCTCACCTGCGGCGAACCGCTCATTGCGGTGTCGTTCAGCATGATGCTCAGGTTGCCGTCGGCATTGGTCCGGTCGAACATTCCCACCCAGCAGTCGGCACGCCCAAGGTTGTCGGTGCGGGACTTCCATATAACCTTATTGCCGTTTTTGAGGTACACAGACACCCCTGCGGCAGGTTTTCCGGCACCGTCAGAAACCTTCACGGCAACGCGCGAGCTCGTGTTGAAGCCCCAGTCTGCGGTGTATTTGTAGAAGCCTTCTTTTTCTTGGTCTTGCGAAGGTGTCATGAGGTCTCCCCAGAAGGACCAGTTGTCCAGGTCGTTCCACTCGCCGGCCGTGATTTTCCCGGCAAGGTCCTGTTGGCCGCCCTGGCCGCCGCCTTCTGACGGTAGGCCAATGGCAGAGTCGGAATCCCTTATGGGGGCATCGAATGAATAATCACCCTTGGTGCATGAAATACAGGCCAGTGCCATGGCGCAGGCGAGAAACAATGTGTGAGCTAAAGCTTTCATGTTAATTACTTTGTACACAAAATAAATACGTAATATTTGAAATCTTGCATGGGAATTATTAACTTTGATTCTTGAAAAAACGCTAAACCATTGTTTTATGTCGAAGAAATCATCTTCAAAACTACTGCATACCGAAGACTGGCTTGCAGTATGGATAGGATTCATAATCATTGCGGCAGGCCTCGTGGCCGTGCTGACAGGCGCATTCGACTTTTCCGCGCTTAAATTCAAGACCTGGACCTGGGGAGAAACCCTCACCGGCGCCGCTGCGGCCAAGGTTGTGCCCTTGGGAGAGCAGCTTGCCAGCGGAGCTTTCTGGCTCAAGGGCTTGCTGACTCTGTGCGTGCTGGGAGTCCTTTTTGCCGTGGGCGCCAAGCTTACCGGAGAGAAATTCAGCAAGTTCATTCCGGCCTTTATCGGAGTGTTCGTGCTATCGGTTATAGTCCGTCTTATCAGCGCCGAGTTTACCCTCAACCGCTATCTCGAATGGGCCTTCTGGGCTCTCATCGTGGGCATGCTGATTTCCAATACGATAGGCACTCCCGGGTGGCTCCGTCCCGCCGTCCGCACCGAATTTTACATCAAGACCGGCCTTGTGATAATGGGCTTCTCGGTGCTGTTCTCCAACATAGCCAAGTTCGGTCTTTACGGCCTTGGCATTGCTTGGGCGGTGACCCCCGTCGTGATTCTGTTCATGTGGTGGTTCGGCACAAAGGTGCTCAAGATTGACAACAAGCCGCTGGTCATCACCATGGCTTCGGCCACCAGCGTTTGCGGAACTTCGGCGGCAATAGCCTCCGGCGCCGCTTCCGGCTGCAAGAAGGACGACCTCACCATGACCATATCTATCTCCATCATATTCACCGTGTTGATGATGGTGCTCGAGCCCGTCATCATCAAAGCGTGCGGCATGAGCCCCATCATGGGCGGCGCGCTCATCGGCGGCACGGTGGACAGCACCGGCGCCGTGGCTGTGGCCGGCTCCGTGCTTGGCGGCGAGGGCGAAAAGGCCGCCGTGCTTGTGAAGATGATTCAGAACATCCTCATCGGCTTCATCGCCTTCTTCGTGGCACTGTTCTTCGCTACCAGCGTCAATCGTAAAGAGGGACAGAAAGTGGGCGCCAGTGAAATCTGGACCCGTTTCCCCAAATTCATCATCGGTTTCTTCGTGGCGTCCCTCGTGGCATCGTTCATCGTTCTGCCGCTCGCCGGCGCAGATCAGGTGAAGGCCGTCAACGGCGTGCTGGACCAGTATAAGAACTGGTGCTTCGTGCTGGCCTTCGTGAGCATAGGTCTGGACACCAACTTCCGCGATATCGCCCGCCAGATGAAGGGCGGCAAGCCCCTGTGGCTCTACATCGTGGGTCAGACATTCAACATCGTGCTGACCTTCGCCGCTGTGTGGTTCCTGCTCTCCGGCGCTGTGTTCCCCGTGCCCGTGCTTGACTGATGAAAGGTTTTTCGGACAGGGCCGGCAGCATAGCGGCGCTGGTCGTGGGCGTGCTGGTGCTGGCTGCGGCGGTGTACATCATGACGCACGGCCTCGGCCTCAACCCCGACCTTGACTTCGGCGCCGGCGCCTACTACTACGCCGACATTCCCGACTACCAGAAGACCCTCGACTGGGACAGCTACACCGCGAAGCTTCCGTTCTGGGTGTACCTACTGCTGTTCCTGGGCTGGGGAGCCCTCATGTGGCGCCTTTGGAAGAAGCTGGACGGCCGGGGGTGACTGAAGGGAGCTCTGGCGTGGGCGTGCCAGGGGGTGTCTGCGCACCAAGTTCCCGGGCGTGTTGGCACCGCAGGTGTGCCCGGGGGTGTCTGCGCACCAAGTTCCTGAGTGTTCTGGGGCCTCGGGCGTGCCAGGGGGTGTCACAGAAAGCAGGGGGTGGCACGAAAAGGCCTCTTTTCGTAGCAGCCCCGTCTCGCCCCAGCACCCCCTGGCACGCAGGCAGGAGGAAAAAGCTCCCCGGCAAGTGATTACGATTAATAAAAAAGTGGAATAAAGGCCTGAGGGTAATATTCGATCTCGGGTGCCGGCTCCCGAAACACTACGGACACGATGTCAAATTGGACTTCCAGTCCCGAGGGTAACCCCGCACGAACAGGAGCATTTAGAAATGCCTCCGCGGCCCATATCAATCTTTTGCGTTTGACGAAATCCACTTTTGATTCAGGCGCAACAGGCGAATCGCCGCTACGGGTTTTTACCTCGACGATATGTAGTACACGGCCCTCAAGAGTAATAATGTCCAGCTCAAGATGGCCGGACCTCCAGTTTCGGCACACGATTCTCTGGCCAAGACCTGTCAAGAAAGAGCAAGCTTCTTCTTCTCCGCGCTTGCCGATAATCTGATTTGAAGTATTCATAGTTTACAAATTTTGATAAAGATAAGAATAAAAAACATTTAATGAAACGAGCGCAGAGAGATTTGGCGGAAGGACCACCACAGACGTGCCGGGGCCTCGGGCGTGCCAGGGGGTGTCAGTGTTCCTTGTTCCTGAGGTTGCCGGAGCTTCGGGCGTGCCAGGGGGTGTCACAGATAGCAGGGGGTGGCACGAAAAGGCCTCTTTTCGTGGCAGCCCCGTCTCGCTCCAGCACCCCCTGGCACGCAGGCCAGCGGAAAAAGCCCCCTGCCTAACAGAATCGCGTCCGAAACCTGCCAGGCCGGCGGAAAAGCCCCCTGCCTGACAGAATCGCCCGCAGTTTGCCATTTTCGGCAAAAAGCCGTATATTTGAAGACTATACAAACGAACGCGAAAATGGCAAAAATCCTGGAAGATACCCCGCTCCTTAAACAGTACTTCGCCACCAAGGCACAGTACCCCGAAGCCTTGCTCCTCTACCGCGTGGGTGACTTCTACGAATGTTACTCCGACGATGCCGTCACCCTCAGCAAAGTCCTTGGAATGGTGCTTACGCGCCGCTCCAACGGCGAAAAGGGAGACACTCAGATGGCCGGATTCCCTCACCATGCCCTGGATACCTACCTGCCCAAACTTGTGCGGGCGGGCTTCAAGGTTGCCATCTGCGACCAGCTCGAAGATCCTAAACTCTCCCAGAATAAACTGGTCAAGCGCGGCGTGACGGAAATCCTGACCCCGGGCGTCGCTTTCGGCGAAACCATGCTAGACGGCAAAGAGCACAACTGGCTTGCCGGCCTCAGTTTCGACGGACCGGAATGCGGCGCCGCTTTCCTGGACGTCTCCACCGGCACCTTCAAGGTGGCCCAGGGAGCTACGGACTACATTTCCACGCTCCTGTACAGCTTCCGTCCCAAGGAACTCATTGTCCAGCGGGAGATCTTCCGGGCCGTCAAAGAGAAATACCCCGACTTCTACATCTCCGCCCTCGACGAATGGGCTTTTGTGCAGGACGCTGCAGCGGAAAAGCTCACCCGCCAGCTCGGAACCACAAGCCTGAAAGGCTTCGCCATAGACCGCTATCCGCTTGCCATTCAGGCCGCCGGAGCCTTGGTCTTCTACCTCGAACAGACGCACCACACCGGCCTCAAAAACATCTGCAGCATAAGCCGCATCGACGAAGGCAGCTTCGTGTGGATGGACCGCTTCACCATACGCAACCTGGAGATTTTCCAGTCCAACGCGGGCCCCGAAGGCACGAGCCTGGTGGACGTCATAGACCGCTGCTCCTCGCCCATGGGAAGCCGCCTGCTGCGCGAATGGTTGTCGCTGCCCATTCTCGACGTAAATGCCCTCCAGGCCCGTTACGACGTGGTTCAGTTCTTCTACGACAACGAGGAAGCCCTGGACGAAATCCGCTCCCGCATCTCCGATATCGGCGACCTGGACCGCATCACAGCGCGTGCCGCCACCGGCAAAATCAACCCTCGCGAGATGATGCAGCTGTCCCGTTCCCTCGCCCAGATGACCCCCGTGCGCACCATGTGCGAAGGCACCGGCATCGCGGCCCTGGACAAGCTCGTCAAGGGCATGAAGGACACCGACCCGCTGCTGGAACGGATACGCTCCACAATGGCCGAAAACCCTGCCATCCAAATCGGCAAGGGCGACGTCATTGCAACCGGCGTGAACAAGGAACTGGACGAGCTGCGCGCCATCTCCCACGGCGGCAAGGAATACTTGCAGCAGATGCAGCAGCGGGAGATCGAACGCACCGGCATTAGTTCCCTCAAGATAGGCTACAACAACGTATTCGGCTACTACATCGAGGTGCGCAATTCCTTCCGCGACCAGGTGCCGCCGGAATGGATACGCAAGCAGACGCTCGTCTCGGCGGAACGCTACATCACCGAGGAACTCAAGGAATACGAACGCCGCATCCTCACCGCCGAAGACTCCATCTACAGCCTCGAATCGGAAATCTACGCCGCTCTAGTGGCCGACGTCCAGCGGCGGATCAAAGACATACAGACCAACTGCCGCATCGTGGCCGCACTGGACGTGCTGCAAGGCTATGCCCGGCAGGCCATTGACCGTGGCTACTGCCGTCCCGAGATGGACAAGTCGCTGTCGTTCGACATCAAGGCGGGCCGCCACCCGGTGATTGAGACCATGATGGGCCCGGGCGAGGAATATGTGCCCAACGACATATCCATGGACAGCCGCAAAGACCAGATTATGGTGCTCACGGGTCCCAACATGGCCGGAAAATCGGCCCTGCTGCGCCAGACGGCCCTAATTGTGCTCATGGCGCAGGCCGGTTCGTGGGTCCCTGCCACGAAGGCCCGTATCGGCGTGTTCGACAAGATATTCACCCGCGTCGGCGCCACCGACAACATCTCCCGCGGCGAGTCCACCTTCATGGTGGAAATGCTGGAGACGTCCATGATCATGCACAACCTTTCCGAGCGTTCGCTGGTGCTGATGGACGAAATAGGCCGCGGCACTTCCACCTACGACGGCATGTCCATCGCACGCGCCCTCATTGAGTACGTGCACCAGAATGGACACGGCGCCAAAACCCTGTTCGCCACCCATTACCACGAGCTCAACGACATGGAAAACCGCTTCCAGAGGGTGCATAACTGGCACATTGCGGTGAAGGAAGAGGGACACGACGTCATCTTCCTCCGCAAGCTCGAACCCGGCGGCGTGGCCCACAGCTTCGGTATCCACGTAGCGCGCATGGCCGGCATGCCGCAGGAGGTGATTCAGTCGGCGGAAAGGACGCTCCGTGACCTGGAACGGCGCGAGAAGAACGCCGAGGCCCTGAGCCGCGACACCCACGACGACGGCAGCGTGCAGCTGTCGTTCTTCCAGCTCGACGACCCCACGCTGAGCTCGCTCAAGGAGCAGCTCGACGCGGCCGACCTGGACAACATGACCCCGCTTCAGGCATTCGACCTGCTGCGTAAACTCAAAGAAGAAGTAGGAGCCGACAAATCATGACACTTGTGAGACGAATATTGATAGCGGCAGCAAGCCTCTTTCTGGCAATAACCTCCGTTTCCGGCCAGGGAACCATCGACCCTGCGCTTATGGAGGCGCTGAAGGCAGATCCCACCCGCGCCGCCACCAACCACCGTCCCTATGAGCACGGAGACCTCCGCGACACTCCGCCGCCTGCAGGGTATAAACCGTTCTATATAAGCCACTACGGGCGTCACGGGAGCCGTCACAGCTGGGGCGGAAGCTACTACGAGCTGATAATCGGCGCCCTGAGCAAGGCCGATAGTCTGGGCATCCTGACCCCGGAGGGGCGTGCGGTGCTGGAGCAGACCCGCAAAGTCGATGCCGCCTGGGACGGGATGGACGGACGCCTCAGCCAGCGCGGCGTGAGGGAGCACTCGCAGATTGCCCGCCGCATGGTGAAGCGCTTCCCTGCGGTGTTCAGGGGCACGCCCAGGCTGCGTGCCGTGTCCAGCACCGTTCAGCGCTGCATCATCAGCATGAATGCGTTTACCACCGCAGTGACGTCCGAACGTCCGCGGGCGCAGTGGTACCTCGACACGGGCGAGCGTATTATGGACTACGTGGGCGAGACTGGGCATTCGGCCAAGGCCTGCCGTGAACGCACAAACGCCATATTGAACAACATTTTCGATGCCCCGTGCGACAGCACCCTGCTGCTGAAACGCCTGTTCAGCGACCCTGAGGCCGGAAGGGCCCTGATCCCGTCGCTCAGGCGCTTCCACAAGGCCCTTTTCCGAACCGCAGGCATAAGCGGCTGCTGGGACATTGAGGACCATATTTTCCCTGTGCTTCAGCCGGAATACATCTACCGTTACTATTCCTACGACTGCCACTACATTGTGTCCCGCTATGGCAACTGCACCGAGTCGGGAACCGCCCGCTTCGACTCTCTCTCGCTGCTGGTCAGCGACATAGTGAACAAAGCCGACGAAGCAATAGCCGGAGGGGAGTACTGCGCCGACCTTCGTTTCGGACACGACTATCCGCTGATGACGCTGGTGTCTTTCCTGGGCATCGAGGGTCCCGGCAGCAAGCTGGACTTTGACCAGATCGACTCCCGCTGGATGGGCTGGAAGGAACTCTGCATGGGATCCAACCTGCAGATGATTTTCTACCGCAATCGCAAGGGGCACGTGCTGGTGAAATTCCTCTACCAGGAGCAGGAACGGCAGCTCCGCCGCCTCGAGAGCGTGCAGGGCCCCTACTACGACTGGGAAGTGGTCAAAGCTAACATCAGAGGTTACAAACGATGAAAAAAGTTCTAATCATAAGTTACTACTGGCCGCCCACCGGCGGCAGCGGCGTGCAGCGCTGGGTTAAGTTTTCCAAGTACCTGCAGCGCTACGGCTGGGAGCCAGTGATCTACACACCCTCTAATCCGGAGCAGCTGGCGGTGGACGAGAGTCTGCTGGCCGAGGTGCCGGAGGGGATCACGGTGCTCAAACGCCGAATCAGCGAGCCGTACGCCCTGTACCGCAAGCTTTTCGGCTCTTCTGCCAAAGAGAAAGGCACGGGTGTAAATCCGCTGAACCAGCAGAAAAAGACCTTCAAACAGCGTCTGGCCGTGTTTCTCAGGGGCAACCTGTTTTTCCCCGATCCCCGGGCCGGCTGGGTGGGACCGAGCGTGAAATACCTCAAAAAGTACCTCTCCGAACATCCGGTAGATACAGTTGTGACCACCGGTCCGCCCCATTCCATGCATCTGATAGGGCTTCGCCTGCACAGGCAGACCGGAGTGCGCTGGATTGCCGATTTCCGTGATCCTTGGACCGAGATGCACTATTTCAAGCACATGGGATTGTTGCCCTGGACCGCCGCCAAGCACCGCCGTACAGAACAGAAGGTCCTCGACGAAGCCAGCGCCGTGATTGCGGTTTCCGCACCCGTGCGCGACGACTTTCAGGCCCGCACCACCACGCCCGTGTATTTGATAACCAACGGTTTCGACACCGACGACTTTGCCGCGTTCCCGCAGCCCCTGCCACGTAACGCCTTTACCCTGGTGCACACCGGGCTATTCGCTTCCGACGGCAATCCGCTGCGCCTGTGGGACGTGCTTGCACGCAAATGCTCCGAAGACAGGGCGTTCAAAGAGCAGCTGCGGATACGCCTGGCCGGCAAGACCGACCCGGAAATCCTGGAGGCCCTGAAGATGCGGGGACTGGAAGAGAATGTGGAGAATCTGGGCTATCTGCCCCATTTCAAGACCACCGCCCTACAGCAGTCGGCAAACGTGCTGCTGCTGCCCCTCCGCGACGAGCCGGAATATGCCAAGGCCCTGCCGGGCAAGATTTTCGAATACCTTGCCGCCCGCCGTCCGGTGCTCGGAATAGGGCAGGAGAGGGGAGCGGCCGCCCGGCTGCTCACCGAAACGGGTTCCGGAGTCATGTACGACTGGGACCGGCTGGACCCCCTGCGCAACTATATAGACAGCGCCTGGGAAAGGCACCTGAGCGGAGAAGACGGCCCGCTGCAGACCGATGTGTCCGAGTATTCCAGAGAGGCGCTCACTGAAAAATTATCAAAAGTCCTATGAGTTCTGTTTCTTCTTCCCGTCAATTCACCTGTGGGCGATGCGGTTCCACATACACGGCGGGCGTGTATCAAATGATTGACGCTCAGGCCGATCCTTCGTTAAAAGAGAAGGTCAAAGACGGCAGCCTCTTTGTGCGGGAATGCCCATCCTGCGGGCACAGGGAACTCATAAACGCCCCGGTGATCTATCGCGACTCCCAGGTGCTCATCTGCCTGTCGGACCGGGGCCTCTCCGTTGAGGGCCTGGAGGGAGTGCAGGGACGTCTGGTGGGAGACGTGGGCTCGCTTATCGAAAAAGTCAAGGTGTTCGATGCTTCACTGGACGATGTGCCGCTGGAATTCTGTAAATTCGTCACGCGGCAGGAGCTGGGAAAAGATGTGGACCTAAAGTTCCTCCGTCTGGAAGGTGCCGATCACGACATAATATTTACTTACCCCGAAAACGGCGCCATGCAGCTGCTCTCCGTGGGCTTCAATGTCTATGAAGACTGCTGCGCAATAGTGCGCCGTAACCCGGGAATCACCGACTCGCTGGAGGGACTGGTGAAGATAGACCGGGAGTGGGCCGAACATTTTTTACGATAGTCAGTTATGAAAAAGAACCTGTTGATATGTTTGGGCATAGTGCTGGGATTCCTGGCGCTGTCTTATGCCTTCGTACCCGAAGTTCTCGGCGGTAAAGTGGTGAACCAGAGCGATATATCCGGATGGCAGGGTATGGCGCATGAGAAGCAGGTCTGGGAGAAGGAGCACCCGGGGCAGACGGCCGAGTGGACGGGATCGATGTTCAGCGGCATGCCCACGGCGTCTATCCAGAGTTCTACCAAAGGCGACTGGACGCAGACCCTGTACAATCTCCTGCTCACAGGCAAACGCCCGGCGACTTATCTTTTCATATCCCTGCTGGGTGCCTTCCTCATGATGCTGGCTTTCGGAGTGCATCCGCTGGTGGCCGCCGCCGGCGCCATTGCCGTGACGTTCTGCTCATACAACATACAGATCATCCAGGTGGGGCATAACACCAAGATGCAGGCCCTCGCTTTTCTACCTTGGGTCTTCGCAGCGCTGGTTTATACCTACCGCTGTGCGGCAGGTATAAACCAGCGCCGCAAAGCGGCTACTATCCCCCTGCACCCCCAGGGGACGGGGGAAGGTTCCCCCGAAACCCCTTCTGTCGCTTCGCTCCGGACGGCTGCGAACCAAGGTAAGTCTGAGGAGGTTTCCGGGAAGGGGGTCGGAGCGACTTTGGCCCTTACGAACAGGAGCGACGATCCCCTTCCCGGAACCGGTTGGATTAATTGGGCGCCAGCGATTCTTGGAGCGGCGTTGTTTGGACTGACCGTAAGCTCCCAAGTCAAAGCTAACCACCCCCAGATATCCTACTACCTGGCGCTGATGATACTCATCTACGTAATCGTACACTTCATCTCGCTGCTACGTAATAAACAGTCCCTCAAAGGCTTCTGGATAGCATCGGCGCTGCTTCTCGTCATGGGCCTCACCGGAATCGGCACCAACGCCATAAAACTCCTCCCCACCTGGGACTACACCCCCTATTCCATGCGCGGAGGCACCGCCGGAACAGGCAGCGGAGAAGAGTCCCGCAAAGGTCTCGACATCGACTACGCCACCGCATGGTCCTACGGCTGGGAAGAACTTCCCAACCTGGCCATCCCCAACTACAACGGTGGCTCTTCTTCGGGACCTCTGAGCATGAAGTCGGAGACCGTGCAGCTGCTGCGCAGCGCCGGACAAGGCAACCTGCAGCAGGTCCGCAAGCACCTGCCGCTCTATTGGGGCCCCCAGCCCTTCACCGCCGGCCCCATGTACATGGGCGCAATCACCATCTTCCTGTTCATTCTGGGCCTGATGTACTGGAAAGGCAAAGAGAAATGGTGGGCGGTGGCCGCTTCCGTGCTGGCAATACTGCTAGCTCTCGGGAGCCACTTCCTGCCGTTCACCAAGCTGTTCTATAACATTGCACCGCTGTACAACAAGTTCCGCACAGTGTCCATGGCCCTGGTGGTGCTGCAGTTTACCTTGCCGGTGCTGGGCTTCCTGGCCCTGGATGCTTACGCCAAAAGCGGCTCGTCCGCTCGCGAAAAACGCCGCGCTATCCTCACTTCCGGAGGAGTGACCGCCGGCCTGCTATTGCTTGCCGCGCTGCTGCAGAGCATGTTCGGCAGCTTCACGGGGGCCGTCGATGCCGGACAGCCCGACATCCTCGTAGATGCCCTTGCCGCCGACCGTCATCAGCTGCTGTGGAACGACACCCTTCGTTCGTTGCTGCTGGTGGCCGGAGCGATGCTCGTTTTGGTTTGGGGCGCTGCCGGAGCCTCCGGGAAGGGTACCGGAGCGACTTTGGCCCTTACGAACAGGAGCGACGGTGCCATTTCCGGAAGCACCGGTGCCTCCGGCCGTAGCATGGTTGCGGCAGCGCTGGTGGGCGTACTCGTTCTCGCCGACCTCTTCATTATCGACAAACGCTACCTGAGCTCCGACGACTTCGTGACCCCCAAAGACTTCTCCAGCCAATTCAACAAACGCCCCGTCGATGAAGCCATACTGGCCGACCCCGACCCGTCGTACCGCGTCCTGGACCTCACCGTCAATGTGTTCAACGACTCCCACCCTTCGTACTGGCACAAGAACATAGGTGGCTACTCACCCGCCAAACTCCAACGCTATCAGGAATATATCGACCGGCAGATAGCCCCCGACCTGAGGACTCTCTCCGAGGCCCTGTCAGGAGCCCAGACGGCCTCTGAAGCCGAGGCTGCACTCCCGTATCTCGAGAGCCTCGCCTCCCTGAACTGCCGCTACATAATCCTCGGAGCCGACAATCCGCCGCTCCGTTACCCCTATGCCCGCGGGAACGCCTGGTTCGAAAACAGCGATTCGCTGAGCACCATACTTTTGACGTCCTACGCCCCTGACAAGCTGGAATACAATTATAGCAGCGCTGCCGGCGGCACCGCCGTGTTCAGCGAAGTTTATTACCCCGCAGGCTGGAAGGCGGCGCTCGAAGACGGAACTCAACTCCCTGTGCAGCTCTATGACGGCGGTTCAGACGCCGCAGGATCCGTGGCCGGAGGGCTGCTACGCTGCATAGAACTGCCTGCCGGAGAGCACACGCTGGTCATGAGCTTCGAACCGCAGTCGTACAGCCGCGGCGAGGCCATTTCCCGCGCCTGCTCCATATTGTTGATTCTGCTGGTGCTCGGCGCCGCCGCGTTGAGCCTGTGGGGCAGGAAGCTGCAAATCTAAAGTTTGTGAATCATGTCAGATAACGACTGGAAATCCCGCCTGGGAGTGGTTTATTCTACCAATCCCGACTTTCAATACACGCAGGAGGAAGCTCCGGAACAGGAGACCCTTCCGCCTGAACGTCAGCGACTTATAGTCCGTATAGACCGCCGCCAGAGGGCTGGCAAGCAGGTCACTCTCATCGAGGGCTTCACGGGCACTCAGGCTGACCTTGCCACCCTTGCCAAAACGCTCAAAACCAAGTGCGGAGTAGGGGGGACGGCCAAAGACGGGGAGATAACGATCCAAGGCGACCTGCGCGACAAAGTCACGGCCCTGCTGCTGTCCATGGGTTATAAAGCAAAACGAGGTAATTAAATGCCGGATCTGTTTAAAGAAGGAGTACTGAACATGTCCACAGAGCCGCTCGGGCCTTCTGCCGGGGCGCCTTTGTGGGAAGAGTGTGCCGTGAACCACTGGGCGGTAGTGCTGGTGCTCGTCTTCTTTGTCCTGGAGCTTGCGGACCTCATACGCCTGTATCCCGATTTGCTTCGCTGCCTCGGCCGCTGGAAAGGCAACCTCGACCTTGAGCACAGCGTGAGCAAGGCCCGAACGCGAAACACGATCGCCCTCGTGAGCGGATTAGCCATGTGCCTTGTGGCCGACCGCTGGGGTCTTGTGGCGCCTTCGTTCAAGCTTGTCCTTCCTGCGGAATGGCAGCTGGCGGTCACTTCCGGTCTCATAGTCGGCACGGTGCTGCTGCGCCGTCTGCTGTACCTCGGCTCGAGCTTCCGGAGCCTCACAAGCGAGTTCTCACAAACGCTTCGGCACACCATCTATAACTATCTGATTCTTCTTGTTTCGCTCATGTTAGTGTCTGTGGTTCTGATGGTTGCGCTAAAAGTGCCCGACACTGCAGCCAGGGCCGTACTTTACGTCGAAGCGGCTCTGTTTTACGTGATACATCTGGTACGTACCGGACAAATTTTGCGCTCTCGATTCGGAACTTTGGCAACAATTTTGTATCTTTGCGCCCTTGAAATTTTGCCTGTAGGCATTTTGATTTTTGCGTGTACTTTATGAAGATACTTATATCCCAGAAAGCGCCGTCCAATCTCAACGTTTACAATGCGTTGGAAGAAAAGTATGGAATCACCTTGGATTTTCATCCCTTCTTCCTGATTGAGCCCCTTTCCGCCAAAGAATTCCGCAGCCAGAGGCTGAACCTTCCCGATTATACTGCAATTGTTTTTTCGTCCCGCCACGCCATAGATGCGTATTTCAAGCTTTGCGAGGAGATGCGTTTCAAGGTGCCCGAGACCATGAAATATTTCTGTACCACCGAGCTGGTCGCCCTTTATCTGCAGAAGCACGTAGTGTACCGCAAACGTAAGATCTTCTTCGGTGACGGCACACCCCAGTCCATCGTGGCCCAGATCGGCCCTAAACACCGCGGCGAGAAATTCCTTGTCACCACGTCCGCCGAAGCCAACACAAGCCCCATTTCTTCACTGATGGAAAAGGCAGGGCTCGACTATACCGTGTCGGTGCTGGTGAAGTCTGTCGCCCAGGACCTTAAGTCGCTGAATCTGTCCGATTACGGCGCAATCGTCATGTACAACCCCTACGACCTTAAGTCTCTCCACGAGAACTTCCCTGATTTTCAGCAGGGCGACACTGCCATCATTTCCTATGGCCGCGGCATTGCCAAGGCCCTGAAGGAAGAAGGTCTGAAGATAGCCGTAGAGGGTCCCTCCGAAGAAATACAATCAGCTGCAAAAGCACTCGATATTTTTTTAGGACACAAATAGCCTTTATGGCTGCTACATTATCCGCCAAGGAAAGACTCTCCGGCAAGACAGCCATCGCTGCGCTCATGAGCCGGGGCCGATGGAGCCACACCCTCCATCTGAGATGCTGTTGCCTTGCTGATAATGGCTTGGAATTCAACCGCATCATGGTCTCCGTGCCCAAGCGTCATTTCAAGCGTGCCGTCAAGCGTAATCTTCTTAAGCGCCGCATGAGGGAGGCCTATCGCCAGCACAAGGAGCTGTGCCTTTCCGGCGGCCACGACATTCTGTTCGTGTACAATTCTCCGGAGATTGTGCCGTATTCCGTTATTTGCGACGAACTTACATCCCTGCTCGGCAGGATATCCCAATGAAAGCAGGCGAAATCATAAAGCGGGTGTTTTCTGCGCCGTTTATTCTGCTGATCCATTTCTACCGGTTCTGCATATCTCCGTTTACCCCGCCCAGCTGCCGCTTCACCCCCACCTGCTCCCAGTACGCCCTGGAAGCGTTCCGCAAATACGGTCCCATTAAGGGAGGCTGGCTGTCTCTGAAGCGCATTCTGCGCTGCCATCCCTGGGGCGGATCCGGCTACGACCCGGTGCCCTGAAAATCAAGTCTGTACCCCTCCGCGTGCCCGACAAGAAAAGGCCGAAAGATTTTCTAAACTGAAAATATTATCTAAATTTGTAGATACTATGTTCAAACGTTTTCTTTCGTGCCTTGCACTGATTGCCTGTGTGGCATGCTATCCAGTTCAGCCGGATACCGACGTTACCGATCCCGACAACGGAACCGGGCAGTCCGGCGACAATCCAGGCGGCGGAACGTCCTCTTCGGACGAGGAACCAGTGAGCACCGTCAAAGTGAACAGCCTGTCGCTCAACCCTGCGGATATTTATTTATGCCTCGGCTCCAAGACCAGAGTGCCGGTGCATTGTACCGTTGACCCAGCGGCGGCCAAGAGCGGTCTTGTCTGGACATCCTCGGACCCGAGCATAGTTAAAGTCCTGGACGACTGTCTGTTACCCATGAAGCTGGGCACGGCTACGATCAGCGCCAAGGCTGCCAACATGTCGGCGACCTGCGTGGCTCACGTGGTGGACAAGGCCGCGGGATGTGTTGACATGGGACTTTCCGTACTTTGGGCCGAATGCAACCTGGGCGCATCTACTCCGAGCGATAAAGGCGACTATTATGCCTGGGGCGAGTTAAGGCCCAAGGACATAGATTATTATAACTGGAAGCATTATCGCTTTGCCACGAAGGACGGCTCCGACTACAGGATGACCCGATACACTGCCTACGACAATAAGACGCAGCTCCAATACGAAGACGACGCAGCCTGGTATGCGCTGGGCGGCGGCTGGAGGATTCCCAGCGAAGAAGAATGTCATGAACTGTACGTCAACACCACAAGAACCCGTACCACCAAAGACGGTGTAGATGGTATATTGTTCACCAGTAAGATCAACGGCAACACTCTGTTTTTCCCTCTGGCAGGATATATTGAATCTTCTTCGGTATCCGAAAATTTGAAATACGGCGGGCAAGGGGCGCTTATATGGACCAGGGATCTGAACAAGGATACCTGGTGCAGGTCTGCAAAACGCTATGTAATAGCCTGCTACAGTGGCAATTTGTTTAGTTGGGGATTAAGGTACTGCGGCCATAATATACGTCCCGTTTTTAAGTAATAAATAATTGAACTATGTTTAAGCGTCTTCTTTCATGCCTTGCACTGGCTGCTGCCTGTGCGTTGAGTCTTCCGGCGCAGAATGTGCCCGGAGACGGGTCCGGCCTCTGGTTCACACCCAAGGATGCCGAACTAACATTCCAAGGGCTCGCCGCAGGCGATGCCATTGTGTTTACACGTCCTGTTAATAATTTACCGGCAGGTTCTTATGTTCAATTTGGCGTGAATCTCGAAGCGAAGGGTCCCAAGGCTCCGGGCGAGTTCACGGTAGAGCTCCAAGACGGGACCGAATGGGTAAGCGGAGGCGGCTTTGTGACGATAGACCCTGCTGCGCGCCACCCGTCATGCTTCCTGCATATATTCCGCTTGAATAACCCCGTAAGCGACACCCTCCGCGTCCGCTGCCGGGTGAGCGGAGACAAGGCCATAGACGGCGGCCTATTGAGCAAGGACGCCCCGGACAATAAGTTCGCACTCAAGACCAAGAGCTACGTGGGCGCCTATCTCAACCCCATCGGCTCCCATGTGCCGGTGGAGACCAAGTCGCTGCTGCTCATCGGCAATTCGTTCACCTACTACTACGGCGTGGCTTTCATGCTCCAGGAAATTGCCTTCTCTCAGGGACTTCAGCTCAATATCGACATGTCTCTCAAGGGCGGACAGACCTTCCGTCAGCAATGCGGACTTCAGATGACGGGCATCAAGATTGCCGGCGGGCATTACGACTGCGCCATTGTGCAGGGCCAGAGCCAGGAGCCTGCCCAATGGGCAAAGGAGCCGGGCAAGCATAAAGACGTCAAGAAGGCCTTCCAGGAGCTCTGTAAGAGCATCAGGAAGAGCAGCCCCGACTGCCATATCTACATGGAGAACACCTGGTCGTACCCGGGAGCGTCTAATGGCGGATTTGACTCTGAGCAGGAGTTCAACGAACTTCTCATCGCCGGCACAAAGCGCATTTCGCGCTCCGGCCGTGCCGATGTGAGCCCGGTGGGCGAGGCATTCACCCTGTCCCGTAAGCTCTATCCCAATATCAATCTGTTCAGCTCCGACAACAAACACCAGAGCCAGGCCGGTTCGTACCTCAAGGCTTGTGTGGGATATTTGTTGCTCCGTGGTCTGCCGTTCGGGCCGGAAGTGCCGTCGTGCGGCCTTCCCCAGGCCGATGCTGCCGCACTGCGCTCCGTTGCAGAGCATGTGGTGCTGCGCACAGAATGAGCTAGAAATTCACGTTGAAGACGGCTCCCCAGTAGTGCGGCGATTCGCCCTTGGGGGCTCCTATATTGTAGTAGTAGCTGACGCCTATGCGAGTGTCTTCGGGTATCCACAGAAGGTTGCCCAGCACTGCGCATAGGTCGGCGCCTACGCTGCCCAGGCTTTGGTGCGACTTCCCGTCCTTAAAGTAGGAGAGGTCGCCGTGCAGGGTGCACTCAAGATTCCTTAAATACGCCACAGGCCCGAGCCCCGACCAGTCAAGGGGGGCGAATGGGAAGACATAGTCGGCCGTGAAGCGGCTCTGCAGGGGGTAGCCGGAATATTGGGAGGCCAGTCCGGAATATGCTGCCATGCCTCTGGGCATCACTGCGGCGTAATGCTCGCTGAAGATGGCGTCCGACGTGGGTGTCTGCAGTGTGGCCGACAGGCGTATGCCATGGGTGTCCATGAGTCCCGGCAGATATCCGTATCCGTAGATGTAGGCGCTGGAAGACAGGATGTTCTGAGCCCACGGGCGTCCGCTCCATCCGGCTTCAAGTCCTATTCCGAGCTTGGGATAGAGGCACGACTGAGGCGTGGCTTTGATGGCGTAGCCCCTGAGGCTCAGCGACAAACGGTTCATGGGGGCTATGCTGCCGCGGGTGAAGACGCTGTTGGACAGCGACCATTGCAGCTGTGGTATTACGCCCCTGTACCACCCTCCGGAAGAGAAGCGCAGCGGGATGTATGTCTTTATGCCGGCGTTGAAAGAGGGGATGCCGTTGATATCTTCGCTGGTAAGCGACAGGTAGCGGGAGAAGTCGGTGAATCCTGTCTGCAGGAAATATAGCCGGGGCTTGCCGCTGCTCACGGACAGCGAGGCTTCCACCACCGGATACAGGCCCGAGTAGGTGAAGATGGTCTCGCCTCTGTGGATCCAGCCTTTTTCTTCGGGGCTGGCGTTGTAGGCAACGACTCCGGTCATGGTGTTGAGCTGGTTCTGGAAGAAGGCTGTGGCTCCGAGCCCGGCCGTTGTGGTGAGGTCTTCGAAGCTGGCGTTGGCTACTGCGTCGTAGCTTACGTAGATGGGGGCCCAGGAGTGGAAGCGGAAGAGGTTAGCAAGTCTGTTGTAACGCTCCGCTTCGCCGGCAGCTTCGTCCGAGGACGTCGCTTCGCGACCCTTCCCTAAAGGGCCCCTCCCTCTTCCGGTGCCGAGGGTGGCACGGTCCTCGGACGAAGCTGCCGGCGAAGCGGAGGCAGACGGAGCTAAATCTTCGGCGAATTCATAGCGGTGGAGCTGGCTGAAGTCGGCCGGAGCGGGCTCAGGGAGCTGCTCTGCGCCGGTCCTGTGGAGGTTGCGCCCGCCTGCAGTAAGCTCGGAGAACACCAACGACCCGTCCGGAGCGAAGCAGTAATAACTGCCGCCCTGCACCGAAGAAGTCAGCCTACTGACGCTGCCGTCGCAAGGATCGAAGGCGTACAACTCATCCACGCCGCTAAGGTCGCTGGTAAAGCAGAGCCGCCCGTCGTGGCAGAAAAGACCCTTCATGCTCACCGGCCCGAGTGCGAGAACCTCCACGGGCACGCCGCCGTTCCAGCGGTACAGCCCCATGCCTTGGGCAGTCACGGCGCAAGCGTACATGTCGGAGCCAATCCATTCTGTCTCAGCTATCTGCATGCCATCGGGCGCTATAAGACGCTGCTGCACGCTGCCGTTTCCCGGGTCTATCAGCACCACGGCCGAACCTCCTTCTACGGGATATTCAGTGGCCGAGACCGTGGCTCCGTCGGGCGACGGTGCCGGGTTGTACCAGCGTGTGCCGCGGCTCAGGCGGTGGCGTTTGCCGTCGGTGCCGGCATACCATATTTCGGAGTAAGACTTGAGCTCCCAACGCGGGTCTTGCACAATCTCGCTCCACCATATCCGCTGCCTTCCGGCGTCCGGCTTGAGCAGAGAAGTGCTGTACGCGAAGTGAGTCACGGCGCTCAGAGTGCCGTCGGCACCGATGCGCACCAGCTGCGGGGTAGCCGTCATGCCGCTGCGTATGCAGTACAGTTCTCCGTCCAGGAAGCACGGGGATATGTATTCTGTGAAATGACGTCTGTCGGAGGTGAGTGCTTCCGAGGGCATGAACGGCGCGCGGGAAATCTCGTCGCGGTTCCAGCGGCTCCGAAGCGTGTCGCTGATCTCTGTGAAGGCGTCGCGGAAACGCTTGCCCGACACGTCTTTGACGGTACGCGGCATCACGAAGAACGGCAGCGGCCATTTGCTCCCGAAGAGACGCTGGTAGTAGCGGGCCGTAAAGTCAGGCTCGCCATAGACGCTGCGCATGCCGGCCATGGTGATGTAGCCAACCTTGTAGTAGTCAGGCGTAAAGTGCTTCAGCGAACCATAGCGCCAGCGCCACCAGTCGCGGGTGTCGCCCTCGCGGAAAGCGGCGCGGAAGTACTCCAGAAAGGCAGCCTGACGTCCTCGGCCGGCGGCCGTGAGCTCGGTTTCCGCCGCCACTGCATCGCCCTCGAAAAACGCCGGCCCGCAGTACAGGGCCGATGCTGCTCCGGCTGCAAGTTCGCCCACCAGGAACGAAACCGGACGGAAGCGGCGCTCGTTAACGTACTGCATCTGAGCGACATGGCGGCTCTCGTGTATCACCAGGTGATTCTCGTTGGGCTGGGGCAGGGGAGCCAAAGCGTCGGGCGTGGTGAGCAGCTCCATGCGCCGCGGCGTCCAGGCCACCACTCCGTTGGAATTGGCGGTCCATGGATGCAGCACCACCGGGAGCCGTTTTTTGTACATCTGGTTGGGGTAGTAGCCGGCGGTAGCGCCCACCGGCATCTTGACCTTCTCCAGAATATCGGCATACACGCGCGCCAGCGAATCCAGCCCGCGGGGGTAGATGACGTCGTAGTCTGCCGTGTGTATGTGATACCAAGCGACCCCCGCCGGCTCGCTGCCCATCGAGTAGAACTGAGCTGCCGCCGGGAGGGCCGCAAAAAAGAGGCCCAGCGCAAATGTAACTAAGCGCTGGATCATAAATTACAATTTACGGGCTCCGTCGGAAATAACCACGTCGTACACCTTCAGGTCGTGGCCGAACTTTTCGCGGAACTGCTCCTTGGCGGCGGCGATGAAGCCGTCGTACAGCTCGTCTTTCACGAGGTTGATGGTGCATCCGCCGAAGCCGCCTCCCATGACGCGGGATCCGGTGACCTCCATCTTGCGTGCAAGCTTGGCCAGGAAGTCAAGCTCGGGGCAGCTGACCTCGTACAGGCGGCTCAGACCGAAGTGAGTCTGGTACATCATCTCGCCCACGGTCTCGTAGTCTCCTCTCTCGAGGGCGTCGCACACGTCAAGCACGCGCTGCACCTCTCCGATCACGTATTCTGCGCGGATGAAATCTTCCTCGCTAATCTTGCCCCTCACCTCGTCGAGCCAGACCCTCTTGCAGTCGGACAAGAAGTCCACTTCGGGGTGGTTCTTCTTTATCTCGGCGGCTGCCCTCTCGCAGGACTCGCGCCTCTTGTTGTAGGCGCTGTCGGCCAGAAGGTGCTTCACGCAGGTGTCGAGCAGCACCACCTTGTAGCCCTTGGGATCGAAGGGGAAGTACTGATATTCAAGGGTTTTGCAGTTCAGGCGGATGAGGTGTCCGGCCTTGCCGAAGCAAGAAGCGAACTGGTCCATGATGCCGCATTTCACGCCGCAGTAGTTGTGCTCGGTGCTCTGGCCTATGCGGGCAAGCTCGAAGAGGTCGAGTCCGTTGGCGTTCATGTCGTTGATGGCATAGGCGAAGCAGCTTTCCAGAGCCGCCGAAGAACTCAGGCCGGCTCCCAGGGGCACGTCGCCTGCAAAGACAGCGTCGAATCCCTGCACCTTGCCGCCGCGCTTGATGGTTTCGCGGCACACGCCGAAGATGTAGCGGGGCCAGTGCTGGCTGGGGAGATTATCTTCTGCCAGTTCGAACTCCACATATTCGTCGCGGTCTATGGCGAACAGCCTCACCTTGTCGGTGCCGTTGGGTTTGATTTCGGCAAGAATGCCCTTGTCTATTGCGCCCGGGAACACATAGCCGCCGTTATAGTCTGTGTGCTCGCCGATCAGGTTGATGCGCCCGGCGGCAGCGTAAAACACGCCGCCCTCGCCGAAGAGCGAGACAAACTTGCTGTGAACTTTCTCTTTCATTGGTTATCAGTATTATACGTTAAACAAAAAGTGCATAATGTCACCGTCCTGAACCACGTAATCCTTGCCTTCCACACCCATTTTGCCGGCTGCGCGCACGGCGGCTTCCGTCTTGTACTGCACGAAGTCCTCGTACTTGATGACCTCGGCCCTGATGAAGCCCTTTTCGAAGTCGGTGTGAATGACGCCTGCTGCCTTGGGTGCCTTGTCGCCCGCGTGGATGGTCCATGCGCGGCACTCATCGGCTCCGGCCGTGAAGAAGGTCCTCAGGCCCAGCAGGGCGTAGGCGCTCTGGATGAGGCGCACCACTCCTGACTCTTCCAGTCCCATCTCTTCGAGGAACATCTGGCGGTCGTCGTAGTCTTCCATTTCGGCAATCTCCGACTCCGTGCGGGCGGAGATGATAAGAATGCCGGCATCTTCGTCCTTCACAGCCTCACGCACCGCGTCCACGTAGGCGTTGCCCGCCGCAGCGGAAGCGTCGTCCACGTTGCACACATACAGCACGGGCTTGTTGGTGAGCAGGAACATGTCGTGGGAGAGGCGTTCTTCGTCTTCGTTGAGGAGCTTAACGCTGCGGCACGACTTGCCCTGCTCCAGCGCCGCCTTGTAGCGGGTCAGGAGTTCGGCGAGCTTCTTGGACTCTTTGTCGCCCGCCTGGGCTGCCTTGACACATTTGGCCAGCCTAGATTCTACTGTCTCCAAGTCCTTGATCTGCAGTTCGGTATCCACGACCTCCTTATCGCGCACAGGGTCCACGGAGCCGTCCACATGCACCACGTTGCCGTCGTCGAAACAGCGCAGCACGTGCAGTATGGCGTCGCACTCACGTATGTTGGCAAGGAATTGATTGCCAAGGCCTTCGCCCCTGCTGGCCCCTTTCACCAGACCGGCTATGTCCACAATGTCCACTGTGGCGGGAATGGTGCGCTGCGGGTGGCAAATATCGGTCAGGACCTCCAGTCGGCGGTCGGGTACATTGGTCGAACCAAGGTTGGGTTCTATGGTGCAGAAAGGGAAGTTGGCGCTTTGGGCCTTGCCGCTGCTGACGCAGTTGAAGAGAGTAGATTTACCTACATTCGGAAGGCCAACAATGCCGCATTTTAAACTCATATACTTAGGTTTCTATTAAACATACAAAAATACGATAAATTTTGGATAATGCTGCCGTAAAATGTATCTTCTTATCCCTCAGCCACATCCCCTTTCCAAGTGTGGCTGATTATGCCTTCGGGTGCGAGCGGCGGTAGAGCTGCCAGCTGTTGAAGAGGTTCTGCCAGATGGCGTAGAGGCCGCCGGCGACCGAAGTGACGGGAGTTAAGTAATTGTACCCCAGCCAGATAAGGAAACCGGTATTCTTCTGCCCCAGGGACTGGCCCGCAGTGATGCGGTCGGTCTTGCGCCCGAAGAGACGTCCCACAGCAAACTGCAGGGCGCATGCTGCCATGGACACGGCGACTATCAGGGCCACCGCCCCTGCGCCCAGGCCACCAAGCACCAAAGCCCTGGTGCTCAGCACCATGGCGAGGGTGAGCCCGACGCCCCAGATGTAGAACGAGTAGCGGCTCCAGCGCATGAGCACCCGCTGCAGCTTTTTGGTGGTGTAGCGAATCAGCCAGGCAATGGCGCCCGGCAGCACCAGCACGGGGAAGACCTTGCACGCAAGGTGCCAGACGTAGCTCCAGAAGCCCAGGTCGGCGGACGGCCTGATGACCGGGATCACAAGCGGAATCAGCAAGGTGGCGGCGACATTAATCATGACCAGATAGGTCACGGTGCCCGCCAGCGACCCGCCGAGCTTGTCTGTAATGACTCCCGCGGCAGATGCGGTAGGGCAGACGATGCACAGCATTGCGCATTCCAAAAGGATCAGAGGCACACCGCTGAAGTGGGGCAGCAGCAGGGCGAAGCCCAAGAAAGACAGGACCTGAAAAAGCAGCGCCAGAACGTGCCAGCGGCTTATTTTGAGGTCGTGCGGGGAGATTTTGACGAACTGGAAAAACAGCAGCAGCGCAATCACGAGCCTCTGCCCTTCGGACGCAGCCACATGGAGGACAGGCCCGAGGGGATGCAGGAAGTCCAGTTCCCTATAGATTAAATATGTGCTGATGCCCAGCACGATAGCGCCGGGCAACATCCAGTCTTGAATAACCTGTCCAAGCGAGCGGTGCGTGGACACGTATGAATTTGTCATCAGAACGTAAAGTTCAGCGAGAAGCCGGCTGTGGGGGTCAGGGAGCCTCCGACGGAGGGCATCATGGCCAGTTCCGGCTGGAATTTAACTTGCACGCCGCCAAGCAGCCCGTCGGCGTCCTGGAAGTACATGTTTTTGACCTTGGCAATGCGCACGGCGTCGAAAATGCCCCAGATATTGAAGGCGGCATGGGTCAGACATGTAAACAGCAGCGCTTCGGCGTAGATGCTTTTCGACGATTGGGCTTCGCTGCTATAAGGGTCGTAGTAACGGTTTCCTCCGAGATTGAATATCTCAAGCATTTCCGTGACTGAAAAAGCTGCATTCACTCCCAGGAACATTAATCCGCGTCCGGTTTCGCCTGCAATTATCTGGCCGAGTCCGGGCAGAAAAAAGGATCCCACGCCGCAAGCCCACGGCTCGTAGGGGTCATCTCTCATGGGTGTGTAAAATCTGGGATTGTAGTTGTGCCTGATGTCGGAGTAGCGGACTTTGTAATCCACCGGCTCTTCCCGCACGAAAGCTTGTTGGTGCACGAATTCGTCCACCTGCCCGTTTTGGTACACAATCCGGCTTATCTCACTTACTCTCAAGATATAAGTGGGCCCCTCCGGGTTGTCGGAACGGATGTATTTCACATTGAGGTCGTTTACTTCAAGCACCTTGGCCGTAATCTGGCTTCCGTTCCGGAGAACCACGATGTCCTGCGCCTTGGCCGCTGCTGCAGAAAGCATAATCAGCAGCAGTATTGTAAGAAATCTCTTCATATCTATTCTATTTCTTAAAGAACTCGTGGGAGCTGGTCATGGTGGCGGGATCCAGCGCCTCGTCGAGCATTTCTTTGGTCATGTATCCGTGCTCCAGCACCAGGTCGTACACGCTGCGTCCTGTCTCCAGAGCCTCTTTGGCCACCTTGGTAGAAGTCTTGTAACCTATGTAAGGGTTGAGTGCCGTAACTATTCCGATGGAATTCTTGACCATCTCGTAGCAGTGGTCCACATTCACCGTGATGCCCTCGATGCAGCGGGTGCGCAGGGTGTCGATGGCGTTGCGGAGCCAGGTCACGCTTTCGAGGATGGATTCGGCAATCACCGGCTCCATGACATTGAGCTGCAGCTGGCCGGCCTCGGCGGCGAAAGCCACGGTGGTGTCGTTACCTATCACCTTGAAGCACACCTGGTTGGTAACCTCGGGGATGACCGGGTTCACCTTGCCGGGCATAATGGAAGAACCGGGAGCCATGGGCGGGAGGTTGATCTCGTGCAGGCCGCAGCGGGGACCGGAAGCCATGAGGCGCAGGTCGTTGCAGATCTTGGAGAGCTTGATGGCCAGGCGCTTGAGTGCGGCGGAGTAGCTCACGTACGCACCGGTGTCGGGGGTTGCTTCCACCAGGTCGGGGGCCTTGGTGAAGGTCTCGCCGGTATATTCAGACAGTTTGGCCGTACAGAGTTCGGCAAAGCCGGGCACTGCGTTCAGTCCGGTGCCGATGGCCGTGCCACCCATATTTATCTCTTTGAGCAGCACCACGTTACGCTCTAGGTTTGCGAGCTCTTCCTCCAGGTTGTTGGCAAATGCGTGGAACTCCTGGCCGGAGGTCATGGGCACTGCGTCCTGCAGCTGGGTGCGTCCCATCTTTATGATGTCCTTGAATTCATCGCCCTTGGCTCGCAGCGAACCTATGAGGGCGGTGAGCGAATTCACCAGGTGCTTGTTCATGCGCACGAAGGTGTAGCGGAAGGCCGTGGGATAGGCGTCGTTGGTGGACTGGGCGCAGTTTACATGGTCGTTGGGCGAGCAGAACTGATATTCGCCCTTGTTGTGTCCCATGAGTTCCAGGGCGCGGTTGGCAATGACCTCGTTGGCGTTCATGTTCACGGAGGTGCCGG
>CAMJBH010000010.1 GCA_946403855.1 uncultured Bacteroidales bacterium
CCGCATCATGGCGCCGAGACCTCAGAAAAGCCCTCCGGCAGCAAAAACACCTGCAAAATGACGCCGAGCGACTAATGACGCCGGACGACTCTCACATTGCTATATACTAGAGAGAGGGAGGCTGGTAGATTCTTCACTTCGTTCAGAATGACTAATCGTTCAGAATAACAGAACAGTGTCATTCTGAGGCAGCTGCAAGCTGCCGAAGAATCTCTCTTAGCCTTCCTCTCTCAAAAAAAGTCTTAGAAAAGCGTACCGCTTACACAGTACCCTGCTCGAGCATGGCGGTGGCGACCTTCATGAAGCCAGCGATATTAGCGCCCTTCACGTAGTCCACGCTGCCGTCGGCACGGGTGCCGAACTTGACGCACTGCTCATGAATAGACTTCATTATGAAATGCAGCTTATCGTCCACTTCTTTTGCATCCCATGAAATATGCTCGGCATTCTGGGTCATCTCAAGTCCGGAAGTCGCTACACCACCGGCGTTTACAGCTTTGCCGGGAGCAAAGAGAATACCATTGTTCTGGAAATAATGGATAGCGCCTGGCTGGCATCCCATGTTGGACACCTCGCAGCAGCACCAGCAACCGTTGGCGGCAAGCTCCTTGGCATCGTCCTCTGAGAGTTCGTTCTGGAAAGCGCAAGGCAGGGCAATGTCCACAGGAATGCTCCAGGCCTTCTTGCCGGCCACGAACTCACATGCACCGGGGAACTTAACGGCCATGTCTTCCACCTTGTTGCGGTTGGAAGCACGCATGACAAGCATATAATCAATCATCTCCTTGGTGATGCCGCCGGGGATATGGCAAACACCGTCGGGACCGGAGATAGCGACAACTTTAGCACCAAGTTCAGTGGCCTTAGTTGCGGCGCCCCACGCCACATTGCCAAAGCCTGACAGAGCAATCTTCTTGCCCTTTATGTCCTTGCCGGCCTTCTCAAGCAGGTGCTGGGTAAAATACAAAGCGCCAAATCCCGTGGCCTCGGGGCGCAGGATAGATCCGCCCCAGGTGCTTCCCTTTCCGGTAAGCACACCGGTATTATACTGGCGGGCCAGTTTCTTGTACATTCCGTAGAGATAACCGATCTCGCGTCCGCCCACGCCGACATCGCCGGCAGGAATGTCCTGGTCGGGACCGATGCACTGCCACAGCTCAAGCATGAAAGCCTGGCAGAAACGCATTATCTCGTCGTTGCTCTTACCCACCGGATCAAAGTCGGATCCACCTTTAGCACCGCCCATAGGAAGGGTAGTAAGGGCATTCTTGAAAGTCTGCTCGAATCCGAGGAACTTAAGCATCGAAGGCGTGACGGCTTTGTGGAAGCGCAGTCCTCCCTTATACGGTCCTATGGCGCTGTTGAACTGCACACGGTAGCCGGTATTGGTCTGCACCTGGCCCTGGTCGTCAACCCAGGTCACACGGAAAGTGAAGATACGGTCGGGCTCGACCATCCTCTCCACGATTTTTGCCTTTTCGAATTCGGGATGCTGATTGTAAACTTCCTCAACAGATTCCAAAACCTCCTGAACTGCCTGGAGATATTCATTCTCGCCAGGATACTTGGCCCGGAGTTTGGCCAGAATTTCATTGGTGTTCATAATAGTGTTTAAAATGGTTATTAATTATAAAGCCTGCATGCCGGTTTGCGGCATGCAGGCTTTATCAAAGTTGCTTACTGCTGCTGTTGCTGCTCAGCCTTGGCCTGGAGCTCCTTCTGGAGCGACTCCATGGTGCGGTCTTCGGGGATTCCGAGAACTTTTCGGGCGGAAGCCGTGAGATCGTCGGCCTGGGCCGGATCGACGTACAGAGCCGTGGTCTGGTCGAACACGAAAATATATCCGCCGTTCTTGGCAAGGTTCTCTACTGTCTCTTGAGCCTTTTTGTACAGAGGAGCCATGAGTTGCTGCTGTTGCTGCTGGAGCTCGGCCTGAACCGTCTGCTGGAACTCCTGGATACGCTGCTGTATGTCGGTCAGTTCCTTCTCCTTGGCCTCACGGATGGCCGGAGTCCAGGTGCTGGCCTTTTGCTGATACTGCTGGTATTTGGTGTTGAACTCATCGGCCATAGCCTGATAAGTTTCGCCGGCCTCTTTGGTGGAGGCGTCAATAGTTGCACGTGCCTGGTCTGCCTCTGGCATCAACTGCACCAGCTCGGTGAAATTGACATAGGCGAACTTCTGCTGTGCAAACGCCGCTGCGCTCATCATTGCCAATGCGGCAACCATAATAATCTTTTTCATATCAAATAATTTAAAATTGTTGTCCGATAACAAAATGGAATTGACTGCCTCCGGTATTGTCGGTAGCGTCGAAGCCGTAGCCCCAGTCCACACCGAGCAGGCCGATCATCGGCAGGAAGATACGCACGCCCACACCGGCGCTGCGCTTAATCTGGAAGGGATTGAAATCCTTGATGTCGCTCCAGCAGTTGCCTCCCTCCAGGAAAGCCAGCACGAATATGGTGGAAGACGGCTGGAGAATCACAGGATAGCGCAATTCAACCGTAAACTTGTCGTACACATTGCCGGCATAAGCATAGCGGTTGGAATTGTACTGAGTAGGTAGGTACGGGGTAAGACTGTTGTTGGTATAACCACGCAATGCAATGACCTCGGTACCATAGGAGTAGTAGCCCGACATGCCGTCGCCGCCCACGGTGAAGCCTTCGAACGGCGAATAGCCCCAGGCCCGGTTGTAATAGCCCAGATAACCAAACTGAGCACGCGTCATAAGCACAAGGTCGCCTATGAGCTTTGTATAAGTGGCAGCGGAAAATTTCCACTTATGGTATTCAATCCATTTGTAACGGTTCTGGACAGACCAGTTATCGTAATTAACGTCCTGCCAGCCAATAGGCTTGCCGCCACGCTCGGTGATCTTGTTCCCGGAAGCGTCGTAATCGTAGCGGCGGAAAAGCGAGAACGGAGGCGTAAGCGACAGGGAGAGGGAGAAATCCGATCCCTGGCGAGGATATATCTGCTGGTCGGTCGAGTTCCTGAGAAGGTTGACGGTGTAGCTGATGTTGTGGGACACGCCGTCGTCGAAAATGAAATATCCGGAGCTCCAGTTCTTCAGACGGTATGTCTGCCAGCTGAGACCGTTGTAGAGCACGAAGTAGTTGTCCGGCCACTTGAGGCGGTTACCCAGGGATGCCGACACGCCGAAGACCTCCATCTGCTTGTCGTTGCTCAAGATACCCAGCCACAGATTGGAGTCCGTGTAACGGGTGTAATAGCCGGAAAGGTTGAGCGAAGTGGGCTTCTTGCCAAAGAGCCAAGGCTCCACGAAACTGGCGGTCAGAGCGGTGTAGTACTTGCCGTTGGTCTGGAAACGGAATGCCAGGTTCTGAGCGTCTCCGAGAGGAACGGGCCGCCATGCGCTCTTGTCGAAGAAACGCCTGGTGGAGAAATTGTTGAAGCTCACGCCCACGGTGGCCACGAAGGTACCTGCGCCCCAGCCTCCGGAAAGTTCCAGCTGGCTGGAAGGCTTCTCGGTGACGTTATACACCAGATCGACGGTATTGTTAAGCTGGTTCGGGACTATACTCCAGCCCTTTGTGGGATCCATGATGGCCTCGGGGTCGAACTGTCCCAGCGAAGCGATTTCCCTGATGGAACGTTCGAAGTCGGACTGCCTGAACAGGTAGCCGGGACGGGTAAATATCTGGCGGCGAACCACCTTTTCGTTAGTGAGGTCGTTACCGTTGATGACAATATTGTTGAGGGTTGCCTGCTTGCCTTCGGAGATGCGCATTTCCACATCCACGGAGTCGTTCTGGATGTTGGTCTCGACAGGAGTCACGCTGAAGAACAGGTAACCGTTGTCCCTGTACAACTTGGACACGTCCATGTCGGTCTGCTTGCCGCCGCCGTTGAGACGTTTCTCCATGGACACCACATCGTACACATCGCCCTTGGACACCTGCAGCACGTTATTCAGCACCTCCGAAGGATAGACGGAGTTGCCAGTCCAGGTGATGTCGCGGAAGTAGTATTTGTCTCCCTCTTCGAAGACCAGGTCGATGCCAAGGCGCTTTGGTTCAATATAATACACGGAGTCGCGCACCAGCCTGGCGTCGCGGTAGCCGGCTTCGTTGAAAGCCGACAAGACCGTCTTCTTGTCGTTGATATACTCTTTCTCGTTGAATTTCTTGCTGTTGAAGAAATTGTATATCTTGTTGGACTTGGTCTTCTTCATGGAGCGCGCAAGCTTGAAATCTTTCACATGCTCGTTGCCTATGAAGTGGATTTCCTTGATGCGCACCTTGTCGCCGCGATTTATATTAAAGTTGACGCGAATTGCATTCTTGACTATGGTATCTTTCTGAACTTCAGCCTTTACCGTGGCATTGAGGAAGCCTTTCTCTGCATAATAGCGCTTGATGATATCGGAAGAAGTCTTTTCCACATATTCGGAGAATTCCCCTCCCCTTCGGAGGTTCAGCCTGTCCTGCAGTTCTTTCTTGTCTCCCGACTTGATGCCGGAGAAAGACCAGAACGACACCCTTGGACGCTCTTTGATGTTGATCTTGAAATAAGCCGAATCGGGAGTCTCTCCCAGATGGTCGATAACCAGCGAGACGTCTTCAAAATAGCGCTGCATCCACAGACGCCTGACTATCCCTGACACATCTTCTCCGGGCACGGTAAGTTCCATACCCTTCTGAATACCAGTAAGTTGAATGATCTGCTGGTCACTGAAATAGCTGTTGCCTTCGACCGACACACCACCGACTATATACTTCTTGGGGTGGTTGTAATCTATCTCCACTTTACCGTCCTGCGCCTTCAAGGAAAGGCAGGACAGAATAACCGACATAAAGACAACAATATATTTGTATCTCATCTCTTCTTTTTCCGATAAATGCGCAAATATACGGAATTATTTGACTTTTCCGAAACGTCTGTCCCGCGAAGCGTATTCCTGCAGCGCATCCAGGTACTGTTCCTTTCTAAAATCAGGCCAAAGTGTGTCGGTAAACACAAATTCGGTGTATGCAAGCTGCCAGAGCATATAATTGCTTATCCGTTTTTCGCCCGAAGTACGTATGAGAAGGTCCGGGTCCGGGACACCGGCGGTAACAAGATACTTGCTTATGTCGTCACCTCCGTCACTGACCATGCGTTCCGCTGCCTGGCGCAGGTCCCATTGGCCACTGTAGCTCATGAAAATAATCATCGTCATCTTGTCTCCTCCTGCGGTAATCTCCTCAAGATGACTGATTTCATTACGTAATTCCGGGCTGAGCCGCTGCAGGTTCCCAAGCACCCTGAAACGGATTCCGTTGGATAGGAAAGACTCCACTTCATTCTTCATGGAGCGCATCATCAGGTCCATGAGCCCAAGCACTTCCTGCTGCGGGCGGCCCCAGTTTTCTTCGGAAAAAGCGAAGAAGGAAACGTACTTTATGCCCAGTTCCACGCTGGTTTCAAGCACGGAGCGTACGCTCTCCACTCCTTCGAAGTGGCCGAAGATGCGGTCTTTCCCCCTGGCTTTGGCCCATCGGCCGTTGCCGTCCATTATAAAGGTTACATGATTTGGAATTATCTCAGGAACGTTCATATCTGTTCATTTTGGTTCCGCACGTCGCCTCCCCACAAGAGTCTCGCCTTCAGGGCCCCTATGAAGTTGGAGCCGCCAAGTTCTACTCGTTTCAGCACTCCGGGCAAGGCATGCACAGTGAGCGTGGAGTCGGAAGGAATGTCATAATTGCGATTGTCTGCGGTGAGCCTCACGACGCTGTCGCGGGAGCGGAATTTTATCTTGATTTCCGAACTGTCGGGCACCACGAGGGGGCGGACGTTCAGATTGTGTGGAGCTACAGGAGTGATTATCAGCACCCTGGAATCTGGCAGGCAGATAGGGCCGCCGGCGCTGAGGGAGTAAGCGGTGGAGCCGGAACTCGTGGCCACCAGCAGGCCGTCCGCCCAGTAGGTAGGCAGCGGAAGGGAGTCCACTTCCACATCTACCCCAAGCATGGCGGCGCCTTCCCTGAGCACGCAGATTTCATTCAGGGCAAGCTGGGGGCCGTCGGCGCCGCTCAGGCCGTCAACCTGCACCATACCCCGAACTTGAATGGAATAATCTTTGCGGGCAAGAGCGTCAGCCACCTCCAAGGGCCTATTTTCCGAAAGGAAACCCAGGCGTCCGAAATTAACACCCAGAATGGGAATTGAAGCATCCACAGCAAGGGCGGCGGCGGAAAGGAAAGTACCGTCTCCTCCGAAACTCAGCAGCATTCCGGTACCCTCCTGTATGCCGGAGGCTTCGCGCACCGGATACACGTCGAACCCGGCCGCGCCCAGGTCGGCGAGCAGGCCAAGTACCCTGGGGTCGAGTTCCAGGCTCCGGTCTTTCAAAAAATAAGCAAACTTCATATCAGGCTTCAAATTTAACACAATATTTTCTATTTTTGCACTTTATGACAAGACTAAGTGTTAACATAAACAAGTTCGCCACCCTGCGCAATGCCAGAGGAGGCAACATGCCCGACGTCACCAAGGCGGCGCTGGACTGCGAACGTTTCGGAGCCCAGGGCATTACTGTGCATCCGCGGCCTGACCAGAGGCACATACGTTATTCCGACGTGCTGGCCATAAGGCCTTTACTTTCGACCGAATTCAACATCGAGGGAAACCCCATTCCGGAATTCCGGGAGCTGGTATGCCGCGTCAAGCCAGATCAGGTGACACTGGTGCCGGACGCCCCCGACGCCATCACTTCCAACGCAGGCTGGGACACGATACAAAACAGGGAATTCCTTTCCGAGATAAGCAAAGAGTTCAAAGCCCTCGGCATCAGGGTTTCGATATTCGTGGACCCGGACCCTGCCATGGTAAAGGGAGCCGCCGCCTGCGGAGCCGACAGGGTGGAACTGTACACCGCTGCTTATGCAGCCGATTTCGCCAATGACCCGCAGAAGGCCGTCGAACCGTATCTGCAGGCAGCCATCACCGCCAGGGAATGCGGGCTCGGGCTCAATGCCGGTCACGACCTCAATTTGGACAACCTTGCCTGGTTCGTCAAGTCCATTCCATGGACCGACGAAGTTTCCATAGGTCATGCCATAATCTGCGACGCCCTTTACATGGGACTTCCACGCACAATCGGAGCATATCTGACAGAGATTCAGAAAAAATAGTTAAATTTGCATTTTGCAATATAAGAAAACAAACATAACAGAAATGAAAAAAGTCATTCTCGGCATCATCGCCACAGCAGGGGCCGCAGCCCTTATTTCTCTCTCAAGCTGCAACTCAACCAGCGGCACATCCGCCAACACAGGAGCTGATTCCACCGCAGTTGCAGGTTCAATAGTTTACTTCGACCTCGACAGGGTTCTCCAGGAGTACGACATGGCCAACGATCTGCGCAGTGTCACGGAGACCAAGATAAACAGCATCAACCAGGAAGTAAACCGCAGGGGCAATAAACTTGAAAAAGACATCAAGACTTTCCAGGACAAGATCAATAAAGGCCTTATGACCCAGTCCGTTGCCGAGATTCAGGGCAAGAAGCTCGAAGATCAGCGCAACAGCTTCCAGCAGTACGCCGCCCAGAAGCAGCAGGAAATCGTCGAGGAGCAGCAGGTCATGATGAACCAGATCGCTGACGCCATCAAGACCTTCATTGACGAGTTCAATGCAGAGAAGGGTTACGCCATGATCCTCACCACCCAGGGTGACATTCTCCCCGCCCCCGTTGTGACGGCAGATCCCGCCCTGGACATTACCGACGCTGTGCTCGAGGGCCTCAACGCCGCCTACGTGAAGAGCAAAGCAGAGAATAAACAGTAATTCCAATTGAAAGTAGCCATACTGTCTTGTTTTTATCCTTTCAGAGGAGGAGTCGCCCAGTTCAATGCAAGCCTGCTTGAAGGACTGAGCAAGGACTGTACGGTCAAAGCTTTCAATTTTACCACCCAATATCCCGATTTCCTGTTCCCCGGAAAGACCCAGTACGTCAGTCCGGGGGACAGTGCTTTACGTGTTGAGTCAGAAGCGGTGCTGAGCACCGTGAATCCGTTCTCCTGGTTCAAGGCCGCAAAGGCCATACGGGACTGGGGCGCCGACCTGCTGATAGTCCGCTATTGGATGTCTTGGTTCGCTCCTTCGCTGGGCACCGTGGCAAGGCACCTGGGGCCGGGCTGCAAGGTAGTGGCTATCATGGACAACGTCGTGCCCCATGAGCCCCATTTTTTCGACAAACCCCTCACCCAATGGTTTCTGAAAGCCGTTGACGGTTGCATAACCATGAGCGACGAGGTGGCGGCGGACCTTCTCAAATGGAAAAAGGACGCCCGCTATAAAGTGCTCCCCCACCCTCTTTACACCCACTTCGGAGAAAAGGTCTCCAAAGCCGAAGCCGAAAAACATCTGGGGCTTGAACCCGGAGGGAAAAACCTGCTGTTTTTCGGCCTCATCAGGAAATACAAGGGTCTGGACATACTCATTGACGCTTTCGGAAAGCTTCCCGAGGACTATCGCCTGATCATTGCCGGCGAGCCGTACGGGGATTTCGGAGAATACAGCAGGGCCATTGACGAAAGCCCGGCAAAAGACAGGATTTTCCTCTTCAATAACTACATCCCCGACTCCGAAGTGAAATGGTTCTTCAGTGCTTCGGACGTCACGGTTCTGCCATACAGAAGCGCCACCCAGAGCGGAGTAAACGCCCTTGCGTGCCATTTCGAAGTCCCCATGATCGTCACCGACACCGGCTCGCTGAGGGCCACAGTCGAGGGCCGGGGCACAGGCATTGTGGTCGATCGGGCCGAGCCGGAGCTTGTAAAAGAAGGGATTCTGAAGTTTTTCAATCAGAGCGGACTGAGGGAAGAATGCATCGGCCACATCCAAGATGAGCGCCGGCGCCTGTCTTGGTCCGGATTCTGCAAGGAACTGTTATCGTTTACAGGAACATTATGAGACGTTATCTGCTTGCCATACTGGTATTCACCCTGTTGATGCCCTTGGGCGCATCGGCACAGTGGTACCTATTCCCCGGCGGCCGGCCGGCAAAAGACAGCACCGCGGTCAAGAGCGCCGAGGAAAAATTCGTCCCGCTCTCTGACGGCTCCGAGCAGGAGGCTGCCAAGGATCCTTTTGCCGAAGACCTTTTCGCCGAAGAAATCGCGCCTTTGAGGGTCACCCTGATCTTGCCGTTCAAGAGCACAAGCACCCCCAACAGCAACTTCCTCGACTTCTACAGCGGAGTGCTGATGGCGGCAGACGCCCTGTCTAAGGACGGAAAGCCCATGGAACTGTCGGTATTCGACTCCACCGTGGGCATGCCCGGCATTGCCGAACTTGAGAACAGCGACCTTATAATAGGCCCCGTCAATTACGAAGATGTGGAGCGGATACTTCCCCGGGCCCATGGCAAATTCATCATTTCCCCGCTCGACCCGAAGGTAGCACAACTTACTGACGCCCACAATGTTATCCAAGCCCCGTCGGGCTGGGAGTCCCAGGTTGACGAACTTGTGGAATGGCTGGGCGCCGACAAGCGCGGAGGCGATCTGGTGGTACTGCTCAAGAACACCGGCGAAGGCGACGGACCCATGAGCAGCCGCATGGCCCAGAAACTTGGAGAAGCAGGCATCCCTTATGAAGTGTCTTCCACACCTTCCGCTTACGAAGGAAGGGTGAGCGGAACCTGCCGCTTCCTGCTGGCGTCCGAAAGCGACGAATTCTGCATCTCCGCCGTACGCGAGATAGCCCTCATGAATCTTAGGGGCACTCACAATGCAGTTTACACCACTTCCCGCATACGCTCTCTCAACGAACTGGAGGTGGAAAGTATCCATGCCGCCCATGCCCACGTGACTGCAGCATACTACGCCGACCCCGGCGACCGTGACGTCCGGCTTTTCGCCCAGCGATACAAAGACAAATTCAAGGGCGATCCCGGTCAGTGGGTTTACCAGGGCTACGACCTCATGAACTACTTCGGTACGATCCTCGAACAGAATCAGGGCTTCTCTCTCGAGGCGGTAAGCGCCACCCGGGGTAAAGGTCTGCAGACCGATTTCTCATTCGACAAGACGGGCAAGACCAATACCGCCGTGCGGCGTCTGCTCTACAACACCAACAATTCAATTTCAGTAGTACGTTAAGATGGAAAAAGTTAAATGCCTCATAGTGGGAGGCGGTCCGGCCGGCTATACAGCCGCTATTTACGCAGCCCGCGCCGCTATATCACCCGTATTGTACGAAGGGCTAGAACCCGGCGGACAGCTCACCACAACTACTGTGGTCGAAAACTTCCCCGGCTTCCCCAACGGAGTGGATGCAAACGCCCTGATGACAGACATCAGGAGCCAGGCCGTACGTCTGGGAGCAGACATCAGGAGAGGTTCCGTCAGTGCTGCAGACCTGTCTTCCAGGCCGTTCAAGATCACAATTGACGGTCAGACCGAACTCGAAGCGGAGACACTCATCATAGCAACGGGAGCAACCGCCAAGTACCTCGGACTGCCTTCGGAGCAGAAATTCCGCGGACTCGGAGTATCCGCCTGCGCCACATGCGACGGCTTTTTCTACCGCCGCAAAGACGTGGCAGTGGTGGGCGGAGGCGACACCGCATGCGAAGAGGCCACTTACCTCGCAGGTCTTTGCAACAAAGTGTATATGATTGTGCGCCGCGACGTCCTCAGGGCTTCCGCCGCCATGCAGGAACGGGTAGCCAATACCCCCAACATAGAGATTCTGTGGAACTGCAACACCCGCGAAGTGCTGGGTGACTCATCAGGAGTCACCGGCGCAAGGCTGGAGCGCAAGGACGGAGAGGTTTTCGACATCAAAATAGACGGATTCTTCCTGGCAATAGGTCACCATCCCCAGTCAGATCTCTTTGCACGTTGGATCAAAACCGACGAAGCCGGATACATAATTACCGACGGCCGCAGCAGCGCCACCAATGTGGAAGGCGTTTTTGCAGCCGGAGACGTGCAGGATCCCCATTACCGCCAGGCCATCACGGCGGCGGCTTCGGGGTGCCGGGCAGCGCTTGACGCAGAAAAATTCTTGAAACGATGAAGATCTCTAAGTGTATATTTTTTGTCTGCCTTGCTTTGGCGTTCTGTCTTTGTTCCTGCAAAAGCCAGTATGAGCTTCTGCTGGAAGGCAACGACAGCGATGCCAAGTATGCAGCAGCTTTCGACTATTTCAATCAGGGCAAGTACACAAAGGCCAGCCAGTTGTTCGAGTCGCTGTCGGTTATCACCAACGGCACTTCCCGCGACGACACGGTACAGTACTACTGGGGCTTGAGCAACTACAGGGCAAAGGACTACTATACCGCCGAGACAAACTTCGAGCGCTTCATGGAGAACTTCCCCAGGAGTCCTTTCGCCGAGTCTGCAGCATTCCTGCACCTTGACTGCCTGTACAGGGGCACCCATCGCTACGAGCTGGACCAGACGCCCACCTACAGGACCATTACCGCTATCAGCGAGTACCTGATCAACCATCCCAACAGCGAATATCGCAGCGTTTGCGACAAAATGCTCGACGACCTCAACGAAAGGCTCGACCGCAAAGCATTCGAGAACGCCTATATTTATTACAAGATGGAGGACTACCTCGCCGCCAGGGTTGCCTTGCGCAATGTCCTTAAAGAAGACGCCGACAACCGTTACCGCGAAGATGTGCTCTACTACACCGCCATGGCATCTTATAAATATGCCAGCCTCAGCGTTGCGGCGAAGCAAAAAGAGCGTTTCCTGGTATTCTACGACGACTATTTCAACTACATAGGCGAGTACCCCGACACAGCCAGGAGCAAAGAACTTGAAAAATTGTACAACAAAGCAAAAGAAAAATATTGAAACCATCCCTGCAGATAGGTTCGTATTATTAATATGGAAAATAAAATACCCAACAACACTATCACGAGGGACATCAAGGACCTCGCAGCCCCCACGGGCAATATTTACGAGACTGTAGTAATCCTGGCACAGCGTGCCAACCAGATTGCCCTCGCAGAGAAGAAAGAGCTCAACAAGCGCCTGGAGGAATTCCGCAACGAGCGCGACACGATGGAAGAAACCTTCGAGAACAAAGAGCAGATAGAAATATCCAAGTACTTTGAGCGCCAGCCCAAGCCCAGCCTTGTAGCCATCTCAGAATTCGAGGACGGCGAACTGTCGTTCCGCTTTGCAAAAGCCGACGGAAAGGCAGAATAATCGGAGTCGCCATGCTCCGCAGCCTTCACATACGAAACTACATTCTCATAGACTCTCTGGACATTAATTTTCCGGAGGGCCTTGTGATTATTACCGGTCAGACCGGCGCGGGCAAGTCAATCCTGCTTGGCGCCCTGGGTCTTCTGGCCGGCGATAAGGCCGACCCGTCGTTGATCAGCGAAGGGGCCGAAAGTTGCGTAGTTGAAGGAGAGTTCGACACCCCGGACGGCCTGCGCATCATCAGGAGGGTCATATACTCTTCAGGACGCTCGCGCAGTTTCATAGACGACTGCCCAGCCCAGGTGCAGGAACTTGCCGCGCTCAGCGAAACTCTTTTCGACATTCATTCCCAGCACCGCAGCCTGCTGCTTACAGACAGCGCATTTCAGCTGTCTCTGCTCGACCATTACGCCGGCAACGACAGCCTGCTCGAAGAGTGCGGGAAAGTATGGCGCGAACTGGGTGCCAGCCGCAGGGAGCTCTTGCAAGCGCAAGAAGAACTGAGGCGGAACAAGGCCGAAGCGGACTACAACGAAGCCCAGTTCAGCGAACTTGACGCGGCCCGCCTGCGCACAGGAGAGCTTCAGGAACTCGAAGAAGATCAGCAGGCCCTGGCCAATGCCGAAGAGATAAGGGAGAGCCTCACACGTGCCCTTGGCTGCTTCAGCCCGGCCGAGCAGCAGGGAGTAGCCGAAAGCCTGAAGGAAGCACGGCGCTCCATTGAGCACGCCGGACGCTACCTGAACGGCATGAAGGAACTTGGAGACAGGCTCGAGTCGGCCAGAATAGAGCTGGAAGACATTTTTTCCGAGGTGGAATCTTATGCCGAACGCACCGACGTGTCCGGCGAAAGGCTCGCAGCGGTGGAAGAAAGGCTCTCACTGCTATACCGCCTGCTCCACAAGCACGGGTGCAACGATATAGAAGGGCTGATCGAGGCCAAGGACAGATTCGCGAAAGCCGTGAACGGCACAGAAGAACTTGAAGAGCGCTGCGAGGCCGTATCAAGCAGAATCAAATCGCTTGAAAGCGAATACTCCGACATATGCTCCAGGCTTCACAAAGCCCGGGAACAGGCTGCCGGTTCATTCGCTTCCGCCGTCGAGGGTCATCTTCACTTTCTCGAACTTGAGCGCTCCAGCTTCGTGGTGGAGCTGCAGCCCGGGCAGGCAGGTCCCGTCGGCACCGACTCCGTGCGTTTTCTGTTCTCTTCCGACGGCACCCGTCCCACGGACGTCGCAAAATGCGCTTCGGGCGGAGAGATTTCTCGCATCATGCTGAGCCTCAAGGCGATGATGGCCAAATTCAAGGGCATGCCGACGTTGATTTTCGACGAAATCGACAGCGGAGTGTCCGGAAGCGTGGCCGACAAGATGGGACAGATGATATGCGAAATGGGCACCACCATGCAAGTGTTTTCCATCACCCACCTGCCGCAGGTAGCTGCCAAGGGAAATGCCCACTACCTCGTGAGCAAGCAGTACAAGCCTGAGTCGGGCCGCAGCAGCACCGGTGTATCGCTTCTTGAAGGCGAAGACCGCGTACTGGAAATCGCCCGTCTGCTCAGCGGCGAGAACATCAGCCCCGAGGCCATAGCAAATGCCAGAGCCCTGATGAAAAACTGACGCCCTATGCCCAGGATTATCAAAAAAAACATCCGAAGCGAAGAAGCGTTCTGCCGGAAACTGAAGTCGATCAAACTCCGGGTCACGCCTCAGCGGCTGGCTGTGCACAGGGTCATGATGGAACTCGTACATGCAAGCGCCGACATGGTACTGGAGAGCCTCAAGGACGAAGACGGTATAACCGCAGCCAGTATTTACAACATACTCTCCGACTTTGCCGACAAAGGCATCTACGGAAGGCGCTTCAGTCCCGACAGAAAGATGTACTTCGACGTGGATCCGGGCAAACACGCCCATTTGTATGATGCACGCAACAATGTATTTCTGGACTTCGAAGACGGAGACCTTATCCCGCTGGTAGAGTCCGGCCTCAAGGGAAAGCGTTTCCGCGGCTACAAAATGGACAATATTGAATTGCAGATTATTTGCCACCCGACAAGAAAAAAAAAGATATGAAAATCAGATATTTTATGCTGGCAGCCCTGCTGCCTCTGCTGTTCGCCTGTACAAACAAGGTGGACCCTATACTTTACCGCATCGCACAAATGGGCTTCGTGCAGAAAGACGGTTCTTTCCTTGGCGACGACGGACGGACATACGTATTCAGCAATGTTGGAACAGATGTCGAATGGGACAACGTGGAGCGTCTCATGGCTGTGTTCGACGTGACAGCGTCAATAGACGGCGAAGACAAATACTCGGCCAACCTCTTAGACTACCAGGCGCCCCTGTACAAAAAGCCTTTTGCCGGCAACAGCCAGGAACTGATCGACTCACTGGGCACCGCTCCCCTGAAAGTGAATGATATATGGTTCTCGGGCGGCTGCCTCAACATGCTCAACACGCTCACTTTCAACAATGCAGACAGCAAGCATTCCGTCGATCTGCTCATCAAGGCATATCCTCCCGCATCGGACACCCTGAAAATGGTCCTCATGCACAATGCCGGAGGCGACCTGGTCGATGAATACGCAGAAGAGATGATCGGGAACAGCTATTCTTTCTACTCTTCCTTCCCTCTGAAGGACTATTTGCCCGCCGAAGGTGAATTGGTCCTTTCGCTTGAATGGAGATGGAAGGGAGAGACCCAAACGATTGATTCAAAGGTAAAGTTCTGAACAAATGGATAAAGCGACAGTCAAAAAGTACAACTACTGGCAGTGGCGCACGCTTATCATCCTCATGATAGGCTATGCTCTTTTTTATTTTGTAAGAAAGAACTTCAGTATCGCCATGCCGGCATTGGAGGCCGAACTCGGACTGAGCAAGACCCAGCTTGGTATATTCCTTACTCTCAACGGAGTAATCTACGGAGTGTCACGCTTCATCAACGGCATGCTGGCCGACCGGTTCAGCCGCAAACGCATGATGGCTCTCGGACTTTTGCTGTCTGCCATAGTAAACATCGCCATAGGCTTCATACCTGCGGTCAACAGTTTCTTCAACGTTCTTGACGCATCCGGTAAAGCCACCATAGGTTTCGTGTACATTCTTGGCTCGCTTTGGCTCATCAACGGCTACCTGCAGGGCATGGGATACCCTCCTTGCTCAAGCCTCATGGCCCACTGGATCAAGCCTTCCGAGCTTGCCACCAAGCAATCCATCTGGAACGCTTCTCACTCTATAGGCGCCGGCCTGCTTGCACTCATGGTCGGAGCCATCCTGGGCAGCTTCGGGAATTCGGCATGGCAGTGGTGCTTCTGGGCACCGGCTATTCTCGCCATATTCGGCGCCGCGCTCATTTTCTTCGGACTTAAAGACACTCCCGCTTCGGTCGGTCTGCCTAACCCCGAGGACATGGACGCTCACCACGAGAGCAACGCTCCCGCGGAACAAGAAGATCCGGCATTCACCAAACTCGCCTACAAGAAGTTCGTAAGCAAGATGGCGTTCGGCAACCCTATAATCTGGATAATCGCCATTGCCGACTTTTTCGTGTACGTCATACGTTTTACAATACTTGACTGGGGCTCCACCATTCTGGTGCAGGACAAAGGGCTGGACATTACCCTGGCAGCGTCTATCGTCGGCGCCTGCGAAATCGTGGGAGGAATAGTGGGCATGCTCTTCGCAGGTTGGGCCACAGACAAATTCTTCCACAGCAAAGCCCAGTGCACCAGCGCAATATGCACCATCATGGCAGTAGTCTGCCTGTTCATTTTCTGGCAGGTGAAAGACATTCCATGGCTGTTCATAGCCATGCTGATAATGTCGGCATTCTTCATCTACGGACCTCAGGCCCTGCTGGGCATCGCAGCCTCCAACCAGGCCACCAAGAGGGCCGCGGCCACAGCCAACGGCATAGTAGGCATAGTATGCTACCTTAGCCCTATCGTGTCGGGAGCCGTGTTCGGCCTCATTGCCGACAATCCCGCAATGGGCTGGGACGGTGTTTACATTGCCGCCATCGCCATGGGCATCGTGGGAGCCATTCTGCTTGCTCTGCTTTGGAACAAACCTGCAGACGGTTACGCCAAAGCTGAGAAACTGCTAGAAGAAGTCCGGGCGGAGTACGAGGCCGGCAAGGTGAAGTAAATTCTCGAACTTTTGATTATCTTTGCATTCATATGAAAAGAGTTGTTAAACTGTTTGCCATTGCGTTGCTTGTCCTCATGGCGAGCTCTTGCACCAAGTCGCTCAAAGATATAAAGATCACTTCGTGCAAGGTCACTTCCATATCGCCCCGGGGCCTGGCGGCTTTCGACGCTACAGTAGATCTGGGCGTGGACAATCCTTCGGTACAGTTTGCCCTCAGCAAGATGAATGCTGTGGTCAAGATGGACGGCACCCCGTGCCTCTACCTTACTGCGGACGACGTGACGGTGGCCCCGCGCACAGAGCAGGTTTATGCGCTCATTCTCCACGGCACCATGGACGAAGGCTTCAACCCCTTCTCGCTGCTGACGCTTATCAACAGCCCCGGCCTGGAGCCTGTGACCATCGATGTTTCGTATCACGGAGCGCTCAAGAGCGGTTTAGGCAAGGACTTTGAATATAAAGATTTACCCCTTAAAGATTTATTGAGCGGCATATGAAAAGGTTGATTCTGGTTTTAATCCTTCCACTGCTCGGCTGCCTGTGCCTTAACGCTCAGGAAGTCAAGGACAGCAGTGCCGTGAGCGATGTCTTCGACCTGCTTTCGGAGAAAGTCAGCGTCAAGCAGAGCCCAGAGATTCGTTCTGCCATGGCCGCGCATATCGACCGGAACGCACGCAAGGCGGCGTCGGGCCTCTCCGACCAGACTTTCCGCATCCGCATCTATTTCGACAGCGGCCAGAGCGCCCGTGCCGGGTCCGAAGCTGCTGCCGCGCGCTTCCGCTCACTTCATCCGGGAGTGCCGGTGACACGCTCGTTCACCGATCCGTTCTTCAAGGTGACGGTTGGCAATTACGCCACCAAAGCTGATGCCGCGACAGCTCTCAAAAGCATACAGCAGGAATTTCCTACAGCTTTCATAGTAAGGAACTAATGCTCAAGACAGGACTCGAACTCAAGCAGCAACAACGGCTTTCGCCTCTCCAGATACAGACTATCAAGCTCATCCAGATGCCTATTCAGGAGTTGGAGCAGAAGGTGCGTGCCGAGCTGGAAAGCAATCCGGTTCTGGACGACGAACCCGACCCCAACAGTCCCAGCGAGACGAAGGACGTATCCATAGACGCAATCAAAGAAGACGGGGACATTCCCGCATACAAGCTCAAGGTAAACAACTGGGGCAAAGATCCCCGGCCGGAGTATAACACTTTTTCGGTCAAAGAAGGCTTTACCCAGAGCCTGCAGAGGCAGCTGGGGTTCAGGAATCTGACCCCGCGCCAGCAGGAAATAGGATCTTTCATTATCGGCAGCCTCGACGACGACGGTTATCTCAGGCGCGATATAGACACCCTCGTGGACGACCTTGCTTTCCGGGCGAATCTGGAAACGAACCCTTACGAAGTGGAGCAGATGCTCAAGGTCATTCAGGAATTCGAGCCGGTCGGAGTCGGAGCCAGGAACCTGCAGGAATGCCTGCTGATACAGCTCCGCAATCTCAAGCCGTCTCCGGAGGTGAATACCGCAATCCGCATTGTGGATGAGTGCTTTCAGGATTTCTCCAACAAGCATTTTCAGAAAATATGTTCCAAGCTGGATATTTCCGAAGACCAGCTCAAGGCGGCTTTTGCAAAAATCGTCAAGTTGAATCCCTCTCCCGGGGGCCAGGTGGACGATTCGTATGATGATCAGTCACAGCAGATTGTTCCGGACTTTATCCTCGACGAACATGACGGCGTGCTGGATTTTACCATGCCCCGCTTCAATGTTCCGGAAATCAGGGTGAACAAGAAATATGCAGATTTGCTCCTCGATGCCAAAGGCTCTTCCGAAAGGGCACAGAAGGAGGCCGCCGCTTTCGTCAAGCAGAAACTGGACTCTGCCAAGTGGTTCGTGGAAGCTCTCAAGCAGAGGCAGAATACGCTCAGCAAGACCATGAGAGCCATACTCGATTACCAGTACGACTATTTCCTGGACGGCGATGAGAGTAACCTCAAGCCAATGGTTCTCAAGGATATAGCAGAGAAGACCGGCTTCGATATCTCAACCATAAGCCGTGTGGTCAACAGCAAGTTCATCGAGACCCATTTCGGAATATTCCCTCTTAAGTACTTCTTCTCCGAAGGCATGGAGAACAGCGAAGGCGAGGAAGTTTCGACCCGCGAGCTCAAGAAGGTGCTTCAGGAATGCGTTGACGCAGAAGACAAAAAGAAGCCTCTCACCGATGAGCAGCTTGTCGTGGAGATGTCCAAGCGCGGCTACAATGTGGCCCGCCGCACCATAGCCAAATACCGCAGCCAGCTCGGTATTCCGCTCGCCCGCTGGCGCAAAGAAATTTAGCTCTAAACAGCTTTCTGCAAGAGGATGACCGTGTGGTCATCCTTTTTTTTGTGACTGTCCGGCTCCGGGTGCAGGGTGTCTCCTCCGGAGCCCGTGGCCGCCCGTGGCCACGTGAACGGGAGGGGCCCGCAAGCGAAGCGCAGTGGGAGGGATGAGCAAAGCGAAGGCATCCGGGGAGATACCCTGCACCCGGAGGCGGACAGACATCTTTTTTGGAAGATTGTTGATAACTTGTGGAAAATTTTGTAACAAAATGTAATAAAGTGGAAAATTTTTCATATCTTTGTAGCTGCGTATAAGAAATATTATGGTCACATTTATCGGCACATACTCCGCAAAGGTTGACGACAAGGGGCGCATGGTGCTCCCTGCCGCCATCCGCAGAGTAATGCCGGTAGGTGGAGATATGAGGTTCGTAATCAAAAAAGGCATCTTCTCCTCCTGCCTGGAAATGTCCACCTACGATGCGTGGTCTGCCGAGGCGGAAGACACCAAAGCCAAACTGGACCCATTCAAAGAAGAACACGAAATCTTCTGGAGGGAGTACATGAGAGGCATAGAGGTGGTGGAGCCCGATGCTAAACTTGGGCGCATATCCATTCCCCGTACTTTTCTTGACGCAATCGGTGTAACCAAGGAAGTGGTTTTCCTGGGCATTGGCAGCAAGATGGAGATTTGGGCGAAGGATGCTTTCGAGCGCTCCCGCATTTCTCACGACGAATACGTAGCCATTGCCAGAAGCCTCTCCCGCCAGTAGGAGCAGGAGGCAATGAGCGAATATCACAATCCCGTATTACTCCAGCAAAGCATCGATGCCCTGGTCACCAAGGCGGACGGCATCTATGCCGATGCTACCTTCGGAGGCGGCGGCCACTCACGGGCCATTCTGTCCCGCCTCTCCCCTAACGGACGGCTGCTCGCCTTCGACCGCGATGCAGACGCCCTTGCAAACGCTCCGGAAGACGAGCGTTTCACCCTCATACACAACAACTTCAGATTCATATATAACTATGCTCTAATCGAGGCCCCCGAAGGGCTGGACGGAATCCTCGCCGACCTTGGCGTCAGTTCCCACCAGTTCGACACCGCGGAACGCGGATTTTCGTTCCGCTTCGACGGTCCCCTCGATATGCGAATGAATGTGCAGGGCGCTAAAACCGCTGCTGACATTGTTAATTCTTATACGCAAGAAGAATTGGAAAGGATCTTCAAAATCTACGGTGAGGTGGAAAACGCCCGTAAGCTGGCACAGCTCATCGTCTCTGCCCGCTCACAGGCGCAGATCCTCTCCACCGGCGACCTCGATAATACCATTGCGGGAGCCCTGCCTTCTTTCGCGGAGCATAAATACCTTGCCAAGGTCTATCAGGCCCTGAGGATAGAAGTAAACGACGAAATGCGCTCGCTGGAGAAGTTCCTCGACGGCGCAGCCAGAGCCCTCAAGAGCGGAGGACGCCTTGCGGTCATAACCTACCACTCGCTCGAGGACAGAATGGTCAAGAACTTCATCCGCAGCGGCCGCACCGACGGCAAGGAGCAAAAAGACATATACGGAAATACACAGGCCCCGCTTAAGAGCCTGGAGCGCAAGCCGATCGTGCCCGAAGAATCGGAAATCGAAGGAAACACCCGCGCACGCAGCGCGAAACTAAGGATAGCGGTCAAAAACTGATATGGATAAAACCTGGAAAATACAGGATCTGGGCAAAGGCTTGAAAAACAGCCTGCGCGCAATGCTCAAGGGAGAGTTCCTGCTCCGCTTGAACGTTGGCCGCTACTTTATCCATATCGTATATACCTTCTTCCTCATAGCCATGGTCATCTGGATCTCGCTGATGATAGAAGGCACCATGACCAAAGTAGAACGCAACAAGGCGGTCCTCAGGGAGCTGGAAATTGTCCACACCCAAAAGACATTCGATGTGGTCAAGCTCAGCCGCCGCTCCACCGTTAACGAAATGCTGGGACAGATGGGGTCCAAGGTTACCGAACCCCAGGAACCGGCCACAATTTTGATAAATTAGAATGGACGCAAGTACAGTTGACACCCGCAAAAAACGCGACCGCATAGGGGTTATCCTCTATGTGATATACGTGCTGCTGCTCCTGGCCTCGGTCATTCTGTTCGTCAAGATCGTGGGCATACAGGTATTCTTCAAGCCCGATCCCAAGATAGAAGCGGCACTCACGCCCAGCAGCCGTCCCAGATATATAGAACCCGTGAGGGGCAACATCATAGACTGCCAGGGCAGGCTTCTGGCCATGTCATGCCCCACCTACCAGATTGCAATGGACTGCACCGTACGTCGCGAGGAATTTGCCAAAGACAAGGACGGAGCAGCGAAAGAAGCAGCCTGGATGAAGAAGGCCGGCGAACTGAGCGTGGAGCTTGCAAAAGTTTTCCCCGAGAAGACTGCCGAAGAATACATGAAGCTGATCCGCAGCGGACGCGCCAACGGCAAAAAGTATCTCAAGATAGGCAAACCGGTAGATCGTAACGTTTACAACCGCGTCGCCGGATTCCCCTTGTTCAAAGAAGGACGTTACCGCGGCGGCTTCATCGCCGAGCAGCAGAACGTACGCATCTATCCCTACGGCAAACTGGCGCGGCGCACCATCGGCTTCGTGAGGAACAACCGCTCCGATGTAGGCAATACGCACGTAGGACTCGAAGGAAAGTTCGACTATGTGCTGCACGGCAGGGAGGGCAAGGAATGGCTCAAAGTCACTGACGCCGGACGCGTGGTAGATAACGACAGCACCAAGACAAGGCCCGAGGACGGAAAGGACATACGCACAAGCCTGAACATTGACTATCAGGACATTGCATGGCACTCACTATACAACGAAATCTGCGCCGAGGAAGACCTCGAAGGGGCATGCCTGGTGTTGATGGAAGCCAGCACCGGAGCTATCCGCGCCATGGTGAACCTCTACCGCGACTCCAATGCCAGCGATTTCGAAGAAGTCAGCAACCTCGCCATCGGAAGGGCCATAGAACCCGGTTCAGTATTCAAGACCGTCACGCTCATGCAGGTGCTTTCCGACGGCTACATAAAGAGCCTCGACGAGACCATTCCGACCAACCACGGTGTGGTTAAAGGAGTGCGCGGAGTACCTCAGGACGTGCATATGCTCGATCACGAGAGGGTCCACCACACAAACAGCATCTCCATCATCGACGGCTTCAAGATTTCGTCCAACTACGTGTTCGGCACCCTCGCCGTCTCCAACTACGGCAAGAAGCCCATGCGCTTCATAGAGAACATACACAGCTACCACCTGGCCGAAGCCTTCGACTTCGACCTTGACGGACTCGCTACTCCCACGGTGCCCTCACCCAAAGACAAGAACCGCTATTGGAGCATGAGCGACCTGGCTGTAATGGGATACGGATACGGCACAAGGGTCACTCCCCTGCACGTGCTGAGCTTCTACAATGCAATAGCCAACAAGGGCAAGATGATGAAGCCTTACCTGGTGGAAGACATAGAGCAGAACGGAATCGTGAAGAACAAGAAGGGTCCTGCACTTATGTCCACAATATGCAGCAGGGCCGTAGCCGACACACTCACAAGGGCTCTGAAGGCCGTGACCGAAGAGGGAACGGCACGGCGGCTCAAAGATGCGCGCTGCCCGGTGGCCGGCAAGACCGGAACATCATTCGGAACATACAGCGGCGGGTCTTACCGCGACGAGCAGGGCCGCCGTAAGTATCAGGGCACATTCGTGGGCTTCTTCCCTGCCGACGACCCCAAATACAGCGTAATTTGCTCCGTATTCAGCAAGCCGACCTCCAAGCAGTTCCAGGGCGGCGGAATACCGGCACGCGCCATCAAGAACCTCGTAAACGGAATATACACTATAGATCCTTGTTTCCAACCTACATTAAGCGCAAGCAAATGAAATTAGGCGACATCATAAAGAAATGCGACGTCCTGGACATCCAGGGGCCTGCCGACAAAGAGATCACCCTCGTGACCAACGATTCACGCAAGGTGGTTCCCGGCAGCCTGTTCGTAGCCGTGAACGGCTGCGGAGCCGACGGACGCGCATGGATAGGCAAAGCGATAGAGAACGGAGCGTCGGCGATAATGTATGAACCATACGAGGTTCCCGCCGGCGGGAATGATACCTCGGGAGCGACTTTGGCCCTTACGAACAGGAGCGACGGTGGTGCCATTCCCGCCGGCGGGAATGATGTTACTGTGATAACTGTCTCCAGCAGCCGCAGGGCCGTGGCCATGGCTGCAGACAGCTTCTACGGACATCCCAGCGGCAAAATCAAATTGGTAGGCATCACCGGCACCAATGGCAAAACCACCACCGTGACCCTGCTGTACCGTTTGTTCCGCAGCATGGGTTACGAGTGCGGACTGCTCTCTACTATTGCCAATTATGTCGGCAGCCAGAAGTTGGAAACCGCCAATACCACCTCCGACCCTGTGACCATCAACTCACTGTTGGTAAAGATGATAGAAGCAGGATGCGAATACTGCTTCATGGAAGTGAGTTCCATTGGAGTCGAGCAGGAAAGGGTCAGCGGACTCGAGTTCAAAGTGGGAATATTCTCCAACCTCACCCACGACCACCTCGATTACCACGGGACTTTTGCCGAATATCTCCGCTGCAAGAAACTGTTCTTCGACCGCCTCGGCCCCGAAGCCACCGCCATCACCAACATCGACGACAAGCACGGCGAGGTCATGCTCCAGAACACGGCGGCACACAAACTTACATACTCCTGCCGCACTGCCGCGGACCATTGCTGCCGCATACTTGAGCAGAGCTTCGAGGGCATGCTGCTGAAGATAGACGGAACGGAAATGTGGACCAGGCTCATAGGAGAGCACAACGCATACAACCTGCTCGCCATCTACAGCGCCGCCATGGCTCTGGGCGCAGACAAAGAAGAAGTACTGCTTGCTCTGTCCAAGCTGGAATCCGCCCCCGGAAGGCTCGAGACCATACACGGTCCCCGCGGGCTCTGTGCCGTTATAGACTACGCACATACGCCCGACGCCTTGGAGAATGTCCTCAGGACACTCCGTAATGTAGCGCCCAAGAACAACCTGGTGTGCCTGTTCGGCTGCGGAGGCGACCGCGACCGCACCAAGCGCCCCGAAATGGCCGCCGTTGCGGAGAAGTGGGCAGACAAGATATTCGTGACATCTGACAACTCCCGTACGGAGAAAACAGAAGATATACTGGAAGATATACGCCGCGGATTCACTCCGGCAGGTCTGGCGAAGGCGATATTTATTGCAGACCGCAAGGAGGCCATACGTACGGCCCTGATGCTTTCTCCCGACGGAAGCACCATACTCCTCGCAGGCAAAGGACACGAGACCTACCAGATTATCGGTACAGAAAAACGGCATTTTGACGAAAAAGAAATAGTAACGGAGATTTTCAAGCAATGCTCTATCACCTTGTAGATTGGCTTCAGAGCCTCGGAATAGACTTCCCTGGAATGGGACTGATGCATTACCTTTCATTCAGGGCAATGCTGGCAGTCGTCATCAGTATGCTCATAGCATTCCTGGCCGGCGGCAAGATTATCCGCTGGCTGCAGAAGCACCAGATAGGAGAAACCATACGCGACCTGGGTCTTGAAGGCCAGATGCAGAAAAAGGGCACTCCCACCATGGGCGGCATAATCATCATCATTTCCCTGCTCGGCTCCGCCCTGCTGGTCTGCCGCCTGGACAGCATCTACACCATTCTGCTTGTCGTCACCACGCTGTGGTGCGGCGGAATCGGATTCATGGACGACTACATTAAAGTGTTCAAGCACAATAAAGAAGGCCTCAGCGAGAAAGGTAAGCTTATTCTTCAGTTCGGCCTCGGCCTCGTGGTAGCACTCACCGTGTGCATAAGCCCAGACATCCCCACCGACAGGCTCATCACCACGATTCCGTTCGTAAAAGCCCATGAGTTCGATTATTCGTGGCTGTCGCCTTTCAAAGGGCAGCTCGGAGTTTATTGCTCCTGGGGCATATACATGGTGATGATCATCCTTGTCACCCTCGCATGCTCCAACGGCACCAACCTCACCGACGGCATGGACGGACTGGCATCGGGAACATCGGCAATAGTGGGTGTGACGATAGGTGTTATGGCCTGGCTGAGCGGCGACGTGATTGACGCCAAATACTTGAATATAATGCACATACCTGGCTCCGGCGAAGTAGCCATCTTTATGGCGGCATTTGTGGGGGCGCTGATAGGCTTCCTGTGGTACAATACCTATCCCGCCCAGGTGTTCATGGGCGATTCAGGGAGCCTCACCATCGGCGGCATCATCGGCGTGAGCGCAGTGCTCATCAGAAAGGAGCTCCTGCTTCCCCTTCTGTGCGGAATATTCCTGATGGAGAGCCTTTCCGTCATCATTCAGAGAACATGGTTTAAACATACCAAGCGTAAATACGGAGAAGGCCGGAGGGTTTTCCTCATGGCGCCGCTCCATCATCATTATCAGAAGAAAGGTATCCCTGAGCCGCGCATCGTAACGCGCTTTTGGATTGTAGGTATTATTTTGGCCGTCTCCACATTGGCGGTACTGAAGATCAGATAGTTATGGAAAGAGTAGTTGTATTGGGCGGGGCCGAGAGCGGCGTTGGAGCTGCGGTGCTCGCAAAAGTTAAAGGATTTGACGTATTCCTTTCCGATAACGGAATCATCAAGGAAGAATACGCAGAGACCTTGCGCAAATGGGACATCCCGTTTGAGCAGGGAGGGCATACGCCGGAAAAGATATTGAATGCCAATGAAGTAATAAAGAGCCCCGGCATTCCGTCCACCGCCCCGATGATAAAGGCCCTCGCTTCGCAGGGAACGCACATCGTGTCTGAAATCGAATTCGCATCTCGCTACGACAGCGCCAAGAAGATTTGCATCACCGGATCGAACGGCAAGACCACAACCACTTCCCTGATTCACTACCTTCTCAAGGAAGCCGGCCTCAACGTGGGTCTGGGCGGCAACATCGGCAAGAGCTACGCCTACCAGGTGGCCACTGAGAAGCACGACTACTACGTGCTGGAAATAAGCAGCTTCCAGCTCGACGACACCTACGATTTCAGGCCCGACATTGCAATCATCACCAACATAACGCCGGACCATCTGGACCGTTACGACCACAAGATGGAGAACTACGTACGCGCTAAATTCAAAATTGTCCGCAACCTCCGTCCCGAAGACTGCTTTATTTTCGACTCCGACGACGCCATAACCATAGAGCACCTCAGCAAGATAGTGCTGCAGGCCAAGATGCTGCCATTCAGCCAGCAAAAGAAGGACTTCAAGCAAGGAGCCTGGGTGGACGGCAACCGTATTGTCGTGAAATACGAACAGAGCGAGAGCGAAATATATCTGCGAGAACTCGCACTCGGAGGACGCCACAACATATACAACTCCATGGCAGCGGCCCTGGCCGCCAAGGCCTCCGGAATCGAGGACGAAGTGATACGCAACTCGCTGAAGAGCTTCTCCCCCATCGAACACCGTCTGGAGCCGGTCCTCAGCATACGCGACGTCATGTACATCAACGACTCCAAGGCCACGAACGTAGATTCGGCATGGTACGCACTTGAGTGCCAGACCAGGCCCGTGGTGTGGATAGTGGGCGGAACCGACAAAGGCAACGACTACAGCGTCCTGAACGACCTGGTGAAAGAAAAGGTCAAGGAAATCATATGCCTCGGTGTTGACAACAGAAAGATACACGAGGCCTTCGCAGGCATAGTGGGAGAAGATCATATAGTCGATACCGCCAGCGCGGAGCAGGCTGTACAGAAGGCCAGCATGCTGGCCAAGGCCGGAGACGTGGTGCTCCTGAGCCCCTGCTGCGCCAGCTTCGACCTGTTCAAGAACTACGAAGACCGCGGAACACAGTTTAAAAACGCAGTAAGAAGGCTTTAGCACATGTCCGGGAAGAAACGCACAGTCTGGAATTTCTTCGAGAGAATCGAAGGTGACAAGGTGGTCTGGATCATCGTCTTGATGTTGATCCTGATTTCCATCGTGTGCATATTCTCCTCCACATCCCGTTTGTTGGAGGGAAGCCAGACGCGTCTCGACATAGTAAAGAGCCAGCTCTTTGTGGTGGCCGCCGGGCTCGTGCTTATAATCATCTGCTACAACATAAAGAACATCAAGCTGTTCCGCTGGCTCTCACAATTCGGAGCGATACTGTCGTTCGGCTTGCTGGCTCTGCTGCTGCTCAAGATAGACACCCCGTTCGTACGTTCCATCGAACTCAACGGTGCAAGGCGAATTCTCCAGATAGCAGGCATCCAGGTGCACGTGTTCGAAGTTGTGAAGGTGGCCATGGTGCTGTATCTCGCCTGGGCGCTGGACGCTCTCAAAAAGGGAGAACTCAAGGGGCCCAAGAAAATAATCTGGAAGAAAGTGCTGTATATCTACATGCCTTTCGTGACGATACTGCTGATGATCATCCCCGGAAGTAACTCCGCCGCCCTGTTCATCGGAGGCATCATGTTCCTGGTGATTCTGCTGGGCGGTGGCAACTTGCGCGACATGGCAATACTTGCAGCTGCCGCCACAGCGCTCATTGCCGGCTCATGGGGCATCTACGAGATAAGCGACCACAAATTGATGGGCCGAATTGGTACCGCCATCAGCCGTATCTCGGAGAGCGAAGACTGGGAGCAGAAAGTACTTGATTCCAGGCCCGGCTCCGATGAATACTACAAGGCCCTGGATAAAATACGCCAGCCATACAGCGCCAAGATAGCCATCAAAGAAGGTGGAATACTCGGAAAGGGTCCCGGCCAGAGCACTCAGCGCTACGTAGTCCCCGACATTTCCGAAGACTACATGTACAGCTTCATCATAGAAGAATACGGCCTCTGGGGTGCGCTCATAGTGATTTTCCTCTATGTCTCGCTCATGGCCAGAGGGTCTATAATAGTCCGCAACTGCGGCAAGGATACTTACGCAAAACTCACCGTGGCCGGACTCTGTCTGCTGATCACCGGACAAGCCTTCCTGCATATGTTCGTCAATGCCGACATAGGCCCCATGACCGGACAGACCCTGCCGCTCATAAGCCACGGAAACAGCGCCTTCCTGTGCTTCAGCCTGGCATTCGGCATCATTCTGTCGTTCAGCCGCATAGCCCAGAGGAGGATAGAAAAGGAGCAGCGCGATGCGCAGCCTCTCATAGAGCTCAAAGAGAATGTGCAGGCAGGTCTTGAAGACCTGGACGACTTCGAGACAAACGGAGCTCCCATGGAAGAAGAAGATAGTATAGAAGATGAAATGAACGATTATGGAATATAGGAAACTCAGAGTCATAATAAGCGGCGGCGGCACCGGCGGGCACATTTTCCCGGCTGTGTCTATAGCCAAGAAGCTTAAGGAAGTGAATCCCGAGACCGAGATTCTCTTCGTGGGTGCAGAAGGCAAGATGGAGATGGAAAAGGTTCCCCGCGAGGGTTTCCGCATTATCGGACTGCCCATTACCGGCTTGCAGCGCCAGCTCACCCTGCACAACATTGCCAACGACATCAAAGTGCCGTTCAAGTTTGTGGGAAGCATTCGCAAGGCCAGGACCATCATCAAGAACTTCCAGCCCGACATAGCCGTGGGCGTGGGCGGTTACGCCAGCGCTCCCCTGCTCATGGCGGCGACACGCATGAATATCCCCTCCCTCATTCAGGAGCAGAACGGGTTCGCAGGACTCACCAACAAATTGCTGGGCAACAAAGTGCAGAGCATTTGCGTGGCCTACGAGGGTATGGAGAAATTTTTCCCTGCCGACAAGATTGTCATGAGCGGCAATCCCATACGTCCAGAGATGCATCCTTACAGCGAAAAAGAGCGCATCGAGGGCCTGAGCCTGTTCGGTTTCGACCCTTCCAAGCGGCATATCTTTGTTGTAGGCGGCAGCCTCGGAAGCGGAACCCTCAACAAGGCCATGAAAGCCTGGATCGAAGCCGGACGCCCCGGAGGAGAAGACGTGGAGGTGCTGTGGCAGTGCGGCAAATACTACAAAGCCGGAATTGATGAATTCATGGCAGCACACCCTGCAAAGGGCGTCATACACAGCGACTTCATCAGCCGCATGGACCTGGCATACGCAATGGCGGATGTGATAATCAGCCGCAGCGGAGCTTCTTCCGTATCGGAAATCTGCGCCACCGCCAAAGCCGCGGTGTTCGTGCCCTCCCCCAACGTGGCCGAAGACCATCAGACACATAACGCCATGGCTCTGGTGCGCAAAGACGCGGCCCTGCTCGTCAAGGACGCCGACGCAGAAAAGGACCTGCTGCCCACCGCCCTCAAATTGGTACATGACCCCGAAAGGATAGCGCAACTGGAGAAGAACGCCCTGGCGATGGCCCTTCCCGACGCTGCGATGACAATAGTTAACGAAATATACAAGATACTGGAAAAATGAAGGACGGCAAACTGAAATATGTCTATTTCATAGGAATAGGAGGAATAGGCATGAGCGCTTTGGCCCGCTGGTACAAATATCGCGGGCTGGAGGTGTCGGGTTACGACCGCACCCGCTCCGACCTTACCTCCGCGCTCGAAGCTGAAGGCATAGGAGTCCACTACGAAGATAATCCGTCCGCAATTCCGACCGACGCCGCTTCAACGCTTGTGATTTATACTCCCGCCGTACCTGAATCGTTCGGCGAGTTGCAGTTCGTGCTGAACAACGGCTACAAGGTGGTAAAGCGTTCTCGCGCTCTCGGAGAGATAACCCGCGACCAGACCCTTCTGGCCGTAGCCGGCACCCACGGCAAGACCACCACCTCCACGCTCATAGCCCACATCCTCACCGAATCCGGCGACGGATGCTCGGCATTCCTGGGCGGCATTTCGAAAAACTACGGATCCAACCTGCTCATGAGCCGCGGCTCAACCGTGGTGGCAGAAGCCGATGAATTCGACCGTTCTTTCCTGCAGCTCCATCCTGCTATCGCCGTAATCACGGCCATGGATGCAGACCATCTGGACATCTACGGCGACCTGGAGCATGTGCAGGAAGCATTCAGGGAATTTGCATCTCAAGTCCATGAGACAATAATACTTAAGTACGGCCTGCCCATCAGGCCCGACCAGGTAAGCGCCCGCATATTCACCTATCATTTCGACGATGCACGGGCCGACTTCCACAGCACCAACCTGCGTCTGGACGGTTCCGGCCACTACACCTTCGACCTTGTATATCCGGGAGGCACCCTCAAGGATATACGCTCCGGTGCGCTGGGTTGGGTGAACGTAGAGAACAGCGTGGCGGCAGCCGCGGCATGCCTGTGCTACGGCGCTGACGGCCAGAAGGTACGTCACGCAATAGGCAGTTTCCGGGGGGCACAGCGCCGCCTCGACGAGCACGTAAACCGTCCCGGACTTGTCTATATCGACGATTATGCGCATCATCCGGCCGAGTTGGCAAGCGCCATCTCGTCTATCCGCGAGATCTTCCCCGGACGCAAAATCACCGGAGTGTTCCAGCCGCATCTTTATACCCGCACCAGGGACTTTGCTCCCGAGTTCGCCAGCGCCCTCAGCGCTCTGGATAAGCTCATCCTGCTCGACATCTACCCCGCCAGGGAGGAGCCTATCCCGGGTGTGACTTCGGAGCTGATTTTCAAGGATGTAACCGCACCCGAAAAAATGCTGATACGTAAAGAAGAGCTGATGGACACCCTGGCCGGCGAAAAACTGGACGTGCTGGTAACGTTCGGCGCCGGCAACATAGACCGCTTTATAGAACCCATAACCACAATGCTCAACGGAAGATGAAAATCACTCCCAAGCACATACTTGCGCTCGTCTCGCTCACGCTGATACTAGCCACATTCGGAATCATGGTCGGATGTGGACGTGCCGAGCGCGGGAAAGTATTGTGCAACGCCCTCGACGTCCAGATAAAGGACAAGTATGAATTCGTGACCCAGGAAGACATACGGAACTTCCTGGACAGGCACTACGGGGCGTACATTGGAGTGAGGATAGACAGCCTTGACCTCGGGCGCATAGAGAATATGCTCGAAGAAAAAAGGGTTGTGATGCAGAGCGAAGCTTGGACTACGCGTGACGGCGTGCTGCACATAAGCATCGTCCAGAGGGCGCCGGCAATCCGCTTCCAGCGCGGCGACCAGGGGTTCTACATGGATGAAACCGGGTTTACTTTCCCGCTGCACAGCAGCTACACCGCCGACGTGCCGCTCATAGAGGGCAACATACCCCCCATCGAGAACGGAGAAAGCAAGGAATGGGGATCCGGAGTGCTGGAGCTCATGGCTTACATACGCGGATCCAAACAATGGAAGGATAAAATAGAAAAAGTGAGCGTCAATAGCGCAGGAGACATAGAACTGAAAGCGACAGAAGGGAAAGAAAAGTTCATTTTCGGCTATCCCGACGACATACAGGCCAAGTTTGGAAGGATGGGCAAATACTATTCTCACATACGTCCGTCCAAAGACGAGGGCTACTACAAGAGCGTTAACTTGAAATACAACCATCAAATAATATGCAGGAAAGATATATAGCGACTGTCGATCTGGGCACCTCGAAACTCGCACTCTGCGTAGCAAAGGTCACCGGCGAGAACGTCCAGATCATCTACTACAAGGAGCGCCCCTCACAAGGCGTTCGCTACAACTGCATCTTCAACCCCAGCAAGGCGGCAGTTCCCCTGCGTTCAGCCATCGCCGAGGCCGAAGATGAACTGCAGATAAAGATTTCGCAGGTGGTGGTAGGTCTCCCGCGCTATCATGTGCACCAGGAGACCGGCAGCGCCAAGATAGAGCGCACCGACCCTTCATCCATCATCAGCGAAGATGAAATATCGGCGCTCAAGAACATGGCGCTCGACAACTATCCCCTTACCGACCGCAAGAACGAGCTCATCTATGGCGCTGTGCCCCAATCGTTTGCCACAGAAGACTACATAGGCGGTGAGGACGATGTCGTGGGGTCCACAAGCGACACGCTGTCCGGCAACTTCAAAATTTTTGTCGGTCTCAAGAAGGCCGTACAGAACATAGACATCATGCTCAATGATGCCGGAGTCGCTCTCGCCCAAGCCATATTCACGCCGTCCGCAGTCGGAGAAGCCGTTCTGAAAGACGACGAGATGACCAACGGAGTGGCGCTCGTGGAGATGGGCGGCGGAGTAACCTCGCTTTCGATCTACCAAGGCGGGATCATGCGTTACTTTGCCTCTATCCCCTTCGGAGGGAAAAGCATCACCACCGACATTAGGCTCGAATGCGCATTCGACGACACTCTGGCCGAAAACATCAAGCTCGCTTTCGGCGCTTGCCTGCCCGACAAGCTCCAGAGCATGGGCGACAAGGTGCTGCAAATCAACGACGAAGAGAATGGCACGTACGAGCATCTGGGCATCAAATATCTGTCTGAGATCATAACCAGCCGCTGCCGCGAAATCGTCCAGGCCATACTTTACCTGATACAGGAAAGCGGTTTTGCCGACAGACTCCGCTGCGGAATCGTGCTCACCGGCGGATGCGCCAACCTTGCCAACCTCACCAATCTCATAAAAGATGAATCCGGGTACAACGTGAGGGTGGGCTTCCCGTTGGCCAGGAAATTCAGTTCCGACGGTTGTCCGGGAATTGGCGAGGCCGAAGCAGCCGCATCCGTAGGCATGGTGCTGGAAGCCAGCGCAGACCCCTTCCTGAACTGCATCACCGAGGCAATACAGCCGGAGCCTCAACCCCAGCCGGAGCCTCAACCCCAGCCGGATGTAGTGATCGACTCCAACGGACAAGGTTCTCTGTTCGGAGACAAAGACTTCGACAGCAATGTCACCAAGAAGATAGTCAAGATGCCCGGCGAGAAGAAGAACAGGGAGCGCAAGTCCAAACCGCAGACGGCAAACGACAAACCTGGCGGATTCAAGATCTTCTGGGACAAGATGGGACAGAAAGTAGGTTCCGTGTTCAAAGACGGCTTTGAGGGTGTGCTGGGCGGACTCTACGACGAAATGGGCAACACTGAAAACGAGGAGAAATAAGCCATGTTCGAAGAATTCAATAACATAGACCTGGAGGTCACCACTCCTAACGACTGGAAACGTTCAGACCAGATAATCAAGGTCATAGGCGTTGGCGGCGGCGGATGCAACGCCGTATCGTACATGTACCGCACAGGCATTGAAGGATGCAGCCTCGTAGTGTGCAACACCGACTCTCAGGCCCTGGAGCGCAGCCCCGTTCCCGTCAAGATTCAGATGGGAGCAGGCCTCGGCGCCGGCACCAATCCCATCAAGGGACGCAATGCCGCTCTCGACAGCCAGGCTGAGATAGAAAAGAAGATTATCGACACAGGCACGCGGATGCTCTTCATCACCGCTGGGATGGGCGGCGGCACAGGCACCGGAGCCACTCCCATCATTGCCAAGATGGCCAAGGAGAAAGGCATCCTGACGGTGGCCGTTGTCACCCTTCCGTTCAAAAACGAAGGCGACAGGGCCATGTCGCGCGCCATCGACGGTATCCAGGAGCTGGAGAAGAACGTAGATTCCCTGCTGATAATCAACAACGAGAAGCTCTACGAACACTTCGGCGACCAGCTGACCCACAACGCATTCCCCAAGGCCGATGAAGTGCTCACCACCGCCGTCAAGGGCATCATTGAAATCATCCAGAAGCCCGGATACATCAACGTGGACTTCGAGGACGTGATGACCATGATGAAGGACAGCGGAATGGCCCTCATGGGCTACGGCGAGGGCAGCGGCAAAGACCGCATCGCAGACGCCGTGCGGCAGGCCTTCGAGTCTCCCCTGCTCAATGACTTCGACCTCACCACCGCCAAGAACGTGCTGGTGAACATCACTGGCGGCAAGAACGAGCAGGGCCTCACCATGGACGACATGTCTGAAATCAACAGACGTATAGACGAATACACAGGCGGCGCCAACAACTTCAAGCGCGGCCTCATCTGGGACGAAAGCCCGGACGTGGGAGACCACATCCACATCACGTCCATAGTTACCGGGCTCAAATTCATAGACATTGTGGGTTCGCGCCGTGACATGGGCAACTACATCATGATCACCCGCAACTTTAAATACGACAAAACTGAGGCGGCAAGCACAAAGGGAATCAGCATCAACGAGAGCAACGTGGGTTCCCGAATAGGATACAGTTCTTCGGACAACCTGCGTGCCTTCCGTTTCGACCCCGAGCACAAGCCAGCATTGGTGGTAGCTCCGGGCGACCCTCTCTCAGACCTCGAAAATATACCGGCAATACGCAGAACATGAAAAGAACAAGAGTAAGATTCGCGCCGTCCCCTACCGGGCCGCTCCACATGGGCGGAGTGCGCACAGCGCTTTATAACTATCTGTTCGCCAAGAAGAACGGAGGAGACTTCATTCTCAGAATAGAGGATACCGACTCTCACCGTTTCGTCCCTGGCGCAGAGCAGTACATAATTGAGTCGCTCCGCTGGTGCGGCATCATTCCCAACGAGGGAGTGGGTGTAGAGGGTGCCAACCCCCATGCCCCCTACCGTCAGTCGGAACGCCGCGGCATCTACAGGAAGTACGCCGAGCAGCTTATAGAGAACGGCTATGCATACTATGCCTTCGACACGGCTGAAGAGCTGGAAAAGGCACGGTCCGAAGCCGAAGCTGCCGGGCAGACCTTCATCTACAATGCAGCAACGCGCGGTTCGCTCCGCAACTCCCTGACGCTCAGCCAGGAGGAGGTGAGCCAGCTGCTCAACTCCCGCAGCGACTGGACCATACGTTTCCGCATGCCCGAAGAGCGCACCGTGCAGATGGACGACATCATCAGGGGGCACATAGAAGTCGAGACTTCCACCCTCGACGACAAAGTCCTCTGGAAGAGGGCGGATGAACTGCCCACCTACCACCTGGCCAATATAGTGGACGACCACCTGATGGAAATAAGCCACGTCATACGTGGAGAGGAGTGGCTTCCTTCGCTTCCGTTGCACTACCTGCTGTACGAGGCTTTCGGCTGGGAAAGGCCCCTGTTTGCACATCTTCCGCTGCTCCTGAAGCCTGTCGGAAACGGCAAGCTGAGCAAGCGCGACGGCGACAAAATGGGTTTCCCGGTGTTCCCTCTCAAATGGGTATCGCCGGAGGGCGAGGTTTCCCGCGGATACCGCGAGGACGGATACTTCCCCGATGCTTTCGTGAATCTGCTTGCGCTTCTGGGTTGGAATCCTGGCACAGAACAGGAGATCTTCTCCATGGACGAGCTGATCGAGGCTTTCTCGCTCGAAAAGGTGGGCAAGTCCGGCGCCAAGTTCAACCCCGACAAAGCCAAGTGGTTCAATAAGGAGTACCTCCGTATGCGCTCCGACGAGGAGCTTACGGGCTTGTTCATGCCTGTTCTGGCGGAACATGGAATCAATGCCGAGCCTAACAGGGTGAAGGAAATCGTAGCCCTCATTAAGGAGAGAGCCACATTTGTATCCGATTTCTGGGATATAGCCTGGTATCTCTTCAAGGCTCCGGAAGAATACGTACAGAAAGATGCCGCCAAGTTCTGGAAAAGCGAGAATGTCCAGATGGCAGGCGAAGCACTCACGGCCACATCCTCCGCACAGGAAATGGAAGAATATATCCGTGCCAAGGAATGGCCCATGGGCAAGGTGATGAACTGCATACGCCTTGCTCTGACGGGTTCGTCCAACGGACTCGGAATAGCTGATATAATGCGTTTCATAGGCCGGGAGGAAGCCCTTGCACGCTTCCATAGGGCCGAAGAGCGGTTGATTATATAATGACGGGGCACGGGCTTTGGACAAGGTCCGGTCCCGTTGCCGACTTACTTTCCCCCCGGCTGCAGCTTAGCGGCTGACTCTGAATAGTCCGGGACCGGATGAAATCGACGCTGCGTTGTTTCTAGGGTTTAGCAGCTGAGACAGAAAACCGGTCCCGGGACTGTTTTATACAGGGGAATTCCAGCTTGGAATGGTATTTGCGTATAGTCTCTTCAGAAGCTTTAAAACTATCCAATTATGAAATCAATCAGAATCATCGCTTTGCTATTTACAGCAGCAATTTTCAGTACCGGATGTAGCAGATACTACTTCCCGGGGCCGAGTTCGGAGCGCAATTCAGGCATGACTGTGATCGATTACGAAGTCTCTTCGAGCAATTGGAGAGAGCTTAACGGAATGTTTGAGGTTGTGCTGAACGTGCCGCAAATCACCTATGACGTCGTGAACGACGGAAACGTACAGATATCCCGGCGTTACCCGGGCGAAAATAACGGGACCGATATCCTTACCCCCCTGCCGTGCATCAGGACCGATGTCACCCAAACCCAAGACGGCAGCGACTACTATTACACGACATTCATCGACTATGAATGGTCGGCGGGCACCGTAAGCATCTACGTAACCACGTCGGACCTCTATACCGGCGACCGTCCCGGCACCATGTACTTCAGAGTGTTCGTGAACAACTGATAGCTCAGCGTCCCCTTCGGGGCCACCACAAGAATCATCTTTCGCCTGTATATCAGCACTTAAGCAACGGACCCCTGGGAGTTTTTCCCAGGGGTCCGTTGCTAATTACCAAACTCGCTAAAATGTGTAACTGAGATTGATAGCTGTTGAAGTTTCTGTCGAAGAAAAACTGTAAAGACGCGTCACGGCGAAGTCACATTCCAAAGCTAAGCGGAAGCGCCACACCTGAACTCCGATTCTGCCGCCAATGATACCGTATGGATAATGGGTTAATTCGTTATTGTCAAGACGTTTGTAGATCATATATCCGGCTCCAGCGCCAACCCCGATATATGGACTGGCAAGTCTTGTAGGGCAGATGTTATAATCGGCTAAGGCTTTAAGGGCGGCTTGGTTACAGAAAAAGTCAAATATCGGGTAACCCGGTCCCGTATAGGACGAATGGCCCTTGCCGCACTTGAAGTTCAACTGGCCTCCGACGTCAACGTGTTCGGTGAGTGCGTACCTGTATTCAAGATACACTCCTGGTCCGAATTCTCTTCCCGGACCACCAACAAAACCGAGTATGCCGAACATATTAATTCCACCGCCGATTTCATAATGATGCGACCCTTCGTACAATTGGTCTCCGGTCCGTTTGGTCGATACGTCCTGTGCAAAAGCGCTGACAGAGACCGATATCAGGAACAGAGCGAAACAAAATATTCTTTTCATAATATGAATCTTTATAACATCATAATAAAGATGCAAAAAACGCGCAAAACGTTTCGCCACTGACTATTTTTACCCGCAGCCAACCGAGCGGCTGCACCTCAGAAGATTGCAAGAGCTTGCATTTTCTTGATTAAGTGTTGAGTTGCAAAGTTACCTTTTTTAAAGGGACATGCCCTGGGGATATATAGCGGTGGCGCTTAATTCTTTGTCTCTCAGCCACTTCCGCAATCTGCCTGCATGTTATTTGATGCAGGCAGATTGCGTAAGTGACTACGAACCAGGGAGTTGTCCGCCACCAACCTACAGGGAGGAGGAGCATTTAAAAGAAAAGAGCTGACTTAAAAAGTCAGCTCTTGTGCGCGAGATGAGACTCGAACTCACACAGGTTTTACCCCACTAGCTCCTGAAACTAGCGCGTCTACCATTTCGCCACCCGCGCTCGGATTGGACTGCAAATATACAATTTTTTCAGAAAATGTACGATATTGTGAGCAGAATATCGTTAGGAAGAATGAAAATTTTCTCTCCTTCTCCGTTCATCCGCCCGCAATGGAGGCATTCATAAACTTTGTATTTGTCATAGCCGCCCCACAATCCCATTCCGATATCAAGGTTCAGGTGTGTATTCAACATAAAGGTGTAGCCGGCAGAAAGCCCTCCGCCATAGCGGTCTCCTTCTGAAGCCGCGGGAGAAGAAAAGCCCCCGAAATTGTATTCCTGCCACTTCAGTTTGCCGCCCAGCCACCAGCCGGAGTAAATATGCCATGGCCAGAAACGCGCCCCGGCCTCCACGCTTCGCTGACGGTCGGCGACTTGGGCGTCGCCTTTCTGCCAGTAGAAGGGGTTATACTTTACTCCGGCAAGCAAAGTCCACCGTCTGGCAATACCGCAGGACGCTTCCACATTCAACGTCCCATAATCCAAGTAGTCCAACACATTTGTCGTTACTGAATAATTTTGTGCTCCGACTACAACCCACAGGAAGAGACCTGCGGCTGCCGACAGTAAGTTTTTCATAGTATAAGTTTTAATTTCCATATCGAGTAAAAGCTTCATTGATAACGCCTTTGAAGGAAGGATAGTAGCTGAGCATCTTGGCCTGGAGCACTTCCATATCAACCACATCCGACGTAAACAAGGGAGGCAGTTTGTCTATCCCCAGTCCCCGCTCATCCAGAAACATGAGCAGCTGCGGGGCGAACCAGTACCCTGTGCCGAACAAAGCCGACGACTCCTTGTAGTGCCTACGGTACAACGCACTCTGCAAATAGAACGCATAGTTCTCAGCTATCTCGCAATAAGGGTAATCATCGTCGTCGCGGGAGCCGTAATTATCATGGCTGGCAGAAGACACCAAGGACTTAAGGGCAAATTGGGCGTAATGGGCCCACCATTCTTTACCGGCCAGGGAGAAATGACCGCCATGGGCAAAAGCATGCATCGCATGAGCGTAGATGTCTGAATAAGTCTCAGCCCCTTTGACCCCCAGGACAACGTCTGGAGGCAGCAGCTTTACTATGGGGGTAAAATTTCCAAGTGCCTGGACCAGAGGCTCGTAAGTCTCAATCAACACGCCATGGTGCATCATCAGAGGTAACTCACCGTTCCATATCTGCAGGTTCCATATTCTGAAATCTTTGGGAGGCGCCGGCAGTGATTCAGGAAACTCCGCCACAGCTTCCATATAATCATAACCCGCATTATTCACCGCACAGCGGGTGAGCAGTTTACGCTCCGAACCGGAATCGATCAGAACATTCAGCCCGGACTGCTCATGCTTGCCCAGACCGGAGGTAGAAGCCGGAATGAGGATCAGGTTCATGCCCTGGCTGAAGCCCTTGACATTCTGGAACACCAGCCTGTATCGCACCGCCGTATTAAACGTCCTGGACATCTTGTAATAACCTTCTTCGTCGGTGTAACATGTGCTGAACTTCACAAAAGCATTGCAGCACACTTTTACTCCCTTTACACCAACAGGTTCCTCATCGAAGCCTGGATCCATAATGGCAATCCTGCCGCTAGGCCTCGCAGACTCAGTTTCGGAACCTGCTTTAGTGTAAAGGTCCATGTTGCCGGTGAGCCTGTAAGCCTCCATTTCCACGGCATCCCAATCAATCCCGTCCGACTTCGTGGAAGGATTATGCTCGGCTATAAAACACTCGTCAAGTCTTTCATAGCGTATGCCCTTAGGAAACTCAAAACCCACAGGCACAACTGCATACTGCCATGTTATCTGACCCTCGGGTACCGATGGATCATGATACCAGTCTCCGTCTTTCAGGATGCGGTAATCGAGCGGATGGTCGATAAGCTCGAGGCCAGCCGAAAGCAGCGAATTCATTTGTTCCTCATCTTTGGGCAAAAAGCGCACATAGTAATCGGTTGGATCAATGGTGGTCCTCCCTGCCCCGGCAGGTACCACGGACTGCAGAGCCTTGGACATATTCACAACTGAATAAGGATCCTGGAGCTGCTCGCCCAGCACAATCATATCGTGTGACAGTTCTTCTCCCGAACTGTCTGGCTTCTCCCAAAAGAAGACGCCTTCTTTGGAACAACCGAACGCAGCAAAAGCAACGGCAAGACATGTAATGAACTTCTTCATAGTTTTTCGTTTAGTTTCGTTGCAAAGATGAAAGCTTTTATCCGTTTAAAAAAGTGTCGCCACTCTTATTTGCAAAAACGGCCCTCCGCGCATGCGGAGAGCCGTTATCAAAGCACACAGCCGGGAACTTATTGCACAAAACCAGCAAAGTAACCGGCAAAGATGACATTCGTAATGAGGTATCCGACCACCGTGGCAACGATGACGCTTATCAAACCAGGCATCATAAAGCTGTGGTTCAGAAGGTACTTACCGATAACAGTGGTTCCTGAACGGTCGAAGTTGACCGTGGCGATATCGGAAGGGTAATTGGGGATGAAGAAGTAGCCGTAAACGCTCGGGAGCACACCCAGAAGCACCGGACCTGCGATACCCAGTTCATAAGCGAGCGGCAGCATGGCCACCACCACCGCACCCTGGGAATTGATAAGGACCGACACCAGGAAGAACACGAAGGCTATGCTCCATGGATAGCTGGTAACGATGCCCGAGAGCATCTGCTTCATCTCTTCCATATAGTTGCCGAAATAGGTATCGGCAAGCCAGGCAATGCCATATATGGCAACCACCGCTACCATACCGGACTGCCACACGGCTCCAGCGACTGCTTTCTTGGGAGAGGCCTTGCAGAACATGATGTTGCAGGCCGCAGCCATAAGCATAATAATCTGGATGCAGATGTTCATCTTGGGCAGGTTCACCGCCTGAGCCACCGTTCTGCCGTCGGAGACATGGAACATCTGAAGGAACGCGAAGGCCACGATGATCAGGAGCGACCCCAGGAATATAAACACGGAAGCTTTTGCCTGCGGAGTAATCTGCTTGTCGAGGGTGGTGGCGGTATTGCCATACATATAAGCATACTGTTCCGGATCGGACTTACGCTTGATGAACTCGGGATCTTTGTCCAGGTCTTTGCCGCGTTTGTAAGAAGCAAGTGAGGCGCACATGAGGCCGATGACGCATGAAGGAATGGTGACCATGAGCACCTGAGGGATAGACACCATGTAGCCATTGGCGTTGGAAATTGTCACGAACGCCACCACGGCAGCTGCAATTGGCGAGCAGGTTATTCCCACCTGGGAAGCCACCGACGCCACACCGCAGGGGCGCTCGGGGCGAATGTTCTTCTTGAGAGCTATGTCGCAGATAATAGGCATGATAGTATAGACCACATGCCCCGTACCCACAAGCACGGTGAGGAAGAAGGTCACAAGGGGGCCCAGAAAAGTAATATGCTCAGGATGCTTCCGGAGCATCTTTTCCGCTATCTGAATCATCCAGTCCATACCCCCGGAAGCCTGAAGGGTTCCGGCGCAGGTGACCGCCGCAATGATGATATAGATAACATCGGTGGGAGGGGTGCCGGGCTGGAGCCCGAAGCCGAATACCAGAATGGCCAAGCCAATTCCGGAAATGGCACCAAGTGCAAGGCTGCCATAGCGCGAGCCTACATACAGAGCTGCCAGCACGATGAGCAGCTCGACGATCATGGCGAATGACATATCCAGGGATTATAGTTTATACAGATTCAATCCGGTTTCGGGGTCGAAGACCCTCTCAAGCACAGCGTCGTAGAAATCTTCCACTATCAGTTCACAAGCGCCGTTCACGCGGGCGCTGAGAAGATGTCCGCCCACACAGGTATAATCCCTGCGGCTCGCAGTGATGTGAATGTGCAGGTACGGAGACATGGGCTCGTCGGGCTTTTGGGAAAAGTTGCCGGTGAGGTTGGTAATCTCCATCTGCTCGTTAAAGGTCTTGTCCACGTACTGTTTGGTAGCCGGATCCAGAAAGCGGAAAGTCGCCTCGTTGATGGCTCCGATACCGCTCACAGACCCCGCATAAATATCCATTTCTTCACAGAATGCAGCAATTGCCGAACAAATCTCCACATGATTGTCCAGGCTCAGCACATACTTGAAATCAGATACTTGTGTGTACTTATACATATGCTCGTGTTTATTTTAGGAAAGACAGAAAATCGTCACGGTCCAGATTGTAGCCGCGCGGGCCCTTCAGCACATTTCCTTCGGCATCAAGAATAAAATAATTCGGCTGGGAGTTTACCCCGAAGCGTTCCATGACAAGATTGGCATTCACTCTGCCGACATCTTTCAAGACCTTTCCGGAAGCGGTGGTAACCCATTCGTTTTCAGGAAGCTTGGTCTTGTCGTCAACATACAGTGAGACAATTACATAGTCGTCCCGAAGAGACTGCAGGATGCGGGGATCGCTCCACACGCGCGCCTCCATCTCACGGCAGTTCACGCAGCCGTGTCCGGTGATGTCCACAAAGACTTTCTTCCCTTCTGCAGCCGCAGCGGCAATGCCGTCTTCGAGCTTCGAGTAACCTTTAAGCCCATGTGCGAGAGACACTTCAGAGCCGTACTGCTGCTGGAGCGTCGTCTCTGCCGGTGCAGCCTGCGGAGTGTATTGTCCCAGCACAAAGTCCTGGGTTTCCAAAGGCGGAAGGTAGCCGCTGAGCGCTTTGAGCGGGGCGCCCCAAAGGCCGGGCAGCAGATAAAGCACAAAGGTAAAGTCTATGATTACCAGCGCAAGACGTCCAACCGAAAGATGCTCCACGGGCGAATCGTACTTGAAACGTATCTTGCCGAGCAGATACAGCCCCAACAGGGTGAAGCACACGATCCATATGGCAAGGTAAATCTCCCTGTCCAGCAGATGCCAGTGATATGTCTGGTCTGCAGTGCTCAGGAACTTCAGTCCAAGGGCGACTTCGATAAATCCCAGCACGACCTTCACGCTATTCAGCCACCCCCCGCTCTTGGGCAGTTTCTTGAGGACCGAAGGGAAAAAGGCGAAAAGCACAAAAGGTATGGCAAAGGCGATGCTGAACGCCAGCATTGTGACCATGGGCGCCCAGAATTCCCCGCTGGTGCTCTTTATCAAAACTGTGCCCACGATGGGGCCGGTGCAGCTGAAACTCACAAGCACGAGTGTAAGCGCCAGGAAGAAAACGCCCAGCAAGCCTCCCTTGTCACTGCCCTTGTCGGCCTTGTTGACCCACTTCGAAGGCAACACGATTTCGAAGGCCCCGAAGAAGGATGCAGCAAACACCATGAAGATGATAAAGAACAGGATATTCGGCAGCCAATGCGTTGACAGCCAGTTGAATATATCGGCCGTGACCGCCGAACCTCCAAAGGCCCACGTGAGTCCGATTATGATGCATATCGGCACCGTGTAAAGCAGGACGATGAACAGTCCGTACATCAGAGCCTTGAAACGTCCGGCCGTCGGATTATCCGACTGTTTGAGGAAGAACGATACGGTCATGGGGACCATAGGGAAAACGCAAGGCGTCAGCAGCATCAGAAGCCCCCAGAGGATGGCTTCGAGAATAAGGCCCCACAGTCCTGAACTCCCGGATGCGCCGGGGAGCTTGACAGGAACGCTGAATTCATATTCCTCCGGAAGGCCGCATGCATCGCCGGAGCAGGCACTCCATTGGACAGTGCCCTTGACCTCCGTTTTGCCCTCGCCTGAAAGTTCAAGCTTCTGGCGCAGCACATAGGTCCCGGTGACCACGTTTTCGCCTTTGTAATCCGACGGGGTGTATTGCTCGGACACCAGCCCCAGGCACTGCACAGACTCGTTCTCCTCCACCGCAAGAGATGCACCCACATAAGCTTCCGTCATGGGATGTATGTAATATCCGTCCGCAATCTGGCCGGTTACCGTTAGTTCGTAGCCATCGGAAGTCTTCTTGACTTCCGGTTGCCAGCTCACCGGAACATCAATTGCGGCAGCTGCAAGCAGCAGAGTGAAAAGCAGTTTTATCATTTCTTGGCAGGGCTTTTAACATTGTCAAAAACAGTGTCGTTCACCTTTTCCAGACATGCCTCATGCATCATTGCGTTAGGGTTTGTCCCCGGTTCTCCCTGAGGAACCGGCCTGCCCAGCAATGCGAATATTTCTTCCCAGTAAACTGGCATGGTCCCGTCGGGAGCAAGAAAATTCATAGGCGCTTCACTGAACACATAGCTCCCATCCGAATTGACATAGCTGTTGCGGACGAGCTCAGTGCAATAAAGAGCAGTATCACAAGGCATAAACGTGTTGTTATATGCCAGGCCAAGATAATTCTTGGCAATTTCCACGTAGGCTGGAGCCATGGAGTTGTCTTTCAGGCGCATCACTATGAACTTGGGCAGCGAACCGTCCTTCAGGGTGAAATCCCGGAGAAAAGTATCAAGCGGATGCCTGTCCACCCCATGCTTGATGGTAGCGTCTATAATCCACAACGAATCCCCTTTTACTTCAACAATGGCCGTATGGATAATATTCAAGTCGGCATCGTCGGAAGTAGATGCCGAAATAGCATCTTCAATGGACCCTTCGATACGATAGTCGGAAGGGATGCCGACAAAGATCAGGTCTCCTGTCTGCAGCCCGGTATGAGGCGAATTGCAGAAGCAGCAAAGGAAAAGTGCCAGTATAAGGAGAATCGGCTTACGCATACTTTAGAAGAAAGTAACGGTTTTTTGTTCGATAGCACTCATAAGGCTGTTGCCAAGGCGGCTCACACCAAAGCGGAAGCGTTCCCTGCAAAGCCAGTCGCGGCCCAGGATATTGGCAACGATGTAGTAATAGCAAAGGGCGTCAGCAGCTGTGGAGATGCCTCCGGCGGCCTTGAAGCCTACCTTGCGGCCCGACACCTCGTAATAGCGGCGGATAGCCTCGCACATAACGTAGGCGGCGACAGGAGTAGCGTTCACATCGACCTTTCCGGTAGATGTTTTGATAAAGTCGGCGCCTGCTTCCATGGCCAGGAAAGAAGCGCGGGCAATCTGGGCAGGAGACACGAGGAGTCCGGTCTCGAGGATGACTTTGAGCACCACGTCGCGGTTCTCAGCCACTGCCGCTTTGTCAATCGCGTTCTTCATGGTGACTATTTCCTCATAGGCGCGGTCCATGTCACCTGCAAGGAAAGCATTGAGGGCAAGGACTATATCAATTTCGTCCGCGCCTTCTTTGACCGCCAGTTCGCATTCGCGCACCTTCACCTCGAGGAAACTCTGGGCGGAGGGGAAACAACTGGAAACGGTTGTCACGTGCACCTGCGGATCCTGCTTGCGGCTGCGGACGACAGAAGCGAAATTGGGATAAACGCAAATGGAGGCAGGAGCCGGATAATCCGGAAAAGCCTCGGGAAGTTTGTTGACCTTGTCCACCAATTTTGAAACGGACTCGGCAGTATCGGATGTATGCAAAGTGGTGAGGTCCATCAATGAGAAGCACTGCTTCAGGACCTCGGGAGAAGAAAGCTCATCCAGGTTGTCAGCGATAGCCTTGATACCTGCAGCAATCTTTTCTTCATCGGGGGTGTACCCGTATTTATCAAGATAATCCATATGTAGAAGTATTTATAAATTATGTCTCGTCATGACCCTGCGCCTGGCTGCGCGGGATACTTTCAAAGGCCGCTTCAATGGATCCAGACGAAGTGAGTCAAGACGAAGTGAGTCACGATGCAGAGAATCGCGCAGCAATGAATCACGGAACAGTGAGTCACGGAACAATGAATCAGCTATATGGAGCCGCAGCGAGTCTTTATACGAGGAACGCCACAGCAGGGTATCACGGTCAAAATCCTTCTGCCTGTACCCCTTAATGGACGCATTGAAGTCCCGTATTTCCTGAAGACGGTCGGAACGTTTGCGGTATATGTCACGTTTTTTCTTCAGTTTGTCGGAGGCGTCCTTGAATATCTTGGAATACTTTTCAGGGTCTTCAAGATACTTCTTCACGCTGGCGTCATAGTCTTCGAAAGTGTAGCCGTAGCGTTCGAAAATAGGGTCGTAGAACAGCATTGTGTCAGCCATGGAGCGTTCCGTACCATGATCTTCGAGCCACTGGTCGGCAAGGAGCATCTCTGCGTAAATGTCCGACATCACTCCGCGGGGAATTATGCGGACCCTGCCGCCGCATGAGCACAGCAGGCAAAGGACCGCAACCGCGGACAGAATATACCGGACACGGAGTTTCATCGGAGTTCTGCACCAAAATCGTTACGGAACATCTGGAGCAGCCTGTCCATGAGCCTTTCGGTATCCTGGTCGGTGAGCGTCTTCTCCTCGTCCCGGATGACGAAACTCAGGGCGTACTGCTTCTTGCCGGCAGGAATCTTGTCTCCGCGGTACACATCGAAGAGGCCTACCTGCTTGAGAAGCTTCTTGGCCTGCTTGAAGGCAGCGGCACGAAGGTCTGCATAGCTCACGCTTTCGTCGAGCAGAAGCGCAAGGTCTCTGCGGACCTCGGGGAACTTGGGAAGCTCCTTGAAAGCCACCTTGTCGCGTTTGACAAGTTCGAAGAACACAGGCCAGCATATTTCGGCCGCCACGACTTGCTGTTTGATGCCGAAACTTCTGCACAGAGCAGGCGCCACGACTCCCATGGTAAGGAGGGTCTGGCCCTTTCCGGGAAGTTTGTAGCACACTCCGTCCGAGAAGATATCAGAAGGGGCAGCCTCGGCCCACAGCTGATAAAGATCGGCTCCATAGCGCTTGAGCAACAGCTCCACATAACCCTTGAGCTGGAAATAATCGGACTTGGCCGGTGCGGACTTCCAGGATTTGTCGGGAGTTCCCGACATCATAAGGCAGAAGCAGCCATGTTCCTCATACCCTTCCAGTTTGGTGCTGTCGCCGCCTTCTAGCCTGCGATAGACATTGCCGTACTCGAATGTCTTCACGGAATAGATCTGGCGGTTGACATTGTACGCCACCACTTCAAGCCCGCCGAGTATGAGAGTCTGACGCATCACATTGAGGTCCTGGCTAAGAGGATTCACAATATCCACACATGCCGATGCGGGGAACGACTCAAGCTTGCCGTAGTAGTCTTTCTTGGTGAGGGAGTTGTTCATAATCTCCGTGAAGCCATTGGCAGCCAGGAAATTAGAGACGTTGTTACGTATAGCCTCCGGATCGGGAACAGGTGACGGAGCCACAGACATTTTCATGTGATGCGGCAGGTCTATGTTGTTGTAGCCGTAGATGCGGAGTATCTCCTCCACGACGTCGCACTCCCTGTAAACATCAACCATGTAGGACGGAGCCAGAACCACCGCCTTGTCGCCGTCGCGCTCCACGAATTCATAGCACAGGGCGCCGAGTATCTTGTCTATGGAGGCATTGTCGATGTCCTTGCCTACGAACGAGCGGATGCGAGCATAGTCGAGCTCTATGCGTTTACGCTCGGGAAGTTCATTGCAGCAATCGTAAATCTTGCCAACCACAGTGCCGCCGGCGCATTCGCGCAGGAGCTCTACCGCACGCTTGAGGGCGTACAGAGGCATACGGGGATCACAGCCGCGCTCGAAGCGGAACGAGGCGTCGGTCTGAAGGCCCTCACGTTTGGAAGTCTTGCGGATGGAGGCAGGATCGAAATATGCGCTTTCGATGAAAACATCTGTGGTAGAATCGCTTACGCCGCTTTCTTCGCCGCCGAACACTCCGGCTATGCACATAGGGCCCTTGTCGTCGGCAATGACCACGTCGGTCGATTTGAGCTTACGCTCCACGCCGTCGAGGGTGCGTATGACTTCGCCGTCCTGTGCACGGCGCACAATCACTTTGCCGCCGCCAATCTTGGCCGCATCGAAGGTATGAAGCGGCTGTCCAAGCTCGAACAGGACATAGTTGGAGACATCCACTATGTTGTTGATGGGATGGCTTCCGATGCTCATGAGGCGCTTCTGGAGCCACTCCGGAGAGGGACCGACCTTGAGCCCGCGCATTGTGACGCCGGTGTACCTGGGGGCGCCTGAAGGGTCTTCGACCTGCACGCAGGGTGCCTCGGCCTGAGCGTCGTCCACCAATCCGGACATGTCGGGATCGGACACGGGGATACCGTCTGCAAGAGGAGGTACAAGTTCACAAGGGATATTGTTGAATACACACCAGGCATAGAGATCACGGGCAACGCCCCAATGCGAAGCGGCATCTACGCGGTTGGCCGTTATCTCGTACTCGATCACAGCTTCGGTCTTGAGATGCAGATACTCCTTGGCAGGAGTCCCTACTACCGCAGACTCGGGCAGCACCATTATTCCCTCATGGGAAGTGCCTATGCCCAATTCATCCTCGGCGCAAATCATGCCCATGGATTCCACTCCGCGTATCTTGGACTTCTTGATCTTGAAATCTCCGGGAAGAACCGTACCTATCCTGGCAAAGAGAACTTTCTGTCCTGCAGCCACATTGGGCGCACCGCACACTACTGTAAGAGGCTCGGCGCCACCGTCATCAACCTTAGTGATATGCAAATGATCGCTATCCGGATGGGGCTCACACTCAATCACTCGAGCCACAACAACTCCGGCCAGCCCTCCGGGGATCTCTTCACTTTCCTCAACAGCATCCACTTCTATGCCTATGGAGGTCATAGCTTCTGCTACCTGCGCCGGACTGAGTTCGCACTTCAAATAGTCCTTTAACCAACTGTAACTTAATTTCATATATCTTCTGGGTTAAATAACGCCGCCACGAAAGAATCTTTATCGAACGGCTTTATGTCTTCAATTTTTTCTCCCACGCCTATGAAGCGGACGGGAATGCCGAACTGGTCGCTGACGCCGACCACGACCCCACCTTTGGCAGTGCCGTCCAACTTGGTCACAACCAGGCCGCTTATGTCCGTGGCGCGGGCAAATTCCTTGGCTTGAGCGAAGGCGTTCTGGCCGGTGCTGGCATCCAGGATGAGCAGAACCTCATGGGGGCCGTCCGGGACCACCTTGCGCACGGAGTTGCGGATCTTGGTGAGCTCGTTCATGAGGTCCACTCGGTTATGCAGGCGGCCTGCGGTGTCGATGAGCACCACATCTGCGCCTCTGGCAACCGCCGCCTTGGCCGTGTCGTAAGCCACGGCTGCTGGATCGGAGCCCATCTGCTGCTTAATGATGTCCACGCCGGCGCGGGAAGCCCAAATATCGAGCTGGTCCACGGCGGCGGCACGGAAAGTGTCGGCTGCTCCGAGGAGCACCTTCTTGCCCTGGGACTTAAAATAATATGCCAGCTTGCCTATGGTGGTGGTTTTGCCTACTCCGTTTACGCCGACCACCAGCACGATGAATGGAGTGGAGGTGGGGACGAAGGGGCCCGAGGGAGGTATGAGGGCAGCGATCTCATCTCTGAGCATGCCGCGGAGCTCATCCTGGCTCATATATTTGTCTTTGCTCACCCGTTCTTCAAGAGCATCTATCACCTTGAGGGTGGTGTCCACTCCCATATCCGACTCTACCAGAGCCTCCTCTATGGCGTCCAGGGTATCATCGTCCACTCTGGAGCGGCCGGCGATTGCCCGGCCAATCTTCTGAAAGAAACTAAATGCCATAACTCACAAATTTACAAATAAACTCTGTAAAAACGAATAATTAAGGAAGCGTAAACAGTAAATTAGTTTCTCCGGGCCCCATAAAACATGGGAAAAGGGGCCCGGAGAAACTAATTTACTGTTTTAATGATCTTATGACTATCCAATGAGCATAACGACAACAATCCTCCGAGGCCCTGTTTGTGAGCCCGGAGGATCGCAGTCTGCCAGAATCACTGGCGTAGATCGTAGTATTACTTCTTAGTGAAGAATTCCTTGGCCTTGTCGGCTTCTACCAGCTGCTCGGTAAAAACGTAAGCGCCGGTCTTGGGAGATTTCTCCATACGGATGCACTTGACCATGCTCTTAGCACCGGCCTTTGCTGCGAATGTTGCAACGGCTTTCTTTGCCATAATTTATTCTCCTCTAATTATTTAATTTCACGATGAACAGTAACCTTACCGAGGTAGGGGTTGTACTTCTTGCGCTCAAGACGCTCGGGAGTATTCTTCTTGTTCTTGGTAGTGATGTAACGGGAGATGCCCGGTACGCCGCTAGCCTTCTGCTCGGTGCACTCGAGGATGACCTGCACCCTGTTTCCTTTTGCTTTCTTTGCCATAATACTAAAAATTAAACAAGGTTAATCAATCCTTTCTTCTGAGCGTCACGGATGGTTGCTTCCAGACCGTTCTTCTCTATAATTCTCATACCCTTGCATGATACCTTAAGGGTAATGTATCTCTGCTCTTCTTCGCTCCAGAACCTCTTGTTCTTGAGGTTGAGGGAGAAGTCGCGCTTGGTGCGGAGCTTGGAGTGGGCAACATTGTTGCCTTTCATCCTCTTCCGTCCTGTAATTTGACAAACTTTTGCCATAACTATCTGATTTTTATTGTTTTCGTTGTAAGGGCTGCAAATATCGCTCAATTTTCTTGGATTTCCAACCGGAGGTTAAAGAAATTTGAAGAATCTGCGCCACCTAATATTATTGGGGAATTTCCGTCCCGCATCGGTTGAGAGCCATATCACAGACGGGCGCCCGACAATGTGATCCTCGGGCACGAAGCCCCAGTATCTGGAGTCAAGCGAATTGTGCCTGTTGTCTCCCATCATGAAATAATAATCCTGCTTGAAAGTGTAAGAGCCGGCTGCAAGAGCTGCCTGGACATCGGAATGCTCGTAGTCGCGTATGATTCTTTCGTAGAGCGGGAGGTTTTCCTCGGTGAGAGGAACCGTGGCTCCTTCCGAAGGAATCCACAGGGGTCCGTAATAATCTCTGGTCCAGCCCGATGAAGGAGTGAAGGGGAACAATTCCCTCCAGTCCAGCGTGTCGGTCTGCAGCGCAGGTTCGACGGACACTACGCTCTGCATGGACTTCACAGTCTCGAGTATCTCTGCGGTAAGAGGCATCTCGGGATAACCCGGAAGAGCGGAAGAAAACTGCAACTCCTTGACATTGAGGCCCAGTTTGTCAACCGTCTTGGGATTAAGCTCCCTGCCGGTGGTTACCACCTTGTAGCTGAGCTGCACACCCGGCCAGACCGTCTGCTGCTCACCGTTCACCCACACGAGACCGTCCCGTACTTCGAGGGTGTCTCCGGGGATGGCGACGCAGCGCTTGACATAGTGGTCTTTTTTGTCCATGGGGCGCACCTTCACCGGCCCGAAAGCCTTGATGGCAGCCTCACGGCCCATATAACGGACCAGGGTGTAATAATCCTCTACCGGAGCCTTGGTGAGAACGGTGTCCCCGTCGGGGAAACCGAACACCACGTAATCTCCCCTGCGTATCTCGCGGAATCCCGGAAGACGCTTGTACTTCCACTGGACAGATGTGGAGTAGGACTCCTTGCTGCCGATGACGTTGTGCGTGAACGGGATCGTAAGAGGCGTCATGGGAAGGCGCGCTCCGTAGGTAAGTTTGCTCACAAAGAGATGGTCTCCTGTATAAAGGCTGCTCTCCATTGACGAGGAAGGGATTTTGAACGACTGAAACCAGAACACGTTGATCAAGGTGACCACGACTACTGCGAACAGTATCGCGTCCACCCAGTCAAGTATCCAGTTCAGGAACTTGCTTTTGGTACGAAATCTCTTCCTGCGGCTCACTTACAAACTATTTTACAGAATTGATGATAGCCTCGAATGCCTGAGGGTTGTTCATTGCAAGGTCGGCGAGAACTTTGCGGTTCAGACCGATGCTCTGTGCGTTGAGCTTACCCATGAACTGTGAATAGGAAATACCGTACTGACGTGCGGCAGCGTTGATACGCTGAATCCACAGGGCGCGGAAATTGCGCTTCTTGGCCTTGCGGTCACGGTAGGCGTAGGTGAGACCTTTTTCGTAGGTGTTCTTTGCAACTGTCCAGACGTTCTTACGGGACAGGAAATTACCGCGGGTTCTCTTGAGAATCTTCTTGCGGCGTGCCCTTGAGGCAACGGAGTTTACTGATCTAGGCATAATTCAATACTTTTAGAGAACCAACATTTCTTTTACCCTTACCAGATCAGCCTTCTCGAGGAGGGCGAAATGGTCAAGATTTCTCTTGCGTTTCTTGGTCTTCTTGGTGAGGATGTGGCTGTGGTAAGCGTGCTTCCTCTTGATTTTTCCCGATCCGGTAAGCGTGAAGCGCTTTTTGGCACCGGAGTTGGTTTTAAGCTTTGCCATTGTTTTTAATAATTAATAAAGTTAATATTCTGAACTGTGGCGGTGCCCCCCTCCGGGGCCCGTAAAACTTAGGCTAAAGGGCCCCAGAGGGGGCACCTGCCACAGTTCCGTTATTTCTTTTTCAAAGGAGCGAGCATCATGGTCATGCGCTTACCCTCAAGTGTCGGCATGTTTTCAGCCCTGCCGTAAGGCTCAAGCTCCACCGCAAAGCGGAGCAATTGTTTTTCTCCCTGCTCGGCGAACATTATCGAACGTCCGCGGAAGAAGATGGAGGCCTTGACCTTGGAGCCTTCCTGAAGGAACTCGGCAGCGTGCTTCAGCTTGAACTGGAAGTCGTGCTCGTCGGTGTTGGGACCGAAACGGATCTCCTTGATAACCACCTTCGCGGCATTGGACTTCATCTCCTTGGCCTTCTTGCGCTGCTGGTACAGATACTTCTGGTAATCCAGGATCTTGCACACGGGCGGATCTGCCTTGGCGCTGATTTCCACCAGGTCCAGTTCCAGCTGGTCTGCCAGCTGAAGGGCCTTGGCTATGGGCACGACGCCTGGCTCAGGGATATTGTCTCCCACGAGTCTGACTTGCGGAGCAGTAATCTGTCCGTTAATGTTGAGCCCGTCCTCGTCCTTTTTCTGGGCGCGGGGATCTGGGCGGCGACCTCCTGGTTTAAAGGTCGGCTTGGGTCTGTAGGGTCCTGCCATCAAGCTAATTCCTCAGCAATCGCTGAATTAATATATTGTACAAACTGTTCCACAGTCATAGAGCCCTGGTCGACACCCTCCCTGCGTACGGAGACAGTGCCTTCCGAGGCTTCCTTTTCACCGACAATCGCAATCACAGGCACTCTGAGCAGGGAAATCTCGCGAATTCTCTTGCCCAAGGTCTCGTTACGAGAGTCTATGGAAGCGCGAATATCGGAATTTTTCAACAAATTGCAAACTTTTTCTGCATAATCAGCATATTTTTCGCTGATAGGCAGCACTTTCACCTGGTCCGGAGACAGCCAGACCGGGAGGTGTCCTGCAGTGTGCTCGAGCACCACGGCGGTGAAGCGCTCCAGGGAACCGAAGGGGGCGCGGTGGATCATCACGGGACGCTGCTTGCTGCCGTCGGCATCGGTGAACTCGAGCTCGAAACGCTCAGGCAGATTGTAGTCCACCTGGATTGTACCGAGCTGCCACTTGCGGCCGATAGCGTCTTTGACCATGAAGTCGAGTTTGGGGCCATAGAATGCAGCCTCGCCAAGCTCAACGACAGTCTTAAGACACTTCTTGGCGGCAGCTTCGATGATGGCCTGCTCAGCCTTGCTCCAGTTCTCGTCGGAGCCTATGTACTTCTCTTTGTTCTTGGGGTCGCGCAGGGATATCTGGGCCATATAGTCCGTCATCTTGAGCGTCTTGAACACATAGAGAATGAGGTCGATAACCTTCTCGAACTCTTCCTGCAGCTGGTCGGGACGGCAGAAAAGGTGGGCGTCGTCCTGGGTAAAGCCGCGGACGCGGGTAAGTCCATGCAACTCACCGCTCTGCTCGTAGCGGTACACGGTGCCGAATTCGGCGAAGCGAAGCGGCAGGTCGCGGTAGGAACGAGGAGAGGAACGGAAAATCTCGCAGTGGTGAGGGCAGTTCATAGGCTTGAGCATGTACTCCTCTCCTTCCTGCGGAGTATGGATGGGCTGGAAGGAATCCTTGCCGTACTTGGCATAGTGGCCGGAGGTCACATAAAGTTCCTTGCTTCCGATATGGGGAGTCACCACAGGCAGATAGCCGAGTTCGGCCTGCTTGCGGCGGAGGAAATTCTCCAGGGTGTTGCGCATGACGGCGCCACGGGGCAGCCAGAGAGGCAGACCGAGGCCCACGCGGCTGGAGAAAGTAAAGAGTTCCATCTCCTTGCCCAGCTTGCGGTGGTCGCGCTTCTTAGCCTCTTCCAGCATCTGCAGATACTCGTCCAGCATGCTCTTCTTAGGGAAAGACACACCGTAGATACGGGTGAGCTGCTGGCGGTTCTGGTCTCCTTTCCAGTATGCACCGGCAATGGCTGTGAGCTTGACGGCCTTGATGTCGTCCACATGCTTCACATGAGGGCCGCGGCAAAGGTCGGTAAAGCAACCGTTCTTATAGAAAGTGATGGTTCCGTCTTCCAGGTCCTGGATAAGTTCCACTTTGTAAGGATCACCTTTCTCGGTAAAATACTTAAGCGCGTCGGCTTTGGAGACCTCGGTACGTTCGAAAGTCTCTTTGGTGCGCGCAAGCTCAATCATTTTGGCCTCGATTTTTGCAAGGTCGGACTCGCTAATCTGCTGTCCGCCAAGGTCCACGTCGTAGTAGAAACCGGTCTCCACTGCAGGTCCGACACCGAATTTGACGCCCGGATAGAGAGCCTCCAGGGCCTCGGCCATCAGGTGAGCTGAAGAATGCCAGAAAATGTGTTTCGCCTCATCGTCCTCCCAGGGACGGATGGTTCCATCGGTAAATGCTATCGTCAACATATAATAGTTTTGTTTGCAGTCTGCAAAGTTACAAAATTATATCGACAAAAACGAATACGCACTTGCCCCACCCTATCGACCATTTTATCTTACTTTAAGTTTGGATTCCGTAAAGATATTTTCCAAAGGCTTCTTGATGCTTTCTTTAATGTCAAGTTTGCCAAGGTAGGTGCTTATGCTCTTTATCCCGAAGAGTTTGCCGATAGCGTTCTGAGACACTGAAGGAATGGTCTGGTGTATTATATGTGCGATGTATGCTGCCTGGTAGTTGGTGTGACCACCACCCTTAATCCACATGTATTCTTTAGTGATATAACCCGAGGCAACAAGAGCGTCCAGATAAGGCTTTATCTTGCTTATAACGTTTTTGTCCATCTGACGAATCTCCTTTGGGTCTGAGTCTTGCGTGCGCCGTTTGTCCTGAGGATGAGTTTTGTTGTACTCCCTCAGCTGCCCTCCGAGCATCTCTCGATAGGGGCAGTGCGATACCTGGCATCGACGGCAGAACTCCCGTTCTTTGTGAGCATAGTCCACTATCTTATCGCCTAGGAAGTCCTCCCTGATTTCCCGCGCTACTCGGCTCTGCTCCGTGAAGTAGTGGCCATTACCGGTGCAGTCCTCCAGCAGGCGGTTTTTCTCCCGCTGTGCCCCACAGCGAGCCGCCAAACGGGCAAGGTGCAGAAAAATGGCCGACACCTTGCCCGTTAACATGCCCTAGAATGCTGTCAAAAGCCGTTTGCCGGGCAAGGTCCCCCGCAAAAAAAGACACCTTGCCCACCCGTGGCCAGCTCCACGATGAAATGTTCCCCGTCCAGGAGGGGACGCCCGCAGAGCCGAAGGCGTCCTCGTAGCGGAGGGTCGTGGAGGTTGAAGCACAGCTCTCTTTCACAAAGAAAAGCAGCCGGAATGGAACCTATCGATAAAGGAGTGCGGGCAAAACGATGCCCGCACTCCGAAAAACCATTACATTTGTAAAAATCTTGAAAGTTGTCGGCCTTAATCCAGGACTCCAGACACACTTAATGAAATTTTACTAAAATCTACTTTACTAACTACAAGCTATGGATTACAAAAGTCTTGTAAAAACCAATCAATTCCTTTCCAGTCCTCATCGTATTCTATCTTATAATCAAACTCCCTAGGATATTGTTTATTATCTATTATAATTTGGAGTTGATGTTCAGTTATCTTTGGATCATTCACTTGCCAAATTGCATCGAGAGCTCCGTCATTAGTGCATCTTGACACAAATAATGCGTTAGGATGATTCTCATTATCTTTGATTATAACATTCAGCTTATCAAAAAAATCTAGCACAAGAGTAGATTCTTCATTCGTTGGCATTCCATTATTGGCTAATTCATTAAAATACACCACTATTTGGCAAGTCCAACCAAATACACTTCTCTCTTTAAAATGACGCAGGCTAGAATTTATAACAAGAATTGCCGGCAAGCCATACCTTGAACTATGTACTAATACATAATGCTCTTTAGGAATCATAACCTTAGTTTCCAAATTCTTTTCTTCGAGCATTTTCATATTGTTGTCGTTTTGGATTGTTTCTACTAATTCTATTAATTATATTTCCAGATGTTCCACCATTTACTTTTGCTCCTCCATTTTTAGCAATTCCAAATTGCTCTTGGCCACGAATAGCATCTGGATTAGTTGACGTTTTATCTAATTCTGCCGGACCATAACCTTGTTTGTTCATATGATGGTTTTGGTCACGTCTTTTCACATTCTGTTCTGGGGTTCCTGTCCCACTGGTTCTACCGACATATATTTCACCAGTGACTTTATTGGTCCTTGTGTACGTTTGATAGGTTTTAACACTTTTGGCTGTTTGGGCAACATCTCCTGCCCTATCCGCCGCCTTCGCTGCATCGGATACCTTGTCGACAACCTTAAGAGCATCAGCGCCTTTATCGACAGCACGAATCGCGGAAATGCCTGCTCCGGCTACTCCGGGGGCAAACGGAGTGACTACGGCAGCCACATCCAAGACTATCCCTATTCCATCAACTATCGCTCCGCCTACATTCCCGTCTTTTACGTTTGCCGTGAAGCTCTTCACACCGGTAACCAGGCTGGCGACCTCTATGGCCGTTTCCCAAATATTCCCATTTGGATCAATCCTGTTCACCGGATCCCTTGCGCAATACGCATACGGGCTCAGGGAGTAATACTTTTCCGCCAGCGGATCGGGGCTCGTGAAGACTCCAGAGGTGGTCTGGAAGCGGGCGAAGCTGTCGTACCAGTCTATTCCAAAGAACTGCTGCAATTCCTTGCCGGTGTAAAGATAGTCCGTTTTTTCATGAACTGCAACTGGATAGGTCGGGTTTTGGCACATTTCTCCGTACGGAAGGTAGTCGAACTGCTCGACGACTGAACCACTCTCATCGGTCACCAGCCTCGTCGAGCCCAGGTGGGAGAGAATTCGCCGTTATTCTCCCATTTGCCATATTTTCCTGCCATTCGGGAGAGAATCAGGCTGTTTTTCTCCCGCTGTGCCCACTGTGAGTCAACAAACGGGCAAAGTGCAGAAAAATGGCCGACACCTTGCCCGTTAACATGCCCTAGAATGCTGTCAAAAGCCGTTTGCCGGGCAAGGTCCCCCGCAAAAAAGACACCTTGCCCACCCGTGGCCAGCTCCACGATGAGATGTTCCCCGTCCATGATGGGACGCCCACAGAGCCGAAGGTGTCATACAGACTGACTAACTAACTGTAGAGTATCTATAATGAATAAACCGATCGCATCTTCTTGAGCAATCGGTTTACCATAATAATTATTCAAAAGTGCAAAACTTTCACAACCTTACATTATCTGTTTTAATTAATAAACAAAACAAACATTAAGACGCATGTTATTACTGCCATTAATAACGTAAACAAGACAACAGTAATCGCACTGAGCTTATATTTTTTGCGCATTCTCATGGCCGACTCATAATCATTTACTCCGTTCTTTTTCAGTATATTCTCTAAAGCAATATCTGCAGCAATACAGAGGACGAAACAAATAACGGCGCACACTATCAAACATATCGTATTACGGCCAAATATCTTTACCGGTATGAAAGAAATCGGAATAATAGGCCAAAAGAGAATAGTATGGGATTTCGGGTGATTCCAAACTGTTACAAGAAACCTGAAAAGGAGGCTTTTATTGTGTCGTTTCGCCATATGAATTACTAACGAGTTGTTTCATCTATAAACACACTATCAAAGTAGTCCCCTATACTGTGGTCAGTAACAGAAATCAAAACAATGTCTGCTGTAGCATAACCTCCGGATATAAATGGACCTACCGTTGGAATAAACCCCGCAAGTAAGACCACTGTACTGAGCCCATCCGACGGTTTGATTGTATCCGATTCTAGAATTTCTAACCCGAGCCAAGCAACAGATACAGCACTTGCTATATTATTGGCAGATTTCAATACTGAAGGTATTATCTTTCGATAAACTTGGCCATTCGGGATCCTCTTATAATTGGATATATTATGATATAACCATTTCTGTGTCTCATAAACAACGCGAGACTTCACTCTAGAACTGATATTAGGATAATACTCTTTAAGCCACGACATCCCTGCTCCGTAAAAATCAAAGGAATCGTGAACAATGGATTGTGAATTGTTAGCCGTCAAATAAGAAACTGCTGTAACACAGCTCGCAGAAAGAACGGACTCTCCAGAGGCTGTTACATAGCCCCTTGTATCCATAATTCTCTGTCGCTTCCTCATATATCGTTTTTTGTTGGAGTCAAAAAGTCTTAGTAGTCGTTTGTACTCACTCTGCGACACTTGCAAATGCTCATCGTACCCGTCATCTATTACGAATATATCATTGTCGACTTGATAACTGGTCAATCCGAACATATCTACAAAACGAATCGGATTGCACAGACTTTAAGCATGTGGACTGATACCGAAAAACATCTCCGCCAACGGGTCGGGGCTCGTGAAGACTCCGGAGGTGGTCTGGAAGCGGGCGAAGCTGTCGTACCAGTCTATTCCAAAGAACTGCTGCAATTCCTTGCCGGTGTAAAGATAGTCCGTTTTTTCATAAACTGCAACTTCACTATGATTTAAGCCTTTTAAGTCACTTAATTAAGCGCTTAACGACACTTAAATAAGCACTTAAATAAGTGTTTTAAGCGCTTAATTAAGTGTGAGGTAATTCATTAATTATCAATTTTTAGCAATTCTCAAACAAGACGGATGAGGCCTTATACTTTGAAATACGAATGAGACTTATTATATTTGTGCTATGATTGAAAGAAAGATAGTTTGGAGCGACGCAGCGAAAAGCGGTCTGGCGCTGGGCGGAGTATCCATAGCGTACATGCTCTGTAGCACACTTTTAACCAAAATCAACGGAGGAACGGCTGTTTCTGTCCTGGTCAACGTATCAAGTCTGCTGCTGTGGGTTTTCAAATTCGTCCTCTGCATCAAACTCATGAAGCTGTTCATGCTCAAGTTTGCCGGAGCTCACGAAGGAGTATCCAACAACGACAGTTTCCGTTTCGGCTGCACTACGGCCTTGCTTTCAGCCCTTCTGTACTCTGCTTTCTTCCTGGCTTGGCTGACTTTCATACAGCCTGACATGCTGGCCGAAAGCTTCGAGGCGGCAAAGGCCGGCTATGCCGACGCACTCCCCGAGGCAGATCTGGAGGCAATGGACAACATGCTGGGCAAATTGCCCAACATCATGTTCTTCGTGAACTTTTTCTGGTGCTGGCTGTTCGGCACGGTGCTGGCTGCTATCTTTTCGCGCAACATACCATCGCGCAACCCTTTCGCCAACAATGACTCCTATTCTGAATAAAATCGAAATTTGATGGATATATCAGTTGTAGTACCGCTGTTCAATGAGAAAGAGTCCCTGCCGGAACTTTGCTCCAGAATAGCCGCCGTAATGGACGGCGAAGGCCTGTCCTACGAAGTGCTGCTTGTTGACGACGGCAGCAACGACGGCTCCTGGGAGTGCATAAAAGACCTGCAGAAAGGCAACCCGAGCATACATGGCATAAGATTCCGCCGCAATTATGGCAAATCCGCCGCCCTGTTCTGCGGATTCGAACGTTCCCAAGGCGACATCGTGGTCACCATGGACGCCGACCTCCAGGACGCTCCCGAAGAGATTCCGGACATGAGGCGCATGATTGTAGAGCAGGGCTACGACCTTGTCAGCGGATGGAAGAAGCACCGCAAGGATAACGCTCTCACCAAGAACCTGCCCTCCAAACTGTACAACTCCACCGCACGCCGCATCACCGGAATAAAGCTGCACGATATGAACTGCGGCCTCAAAGCCTACCGAAGCGAAGTCGTGAAGAGCATAGAGGTGTACGGAGAGATGCATCGCTATATCCCCTACCTTGCAAAGAACGCGGGCTTCACCCGTATAGGAGAAAAGGCAGTCCATCATGAAAAACGCAAATACGGAAAGAGCAAATTCGGCATCGAGCGCTTCATAAACGGCTTCCTGGATCTGCAGAGCCTTTGGTTCCTGAGCACCTTCGGAAAGAAGCCCATGCATTTCTTCGGATACAGCGGATTGCTGATGTTTTTCGTTGGCTTCATAATGACCGCTTGGATCATTATCGCCAAGCTTGTGCATCAGGCTCAGGGCCTGAAGTTCAGGGCCGTTACAGACCAGCCGCTGTTCTATCTCGCCTTGCTGGCCGTCGTGCTGGGAGTGATGTTGTTCCTCGCCGGACTGCTCGGCGAAATGATTGCAAGGTCCGCTCCTGAGCGCAACCACTATAATATTAAAGAAGAAATATGACAATAGGAATCTGCAACGACCACGCTGGCGTGGAATACAAGTTCAAGCTAATTAATTACTTGAAAAGCAAAGGTTACGAGGTCATAAACTTCGGCACCGACACCACCGACTCCTGCGACTACGCCGATTTCGCACATCCCCTGGCGCTCGCTGTCGAGAAGGGAGAGGTTGACAAGGGAATTGCCATCTGCGGCACAGGCAACGGCATGGCGATTACCCTCAACAAGCACCAGGGCATACGCGCCGGGCTGGCATGGAACACTGCCATAGCACACCTCGTAAAGGGTCACAATAACGCAAACGTGCTGGTCATGCCGGCACGCTTCGTGAGCTACCGCATGGCCGTGAGCATGGTGCGGGAATGGCTGAACGCCGAATTCGAAGGCGGCAGGCACGCACGCCGCATTGCAAAAATTCCCGTCAAATAGTATCTGTAAGCCGGAAGCATCTGTACCGGGGCCCATCAAACATGGGCTAAAGGGTCCCGGTACAGATGCCTCCGGCTTACCAAATAACAATATGACTGTATTTTCTAACGACATCGCCGATTACCCCGAGGGCATTGTGCTGCCGGTGGACAAGCCGTGGCGCTGGACCTCCGCCGACGTGATCCGCAAGATCAAGTGGGCGGCATGCCGGCACTTCGGCAAGAAAAACCTCAAAGTAGGGCACGCCGGAACGCTCGACCCTCTGGCCACAGGCATACTGCTGGTGTGCATAGGGCCGGCCACCAGGCGGGCAGAAGAACTGCAGGCCTCCAGAAAAGAATACATCGCCGGCGTGTGCTTCGGAGCCACGACTCCCTCGTACGACCTTGAAAAAGATATCGACCGTGTCTATCCCGCCGGGCTCGTAACCCGCGAAAAGCTGGAAGCCGTACTCCCCTCCTTTATCGGTGAGCAACAGCAGGTCGCTCCCCTCTTCAGCGCCAAGTCTGTGGACGGCGTAAGGGCGTACGAAACGGCCAGGCGCCTTCTACGCGAGGCCCGCGAGCGCGGCGAGGCCTTCGACCCAGGCGACGTACTCCAATCATCCCTGATCAACATCTACGACCTCGAACTGCTCAGCTTCAGCGAGCGTTTCGACGCTCCGGAGCCCATCCCCGCCACGGAAGGCAAGGGACGCATCAACGTTGCCGACGTGAGGGCGTACGACCTCAGTCACGCCGAAATCCGCGTTTCCTGTTCAAAAGGTACATATATCCGCGCACTCGCGCGCGACCTCGGCGAAGCTCTCGGCACCGGGGCCTTCCTTGGTTCGCTTAGGCGCACCGCCAACGGCGGCTTCACAGAATCCGACATAATAAGCCTCGACGAAGCCCTGACGATGCTGGGCTAGATTGATGCAAAAGAGGCCGACTTTTCAGCCGGCCTCTTTTCAAGATTCAACGATCAATTACTTGATAATGTAGTTGATAGTATGATTTTCGTTATTTGCCTTTCCGAAGATGTTGTCTGCATTGGCGGAAGTACCGTTGATGCTACCGGACACCTCGATAGGGCTGTCTGCGGAGCCAAGGACGACAGTCTTGGAAGTTCCGTTGTAGTATCCGACTACCATACCGTGACGGTCTGCATTGTAGGTAGGAACCGTGATCTTGCAATTGACCTTACATCCGGCTCCGGTATTGTGCTCGACATTACCCACGTTGCCGATAAGGCCGCCTACGCCACCGGTAAGGTCGCACTTGACGACAACCTCACCGCCAGCAGTACAGCCGGTGATGGCGTGACCCTGGGAATGGAAAGCGCAGAGTGATCCGACTGCAGAACCGACATTGGCAGACTCGATGGTGATGACTCCCTGGTTCTCACTGTTTTCAATGACACCGGTACCACCTTCGATACCACCGATACGGCACTTCATGATACCCTTTCCGGTGATGTTACCCTTATTGGTACATCCATTGACGGAAGTTCCGGTGACAGGCTTCTCCTGACCGGGCCAGCCAACGATACCGCCGATAGCGGAGTTGGACTTTTGAGCATCGGAATCAACAGTGATGTTACCTTCGTTGACGCAGTTGATATAGCTGGTGTTGGAGAACACTTCGGTGGTGTTGGTGAACTCATAGTCACCACCACCGATACCGCCGACACAGACGATGAACTCGAAAGGAAGCTCAGAACCAGGGGTGCTGTGCTTCAGGGACACGTTAACTGCACCGTAGTTGTTGCTGTTGCTGACAGCGCCGCAAGGAGAGCCAACGATACCACCTATCTGGTTACGGTTGAGGTTGGCAGTCATGTCGGTCTCGGCAGCAGTGATCTTGTAATCAACCACACCATGGTTCTCGCAGCCGGAGATTGAGAATCCGGGTGCGCCATATCCGGCAATACCACCGATGGTAGGAAGAGCACCTGTTGCATCGACAACAACCACCTTGCCACTTATGTTCTTGGCCTCGAAGGAGATGTTACCCTTGTTGATACAGTTGTTGATAGCTGCGGCCTGGTATCCGACGATACCTGCAACGCCCGCGGCGACGGTAGCACCGTCAATCTTCACGGACACTGCACCTTCGTTGGTACATCCGCTGATCTCACCGCTGGACTGTCCCGCTATTGCAGCCACCAGAGCGGGATCTGCAAGAGAGCTTGCTGCAAAGGCGATCTTTGCCTTGTTGGTAACACCGGAGATAGTACCCTGGTTGTCACCGGCCACGATTCCGAAGAAAGCGACCTCGGGAGCGAATTCGCAGCTTGCATCGAATACCAAATTCTTAACAGTACCTGTGAGAGTATTGAAGAGAGGCTTGCCGTTCTTGAGACCCTTGATGACATGGCCCTTGCCGTCGAGCGTTCCCTTGAAGCTTTCTACTGCAGGGATGGTCTGTCCGGTAAGGTCGATATCGGCCTCGAGGGTGTACTCGCTGGCAGCGCCTGCAAGGATAGCCTCAGTGTTCAGGAACTCAATGAAGTCGCTCAACTTACTCATCTGAGGGTTGAACTTGCTGGGCTCAAGGGTGGTGACGGAACCGGTGGAGTACTCCGACTCCTCTTCGCCCTTGACAGCCTTGACACGGATGTCGTAGGCAGTCTTGCCCACCAGACCATCGGCATCGTATGTGGTTGCAGTAGTCTTCACCTTCTCCCAGTCACCGGTAGAAGCAGGCTTATACTCAAACACATAGCCAGTAGCGAAAGGAACGGGATCCCAAGTTGCCTTGAAGCCGGTCTCGGAAACGTTGGAAGTCTTGAGGTTGGCGGGAGCGCCAAACTTAGCTTCCACGGTTCCGGTGCCTACGCACACTGCCAGAGGATTAGCCTCGGAGCCAAGATAGGTCCAGTTGGAGAAATAGTAACCGGGATAATTGGCCCTGATACGTGCATAATAGAACGCTCCTGCCTTGATATTCTTTGTAACTATAGCAGAAGTTTCGGGAACATTTACGATGGTGATGGAAGTCCCGTTGACTACGTTGGGATTGGTAACATCATCAGTAAGCTCGATGGTGTAAGATGTCGCACCGGCGCTGACTGCCTGTGCTGCATCCCAGGTGAAGCCGGCAGACTTGGCTCCGGATGTCGCCGCATCGTAATTAAATGATGCAACAGCGGGTTTGGTAGCGTCCAGACCACCGGGAACCGTCTGATAGGGATTCTCCTGCTTGCAGGCGGCGAGAGCCAGAAGGCAAGCCGCTACTGTCAATATTTTGTAATTCTTCATATCCTTATACATTAATTGTAATCACCGGCACGAAGGTCACCCGTAACACAGGCACCGGGGCTGGTGAATGAAAGCTTACCAGTGTTGGAGCAATCCACAAAATTATCGGTAACTCCGGACTTGCCGCCGCCGACGATGCCGCCCACGGCACTGGTCTTGGATGTAGTTACTGTAGCTGTGGAGACAAATTCAAGGTTGCCGCTGTTGGTGCACTTGGTGTAAGTCACAGGGCTTTCAGCCTTGCTGCTGTCTCCGGTGATACCGCCGATGAATGCCCTCCAGTCGGTCTTGGTAACTGCAGCGTGGGTGACCTTGAGGTTGCCCTTGTTGGTACATCCGCTGACGTCGAAGACACAACCGCCGGCGATACCGCCCAGACGGTTGATAGCCACAGGGCTGTTGAAGGTGACATTGCCGTTGTTCTCGCAGTCTTTGATAGAGCCTGTCACATAACCGAACACGCCGCCGGCATGGTGGTTAGGAGTCTCTGTCTTGGAACCTACGGTAAGTTCGATATCAACGTTGTTCGTGCACTTCTCGAACACTACGGAAGCGTCGGCCACATAAGGACCTGCGGATCCGATGACACCGCCGAAGCAGCAAGTTGCAAGGTTACCGCAGCTACGGGCACCGGCGGTACCACCTGCGATGTAATTGCCGGTGAATGCCAGTTCGCCAAAGTTATGGCAGTCAGAAGCGCCCTGGGATACGGTTCCGCCAACGCCGGCCATACGGACTGCAGTCCAGGTAGCGCCGTCGCCGTCTGCATGATCGCAAGTCAAAATAACCTTACCCTTGTTGGTGCAGCTCTTCAGATAACCTTCTGTGTAACCGACCACACCACCGATGTTAGGATAAGCACCGGAGCCTCCCTTGATATAATGCAGGGAAACTGCGCCTTCGTTGGTACAGCCTTCAACAACGCCATAGTTGCCGGGAGTCTCCTTTGCAGAAGGAGAACCGCCGGTGACACCGCCGACATGGAAGTAAGCGGCAGTACCGAATTCAACACTCACAGCGCCCTTGTTGGTACAATTGACAACCATGGACTTGCCGGCTGTTCCTTCGTACTGACCAACGACACCGCCGATCCAGTGATAGTTGCTCTTGGTGGGAGCATTAACAGTAAGGGAAATGGAGCCTTCTGTGGTACAACCCTTCACGACTCCGGTAGTGTAACCGACGAGACCGCCGTAAATACATGTTCCGGCAGGCAGAGCAGCATATTTGAGGTCGATAGCGACTGCTGAAGAGCAATTCTCAACCGTACCTGCATTGCTGCCGACGAGGGTACCGAAGTTATATGCATCGGCAGGCTCTGCAGGAGCGGCCGAGCAGTCCTTGTCGAAGCTGATGCCAGACAGCACAGCGCTCTCGGTGGTTGCACCGATAAGGCTGTTCTCGAGCTTGATGCCGGAGAAAGCGACGTTCTTGAAGCTGCCGCTCACGGTTCCGAACAAGTTGCCTGCTATGCTGGCGTTCTTGATGACGTGGTTCTTACCGTCGAACTGACCTGCAAAAGACTCGACTGCAGGAAGTTCAGCGCCACCCAGGTCGATATCCTTCTCGAGGGTATAAGAATCTGTGGCACCTGCGGTTGCAGCAATAGTGGAAACGAACATAAGGAACTGGTCCTTATCCTCGATGTTGGGCTGGAAGGCCGGCTTCTCGGGAGTGGTAACGGAAGCGGTCACATAGTCTGTGTACTCTTTGTTTCCGTCAACGGTGCGATATGCACGGACACGCACGTCATAGGAGGTCTTCTCGGAGAGCTCGGTGATTTCTGCCTGGGCAGATTCAGTCTCGGCGAGCTTGGTCCAGTTGCTGTCGGAGCTCTTCTTCCATTCCGGAGCATAACCGTCCGCCTTGCCGACGAGCGACCAGGAGGCTACGATCTTGCTATAAGCAGGAGCGTTGAGCTTGATCTCCTTGGGAGCAGAGAAAGACATTGCCAGAAGGCCGTGGCCTACGCTGATGCAAGCCAGGTCCTCTCCGTCTTTGAGGACTGTCCACTCTGAATATACGGAACGGGGATAGTTAGCCCTGATACGGGCATAGAAACGGTCATACTCTTTAAGACCGGAGAAAATGGTACCGTCGGTAACAGTTGCGTCTCTCTGAATGGTCTGGCCCTGAGGGGTGTCTTTGTACATACTGACCTCAGGCTTGTACATAGTCGCATCAGAGAAGTCTTCGTTCTTGGCAAGCTGCACGGAGAAAGAAGTGGCTCCTGCATCCAACGCCTGTGCCGGATTCCAAACCAGCGAGACAGATGTCGCGGAGGACATAGTCTCATCATAAGCGAAGTCCGTTACGCCCGCTTTGGTTGCGTCGATGCCGGTAACTACCTCTTTCTGGGCGCACCCGGAAAGGAGAGCGGCCGACAGTGCAGCGGCGATCAGGATTTTGAATGATTTCATACTGAATTGTTTGTGTTATAGTTAAAACAATGATAAGTTAACGCCTCTCATCGGGGCGCCTTTGACAAACAATCCGTATTTCAGCCGGCCTTCCGGCCGTTCGTCTGACTTGCGAAGACAAATATACATACTTTTTACTTTATAATCCAAAAAAAAGCGCAAAAAAAATCATGATTCATGCAGAAACTTTCAAATTTTTGCTATAACTTTGTCTTAGAATTGAAGAAACGAAGTTGAATTATTAATTTTTTTTAAAAAGATAACTAACCAAATTTTATCACTCCTTTGAAAACTATCTGATTTTCAGCAATTTGTCGTCCTGGCTTGCAAGATTCTAATTTAATAACTAAGGACCATTTATGATGAAAATCACAATTCCCAGAAGGTTTGCGCTGGCTCTCATCGCTCTCTTTGCAGGACTGAGCGCTTTCGCACAGACTTCTACGATTTCCGGTGTGGTACGCGATGCAGCGGGTGACCCCATTGTGGGTGCGGCCGTTATGGTGAAGGGAACCACCACCGGTGTTATGACAAATGCTGATGGCTCCTATTCCATCAGAGCCAACAGCGATGCAGTCCTCGTGTGCCAGCTCTTCGGTTACAAGAACGCCGAAGAAGCGGTGAACGGACGCAGCAAGATCGACTTCACCCTCGCCGACGACACCGAGATGCTTGAAGCCACTGTCGTCGTGGGTTACGGTACTCTGAAAAAGACCCAGCTCGTAGGTTCAGTCGAGAACCTTGACGGATCCAAGGTAGCCGACCGTCCGAACGCCAACCTCGCCCGTTCACTTCAGGGTCAGGTGGCCGGTCTGAACATTATCCAGACCGACGGTAAGGCAAACCACTCAGGTAGCGTTTACATCCGTACCAACTCTCACAAATACACCACCCGTGCTTCCATGACCAGCGGTTCCGGCGGCAGCTATTCCATCGGTTCCGGTGACGGTAGCGCCCTCGTGCTCATCGACGGCGTGGAAGGCAGCCTTGGCAACGTCAACCCGTCCGATATCGAGACTGTGGCCGTTCTCAAGGATGCTTCTTCCGCATCCATCTACGGTGCACGTGCATACAACGGTGTTATTTTGGTTACGACAAAAGAGGCCAAGGGAGACAAATTCACTATCTCCTACAACGGCTCCTACTCATATAACGACCGTACCATCAAGTGGGAAGACAACATTGTCACCGACGGTCTCACCTGGCTCGAAGCCTTCTACGACTTCTTCCAGGGCGACTCCGTGACTCCTACTTCCGCCGGTAAGATGCCGTCCCAGATCAATACCTGGAAATTCAACGACGGTTACCTCGACACCTTCCGTCAGAGGCGTCTCGCCGGTAACTACGAAGTGTTCGACGACACATCGGGAGTTTACCAGTACTACGGTTCCACAAACTGGCTGCCTCTCTTCTACAAGAGGGGAACCGACAACACCACCCACGACATCAGCGTGAGGGGTTCTTCCAAGAAGATTTCTTACTCCCTGACCGGCCGTTACTACACACAGTCTGGACTTTACAAGATCGGTGACGATGACTACAACCAGTTCAACCTCCGTTCCAAGGTCAAGATGAAAGTGACCGACTGGCTCACCATCACCAACAACACATCCCTCTTCCGCACCAACCAGAAGCAGTCAATGTTCACCACCGGTTCGGTGCTCGGTAAGCAGATCGACCAGCACGGACAGCCTATCGGTATCCCCGTGAACCCTAACGGAACCTACTCGCTGTTCGCCGCCAAGACCGGTTTCGCATCCTTCCTCGAAGGCAACACCGGACAGACCGATGCCAACACCACAGTGGTCACCACCACCGGTGCAACCGTCACTTTCCTCAAGGACGTCCTGAAGTTCGATGCCGACTTCTCCTACAAGGCCATCCGCCGCTGGAGAGAGCGTTATCGTTCCCCTCTGACTTTCTACCTGTCCGACACTTCTTATACTGAGTATGTGCCTCAGGCCAACTCCTACAAGTCCCGCTGGACATATGATACCGACTACATCACTTCCAACGCTTACTTCACCTTCACTCCCAAGCTTGGTGAGAATCATGAGCTGAACCTTGTGGCCGGTGCCAACATCGAAGATTACAACTACGACCGCTTCTACCTGCAGCGCAAGGGCATGATCTTCCCCGACAAGTACGAGAGCTACGAAATGTACGATGCTCTTGAGACCATTCTCATCGAGCAGAACCGCAACTCTTATGGCAACCTCGGCTTCTTCGGACGTGCCAACTACACCCTCATGAAGCGCTATATCCTTGAGCTTGCAGCCCGTTACGACGGAGCTTCCCGTTTCCCGTCCACCAGCCGCTGGGGATTCTTCCCTTCCATGTCGTTCGGTTGGAGACTCAGCGAGGAGCCTTGGATGAAGTGGAGCCGCAGCTGGCTTGACAATTTCAAGATCCGTGCAAACTGGGGATCCCTCGGAAACGGTACTTCTGGTGTGTACGACTTCCTCGAGCTCATCAACATCGACAAGACCGACGTTCTGTTCGACGGAGCAAAGAACAACTATACCGGAGCACCTAACGTGGTTCCCGAGAGTCTTACCTGGGAGCGTTGTACTACTTACGATGTAGGTATCGACGCCGACTTCCTGGGCAACAGGCTGTCCTTCTCCGGTGACTGGTTCCTCAGGGACACCAAGGACGTTATCACCAACGGTCCTCAGCTTCCTGCAGTGTTCGGCGCCAGCGCACCTAAGGGTAACTTCTCCCGCTTCGAAGACCGCGGCTGGGAGCTCACCCTCGCATGGAAAGACCAGTTCAAGCTCGGCGGCAAGGATTTCCGCTATTCAGTACAGGGACGTCTGTGGGACACCAAGACCACCGTTAAGGAGTTCACCACCATCATTGAGAACCCTCTGGGACTCTATGCCGGCAAGGAACTCGGTGAAATCTGGGGCTTCCGCACCGACGGTATCTTCCGCAACAACACCGAAGCCCAGAGCTGGGCAACCGATACATTCCATAAGAACGGTTCCAACTTCGTTGAATATGCCGGTGACCTTAGGTTCATCGATATCGACGGCGACGGCGACATCAACTACGGACTCGGCACAATGGCAGACCACGGCGACCTCGAAGTTATCGGTAACGAGACTCCTCGCTACATGTACGGTTTCAACTTCGACTTCAGCTGGAACGGAATCGGCCTGAGCCTCTTCTTCCAGGGAGTAGGCAAGCGCGACTGGTATCCTGATACCGAGACCGCTTTCTTCTGGGGCTCATACAACCGTCCTTACTGTCCTTACCTGAACGTCAACCAGATCGGAGACAACTACGCACAGATCGACTTCTCCACCCCTAACTGGGAAGTTGTGAACTACGACAAGAATCCTTACTGGACCCGTCGTGTTGCTTATGCTTCCAACCGTAACGTTGGACCTCTCTCCTGGAACAACGATCACTATCTGCAGAACGCTGCTTACCTGCGTCTGAAGAACGTGACCCTCGACTACACCCTGCCTCAGGATTTGACCAGAAAGGTCAAGATCGAGAAGGTTCGCTTCTACGTAACCATGGAGAACCTCTTCACTTGGTCTCCTATGTTCAAGTACACCAACATGTTCGACCCTGAAGCTATCGGTCTCGGTGACACCGACTTCGACAGCGGTTCCGTTTCTGCCGGCAATGCCGGTCTTAGCGGCGTCGGCGAGGGTTACAGCTATCCTATGTTCAAGACCTTCACATTCGGTGTTAATATTACCCTTTAATCAGCGAAGAATATGAAAAGTATATATAGAATTCTCCTCGTTGCCTTCGCAGTTCTTTCATTCACTGCTTGCGAGAAGTTCTTCACCAGGGAGCCTATCAACTCGTTCTCTGCTGAGACATATTTCGCTAACGAGAATCAGATCAAGATGTACACCGACGGAATGATCAACTCCTGGATGCCTTCCATGGACGACATCGGATACGCCGGATACAGTGTTTACAACGATCTAATCGCCACCCGTACCTCCACCACCTTCTATCAGCCCGGCCTGTTCAACCCGACCCGTCAGGGCAGCTGGAGCTGGTCATTTGCAAGGCGCTGCAACATCATGATCAACCGCATGGAGCAGAATGCCAAGGGCAATGTGGACGAAGAGACCTACAACCACTACATGGGAATAGCCCGCTTCTGGAGGGCATATCACCACTTCTCCAGGATCAAGACCTATTCCAACATTCCTTACATCGACATCATTGTTGACTCCAAGGACTCCACCACCCTGTTCGGCACCCGTCTTGACAGGGAAGAGGCCTTCCACCGCTGTGTCGAGGACTTCGACTTCGCTCAGAAGAACTGCCTCGGAACCGCCAAGTACAACACTCCCGGACGCGTGTATATCAACAGATGGGTTATTCTGGCTTACCTTTCCAGGATCTATCTCTATGAGGGTACCTTCCGTAAGTATCACAGCGTGAACCCTGCCACCAACACTCCTTGGACCAACAAGTACGAGACCTCCGAGCAGCTGCTCCGCAAGGCTGCAGAATGTGCAGAGGAAGTCATCAAGTCCGGTATATTCTCCCTGCATAAGGACTATGCCGAGTTGTTCCTCAACGAAGCCCTTTGCTCCGAAGAGGTCATCTGGGGAAGGACATACAGCGAGGCTCTCGGTGCCCGTCACAACCTCACCCGTTACTTCAACTCTTCCACCCTCGGTCAGCAGTATTCCGGAACCAAGGAACTTGTACGTCAGTACCTGAAGACCGACGGTACTCCTGTCCTCACCGGAGAGCAGACCATCAACGAGGAGTTCAAAGACAGGGATGCACGTCTTTCTGCAACCGTCATGGGACCTGGCCACAACATCAAGAAGCTCACCGGAGACACCTCACCTCAGGTCATCAACATGACTTGGAACTGCACCGGTTATCAGCTTGTCAAGTGGTGCGTACCCGACGAGACTCACCAGCAGAATGCTGTTGATGCCAATTCCCTCCCTATCCTCCGTTATGCTGAGGTCCTCCTCAACTACGCAGAGGCCAAGGCTCTCCTCGGAGAGATGAACAAGGGTATCTGGGATCAGACCATCGGTGCTCTCCGTACCCGTGCCGGAGTTAAGAACATCTACCCTGGCGACGCCGGTTATGTGAAGGATCAGTGGCTCCGTGACTACTACACCGCCAGCGATCTGGCCCATGTTGCTGAGCTCAGCGATATCGACCTTGAGATCCGCCGCGAGCGTGTAACCGAGATGACCCTCGAGCAGGGACTCCGTACCGACGACCTCTATCGTTGGGCCGTGGCCGACCTCATCGAGAAGCGCCACAACCACGAAGGCTGGGCAGGTATCTGGGTCACCGAGGCTGAAGCCAAGAACGGATTCACCTTCGAAGGCACCAAGTATGAGTTCACCTCTTCCGGCTCCGTAGGCGAGACCAAGATTCCTATCACCACCAACTCCGACCGTAACTGGACCCTGGAGAAAGCTGGTGCAGGCTACTATCTCATCTACAACTTCAAGCTCGAGTGGCTGGAGCGCAACTATGTGCGTCCCATCTCCCTCGACGACTTGAACCTGAACCCCAACCTGGGACAGAACTACGGCTGGGACAGCTAACAAGTTAACATAAATCATCAAGATAGCCGGCCCTTGCAGACCGGCTATCTTTTAATCTAAAAGGCCATGAAAAAAGCCCTATTACTAATATCTTCCGCTTTGTTCCTGACATCGTTACAAGCCGTAGCCCAAGACAAATTGGTAACAATAAACGGAGAAGAGTTTGACGTAAAAGTTTTTGAAGTCAATAACGATATCGTGCGCATCGAACGTTTGCGGACGCAATATACAGACATCAGATACTTTGCGAGCAAGTATGTAAAGTCAATAACTTTTTCTGACGGATTCTGCGTGGAATTCAACTCGGACGGCATTCCGCGAAGGGATAATTTCCTCGAGGCCCCGGTCATGAAGTGCCGGACAAACGGAATCTACGCCCAAGGGCTTTTCAGGCTAACCGACGACGAAACCATGAAATTACTGGGCCCGGAGGAATACTATTCGATGTATATGCCTTCGAAGTCATTATTATATACCGGAATCGGGCAGGTACTCGGCGGCGGGGCGCTGTTGGCTGCATCACATTTTCGTGACGAAAAACATGTCGTAATACAAGGCCGGAAAGGTGGCGTATTGTTCACAGGGCTTGAACTTAAAGGGCTTTCACGTCCCATGAACAGCTATAATATCCAGAACTTCCAAGGAAAACTGAATCCATATTATGTCACTGCCGAGATATTCGGTGCCACCACCTTGGTATTCGGTGCCGTCAATTTCTTGTCTGCCAGATCTTCGCTCAAATCGGCTCTCGATTCCAATGGCCCGCATTATAGCATTGAAAAAGCCAAACGCAGATACTGGGCAGGCATTGGAATGGCTGCGGCCGGAGTAGGTGCAATCGTCGGAGGTACTGTCGATATCGCCAACAAATCAACATGGTCCTGGAGTATATGGGACGAATCCTACGAGAGATACAACATAAAAGAGGGGACAAATCCGATCGTCGGTCCAATACTTGTGCTTGCCGGCTCTGTCCTCGTTAATGTCGGATTGCATGAGTTTATCCTGTCCGGATCCAGGATGAAATACTTTAAAAAAGCCAGCACCAGCATTACGCCAAACGGATTAGGCCTCACTTTGGCATTTTAATGCAATTTTTTCAAAAAAAACACTAAATTTGTGATATAGACAATAAAAATCTCATACATAATGAAAAACATCAAAACTTTATCGCTGCTCCTTTTGAGCTCCGCAATGGCATTTGTTCTGGCCTGCAATCCTGTAGAGCCGGACGATCCGAACAAAGGGAAAACAAATCCGGAAGAACTCCCCGTTGATGCCATAAACGGAACCACCATAGCAGAAGGCATGAATGCATGCGGCCTCGTGTCCGATGCAAGCACCGGCAAAGGTATCCCCGGCGTGCCCGTAACCGACGGCTTCAACTATGTGGTCACCGACGCAAACGGTGTTTACCAGATGGCTGCAAACCGCTACACCCGCAACATCTATCTGAGCGTGCCTGCAGCATACAAAATTCCTCTTGACCCGGACACTCACCTGCCACTGTTCTACTCTACCAAGCAGTTCAACCGCAACAACGTGAACCGCAACGACTTCAAGCTGGAGCCGCAGGCTGTGGAGGATAAGTTTACCATGATCATGATCGGCGACCCTCAGTGCCAGACCGCCGCACAGGTGGAGCGCTACCGCACCGAAACAGTGCCGGCAATGCTCAACACCATCAACAACGGACAGGCCAAAGGGCTGTATCCCAATGTGTACGGCATGACTCTGGGCGACATCACCTTCGACAGCACCAATCTATGGGGCGACATGAAGAGCACCATGTCCAACCTCAAGACGGGCACAGGATCGTGGTTCCCCATCTTCCAGTGCATAGGCAACCACGACCACAACTCCCTGGTCAAGAGCAACGACTACGAAGCCACTGAGAAATACGTCGAATTCTTCGGCCCCACCGACTACTCATTCGACCGCGGCAAGGTCCATATTATCGTTATGGACGACATCATGTGCACCACCGTCAACTCTAATTCTTCGCCCAACAAAGCCACATGGAGCTACGGAGCCGGTTTCACCCAGGCCCAGTATAAATGGTTCCTGCAGGACCTCGACCAGGTACAGGACAAGGCCGACAAGGCCGTCTTCCTCTGCATGCATATTCCCATGAGGGCCGGTGCTGCATCAGGCGGCGCTTCATTCAACAAGAGCGCCTATTATGCAGATGTGCTGAACCAGCTCAAGCAGTTCAAGGAGGCTCACATCATGATAGGCCACACTCACTACCAGCAGAATTACATCCACACCGGATATATCTGCAAGGGCGGGCAGCCCATCTACGAGCACGTGCACGGGGCGGCATGCGGCGGCTGGTGGAGCTGCGACTCCAACGTGACCGGCGCACCCAACGGCTACAATGTCTATGAAATAGAAGGAAACACAGTAAAGAACTGGACAGCAATCGGTTCCAAGACCAATTCCGAGTATCAGATGAGGGTTTACGACGGCAACCAGATCTATAACGGCAGCAAAGGTTATGAGTATGCCTGGTACCGCAGCTCCAACAAGGGCGGCTCCGGATCCATCACCGCCGTCGGCAATGCAAACCTGCAGAACGCCTTCGTGGTGGAAGTTTTCAACGACGACGAGCGCAACTGGAAGCTCGAACTCTATCAGAACGGCGTCAAGGTGGGCGACTTCAAACGCCTTGGCAACGGTTCTTGCTGCAACATCTGTTTGACATCTTATTTCTTCAACGAACTTGGCAAAAACACCGATACATGGGTGAACAAGACCGCCAGCCACTACTGGTACTTCGTCCCTGCATCCAAAAAGCCGGCTGAAGAAAAGAACTGGGAGGTAAGGGCCACCCAGACTATTCCCACCAGTGGGGAAACTAACCTTTATACTTGCTCAACTCTGACTACAGACTACGGCCAATTCTGATGATTATGAACTTTCACAAACTTTTATTTGCACTCTTGCTTGGAACCGCTCTCTTCTCCTGCCAGAAGAAGGAGGAGGTCTATGCACCGGCTACCATCAACGGGACATGGGTATTCTCCGCAGAGGGCAATGGTTCCAAATGGACAGACCTCAAGGTTTCCACCATCTATATTTTCGACGGTAAAGGCGGTTATACGACAAAGAGCCTCAAGTCGGGGAATTCTGCCGTCACTTTCTATAACGGACAAGTGTATGCAGACGAGAGCGCTTTCACTCAGACTGACAGCAAAACTTACACAGTAAAAACTGCTGAAAGCAAATACCTCTTCGAATCCCTCCAAGGCACCTATACCCTGGTTTCGTCATCTGCCGACCTTATGACATTCGACTACAGCGGCCCTTCGCCTGCTGCCGCGTACAGGCTTGCCAAAGTAACCAAGTTCCAGAGTTCCCAGGAGCCCGAACAGCCGGAACAGCCCGAAGAGCCGGAACAGCCCATAGATCAGACTCCCAAGATCAACGGCACTGTGATTCAGGAAGGTAACGACCTGGTGGGCCTCATTCATGAAAAGGAAAGTGGAAAGGGCATTCCTGGAGTGATTGTAACTGACGGATACAACTGCGTGAAGACCGACGCCAACGGTGTGTATCAGTTCAAGTCCAACTCTCTGACACGCTTTGTTTATTACACTACGCCTGCAGAATACAAAATCGCCGCACCCTCATCGCCGAGCATTCCAGTGTTCTATAAGGCAGTCGAGCCGAAGGGAGGGATGCTGCGTACAGACTTTGCCCTTGAACCTCTTCCCGGCGGCAAAGAAACCAGCTGGACATTTGTCGGTATCGGAGATCCGCAGTGCGCAACCAGCAGCAATGCCAACCGCTATGCCAACGAGACCATTCCCGACCTCAAGAAGACTCTGGCCGGACGCTCCAGCGTCTATGCCATGACTCTGGGTGACATTGTGTTCGACAGCACCAACATGTGGCCTACTATGAAGGCTTCCATGGGCGCCGTTCACAACGGAACCGATTATATCACCTTCTTCCAGACCATTGGTAACCACGACCACGACTCCCTCAAGCCCGATACCAGTGACGATTTGATGGACGACTATAATTCAACCTCAACATTCGGGAATTATTTTGGTCCCACCGATTATTCATTCGACAGAGGTGATGTGCACATCGTGTCCATGGATGATATTATCGTCTCAAGCCAGTCGTCGTCTTCCAAGAGCAACGGAAAGACATGGAAGTATTCCGGAGGCTTTACCCAGCAGCAGCTTGACTGGCTCAAGCAGGATTTAGCCCTGGTGGATAACAAGGCCGAGAAGATGATTTTCATCTGCTGCCATATTCCGTTCCGCGGTTCGACCGCCAATCATTATCCGGATGTTTTGAAGCTGATGGATGAATTCAAAGAGGCCCACCTCATGATCGGCCATACTCACTACAACCAGAACTACATCTACACCAACGTCCACAAGGGCAAGGGCGGACTCCCCCTCTACGAGCACATTCATGGTTCCGCATGCGGTGCATGGTGGACTTCAAGTTGCAGCTCAACGGTGAGTGGAGAGCCTTCGGGATACACGGTTTACGATGTCGAGGGTGCTCACATCAAGGACTGGTTCTTCAAGGGTACGAACAAGAGCAAGGACGATCAGGTGCGCGTTTTTGACGGCAACGAAATTTATTATAAGTCCGGTACTTATCCGCTCAACTGGTACACTCCTTCGCAGAAGGTGGGCAGCTACTCATTCGTGGTGCGCGGTAATGCAAACCTGAAGGGTTGCTTTGTGGCCCAGGTTTATAATGACGACGACTCCAACTGGTCTGTAGCTTTGCACAAGAAGAGCACCGGGGCCAAGATTGGCGAGTTCAAGCGTCTTGCCAATGCTGCTTGCTCCAATGCTGCTATGTCTGCCTATTATTATAACAAGAAAGGCAAGACCTCGGACAGCTACCGTTCCTGGACTGCAAGTCACTACTGGTATTTCAAGCCTGAGTCGGCTAACCCTGCTTTGGAATCAGACTGGGAGGTTGTAGTCACTCATACACTCCCCGGCGGACAGGTAAAGCACACTTACAGCTGTTCTAAGCTCACTAAAGAGAGCGATCTGTCCAAAGAGTTCTACTTCTAGAAAGACTCTTTTTACTGCAATAATAAAGCATAAGCAACTGCTCCGAAACCCTTTTACCTAAATTTTACGGGTTTCGGAGCAGTTGCTTATGCTTTTAATTTCAGTAAGTAATTATACGTCTGAGGGTTGAATAGGCGGTGCTGTCGGGATGGACCCTCTCGTAACGTGTAATCCAATTGCCCTTGGAGTCATACTCATAAGTATAAAAACGCTCCGGATACTGCTCCAGGTCCGACGCCCACATCATCTCGCCGACAGAGTTCAGCAATGTGCCGCGGCTGCGGACGGGAAGGGCCTTTTCGTTATAATCAATTTCTACGTCGATATTGTCCCCTTTGATGCGGGTGAACTTATCGTCGGTAAGGAATGACACGTTGGCAGTACCGAGCAGATCGTTTTCCGGCGAGAATGACTCTTCGACATAAGTCTTGCCCGAGTACTTCTTTTTGGTGACGAAAGACAGCTCTCCTTCTGCATAATAATCCGTATGCACGATATGGCGGCCGTCATTCTCGTGTACCCAGCGGCTCATCTCCTGATTGTTCATTCCGTACACACGGCATTCCTTGATGAAACGTCCGGCATAGTCGTACTCGTAACGGGCTTCGTTTTCGTTTTCGGAATTCACTCCGTTTATCTCGATCAGACGATTATTGTCATCGTAGGTGAAGGTCTCTTCGTAGCGGAAAGAGCCGTCAAAGTTTGTGGTGGTGACAGTTTCTGCCTGTCCCAACTTGTTAAACTTCACAGTATATGGCAGTTCCAGTGTGTCGGACTGCAGAGTCAGCTGGCTTGCAGTACAGTTCAGAGAATACTTTTCCAGGTCGGTTTTGACGGAAGTACAGGCGCACATAAACAGCGCCGCAAGCAATACGATTTTATTTTTCATATCACAAAGTTATAAAAATATAGTAACTTTGCTCAAAGCAAATCCAGACGATATGAAAAAATCACTATTACTAATGATGGCCCTTGCGGCATGCAGCGCACTGTTCGCACAGAATCCCCCGGAAAATTCCGATGACCGTGTAGCCTGCTACAGAATGATGTCAGGTGTCCGCAAAATAATTGCTATTCCGGATATCGACGGATACAAGACCCTTAAATGTGATTTTCACACACATACGGTATATGCAGACGCTCAGGTGTCACCCGAAGGGCGCGTTCAGGAAGACTGGTACGACGGACTGGACGTCATGGCCATGACCGAGCATGTGGGCGTGCATAAAACGGGCATCGACTTTCCCGACCGCAATCTTACCAACCAGAAAGCAATCGCAGAAGGCAAAAAATGGGGGATGATTGTCATCCCGGGAGTGGAAATCACCCGCGCCAAACCCTTTGGGCATATGAATTTCCTCTTTGTCAAAGATGCCAATGTGTTTAGTGAAGACCGCTACATAATCGGAGAAGACGGACACAGCCTCAAGGACGAGCAGGGACGCAGCATCAACAACATGGAGACCCTGCAGGACGACATTGCTGCGGCTATAGAGCAGGAGTGTTTCATTCAGTGGAACCACCCCGGCTGGCCCGACAAAAAATGCGACATGTACGACATCCACAAAGAGATGATTGCCAAGGGGCTCATTAACGCCGTGGAGGTGTGCAACTTCCAGGAATGGTATCCCAAAGTACTGGACTGGTTTGACGAATACCACATTCCCATGACTGCGAACACCGATCAGCACAGGCCTGTGACCTTCGACTTCGGCCATGTCATACGTCCCATGACCCTGGTATTCGCAAAAGAATACACTCTCGAGTCGGTTCGTGAGGCTATGTTCGCGGGGCGCATGGTCGCATTCTTCGACCAGACACTTGCCGGCGACGCCACATGGCTGGAACAGCTGGTCCGCCACTCATTGAAGGTTAAGGTTATAGATGCCAAGAAGGGACGCGTGGAGGTCACCAATATTTCCGATATTCGCTTCGAGACCAAGTACGACAACCACATGAATCCCGTTGTCATCTATCCCCGCAGCGCCGTCATAATGACCGTCAAGAAAGACCAGAAGATTGATTTCATCAATTGCTATACCGGACGTCAGACCCTCAAAACTAATATTTGGTAAATCTCATGAAACGAATTCTCCAAATCTCACTGTTTGCATTTTTATCCCTGTTCTTTGTCTCATGCAGCAATGCCCAAGCAAAGGAGCTGAAGGTCTTGTACTGGAATATCCAGAACGGAATGTGGTCTGATCAGGGTAATGACTACGTCAACTTTGTATCATTCGTAAAAAGCATTGACCCGGATATATGTATATGGTGCGAAGCTGAATCGCGCTACATTACCGGCTCCGACAAAAAGATGCAGATGCCCGAGTCTCAGTATCTCCCCTGGAACTGGGACATTCTTGCATCAAGATATGGGCATAAATACACACTCATTTGCGGCAAACGCGATACCTTCCCTCAGGTCATAACGTCCAAATATCCTCTGAAGATAGTCAAGCGCATCAACGGCAACGGAGAAGATATCATTGTGGTCCACGGTGCCGGCTGGGCAGTGGCGGAACTCGGCAAGGGACGGGAGCTCAATCTCGTGACACTGCACACCTACCCCTTCAAATATGCCTATGGCGCCAAGGATCAGGCAGCAAGTGCAGCAGCACAGGGGGGAGATTATTTCCGTGCAACAGAGATGAAATACATCTGCGAGCAAAGCATACTCACCCGTGCAGATGTTTCTAAAGAACTTTGGCTGATGGCCGGAGACTTCAATGCCATATCTTCAGCAGACAATTATCACTATAAAAAAGATCTTTCAGATCCTGCGTTCCTGGTGCATGATTACATAAGAGACAATACCCCCTACATCGACCTTCTGGAGCAAATGCACAAAGGGACCTTCTGCAAGAGCACCCAGTCCGGGCGGAGAATAGACATGGTATATGTAAACAAAGCACTGCAGGACAAGGTGATATCCGCAGAGTACCTGTACGAAGGATTCCCCTCATCAGAACGTGACAGCTCTTTCCGTCAGTTCTGTCATCCCTCTGACCACTTCCCCGTCCTGGTTAAGTTCAAGCTGTAAGCTATATTTCCCGCCACCGGGAGCAGAGTGTCTCTCCCCGGATGCCTTCGCTTCGCTCATCCTTCCCACTTCGCTACGCTTGTGGGCCCCTCCCGTTCACGTGGCCACGGGCTCCGGGGAGAGACACTCTGCTCCCAGTGACAGCGGCAAACTGACAGTCAAAAAAAGAGAGGTCGGCTTAAAAGTCGACCTCTCTTTTATTTAATACTACTATTAGTAAAGCTCGTCAACGGGCTCCTTGAAGTCATCGGCTACCGGTGCAGGTGCGGAGTGACGGGGGCCGGAGTTGCGGTGCATACGGTCGTCACGGCGTCCGTTGCGTTCGCCGGAGTGATGCTCGCCACCACGGCGCTCGTTGTTTCCGCCGTTGCCCTGGCGACGCTCGCCACCTTCGCGGCGAGGGCCACGCTCTCCTCCTTCACGACGCGGGCCGCGCTCTGCCTTGGGCTCTACATAGCCCTCAGGCTTCTCGGTGAGTGCACGCATCGAAAGACGCATCTTGCCGCTCTTGGCATCGTACTCGAGGAGTTTCACGTCCACCTCGTCACCGACTGCAAGCACATCTTCAACCTTCTCGGTCTTGGTCCAAGCAATCTCGCTCACATGGAGCAGTCCTTCCTTGCCGGGAAGAATCTCCACGAAGGCACCGAAGTCGAGGATGCTCACCACCTTGCCGTGGTACACCTTGCCGGCCTCAGGCACAGCGCAGATACCCTTGATCCAATCGACAGCCTTGCGCATGGCGTCTTTGTCGGTGGATGCGATGTCCACCACACCTTCGGTGAGATTGGTTCCGGGGATGGGAACTTCTTCGATAGCGATGGTGGTACCTGTCTCTTTCTGTATTTTCTGGATGGTCTCGCCGCCCTTGCCGATAACGGCACCGATGAACTCGGCAGCGATGCGAATCTGCTCGATGCGAGGCACGAAAGGCTTGTAGTCTTCGCGGGGCTCGGAGATGGTCTTGAGCATCTCGCCCATGATGTGCATACGTCCCTGGCGGGCCTGCTCGAGAGCTTTTTCAAGCACTTCGTAGCTCAGACCGTCCACCTTGATATCCATCTGGGTAGCAGTGATACCGTCGGCGGTACCGGTGACCTTGAAGTCCATATCGCCAAGATGATCCTCGTCGCCAAGGATATCGGTAAGGATGGCATAACGGTCGTTGGGGCGCTCAGCATCGGTGATGAGGCCCATGGCAACACCTGCGACAGGCTTCTTGATCTTCACGCCGGCATCCATGAGTGCCAGGCAGCCGCCGCAAACGGAGGCCATGGAAGAAGAACCGTTGGACTCAAGAATGTCAGATACTACACGCACTGCATAGGGATTTTCGGGGGCCATGGGGATGACGGGCTTGAGAGCTCTCATGGCAAGATTGCCGTGGCCTATCTCGCGACGGCCCACTCCCCTCTGGGGCTTAGCCTCGCCGGTGGCGAAAGGAGGGAAATTATAGTGAAGGACGAATTGCTGGTCTTCCTGGATCAGAACCTCGTCCATCTCTTTCATATCAAGCTTGGTACCGAGAGTTACGCTGGCAAGTGACTGGGTCTCGCCGCGGGTGAAGATTGCGCTTCCGTGTGCGCAGGGCAGGTAACCCACCTCGCACCAGATAGGACGCACCTGGTTGCAGACACGGCCGTCCAGACGTATGCCCTCGTCGAGAATCATGTTGCGCATGGCCTCTTTCTCCACGTCGTGATAGTAACGGGCAACCATTGCAAGCTTGGAGGCATAGAGCTCTTTCTCTTCCTCAGTGTGAGGCTCGGGGATGGTGGCTATAAACTCATCCTGAATGGCCTGGAAGCCATCTTCGCGCTCATGCTTGGGCTTTGCGCTCTTGGCCAGGGCATAGCACTTGTCGTAGCAGAAGTCATATACGGCTTTGCGGAGCTCCTCATCGTTCTCGTCGTGAGGATAGTCGCGCTTGGGACCGTCAGTACCGAGCTCTGCCATAAGTTCCTTCTGGACACGGCAGTGCTTCTTGATCTCTTCGTGGGCGAATTTGATGGCCTCGAGCATGTCGTGCTCGCTGACCTCTTTCATCTCGCCTTCCACCATCATGATGTTCTCTTCGGTAGCGGCAACCATGAGTTCCAGATCGGCACGTTCCATGTCTGCAAATCCGGGGTTGATGACGAACTTGCCGTCGATGCGGCAGACTCTAACCTCACCGATAGGGCCGCCGAAGGGCAGATCGGAAGTTGCAAGTGCGGCAGATGCGGCCAGACCGGCAAGAGCGTCGGGCTGAGTGTCTTTGTCTGCACTGATAAGGCTTACCTGGATAAAAACTTCCAGATGGAAATCATCCGGCCACAGGGGACGGATGGGCCTGTCTATAAGACGGGCTATAAGAACCTCGTAATCCGAGGGTTTGCTTTCACGCTTGAGGAAGCCTCCGGGGAAACGCCCGGCTGCATAATATTTCTCTCTGTAATCTACGGTGAGGGGCATAAAGTCTGTGCCCTCCTTTACTTCTTTTGCAGCGCACACAGTGGCAAGGAGCATTGTGCCACCCATCTTTACGACTGCAGAACCGTCTGCCTGTTTGGCCAGTTTACCGGTTTCGATTTCAATCACGCGGCCGTCCGCGAGCTGGATTTTTTTGTTGATAATGTTCATTACTGTTTCCTTTAACGTCTTTACCTAAAAAAAGGATGGCTCCCCCTTTGGGAGCCACCCAATGTTTCCTATTTGATTATCGACGGAGACCAAGCTTCTTGACGATATCTCTGTACCTCTCGATGTCAACTTTCTGGAGATAATCCAGAACCTGACGGCGCTTACCGACGAGACGAAGAAGACTGCGGCGCGTTACAACGTCTTTCTTGTTCTTCTTCACGTGCTCGGTAAGGTGAGCGATACGGTAGGAAAATAGAGCAACTTGACTCTCAGGAGAGCCGGTGTCTTTATTGGACTTCCCGTACTTCGCGAAAATCTCTTGCTTTTTTGAAGGCTCTAAATATTCAGCCATTGCGCAAAAAATTTGAGTTAATACTATTAATCTTGGCCACCGTGGCCAAAAAGTTTGCAAATATACGAAGAATTATTTATTATTCAAGTGATTTTTGTATCTTTGAGCTATGAAAAAGACCTTATTAATTCTACTTCTAGTGACCTCTGCAAGCCTGTACGCCGCCGCTTGGGGCCGTCTCGGCCATAAAATTGTTATCGCAGTAGCACAACACCACTTGACCGCCAAAACGCAGGAGAATATCGGCCATTATTTTGACTACAACCTGCAGAAAGACGCAGTGTGGATGGACGAGCACCGCAGAGATGACGATATAGGCTACACAACGGCATGGCACGTGTACAACGTTGATGAGAACCACAACTACGACCCCAACCCCCGTCTCCAGAAGGGCGATGCTATACACGCTCTGCAGATAGCAGATTACAACCTCCGGCACTACCAGGAACTGAGCGACTCGGCAGTAGTCATGAATGTCAGGATGCTCATCCACTTTGTGGGAGACATGCACTGCCCGGTGCACTCATACTTCCCCGGCCCCCGCAACTTCTGGAAGTGTAAGCTGGAAGGATATGAGACCACCACATTCCACGCGCTTTACGATAAAATGCCCGAATACCTGTGGCCCGGCAAGAGCGCTGACGAGGTAGCTTCCGAAATCGATGACTGCGGTGCCTGCAAGAGGCGCAAGATAGCCAAAGGCGGGCTTTACGATTGGGTACGCCTCAGCGCCGACCGGGGTGCATACATCTACGAAATCAACGCTCCGCTCACGAAGGACCTCGATCCCGACACTGTCGAGAAGTCCCGCGAAGTTGTGACTCTGCAGCTGCGCGACGCCGGCTACCGCCTGGCCCGCCTGCTCAATCTGTATTTCGGCAAATAATCTACTCGCTTAGCCTTTCGATGGTAGGCAGGTTCCGGCTCTTGAGCAGCACATTATAGCGGTCAAGAGCCTCGCCTACGCAGTCTTCCCACGAGCGCACGATGGTCTTGGACGCCTGAATTCCCGCCTTGCGTACGCGCTCAGGGTCGGCCATGAGCTCGCGCAGCTTCTGTTCCATGTCGGCAGGATCATTCTTCACAAGGAAACCGTTTTCGCCGTCGGTAAGTATCGTAGATGCGGTAGAGCCTTCCGCCATGACGGCGGGGGTATGAAGGGCTGCTGCTTCCCTCACCACGAGCGGGGCATTGTCGTACAATGAAGGGAAGAGGAACAGGTCGGCAGCCGCATAGTACTGAGTCAGCTGCTTTCTGTCGCCGATATTGCCGGTGAAGCATACCTTCGACTCCAGGCCTTTCTCCGTTACCAGGTCTTTCATTGCCTGTTCCGCATAGCCCTGCCCTACAAAGAACATCTTGAAAGGCACGTCGCTCATTCTCGCAAGGGCCTCGATGATGAGACGAGGATTCTTCTCCCAGATGTGCTGCCCCACGAAGAGCATCACAAATTCTTCCGGCTTAATGCCGAGGGCGTTACGAGCGTCCACAAAATACTTCTCGGGATAATCGGCCACCAGGTCGGAGCCATTGTCCATCACTTCGACATGGCCCTTGAAGCCATATTCCCGAATCACATCTATCACTGATTCCTGAGGCACCCACACGAGGTCGGCACTCTCGAAAAAATCAATTATATACTTGATTATTATGTCCACAATGGGCTTGGTGAACACCCTGGAAAAATCGTCCCTGAACTTAGAATGGAAAGTAGCGACCATGGGAATGCCCTGCATTCTGGCCACCTTCTGCCCCACGCTTCCACTGCCGAACGGGCCGTGGGCATGCACGATTTTGAAGCGTTTCTTAAACAGATTCGTCAGGAAAACGGGATCTATTTCAGCTATGCCGGTAACATAAGGGGGGCGCTTGGGCACAGGAAAACTAAAGTAACTCAGCACCTCATAAGGGAGCTTATCATAGTCTGTTCCAGGCACTTTGGGAGTAATAACGCTCACGTTGCCCACCATCTTCTGGAGCCAGTAAGCATAATTTTCCACACACACGGAGACCCCGTCCATCACAGGAGGGAAACTCTCGTTGAAGAGGCCGACAGTGGCCTCGTCACGTTTTAAAGAAAAGCCTTTCAATTCCATAAAGTTTATTATTCTTGAATCTGTTCCGCTTCCTCCGCAGGAGCTTCTTCTGCAGGAGCTTCTTCTACCTGCTCCACCGCCGGTTTTTCTTTATGCAGCGGCAAGCCTATACACTTGAGGTTGTTAGTAAAGAAGAGGGCGCAGAAAGCAATGACTGCAGCGAGCAGCACCCAACGCAAGATCCTCCACCACAGAGGAGCCTTAGGCTTATAAGGGTCATCCAGTTTGAGCTTAGGATACTTGGCGATGCTTGTAAGCGTACGGCCGAAGGGAATATTTACTATTACATTTGAATTGATTGCCCAGCCGTTGGCGTTAAGCACCGGGCCGAGGTTGCGGCGACGCAGTTTTCCCCATGCGATGAAGCATGAAGGGCCGGATATCAGCAGCATTATACCCACGACGATGAGAATGAGTCCCCACCAAGGGAGCTTGGCCAGACCGGCGATTATACCTGCTACGGCGGCACCGAGGAGTCCGACGGCCATGCCGACGGCGGCAAAGATGCCTGCGAATTTACCTATATCGAAAGGCTGTTTCTTAGCTGCCGCATCTGCAGGGGCGGCAGCAGCTCCTGCCTGCAGATTCTCCATTGCCTTGGCGTCTTTCTCCGCAGCAGATTTGTTCACAAGCCCTGTGATCCAGTTCCAGAACTTAACGTACGGCGACCAGAAGGCCTGCTTGATGCTGATGGGATTCTCCACTATCCGCACAATGGTAGCATCGTAATCTACACCGTCCCTGTCGTAGAACACACCGTTGGTGCCGGGACGGAGGTTACGGGTGCTGCCGTCCGTCATGACTGCAACGATATCCATCTTTTTGCCTGTGGTCTTGGATGTGCAAGCACAGTACAGCAGGAACATTCCGCTCAAACCGGCCATATCGGCATGCTTGCCCATATCTGCAACCCTCACGCACAGACGGCAGCAACGCTGGTCGATATAGAGCTTTCCGGCTTCGAAGACAGACATTTCTTCCTGGTTCGGAGAATAGAAATCGCTGAATATCACATAGTTCTTAAGAAGCTTATAGAAGTCGCGCACAAGGTGGGTGAGCTTGTTTACTTCATCTATGGAGTTTGCTTCTGCTTCAAGAGCCTTGTCGGCTGCCACCAGTTCAAGCAGTGCTGCCTTATCGTCGGCGGCAATAAGCTTTTTCACCTCTTCAATGCCCAGAGCCTCTACTATATCGCCTTTCTTGGCGTCTTTCCAGGCCACATAAGGAGCGAATTTGGCCACAAGTTCGTTCCACTCGCCTTCGTCTATGCCTTCTTTGCCATCCAAGCCGACAAGAGCCTTAAAAGCATCTACACGGGCTTTCCATGCAGGATTTATGGCGTCGAAGCGCAAGATTCCTTCTTTCGAAGGGCGGGCAAGAGGATAAGAGGCAATCTCTTCGGCCTCGCCGGATAGGTCGTGGTCGGAAATAGCGCTGATTTTATCTGCCGATACATCCACCGCAGGAGCTGCGGCTTCGGTGAAAGCTATCAGCTTACAGCGCATGAAGAAGTCAGAAACTTTGTCTTTGATGCCGTTGACTGCATCAAGGGCGGCCTGAGTGTCTGCTCCAAAGGGGCAGATCTCTTCGCTTGCGGCATCCTGCCAGGCCGCATAGTCGGCCAGCGCTGTGTAAAATGCCTCGATATGATCTGCATTAATGCCCTGTACTCCGCTGCGGTCTGCGGCAGATCCAGCCTGCGCAGCGATTTTGGCTATGACATCTTTCAGATGAGCATCTTGGGTGGAAGCTTCGGTAATGACACCATCTCCGTTGAAAGCGGTATCAGCAAAGATTGCAACGCTGTCGGACGTATCGGCCACAGAGATTTCATCTTTTTCCAACTTGAGATTAGACAAAATCTGCAATGCCGACTTGTGCAGTTCGGCTCCTGCAGGGACGTCGGTATTAATGTCGGACAGTTTCAAAGCATCTGGTCCTTTGATAAGTAACTCCTTATCTTTCAGCACAGAGCAAAGCCAGTCGGCAGCGGAAATAATTTCATCTACCCTGATTTTACCGTCTGCGTCGGAATCAATCAGCTTGAGAGTGTCTGAAGGGAATTCAAGACCTTCTGTCGGACAACTCAGAACGGTCCACAGCTTTTTGTCCAGCTCTCTTAGGTGAGCTATATCTTCGCCGTTGCGTACATTTACGCGCACTACTCCACCGAGAGAACAATAACTCCAATTGTAACCGGTGCTCTTTATTTTCTTTGCCATAATGTAGAGGGTTTGGTGTATCTTGACAAATATAAGTATTTTTTCCTATATTTAACCCGTGGCTAATATAGTAATAATAGGCGGAGGTGCCGCAGGATGCTTCTGTGCGGCAGAGTTGTCCAAGCTTCATTCAGATTGGAAAATAATTGTCTTAGAGGCCAATACACGCCCGATGGCAAAGCTTTCCATCACCGGAGGCGGGCGCTGCAACCTGACCAATACTTTCAGGAATGTCCAGTCGCTGGAGAAAATCTATCCCCGAGGTTTCCGGCTCATGAAGCGTCTGCTTCACAAATTCAGCCAGACGGATTGCATGAATTGGTTCGAAGATTTGGGTGTCCGGCTCATCGAGCAAGAAGATCAGTGTGTGTTCCCGCGCAGCCAGGACGCCATGGAGGTAGTGCACGCACTTGAAAGAGCCATGCACGAGGGAGGAGTCCACGTAAAATGCGGCTGCAAAGTCTCTTCGATTGATCCAGATCTGACGGTTACGTTTACTCAGAACAAAAGTTGCAGCACCATAAAGCCAGATGCAGTAATTCTCACCAGCGGCGGCGCCACGGCAGATTTGCTGAGCGGAACGGATATCTCCATCGAACAGGCAGTGCCATCGCTGTTCACGCTTAAGCTGGAAGATGAAGAGATAAAGAAACTCATGGGCACTGTGGTGCAAAAAGCTGTCCTGAGCCTGCAGGGAACGCGATTTCGCTCAGAAGGCACACTGCTGATAACAGACTGGGGAGTGAGCGGACCTGCAACATTGTGTCTGTCTTCATATGCTGCAAGATATCTATGCGAGAACGGATACCGCGGCACACTGAGCATAAACTGGCTATCCGCCAACGAAGACGAGGCGAAAGAATTGCTTGACCAGTTAGGCAAGTCCAGTACAAGGACTATAGGCAACTCCCACCCGCAGAAACTGACAGAAAGACTATGGAAGCATCTGCTCACAAGGGCCGGAGTACGTGACGACCTGAGATGGAAAGAATTAGGCAGTAAAGGATACAGCCGGCTCATCAACACACTGATCAACGACTGCTACACAATAATCGGAAGGGCACGTTTCAAAGAAGAATTCGTAACATGCGGAGGCGTTTCTCTAAGCGAGATCAATCCGGAAACGATGGAATGTAAAAAGATTCCAGGGTTGTATCTGGCTGGAGAAGTTCTTGATATAGACGCAGTGACAGGTGGATTCAACCTGCAAGCTGCATGGAGCACAGCCTGGACCGCAGCACACTCGATTATATAACAAAAAAAATGGCTCGGGTCAAAAGACTCGAGCCATTCGAAAAGCGGCAGC
>CAMJBH010000011.1 GCA_946403855.1 uncultured Bacteroidales bacterium
TGCTTTTCATGATCATCGGCATCTACGTGTGCTGCGTCGTTCCGGCGATGTTCGGCTTTCCGCAGCGGGGCCGTTTTCAGGACATTCTCATCCTGCTCGCCTTGTTCGTCACCGTGTGCATCTTTTTCTCCATGACCTGGACGACGCTGGTGACGCGGCGTGAATCTGCCTTCCTGTTGTTCCTGTTCATGTCGCCGGTATGTGTGTTCCTGACGGGTTTCAGCTGGCCGACGACGGCCTTCCCGGGTTTCTGGAAACTGTTCTCCTACCTGTTCCCGTCCACTTTCGGCTGCCAGGCTTTCATCAACCTGAATACGGCGGGCGCTCCGCTCCCGGTCGTCGCGCCGCAACTCCGCGCCCTGTGCATCCAGGGAGTTGTTTATTACATCCTCGCCTGCGCGGCGGTGTATGTGGAGAATTTCGTGGGCAGGAAGTCCGGCCAGGGCATCTTGGCGCGCAGCGGTCCAGCATCGACGCAAACAGATTAAAAGAGCCAGACGTAAAAGAATGATTGGCACATCACTTCTGTGACTTGTGCCAATCATTCTTTTCGGCTGTTGATAAAATTCCGATTTGTCGAAGTGATTGTTTTACAGTTTTTTACATAAATTTACAAACATAACCCCATCCTCCGGAACGTCACATCGCCCTCAATCAGGTTCGGCCCGTCCACATTCACCTCTTCGCGGGTTAGCACCAGCTTGTCCTTGCTGCACTCCTTCACATAGTACCGTGCTGCGGGCGTATAGGCCGCTTTCCTGTCCTCTTGCATGAAGTCGTGGTCCAGTTCAAAGAGGTAAATTTCCGGCGTAGAACTGCCGACTCCGGGATAGCCGTTCTGATGTTGCTGGTAGATGTACTTTGCCTCCGAATCTCCGGAAAACACATCAGATACGTATATTGTCAGGATATACGGATCCTGGCTCTCTTTGTTGATGGTCGAGAAGGTCCAGATCACCAGACCTGCATCCTGCACTCCTTCTGAACACACCTTCTCCCAGCTACCTTCCAGGTTATCTGCCAGGTTAATTACAGGAATTACCTTCTCACACCCGCTCAGCCCTGCCACCAGCAGCGCCGTGCAAAGAATAGTTCTCAATATCTTCATCATTGTTTGCGTTTTATTGTTAAACGCACAAATGTGCGAAATCTTGCCTGTAAAAGTTCTTTTTTATGATTAACTAAAGTGCTTATGAGAAGCCAATTTATTCATTCTTCATTCTTCATCGTCTCCGCCGGATTCATCCTGGCGGTCTTGAGGTAGTGATACAGCACCACGGCGGCAGCGGCGTCGGCAGCTACAAGAGCATGCTGCAGCAATACTATCCCGAGGCCAAGTATCTGGAAAGCCTAGGCATCAGCGGGGCTGCTGTCTGCGATTCCGGATCTAAAACAAAAGTGCAGGACTGGATCAAGAAACTCGGGTTAGAGAAGTAACCCGCAATAGGAGCTACTGAATATCCTGATACTGCGCGTCACTGACTGGCTCCAACCATTCATTAGACGCGCCATCCTGAACGTCTTTATGGAAAGTCAGATGCTGCATCCAACTGTCGGCGGCAGCCCCATGCCAGTGCTTAACACCCTCCGGAATTTCGATTATTGTACCCGGAACGAGCTGCACAGCCTTCTGCCCCATTCCTGATACCAACCGCGGCCGGCAACACAGATGAGAACCTGAACCTGCTTGTGGTGGATATGCCAGTTGTTGCGGCAGCCGGGCTCGAAGGTGACGTTGGCAACGCCGCCACCCATCGGAGCCAAATAACTGTTGCCAGTGAAGAACTGCGCATAGGCAGTGTTGGGCTGGTCCTTGGACCATACTGAGAAGTCCACAGTTTGCACAGGCGAATGGGCATCCCCCAGAACAGTCTTCAGTGCGCCACGGAGACGCTCCGCCTCGGCCAGACCGACCTTTTCTTCCAGCAGTGCCGGCAAAGCGCGAAGTTCCGCATCCGTTACACCCATGTTACGGGCGCCGGAAACGTGAGCTGCCAGCTGAGGCTCACAGCCCGGCAGCGCCGATATAGCACTCACGGTCACAATCTCTCGGTCGGCAAAGCTCAGGTTGTTACGGGCAAAGATATCGCCGAACAAATGAGCCTTGAGATAATAGTCGGTAGCAGGAACAAAACCGTAGTTAAAGGGCTGGCCCGACAGCTGCGTCTGCACTGCAGTGCCTTGTTTCAGGGCATCATAATCGGCAGGGAGCGGATCAGCGTCAACTCCGGCATTGTCTTTAATGCCCGCTTTCTGACGATTTGCAAGCACCCGCTGAAGAGTACCCAAGGCATTCAGCGAACGTGGGAAACCGGTATAAGCATAGAGCTGCGAAAGCGCCTCCTTTGCTTCACTTACTGTCAATCCATTATCCAGAGCTTCTGCCGCGGCCTTCTCCAGGCCCGCCTGGTCGCCCTTGGCTTCCAGCGCAGCGATGACGGCAAGTCCCTGCCGACGGGGAGTAAGAGTTTTTTCCATATTCTGTGCGTTCAAGATTACACAAGGCAGCAGGGCCGCCAGTATGAGGATATGCCGGAACATTACTGCAAACTGTCTATATTAATGATGTTGTACTTTCGGGAACCAAGTCCTATCTGTTCCGCATATTCTGTGATATGAGTTCCATGCAAGCTGTTAATACGCTGCTGCAAAGGCTTGGAATCATCACCTTTTGCATCTGCATGGTTGAAGACGAGGTCCAGGCAAGCCTGATCCAGCGCCACGGGATCTGTGGAAGCAAGTATGCCGATGTCTTTCAGGCGCGGAGTGGCCGGGCTGCCATCACAGTCGCAATCCACAGACATATTGTTCATCACATTAATGTAAATGATGTCCCGGCCTTCCTGCTTGAAATAGTTGTGAACGGCCTGGGCTGCTGCAGCCATCGACTCCAGGAAGCCGTCTTGATTGTCGGACATCCAGCTTGTGGTGCTGCGACCGGCAGAATGGATGTACAACTTCCCTGCCGATGATGCCACGCCGATGCTCTGGTTCTTGAGCACGCCTCCGAATCCACCCATCGCATGGCCTTTGAAATGGGCCAGGTTGATCATGAAATCATAGTTCTGAAGATGGCTTCCCACACGGTCGTACTTTATCCACTTATTATCGGTCACAGGAATATCTATCGTACCTTCGGCATCCATAATATCCACTTCTGCGATTTGCTCGTAGCCGCGTTCTTTGATAGCCTGCCTGTGACTTTCGGTATCGGAGCGGTTGCCACCGTAAGCCGTGTTGCATTCGACAAGCGTACCATTCACGCTCTGCACAAGGCCTTTGATAAGTTCAGGATGAAGATGATTACTCTTGGAAGACTCTCCGGTGGAAATCTTGACCGCCACACGGCCGGTGGCCTTCACTCCAAGCGCCTGATACACGCTGACAAGTCCTTCAGGGGATATATTCGAAGTGAAGTAAACAGAAGGAGCGTCCGGATCGGGAGATTCGGTCGTAGTAACAACAGCGGCGGGGGTGGCTTCTTTTTCTGCTGTGCTGTTTTCTTTTTTAGCACAGGTAGAGGCCATCAGGAGCATCAGAAGCGATGCCAGGGCCGGAATAAGGTAAAACTTTTTCATTTGATAGCGGATTTATTCAGGGTTGCTGTGACCAAAGGGTTGGTATCTATGAGTTTGAGGGATTTGACCATGGCGGCGTCAAAGACCGGCTTCAGATTGTTTTCGTCGGTGTTGCTGCCGAATACGGTGTCTCCACCGAACATCCCTGCACCCCAGGCCCAGGTTCCAAGTGCTATTTTTGTATCTTTCATATATAATTGTTTTCGTTATTGCAAATTTCGTGACTTTTTTTTGAAGGGACTTAACAAAACTACGGATTTGCGTATCATTTTTACTGAATCTGCATCATTTTTCGTAACTGAGCGACATGGAATATGCTGCTCACCGGCCGCAACGTTTCTGAAGTTTCCGATGCACTCGGCTTCGAATACCCGCAGAACCTGACCCGAATGTTCAAGAAAGAAATCGGGATGGCCCCAAGCAAAATCGGCAGATTATAATAATCCCCATTATCGGAGCAAAAAATCCAGCACTGCCCTGTTGAATTCCTCCGGGCATTTGCCGGCTATAAAATGATCTCCTTCAATAAGAACCAGCTTGGAACCGGCTATGCTGCCGGCAATCAGACGTGTGTGGCTGTCTTTTATCATATCGCGGGTGCCGGCGATAACCAGCGTAGGAGCCTTGATCAGCGCCAATTCTTCAGGCTTCAAGGAGGGGTCATTTACCATCAGGCCCAGCAACTCTGCCTTCTTTTTCGAATTCAAACTCTTGTGCGCAAACAGGCTGGCCATCCGGTAACCAATTTCAATTGGAATCTGCACGCTGCGTTTGACCCCGGAAGCATCGAGGTTAGCACCGTTCAAAACCAGCTTGCAGACGCGTTCCGGATGCGTCAGCGCAAAGACCATCGCTATATTCCCGCCGTCGGAAAAGCCCAGGATATCAGCCCTTTCTATACCTTGCAGGTCCATGAAGCCAAGCAAATCTTCCGCAAACTGCCGGATGGTAAAAGGAGCCTCGCCTCTGGGAGTCTGCCCATGGCCGCGAGTGTCGATGGCAATAACGCGATAGTATCGTGAGAACGGCTCCATCTGATGACTGAAATACCCGCAGTCTTCTCCGTTCCCGTGGAGGAGAATCAGCACTTCACCGGAGCCCTGCTCCAAGTAATGATGAGAAATATCCATTTTCACGGCCAAATTTACATTTATTATCGCAAATAATTTGTATCTTTGGGAATAAACTCATTCAATCGTTCCAACATGACAAAAGTAGTCATCGCCGGAGGAGGCGTACTTGGCAGCCAGATAGCATTCCAGTCTGCATATTGCGGATTTGATGTCACAATATGGCTTCGCAGCCAGGGCAGCATCGGGAGGACCCAGCCCAAGCTTGACGCCCTGAGACAGTCATACATAGATGCAATAAAGTTAATGGATTCACCCGAAGGCAGTTCAAACTGGTGCCGCGGCATTGCAGACGCCGAGAATTTCAATGCTGCCGAGTGCCTCAACAAAGTCGAGGAGGCATATTCGGGAATCAAGTTGGAACTTGATATGGCCAAAGCCGCCTCCGACTCTGACATCATTATCGAATCGGTAGCAGAAAACGTAAAAGACAAAGTAGCTTTCTATGAAGCTCTGGCACCGCTGATGCCCGCAAAGACCATTCTCTGCACCAATTCTTCCACCCTTCTGCCTTCCACTTTCGCCAAATACACCGGACGGCCCGACAAATACCTCTCCCTGCATTTTGCCAATTCGATATGGAAGAACAATACGGCGGAGGTTATGGCGCAGGGCCAGACCTCGAAAGAGTCTTTCGACGCGGTCATGGCTTTTGCCAACGAGATCCGCATGATCGCTCTCCCGGTGAACAAAGAGAAGAACGGTTACCTGCTGAATTCGATGCTGGTCCCCTTCCTGTTCTCCGGTCTCGACCTTTACGTCAACGGCGTCAGCGACCCTGCAAGCATAGACAAGGCCTGGAAATACGGCACAGGCGCACCCCGCGGTCCTTTTGAAATATTTGATGTGGTGGGAATCAATACCGCATACAACATTGCACTCCAATATCAGAAAGTTCCCAGCCTGTTCAGCCCGCTTCTCCGCAAGATGATGATGCCTTATAACTTCAAGGGCATGATGGTAGTGCTCAAGAAAATGATCGACGAAGGCAAACTTGGCAAGAGTGCCGGAGAGGGGTTTTATAAGTATTAGCACGCCTTGCTTCCTGCTACAGCTCAGGAAGCATAAGCATATAACTGACAGATCCTTATGAACTCAGGATTCGGTCTATCTCCAACGGCTGTTATTTTGACGATGCTCGGCTGGTTCCTGCTGGTACTTGCCGTCTCGTTGTTTGCATCGCGCGGAATGCGCAGCCAGACAGATTTTTTCAACGGCGGGCGCAAAGCTCCTTGGTGGATATTAGCCATCGCCATGATCGGCGCCCCCATGTCGGGGGTTACGTTCGTTTCCGTGCCCGGAATGGTCGGAGTTGACGGAGCGGCTATGAGCTACATGCAAATGGTGCTGGGTTTCCTGGTGGGTTACCTGGTCATAGCTTTTGTACTCACGCCTGTATTCTACCGCCACAACATAGTATCGATTTATCAGTATCTCGAAGAACGTTTCGGACCTCAGCCGCACAAGACCGGTGCTTGGTTATTCTTTATCTCCAAGTTGCTGGGCGCAGCCGTCAGGTTGTTCCTGGTCTGCGTCACTCTTCAGCTCATGGTCTTTGACCCCTTGGGAATGCCCTTCATAGTCAACGCCTTGATATGCATGGCTATAGTGCTGGCCTTCACTTTCCGGGGCGGAATGAAGTCCGTAATCTGGACAGACACGCTGAAAACAATATGCATGATTGTTTCCATCGTGCTCACGATAGTATTCATAGCAAAAGACCTGGGGCTCAGCGCGGCAGACACGGCAAGGACCGTTAAGGAAAGCAGCCTGTCAAGAATTTTCTTCTTCGACGACCCCAATCATCCCAAATATTTCTGGAAACAGTTCTTTGCCGGGGTGTTCACGGTTGTAGCCATGACAGGACTGGACCAGGACCTCATGCAACGGACGCTCAGCAGCCGGAACGCGAAAGACTCGCGTAAGAATTTGATAGTCAGCGGAGTCCTCCAAGTCCCTGTTATTTTCCTTTTCCTTTGTCTGGGAGTATTGCTGTACACCTTCGCCTCGGCACACGGTATCAGCCAGAGCGGAGACCTGCTGTTCCCTGCTGTCGCCACCGGCGGCTCGCTACCGACTGCGGCGGGCATCCTTTTCGTCCTCGGCCTTGTTTCATGCGCTTTCTCGGCCGGCGGATCCGCCCTCACCGCACTTACCACATCATTTACGGCAGACATTATAGGCACCGAAGGACGGAGCGACAAGACCCTGGGCACCACCCGCAAAGTGGTCCAACTCGGACTGACGCTGCTCATGACCGCCGCAATTTATGCATTTTACGTGCTGAATACCCAGAGCACAATCGATGCTGTCTATAAACTTGCCAGCTACACCTACGGTCCTATCCTCGGCATGTTTACGTTCGGACTCATCTGCAAGCGAAAAATCCACAACCGATGGATGCCGTTGATCGCACTGCTGTCTCCCGTCATCTGTTACTTCATACAAGCGAACTCCGAGCGCCTGCTGGGCGGTTACAAGTTCGGGTATGAACTGCTGCTGCTCAACGCCCTGCTTACGATTCTGGGCATGTGTCTGATAATAAAGAAGAAATAAATCCACCCATGGCAGAAGATACTTTAAAGCAACTATTCGAAAGCTACTCAGGACAACAACTGGCCGAAAGGATCGAGCTCCCGACATCCGGAAGCCACCGACGCTATTTCAGGCTGAAAGGAGGCAACATCTCCATAATAGGCGTTCTCGGCACCAGCCTGGAAGAGAACAAGGCCTTTGTCGCTTTGTCGAAACACTTCAAGGAAAAAGGACTTAAGGTTCCTACGGTTCTTGCTGTAGCGGAAGACGGCATGTCATATATCCAGGAAGACCTGGGCGAGAAAATGCTGTTCGACCTCATTTCCCAGGGACGCGAAAGCGGCTTCTACAATTCCTACGAATGCAATCTTCTCTGCCACACGATAGAGCAACTGCCCAAAATTCAGTTCAAGGGCGCGGAAGGGCTCGACTGGAGCGTGTGTTACCCCCAGCAAGAGTTCGATGCCAGGATGATAGATTTCGACTTGAACTATTTCAAATACTGCTTCCTCAAGGCAACCGGACTCGAATTCAACGAGGGAAAACTGCAGGACGATTTTGAGCGCCTGAAAGCAGAACTGCTCAAAGACAACGACAACACATTCCTTTACCGTGACTTCCAGGCCCGTAATGTAATCATACGTGACGGCGAAGCCTATTTCATTGATTATCAAGGCGGACGCCGGGGCCCTATCTACTACGACGTGGCATCATTCATCTGGCAGGCGCGGTCCAGGTATCCCGAAGAGCTGAAGCAAGAGCTCATACGCACATATCTCAGATCACTCCGCAGTTTTACGCAGGTAGATGAAGACTACTTCCGCGAGCGCCTGCGCCTGTTCGTTCTTTTCCGCACATTGCAGGTACTCGGCGCCTATGGATTCCGCGGCTATTTTGAAAAGAAGCCACATTTCATGGCCAGCGTTCCGTACGCACTGGACAATCTCCGTACGCTCCTGCGCACACCGTTCGACAACTATCCATATCTCAATGCGATCCTTACTAAGCTGACCAACATGCCGCAGTTCTACGAAATTGCTATAGACAAGCGGCTCGAGGTGCACATCTACAGCTTTGCATACAAGAAAGGCATTCCTGCAGACAATACCGGCAACGGCGGCGGATATGTATTCGACTGCCGGTCCATTAACAATCCCGGCAAATACGAGCACTACCGCCAGTTCAACGGGAATGACCCGGAAGTGATTAAGTTCCTCGAAGATGACGGGGAGGTCCTGGTGTTCCTTGAGAGTGTGTACAAACTGGTTGATGCACATGTGCAACGCTTCATAGAACGCAAATTCACGCATCTGCAGGTGTGCTTCGGCTGCACCGGAGGTCAACACCGCTCGGTGTTCTGCGCAGAGCATCTGGCGGCGCATCTCGCCGGCCGATACAACGTCAGGATCAAGCTCACTCACCGCGAACTGGATATAGAAAAAACGCTGTAGCCATGAAAGCAATGGTCTTTGCGGCCGGACTTGGAACACGGCTCAAACCTATTACCGACACTATCCCGAAGGCACTTGTGCCTGTGTGCGGGCAGCCTTTGCTCGCCCATGTCATAGAAAAACTAGTTGCTGCAGGCTACGACGAGATAGTGGTAAACGTCCATCACTTCGCGGAAAAGATAAAAGAATACCTGTCCAGCAACGACTTCGGGGTTAAGATACTTATATCCGACGAAAGTGACCTGCTGCTTGAGACTGGGGGCGGAATCCTTCACGCACGTAACTATCTGGAAGGGCAGGAGCCTTTTCTTGTGCATAACGTTGATATCCTCTCTAATCTGGACCTCGAATGGTTTAGGGGACAAAGCCGCCCGGGAGCGCTGGCCAATCTGCTCGTGAGTGAAAGAAAAACCCAAAGGTACCTTTTGTTCAACGACGACATGTGCCTTGTGGGCTGGACCAACCTTGCCACCGGCGAAGTCCGCAGCCCTTTCCCGGGTCTGGAGATAGAAAAATGCCGGCGCTATGCATTCGCCGGCATTCATAACATATCTCCTGAGATTTTTAAAGCTTTCGACTCATACGCCTGTCCCGAGCGATTCCCTATCATTGATTTTTATCTGAAAGCCTGCAAGGATTATCCCGTGTACGGCATCGTCCCGGAGAATCTTACAATGATTGACGTGGGGAAAATAGATTCGCTCGAGCAAGCCGAGAAGGTCTTCAAAACTCTATGACCTTACTGCCTGAGGGCTGAGATAGCATCCACCATATCCTTCCACGCATTATCCATTTCAGACAACTGTGCACGCCCTTTGTCGGTCAGGCAATAGTATTTACGAGGAGGTCCCTGGGTAGATTCTTCCCAGCGGTAGTTAAGCAAGCCCTGGTTCTTTTGCCTTATGAGCAAGGGGTAAAGCGTCCCCTCGACAACAATCATATTGGCCGCCTTCAGTTCTTCAATAATCGCTGAGGCGTAGGCCTCGCGTTTGGCCAGAATACACAAAATGCAGTATTCCAGCACTCCCTTTCGCATTTGAGAACGGACATTTTCTGCACTGTTTTCCATAAGCCTATATTTTATTGTTCGGGAACTTGGCAAGATTGTCTGCGGTTGGAGCCAGACCACGCAATTCGCATTGCTGCTTGGCATTCACGGCCTTGGGAACGGCTATCCAAAGCACTACATAAATCCAGAATCCTGCGCTGCCTGCCAGGAGCGCGACCAGCATAAGAACGCGGACCAGCACTACGTCAATGTCAAAATAGGCAGCAAGTCCGGAGCAAACACCGGCAAGACGCTTGTCGGACGGATCGCGATAAAGCTTCCTCGGCTGTCTTTCTTCGGCTGCGAGAGGATCGGCTCCGGGAACTGGACTACCGTCTGGCAGGCCAAGCTGCGCAATTACTTTCTCCACGATAGGGAGATCCACGACCATCTGGCCATTCCCTACTTCCGCCGCGAACAACTCGGCAACCCTGGACTCGATATCGGCCATCACTTCCGCCGAACTGTCGGCACCGAGACGGCTTTTAAACAAAATGAGATAGCTGTCAAGACGCGCATATGCATCTTCATCAACAGTGAAACTTCTTCCACCGATTCCGGCATTGATTACTTTCTTCATTTTTTTACAATATATTTGTCATTGCAAAGATATAAATAATTTTCAATACCTTGCAATGCAAAGTATATTTTTATAACAATTTTTATATCTTTGTCTTATCTATGGCGAAAAAAGCCTTAATAATGACCGTTATAACCGCTGCATGCTTATGCGCATGCACGCATTCTCCCCTGCCGTCGCCCTCCGGCGACCAGCGGGACAGAATAGACTGGCAGGCCGCCACAGAATATGTTTTCGACGATTCGTCAATTCCAGAAGTCCATATCAAAGTCAGCCAGGCAGAATGGGACAAGCTGCTCAGCGCATACGATGCAAACCACGACACAGAAGAATTCGTAAAGTGCGACGCTGAGTTTATCAAGGACGGAGAAATAAGCCGAATCCCCCACTCCGGGCTAAGGCTCAAGGGCAACACCTCCAGAAGACGTCCGCAAACCCAGGCCGGGCAACTGCAGCACTGCCATTACAGAATTGATTTTCACCACTTTGAGCCAAATGCATATCACACTTTAAAAGGTTTCCGTTCGATAAACTTAAAATGGTTTAAAGACGATCCTGCATACGTACGGGAGTTATTCTGCTTCGACCTCTTCCGCCGCTTCGGCGTTTGGACCGCAACACGTGAGATATATACCAGGCTTTGGTTGAAGGCTGGAGAGGCATCCGAAAAGTACCTCGGAGTGTATGGCCTTATAGAACAGATCAATAAGGATTTCCTTTACGCTCGCAAGGATCTGTTCGGCTCGGCAGACGGGATGCTATGGAAATGCCGTTTCGGGGCCGACTTGCACAGCAAGGGTCATGACTACGCATACGAACTCAAGACCAACGAAGACAAGGAGCAAGAAGCCAGGGCGCAACTCAATGCTTTCATTGAAAAATTGAACGCCCCTGTATCGGAGCCGTACTTCAAGTGGCTTGAATCGTGCATAGACATTGATCTGCTTCTTAGGACTTACGCTGTGAATGTAGTTGTCGGCATGTGGGACGACTCCTGGAACAACGCCAATAACTATTACCTGTATTTTACTCCAGAAGGACGTGTGTTTTTCATACCCTACGACTACGACAACACTCTGGGGACAAGCTTAAAGTGCGGTGCTCAGGAAGATGCCGGGCGCCAGGATCCTTACAACTGGGGGCTGTCCGAAAACGTGCTGATACATAACGTCCTGAAAAACAGTGCCTGGAAAGCGCGATACAAAGAGTATCTGCAAGAGCTCTGCAGCGAGGAGAGCCTTTGTCTGCCGTCCTCCGCAAGGGGTAGAATCAAAGCATGGCAGGAGCGTATCATGGACTACGTCGCTAACGATACTGGAGAAGACATGTACATCCAGGACCGCCCGGCGACATGGGGAAATCACCCGGAATACCGCCTGCTCGAGTCCGGGAAGAATAATTATTTCGACGTCAAGGCTGCCGTTATTTCAGCCATGCAATAGCAATTATATTGATAGATTTCTTATATTTGCCGCATGAAAAAGTTATTTATTACCTTGGCGGCTTCGGTTCTTGCTATAGGATCCGCCGCTGCACAGAATTACGACACGAACGGTTTTGAGCTGGCATCTACCTCCAAAGGCGTTGAGTCTCACCTTCGCGTTGCTTTCCCCATGTTCTTTGGTTTTGCCACTCCCCTCGGAGCCGATGCTTCAACATTTCCCAAGACCAAGTTTGTTCAAAATTTCTACTACGGCCTGGAGCCTGTCTCCATACGTTTTTCTTCCGATACAAGCCCCTTCATGTTCAGCTTAGGCCTGAGGTGCTCCTTTGTTGACTTCTCCCTTGAAGACACACAGTACACCTATCGCGAAGGACTCGACAAGAAGTACCACCCTTCCATCATCCTGCTCGAGAACACTAAGTATGACGGAACCAAGTCGAAGATTCACGCAAGTTATCTTGGCGTCCCCGCAAGGTTCTACTTCACTGCAGGCAAGGCCAAGGTGTTTGCCGGCGCCAGCGCAGAGTATATGATTCACGGATGGACCAAGTACAAATTCCCTAAGTACCGCGAAGATGCAAACAACCTGTTCAACCGTTTCCGCGCTACCGCTGAAGTAGGTTTCGGTTACGGTGCATTCGGCCTTTTCGCCAACTACACCTTCACTCCTATCCTCGCCGACAATCTCAGCCAGGCCGGAGCTCTCACATTCGGTATCACCTTCGGAATGTAAGCTGGTTTTACAGAGACTTAAGAGGATGGCCAACAGTCTTATGACTCAAGGCCATCCTTTTTTTGTCTTTCCGTCTCCGAGTGCTGGGTGTATCCACCGAGGCCCGTGGCCGCCCGTGGCCACGTGAACGGGAGGGGCCCGCAAGCGAAGCGAAGTGGGAGGGATGAGCGAAGCGAAGGCCTCGGTGGATACACCCAGCACTCGGAGACGGTGGAAACGGAAAGAGGCCGGCACTTAAAAAGCGTCGGCCTCTTTGGTAGGGACGGTCGGATTCGAACCGACGACCTCTTCAATGTGACTGAAGCGCTCTAAACCAGCTGAGCTACGCCCCTGTGTCCCCGAATGGGAATGCAAAGATGGGATATTTTCCGCAAATATGCAAATAAAGTTCGGGGATTCTTAATTCTTATTCAGGTAACTGTGCACCGTAATCGGCAACTTTGCCGAAGAGGTCCTTTGCTTTTTCCCAAGGATACTTGTTGCAGTACATGCTGGGACGCACAATCTCGGTGCCCTGCTGGTTGAGACCGAACATACGGTTCAGCTGGTTGGCGGCGGAATTGGCGTTGTAACTCTGGGACTGGATAATCTTAAGGGACATGAAGCCCTCGAGGTAAGACTTATCGATAGCATTGAGGAACGCATCGTTTCCTGCAGGGAGATCCTTATTGCCTTCGAACTTGGGACCGATCTGCTCTGCCTCCTCGATACGGTCGGCCGATACGGAAATGGTGGCCACGCCGGGGGCTGCGATCTCAAGATCCCTCTTGTTGGCGAAGAAATAGTTGTCGTAGAGGTTGCTCTGCTTGAGGGCCTCGACAGACTTGTTGGATTCGTAATAAACCCTTTCGACACCACAGTTGCTGTTGCAACCGAAGATGTTGTTGTGCACATCGATAGTACGGATGCCGTTCATGAAGCGGAAGCCCTGGCCCATATCTTCGAAAGCCTTGGTGCGGGTCCATGTGAAGAGAACGGTATTGTGATGGAAGTCAAGAGAGACCTGCTCAATTTCAGATTCCTTGGTGTTGCCCCTTACCTGGCATGCAGAATAGCGGCAGGAGATGAAAATATTGTTGCAAACCTCCATGTGACCCTTGCCCATGAGAGCGGAGATACCGTAGTCGCGGCAGTTCACGAATATGCAGTTTGCCACACGGACATTGCCTTCTACATCCATATGAAGGGCATATTCATTGCCGTTTGCAAATCCGACCTTGGGGCAGCTAGGAGATCCGTCGGGCTCAATGAAACGTCCGGTAAGCACACCTTCGTTCGGGGTGCCGGTGATCTCGTCATTGACATTGGCAGCGCAATAAAGATTGTTCTCACCAAAATCAAAAACGAAGCCGTCCACAACGACATTGCCGAGGGGGCCCTTGTAATCGAAAGGCCTGCGGGCATTGATGTTGAACAGAGGAGCAATGAACTTCTGATCGTAGGGCTGGATCTTGGTAACGTATTTAATCACGTCACGCTCACTGAAATCGGTTGAATATCCGCCATAGAAGCTCAGGAATTTGCCCTTATCCGAAGAAGAGTTGCCGAACTGGCCCACTTCGATGTAGCCACGGTCCATATTGCCAAGATAATTACCTTCGGCAACCAGGATTATGTCATTATCTTCTGCGGCGTTGATGGCTTTCTGGAGATCCTTCATCGCAGTCTCGGGAGAGAGTCCGTCGGCACGGGCCGAACCTGTGGAGACACTTACATAGTAAGTCTTGCCAGCCTTGGAAGCAGAAGCGTACTTGGCTTCAGTTGCTTTGTCCTGGGCGGCCTGCTTGGCGTTTTCGATGGCTTTCTGTTTGCCCTTGTTCAGCTCGTTGCGAGCCGCACCGGTGGCCTTGTTTTTAATAGAGCGCAGGAAAGCGTCCGTCTGGGCGCCCGCAGGCTGAACTGCGACCATTGCGAGAATAGCCGCAAGCATCAAAGATAACTTTTTCATGTTTGACAATATATAAAAAGTGTTTATGCGTCTGGCAAATGTAATAATTTTCAATGATTGTGCCAACTATTCCAGTTCTACTCCGAATCCGTAATTGCCGGAACCCAGGACGCGAACTTCCCCGTCGGGGCAGTGAACGCTGGCAGTAGTGCCGACTGGGATACTCACCTCGATCGACCTGATGCGGTCTGCGTCGGCTTCCCATTTGACACGTATTTTTCCGTAAGGAGTGCGAGTGGACGCTTCCATGTATTTGAAGCCTCCGCCAGGGTGAGGATCGACCTCAAAGGTCTTGAAGCCGGGAGCCGTTTCCTTTATGCCCACGGCAAAACGGTACAGCCAGTCCCCTATCGAGCCGTAGGAATAGTGGTTGAAAGAGTTCATACCGCCGACTATGCTGCCATCTGGATTTATACTGTTCCAGCGCTCCCAGATGGTCGTTGCGCCAAGTTTCACCGGATAAATCCAGCTGGGGCAGGTCTCCTGGAGAAGGAGCTTATAAGCCACATCGGAATAGCCGTATTCCGAAAGCACTTCGCAAATATGAGGGGTTCCCAGGAAACCGGTCGTGATGTGGTTTCCATATTCTTTCACATTTGCCGCAAGTCTGTCGGCAGCCTGCTGACGCAGGTTCTCAGGCAGCATACCGAAGTAGAGCGCAAGCACATAGGCGGTCTGGGTATCGGAACTTACCAGTCCGTTGGGAGTGACATACTCATTCATGAACGCCTTTTTGACCTTTTCCAGCTCTGAATTATAATGTGAAGCATCTTCCGCAAAACCGAGAAGGGCGGCGGACTTGGCCACGATTTCTATCGATCCGGCCATAAAGCACTGTGCGCACAAGTCCTTGGAAGTGACGGCGGAACGGCCCGACCGGTCGTTGTCCTGACTCCAGAAAAGCCAGTCGCCGAACGGCTGGTTGAGGGTATTCAGCAGATAGTTGTTGCAGGAGCCGAGCTGGAAATCCACCCATGCCTTCATGGAAGGATACTGGTCGCGCAGGACAGACAAGTCGCCGTAGGCCATGTAATGCTGCCATGGAATGATGGTCGCACAATCGGCCCAGCCGCATGCAAAGTCCACGTTGGACCCGAAGAAGATATCCGGAATCACGGCCGGAATGCCGCCACGGGCGTTTTGCTCATCCCGCAGCGACCGCAGCCACTTACGGAAGAAATTGTCCACCTTGCCGTTGAAAGTGGCGGTACGGAAGAAAATCTGGGCGTCGCCGGTCCATCCAAGCCGTTCATCACGCTGGGGACAATCGGTGGGAATATCCACAAAGTTTCCGCGGAAGCCCCAGAAGATATTGGACTGCAACTGATTGATCAGAGGATTGGAAGATTCGAAGCTACCGACTGTCTCGAAGCCGGAATCGGCCACGACAGCGCAGAAATCGGATGGATTCAGGTCTCCTTCGATTCCGTCCACCTTGATATACCTGAAGCCGTAGAATGTCTGGCAAGGCTCGAACTCATCGGCGCCGCCACTGAGCACGAAAGTACTCGTAACCTTGGCTGCACGCATGTTCTTGGTGTAGAAGTTGCCCTCCTTGTCAAGCACCTCTGCATGGCTGATCGTGACAACCTGTCCCCTGCGGCCTTTGATACGCACCTTTTCCCAGCCCACGAGGTTCTGGCCGAAGTCTATGACCTTCTCCCCTTTTGGCGTAACGAAGCACTTCACCGGATTGATTATCTCCCGCACGCGCACAGGTTCGGCAACAGACGGCACCAAGGCAGCCTTCGGTGCGGTAAGCACCCCGGCGGGTTCCCAAGCATAGGAAGCAGTGAGGTCGATGGTTTCGCCGTCATAGAAAGTGGCGTCCTTCACCGGGCCCTTGCGGGACATTTCCCAGTCAGGACCGGTACAGAGCGTCTCCTTTTTGCCTCCTGCGTATTCAATCTCAATCTGCATCAAGAGGCCGAGCTCGCCGCCATAGCGCTGACGGTCCTTAGGCGCGCCCCAGCCCATTCCCGAGCCGTACCAGCCAGGGCTCACGAGAGCGCAGACTTCAAAGGCGCCGCCTTTGGTCTGGGCGGTCACGTCATATGCCTGATACTGAAGAGTTTTCTGGTATGCCGTCCAGCCGGGGGTAAAGTAATCGGTGCCGACTTTCGAGCCGTTGATACTGAACTCATAGATTCCCCGGCTTGTCACATATGCGACTGCCCGCTTAACGCTTTTAGAAAGGCGAAAGTTCTTTCGGAAGTAAACCGGAGTGGGACATATCTTACGGTCGCCCGTATCGGTGCCTATCCACGAAGCCTTCCAGGCATCCGGAGACAAGCCTGTCGAGAAGGAAGCCGCGGCCGGCTTGGACACCTGCCCGTGATTGTCCCAGACCTTTACAGTCCAGGTATATGGCTTGCCATATTCCAGCGATACGTCTATAGGGACCTTCACGGAATTGTCCGATTCAACTTTGCCGGAGCGCCATACTGTCTTGCCGCCGCTTTTGAGCGTGAGCTCGTAGGCTTGCTGGAAAGTGGCACGTTTGGGACTCTCCAGAATCCAGCTGAGACTCACTCCCTCAGGATCAATGCCTTGGGGGTTCTCAAGCCCGGAGGTACGCAGGGTGGTTATGTTCAGTTGAGCCACGGCCTGGAGGCTGAATAGCAGCAGGGCCGGCAGCAAAAGCAGCTTTTTCATATATTAGCGTCTGGATGTGACTTCTTTCTCGTATTTCTCGATTTCCGGAATGAATTCAGGTCCTACCGGCACTCCGTTCTTGCAGTTAAAAAAGTCGAACACAGCACCGAAAGGCAGAGTCTTGGCCTCTTCCAGAAGTGCCAGTCTCTGGAACCAGCGTCCCGTGTCCTCGTACTCGCGAAGCTTATCCAGAGGTTCAAGCAGAGCGGAAAGAAGGCATTTCTGAGTGGCTCTGGTGCCGATCACATATGCTCCGATGCGGTTGATGGAAGCATCGAAGTAATCGAGGCCGATGTGTGCACGGTCAAGTGCGCCTGCGCGTACGATTTCTTTGAATAGCTCGAGCGTAGGATCGTTCATTATTGTCACATGGTCGGAATCCCAGCGCACGGGACGGCTCACGTGAAGCATAAGCTCGGGCACGAAGAGCAGCAAGGAGCTAACCTTGTCGGCCACATTCTCGGTGGGCTCGTAATGCCCGGTGTCGAGGGTGTACATGACCTTGCGGGTAGCGCAGTAGCCTTCAAAGAAGTCCATCGAACCCACGGTATAGCTTTCGAGACCTATTCCGAAAAGCTTCGCCTCCACGCAATTCTTCATGCCGGGAAGATCCTCGCTGAGTATCTCATCGAGCGATGCGGCAAGCAATTCACGGTAGCGCTTACGCTCCACGGTGAGGTCTTTGCTTCCGTCATGCACCCAGATGTTCATGATGCACGGATCGCCCTGCGCCTTTCCCATGGCATCGGCAATGCGGCGGCAACGCTTGGTGTGCTCTATCCAGAAGTTGCGGATGGCATCGTCCGGATTGGCGAGGGTAAGGTCTCCGCTCTTGGGATGGGAGAAAGATGTGGAATTGAAGTCCAGTTTCATGCCGTTTTCGCGGGCCCACTGAATCCAGCTTTCAAAGTGCTCGGGGCCGCACTGGTCACGATCTACGAACTTGCCGCCGAAGTCTCCGTATATCTCGTGCAGGTTGAGTCTGTGAGAGCCAGCTATAAGGCTCTTTGCAAACTTGACATCGGCTCGTACCTCATCTATGTTGCGGGCACGGCCCGGATAATTGCCGGTAGTCTGAATACCTCCGGAAAGGGCCTGTCCACTTTCAAAGCCCACCACGTCGTCTGTCTGCCAGCAGTGCAGGGAGATGGGGGTCTTTTCGAGAATTTCAACGGCTTTGTCTGTGTCCACGCCAAGGGCGGCATAACGTTCCTTGGCAATCTCGTAGGACTTCAGGATCTGTGATTCGTTCATGTTATTTATTATTTGGTTTGAATTCTTTGACTTTGAAAGTGCCGGCAATCATGCCGCGCATCTCCTTGAGGCTACCTGCAAGGCCTGCGGTACGGGCCTGCAGCATGAGATTGCCGATTGCCGTGGCCTCGGTCGGTCCTGCTACGACAGGAATGCCTATAGCGTCGGCGGTCCACTGGTTGAGCAGGTCATTGGCACTGCCGCCTCCGATTATGTGAAGTCTTTCTATCGGGAAGGGCGCAAAGCCTTTCAGAAGATCGAGCACCTCTCTATACCGGTCCGCAAGGGAATGATATATGCAGCTAACCACTTGGGCGTCTGACAGATTCTTCACTTCGTTCAGAATGACAGCTTGGCCATCCCGGGCGGAGCGAAGGACCTCCTCCAGCATGTTGTCAGGCGCTGAGAAGCGGCTGTCGTCTGGATTGATGCGCCCCTCGAAAGAGGCCTCGCTGAGAGCCATCTGCACAAGTTCCGGATATGTATAGTCCCTGCCCGCTGCCTTCCACTGCGCCCGGCATTGCTCGAGAATCCACATGCCGGTTATGTTCTTCAGGAAGCGGGTAGTACCGTCTATGCCGCCCTCGTTGGTGAAATTGGCGGCAGCCGACGCTGCATTCATGATGGGGTACGGGAGTTCTATTCCCATAAGGCTCCATGTGCCGCTACTCAAGTAGGCAAAATGCCCGTCAGGTGCCGGAACGGCAGCTATTGCGGAAGCTGTATCGTGGCCTGCCACAGCCACCACGGGCACGGGGCCCATACCGGTGGATGCGGCAAGATCAGCCTTCAGAGGCCCTATTACCGTGCCCGGCTGGACAATGGGAAGCAACACGTCTGTGCGTATGCCAAGACGGCCAAGCAGTTCTTTGTTGAACTGGCGGGCAGCCTGGTCCATCATTCCGGAGGTGGATGCATCGGTGTACTCGCATACGGCCCGCCCGGTCAGCATCCAGGCCATGAGGTCCGGCATGAAAAGGATAGCAGCGGCTTCGGCCAGGGCTGCATCGGCGGCTTTGGTCTGGGCATACAGCTGAAAAATGGTGTTGAAGTCCATTATCTGAATGCCGGTGACCGAATACAGTTCCTCGCGCGGTATGATCTTGAAAACCTCTTCAGGGACGCCTTGGGTGTATGGGTCGCGATAGGCCCTGGGAAGAGCCAGAAGGCGACCGTCTGCGGATATGCAGCCAAAGTCCACGCCCCAAGTGTCTATTCCGATGGAATCAAGCCGGATGCCGTCCCTGCCCAGCTTGGTCAGGCACTGGACGAAATGGTCGTACATGGCGTTGACATCCCAGAACAACTTGCCTCCCTGATTCACAGGAGAATTAGGGAAACGGTAAACCTCTTCGGTCTTGAACGATCCGCCGGAGAAGGTGCCCAGGATGGCACGTCCGCTCGTGGCGCCGCAGTCGAAGGCAAGGAAACGATATTCGCTTTTCATATACCACAAATGTAAATAAAATGAGTTATATTTGCAATAAACATCAAAACGTTATGACCTTCAATCCTTTTTCTATCGTGGCCCTGCCTTATGCCCAGGACGCCCTCGCGCCGGTTATCAGCGCACAGACTGTTGCATTCCACTATGGCAAGCATCTCCAGACATACATCAATAACCTCAATGCCGCTCTTCCCGGCAGCGGATTTGAGGGAAAATCGTTGGAGGACATAGTCAAAGAAGCCGAAGGCGGCATTTTCAACAACGCCGGCCAGGTGCTCAACCATACTTTGTATTTTACCCAATTCAAGCCCGCCGGATCGCCGTCGGCACCGTCCGGGGCGCTGGCAGATGCCATCACCCGCGATTTTGGCAGCTTCGAGGCTTTCAAGGAAGAATTCCAGAAGAAGGGCGCCGGGCTCTTCGGCTCAGGATGGGTATGGCTTTCCGCTGACGCTCAGGGAAAACTCGTCATAACCCAGGAGACAAACGCAGGCAACCCGGTCCGCCGCGGTCTTAAACCCCTGCTCACCTTCGACGTTTGGGAGCACGCCTACTACCTCGACTACCAGAACCGCAGGCCGGACCATCTGGCCGCCCTTTGGGAAATTATCGACTGGGACGTCGTAGCCTCCAGATATTAGCTCTTGATGTGTATGTCCATCTGAGGGAACGGGAAGCCGAATCCAGACTCCGGAAGTTCTTTATAAATTGCATCATTGATAGCAAAATAGACATTCCAGTAATCGGCATTCCTGACCCACCCTCGGAGGATAAACTCCACCGAACTGGCGGACAAAGACGATACAGCGGCAAACGGATCCTCGGCCCCTGCAGTTGCAGAGTCGAGGATTTTGCTGTTCGAACGGGCTATTTCAACTAGCTTGGCCTTACACGCTTCGGCGTCCACACCGTACTCAAGTCCAATCTTCCATTCCAGCCTTCTCAATGGATTCTTGGAATAGTTGTTTATGTTACCGTTCGCAAGTGTTCCGTGGGGTATAGTAACACTGCGGTTGTCCGGGAGCGTGAGGCGCGTGCTTACGATAGACATCTCCGTGACTGTACCGGCGTAACCCTGGGCCTCGATGAAATCCCCTACCTTGAATGGCTTGAAAGCCAGGATGAGCAAGCCTCCGGAAAAATTCTGGAGGGTACCGCTCATGGCCATACCTATAGCCACGCCGCCACCGGCGAGGAGAGCTGCAAGCGAAGTCGTATTAACGCCCAATGTGCTAATTGTCAAAACAATTAACAAAATTGTCAACGTTACTGAAGTAAAACTCGAGACAAATGATGCAACTGTTTTATCAGTCCCGCGCCTGTCGAACATTCTCTTCAGCGCCTTTTTGACAAGTTTAATCACCCACGCGCCGACAAAATATATAATGAACGCCAGGAGGACCTTGAGCCCGAAATGAATGGCATCCACACCCAACTGATGCAAAGCCGCGGCAGGATCGGTTGCCAGGGCCTCAGCAAAATTGCTGGCGGCCACCTTTGCAGAATCCACCTTGCTGTTTAGCTCCTCAGAAGTAACAAATGGATTTGTTTGAAGTATCATGAGGACAAAGATACACAAAAATCAGCAACAATCATGATCGTGGCAGACGCTTCCCTCGTGTTCGGTCTCAATGGTAGCGTGCGATATGCCCGCATGACGGAGGTGGTGCTTTATTTCAGCGACCACGTTTTCCGCTTCCGCATCAGCAGAAACGACCACATGAGCCGTGAGGGCGGTTTCGGTGGTGCTGATAGGCCATATATGGACATGATGTACGTCCTTGACGCCTTCTACTTCATTGATTTCGGACAGCACCTCAGCCCGGTCAATGCTTTCAGGCACAGCATCGATGCTCATCCGTATGCTTTCCGACAGCAGATCCCAAGTTCCGACGAGGATGACAGCGGCAATTACGATTCCGATAATAGGATCGATGAAGTTCCATCCTGTGTAGTATATCACTATACCTGATATTACGACTCCGACAGAGACAAGCGTATCAGCCGCCATATGCAGAAATGCGCCGCGTGTATTGATGTCTTTCTTTTGATGCTTCATCAGCAGAAAAGCTGTAAGGCCATTAATGACTATGCCCACGGCGGCTGTCCAGGCCACCGCGCTGCCGTCAACGGCGACAGGAGCCATGAGTTTGTGCACACTTTCTACCAAAATGGCCCCAACTGCAACAAGCAGAATCACGGCATTGAGCAAAGAAATCAACACTGAGCCTTTACGATAACCGTATGTAAACTTTTCCGTAGGCTTGGTGAGAGCAAGGTGAAAAGCAATCAACGCCAGAAGCAGCGAAAACACGTCGCTGAGATTGTGTCCGGCGTCAGACAGCAGTCCGAGGGAATTTTTCCAAAGCCCGACTCCGGCTTCAATGAGCACGAAAGCCAAGTTCAGGGCAATTGATACTATATATATTTTCTTGAGGCCTTCGTTACCGGCTATCTGGCCGTGGTCGTGATGATGATGGTGATGATGTTCGTGTTCCATAATTAAAATTTTTGCAAATGTACACACATGCTCCTAAACCTGCAATCCCCAATTTTTGTGAAAATAACTCTACAATAACTCTATACTGCAATTCTACAAAACGCGATATATTGACTGATTATCAACCGTTTAACATTCTACAAGACAACATCCGGCAACCTCTACAAGTGTTTTGAAAAGACAAAAATTATCTCTATTTTTACAACAAACCACAGTTAATGCACGAATAATGGGATTACTAGACATTTTCACCAACAAAAACGCCGACAAACTGGCAAACGGAATAAACCAGCTTCTAGGCCTTGTTGACAACTCCATACTGGTATTCAAAGACGGTGTCAAAAACTACCTCTACTACGACGAATCCGGTTTCTCCGACAGCCTCGCTTCCATGGCCTCACTCGAGGCCGAAACCGGCGCCCTGTTCCGTCAGATCGAAAGCAGCCTCTATTCCAGGGGCAACCTCGTCCGCTCACGCGGCGACATCATGCGGCTCCTGGAGCGCTTCGAACACATTATATCTATAGTAAGCGCAGACCTCATACAGTTCGAAATCGAGGCCCCGAAGATTCCCTCGGAGCTGAAAAAGGAATTCATGAAGCTCACCGAGCTCGCCTCGCTTGCTGTAGAATCGTCCATTCCCGGTGCTAAAGCATACTTCACAGCCCCTAAAGACGTAGCCGAGACCACCAACCGCGTTTACTTTTACGAAAAGGAAGCAGTCAAACTCTCGCAGTCAATCAAAAGGACGGTCTTTCACGACATGGAGTCTCTCAAGCTCAGCGAAAAGTTCCACCTCCGTTACTTCGCCCTGCACATAGAAGACCTCGCGAAAGCCGCCGTCAAAGTGGCTGAGCAGCTTTCGGTAATGGCCATCAAACGCTCGCTGTAAGCTATGTTGGCCGCTGCATATATCTTCCTCAGCACCCTGCTCCCCGTGGTCTTGTTGGCCCTTCGGGACATACCCGTGGTCAACGGCTGCACGACGGCATCGGGGGCAGGAGAGAAGATATACATGAAAATACTGCTGCCGGTCGCTTTCCTGGCTGTCCTTATTTTCACTTGCATGCCCAATCCGGGCGGGAACCTCATATTCGGATATGTCTCGGACTTCCCTTCCGGATCGCTGCTGCTGCCTGTGGGAATAGCCACTCTAGCTTCTGTGGTGCTCACGCTGCGCATCAGCCGCTTCCCGGCTATTCAGTTCGCCTTCGTCGGTTCCCTTTTCGGCCTCAAGAGCGCTTACGGCAGCGGCCCCGGCTGGACAGAATCGTCGGCATGCATCATTTCCTGGATCGCGGCGCCGCTGCTTTGCGGTGTCCTGGCGGCAGGCATCTACAAGCTCACCGTCGCCTTGGTCAAAGGCAACAGCACTCATTTTATTATTCTTGAGTCACGGCTCCTGAAGTTTTCCACCGTAGCGGCTCTTCTGCTGGTAGTGGCGTATGCCTTCAACAACTCTCTAGTTTTCAATTGTCTGCCCATAGCCGAATACGGCCCAGGGCTGAGGGCGGCCGCCATGACCGCCGGCGTGGCCATCACTGGAGTCCTGCTTAGCTTCAGAAGGGCGTCCGCCCACCGTTACACCGTCGCAGACTCCGACCTGGACGTTGAATCCGAGTCGATACTTCCGGTCCTTCTGTCAATGGCGCTGGTCCTGGCACTGTTCTGCGCAGGATTCCTCCGCCGCATTGGACTATGTGCCACCCCCCTTCCCGCCGGCCTGCTGTTCATTGCCGCACTCACCGGCGTCAGCCTTGCCAGAGACCGGGCTCTAGTAGAAGGCGAAAGCATTGCCAGATGCGCATTCTCCGCAGTTCTGTCCCCGCTGTTGGGCGCCATGTTTTGTTACAGCCTCTGCCGCATCATCGACGGCGACCTCATGAATACGCTGCTCGTACTGGGACTTGCCGGCATCATTACCGCCGTTGTGCTGTTCCTGCAGTGGCAGAGCCGCAAAAAACTTCAGACTCAATTCATCAGCGCCCGAGAGCAGCAGGTTTACAATGCCCGCAAATCCCTCTCGGCTCTTGAAGTCAAAGCCGAAATGACTGAAAAGGACCTCATAGGCAAACTCGAATTCAAGCGCAAGGAGCTGGTGGACTTCGCCGTGGGCGTAAGCGACCAGAAGCGTTTCATGGAAAAGTTTTACGAAGACCTCAAATCGGTAAGATACATGTCCGACGGCAAGGACAAAGACGCCGGGCTTGACAGGCTGCTTTCCACTCTCCGCGAGAGGATGTACTTCTCAAGGGAAATGAATGACTTTTATGCCCGCACCGAAGTGCTCCACAAAGACTTCAACATGCGCCTTTCCGAAGCGTATCCGAACCTCACTGAGAATGAAAAGAAGTTGGCGAACCTTCTCCGCCAGGGCTTTTCCAGCAAATACATAGCATCGTTGATGAACATTACGCCCAAGAGCGCAGAAATCAACCGCTACAGGCTCCGGGCAAAGCTCGGACTCAAAAGAAGCGACAACCTAGTCCAATTTATAAAATCTATTTAACCCATACTATTACTAACCAATCTATTATGCGTAAAATTCTTTTATCCCTCGCCGTATTGCTGACGGCTATAACCGCAGCACAGGCACAGAAGGTAGTTAAGTACAACCAGTACGGTGTTGCCGTGGAGTCTGATGTACTTGATGCCGAGTCCCAGGACGGCTTCCTGGTAATTGAATCGCCCAAGTCGGATTACAAAATCTGGTTCGACAACCGAATTCAGTTCGATGCAGGCGCCTTTTTCGGAGCCCCGGAATATGCCGACCCCATCGGAAACGGAGTGAGCATACGCCGCGCCCGTTTCGCCATCAAGGCACAGGTGGACAAAAACTGGTACGGTGAGTTCGACATGGACCTTGCTGACGGTTTGGTAGAGCTCAAAGACGCGATCGTCCGCTACACCGGAATCAAGAATCTTGAGCTTCAGGTCGGTAACTTCAAGGAGAATTTCTCCATCCAGCGCAACACATCTTCCCGCTACCTCATGTTCATGGAGCGTCCTATGGTTTGCTCCGCACTGGCACCGTCCCGTCACCTCGGATTCAATGCCAAATATGACAATCCCTGGCTCTGGGTCTCCGCAGGCCTCTTCGCCCAGGAAGGTGCAGGCGCCGAAGAAATCACCAACGTACAGGACAACAACAAGGACTTCGGCCGCGGCATCAGCCTGAAAAACAACACCGGCTATGCTGCAACAGCCAAGATCGTCCTCAGACCACTCTGCAAGCTCGATAACGCCAGCCTGCACATCGGTGCCGCTTACTCCTATCGCACCACCCTGCTGAGCTCAGCTACCGGCGAATGGGGCACCTACCGCGCCAGCGCCCGCAACTCCACCAGCATCAACCGCAAGAAGTACCTCGACACCAATAACCTCAAGGGCTATGACCACAACAATCTCTGGACTGTCGAACTTGCAGGTCACTGGGGAGGCCTCCGTTATGAGGGTGCCTACATCGGCGACAACGTCCTATTCAAAGACGCAGCAAGTCCAGCAAGCATAACCACTTCCAATTTCGGCGGCTGGTACGTACAGGCAGGCTACCTGCTCTTCGGCGGCAAGCAGCGCTACGACTCCAAGGGCGCCAAGTACACCAGGGCCCTCCGCGGCCAGAAATGGGGCGACCTCGAACTCTGCGCCCGCTATGAGTTCTGCGACCTCAACGATTTCGGCAACAAAATTTACGGTGGCAGCGCAGAGGCCTACACAGTCGGTCTCAACTGGTGGGTCACCAACAACGTGCGCATGCAGCTCAACTACCAGTATAACAACAACGACCGCTATGCAAACGGCAAGGACAAACTGAATGTCGGTCTGGATGCAGCCGGCAAGGCAGTCAAGGACTACACCAAGGTCGTAGCTCCCAACGGCAAAGCCGGCGTGGACTACAGCATGGTATCTCTCCGTTTCGAGGTTGATTTCTAATATAAAGGCATATAATTATGAAAAAGATATTGTTTTTAGCAACTGCTGCACTTCTGGCCATCACCGGATGCGTGAAGGACGAATTATTCAAAGGTCCCTCAAAGATTGATAAGGTAGTTTTCTCTCCCGAGAGCCCCACTTCCAAGGACGCAGTGAAAGTCACTGCCACCGTCAGCGGCCTGCAGGCCGTCAAAACCGCCACTCTTTCCTACAATGGCAAAGATGTCGCCATGACCGGTTCCGGAGACTCCTACACAGCCACGATCCCCGCTATGGCAGACGGTACCGAAGTAGCTTTCACCGTTAAAATTGTCAACGAAGCAGATTACGAAACCGTATCTGACAAGTTTTCATACAAGGTTGGCGACCCTGCCGCCGACTGGAGCAAGCTCAAACTGAACGAAGTTTACGGCGCCGGCGCCGATGAAGAGAAATTCTTCGAGCTTTACAACGGCAGCGATTTCGACATCAAGCTCAACGGCGTCACAATCAACAAAGACGAGGATCTTTGCTGGACCGGCATAGACGGCGAAGTCGTACCTGCCAAGGGTTTCTTTGCCATCGTTGGCGCTAAGGGCACCACTCCTAGAGGCTTCAGCAGCGGCTTCTCGGCCAAGAAGAGCGTCATTGTCGAACTGTTCGACAACAAGGGTAACAAAATCGATACCTTCCAGCGCGGTGAGAAGATGGAAACCGGCGAATGGGGAGCATCCTTAAACAACAACAAGGGTTCTTGGAGCCGCATACCCGACGGCACCGGCAAATGGATGATTACAGAAACATTCACCCCCGGAGCAGCCAACTCAACCAATGGAACCGACGATCCCGACGTTAAACAATAATCATATTTTAAATTATGGCAGAACTTAAAATCGGCGAGCAAAGCAAGCCCCGTTTCGAATTCCGCAGCTTCGGTCAGAATTTCTGCGAAGCACACAAACGCATGGCCCGTCTTTCCGTCCCCGTGCCCGAGAAGGTATGGGAGCGCACCAGCGACGAGATTTACATCATCTCGGCCAAGAACGACATCAACAACACCAAAATCCGCAACGGTAAGATGGACATCAAGACCTATGTCCAGACCGTAGAAGGTTTCGAACAGTGGAATCCCCTCATGAAAGGCGAATTCCCCATCTCCCGCGAAGTGCTCGAGAAAGAGGTCTTCCCTGCTTTCATGGTGGAAATGCCCAAGCTCGACAAAGACACCTACACCTTCGAGGAATTCATAGCCATGGTAAAGGCCAATCCCGATCTGGCGGCTGTGCGCGTGCACAAGCAGCGTTTCGGATATATGGTCAATGACACCATCTGCGAAGTGGCCAACGTGCTCATCAACGGCGCCAAAGTCGTTACCATCAACTCCGAATCCACCGAGATTGATGACATCAAGAAGACTGTGGCCGACTGCGGTCTCGAGGGCGTGGAGAACATCAACTACCTCCAGGCCATCAAGCGCGTTATCGGAATGATAGACAAACCTCTTGCAAACGAATAGACTATGGCACAGGAAATTGAGAAAAAGTTCTTGGTCAAGGGCGACTTCAAACCCGAGGCCTTCAAAGCTACACGCATCACCCAAGGTTACCTCAGCAGCGTTCCCGAGCGCACCGTCCGTATCCGCGTTAAAGGAGACAAGGGATTCATCACCGTCAAAGGCATAGGCAACGCCTCCGGAGCGGCCCGTTTCGAATGGGAAAAGGAAATCCCGGTCGAGGACGTAAAGGCCCTGCTGGACCTTGCAGAGCCCGGAGTAATCGACAAGACACGCTACCTGGTCAAGAACACCGACGGCAAGCACACTTGGGAAGTTGACGAGTTCTACGGCGACAACGACGGCCTCACAGTGGCCGAAGTCGAACTTGCCGACGAGAACGAGCCTTTCGACAAGCCCGCATGGCTTGGCGAAGAGGTAACCGGCGACCCTAAGTACTTCAATTCCATGTTGATGAAGAATCCTTACAAGAATTGGAAATAGCATTATGAACTCAGAGATCAAGACAAGGGCGGCGTTCGATCCGCTGGACATGAACAACTACAAAGTTGAGAAACTGCCCAAAATGCAGAAATCGAAATTCGAGATCTGGATGGCCCGCCTCGGCGGTCCGCTGGCCGTCGTCGCCTTTGTCTGGATCTGCTGGTTCTGCCATATAGGATTCATCGACAACCTCGACACAAGCACACTGGCCGCCACGGCTCAGAAGCGTCTGGGTGTCCTCGGCCCCGAAGGGTTCATCAGGGCCAATTACGCAATGCTTGCGATTTTCGTCGCCAGCCTGATACTATGGATGACGGAAGCATTGCCCAATTACCTTACTTCTCTGCTGCTCATTCTGGGCACCGTACTTCTGGGCGTCACCACCCAGAAAGAAGCCCTGGCGCAGCTCGGCCACCCTGTGATGTGGCTCAACATACTCAGCTTCGTCCTGGCCTCAATGCTGGTAAAGACGCGCTTTGCAAAGCGCCTGGCGCTGGCCTTCGTCATCAAGTTCGGCAAGAGCGCCAAGGGAGTGCTTTGGAGCTTCCTGCTGATCAACCTTGTGCTGTCGGCGTTCATCTCCGCCACGACGGTCAAGGCCACCATAATGCTCCCCATTTTCATGGTCATCTGCGCCATCTACGGAGCTTCCAACGGCCATCGCAACAACTTCGGCCGCAACCTCGTAATACAGAACCTTTTCCAGGTAAACATAGGCGCCAACGCCTTCTACACCGGCTCCGGCGCCCATCTGCTTGCGATATCGCTAATAGCCGGATTCCTGGGTTCGTGCGACTTCGGTTACAAGGAATGGCTTGTGGCCGTGGGCCCCATGAGTATTATCATCCTGGTAGTCGGCTTACTGCTGGGAATGTATGTTTTCTTCCCCATGAAGAAGGAAGAGCAGAAGCCTCAGATCGACGGCGGACTCGAACGTCTGAAGGAGGAACTTGCAGGAATGGGAAAGATGAGCAAAGAAGAGTGGAAAGCTGTCATCATCTTCCTTGTCGTGCTGTTTCTCTGGGTAACCAAAGGCACCTTCCACAACATTGACGAAACCATCGTAGCTCTCATCGGCGCCGTGCTGGCACTTCTGCCCGGCATCGGGGTGGTCAAGTGGAACGACGTCGATATCCCATGGCACCTTATGCTCTTCAGCGCAGGTGCCTACGTGCTCGGCAGCGGCCTCAACGCCACCGACCTTCCAAACACCATGGTCAACGCCGCCTTCGATTCCCTTGGCTTTGGGGCAGGCACACCGTTCTGGGTGCTCTACGTCATCCTGACCTTCCTCATGATGTATTCGGGCCTTATCTTCCAGAGCAAAACCATCAGGACCATGGTTTTTGTGCCAATAGCACTAGGCGTGGAGGCTCGCTTCGGATTCATGCCCATGAGCCTTGCACTGCCGGTTTCTATGCTCATTGAGCACTGCTACGTGCTTCCTTTCAACAGCAAGCCGGCCGCACTGCTTTATAACACCAACATGTACAGCCAGACAGACGCTTTCAAGTTCGGAATAACCATGATGACCTTCTCGTGGTTCCTGATTCTCCTGTTTGGACAGACGCTCCTAAAGTGGCTGCACATCACCCCCGGACTGTTTTAAATAAAAAGGGTTAAGGTTTTCTGGTATAGCCCCGGGGCCCATAAAACATGGAAAAAGGGGCCCGGGGCTATACCAGAAAACCAATAATTATTCTTTATATTTGCATCATGACAATAGAGTGGAATTTTATACTGCGGCTATTCATAGCCGGCCTGCTGGGTGGTTTGATAGGCTTCGAACGTGAATTCAGGGCAAAGGAAGCAGGACTTCGCACCCACTTTCTGGTGGCCCTCGGAAGCGCCCTGTTCATGTTAATTTCGCAGTACGCCTTCACCGGACGTTTCGATGCGGCGCGCGTGGCCGCACAGGTCGTGTCCGGCATCGGTTTCATAGGTGCCGGAGTCATAATCTTCCAGAAAAATGTAGTCCGCGGAGTCACCACCGCCGCAGGACTATGGGTGGCAGGCGCAATAGGACTAGCCTGCGGCGCAGGCATGTACGACATTGCGGCCGCAGCCACACTCATGACAATAATATGCCTGGAAACCATGCATTTGATTACCAGGCACTATGGCGAGAAGAGCCTTACGCTCACCATCTCCCCCGTCACATCGGAATCCCTGTCAGGTATTCTTGAACAGCTCCGTAAGTCTAATCTTGAAATAGATTCATTCAACTTCTCCGACAATTCGGCATTCATTTACATGCACCTTCGCCAGCGCAACTATCAGGCTGTCATCAACAAGATACTCGACATCACCAAAGGATTCAAGGTAGAGATTTCCTGAGTCCCAGCTAAAAGAACTTCACTATTTCATCTACCGGCTTGTGCGCAGGCTGGCGAGGTTCTGATGCCCGGTAGCCGAGAGCAATGACAGCTGTGATGCACTCTTCTGCAGGAACGAGAAAGAAGCAGCGGGAAACCAGAATCCCGTGCCGTTCCGTAACTCTCCCCAAGGCGGGCAAGGTGTCTTTTTTCCCTGGACACCCTGCCCGCCAATCATCATTTCATGCACCTGAGAGCCCCATTCCCAGGCAAGGTCCCCGGCATAATTGAGGACCTTGCCCGATTATCCGGAGCGACGGATATGCAATTGCCCCCCCTGGAGAGCAACCCTCAGCAGCTCAAAGAGTTATGGGTTTTCAAAGTCCGGCTTCCGCCTGCTTTAAAAACCCATAACATCAAGTATTTTAAGCATTTATGCTCCAAGGGTTTTACTCACTGTAAGTTACGTACTTGGTAAAGTACTGTCCCCAGTTACTATACCAAAGTGCGCCCATAAGGTTACCGACAGTTCCCGAGGTCGTTACTACCTTGTCAACATCGGCTGAAGATGCAATCTCCGCCACAGTACTGCCATTAACGACTATTTTACAGGAACGACAAGACCTCCGGAGTTTTAGTATAATCGGTAATCCAAATATAGTCCATTCCCTTTATGCGCACGTGCGAATCTCCGCCGCCGTCGGCAAAGTCATCACCGATGAAAAGGACCTGGTCAAGTGTGTAACCGTGTTCGTTGGCATAACGCAAGGAGGCATCGTACTTGTTGTACTGTTTGGCGCAGAAATCAAATGATGACGATCCGCCGATGTACACGCTGTAATCCTTGAATATCTCGCACACCTCGGGGTACATCACCCGGCGCTTGGCACGGTCTGGATCGAACTTATGCTTGAGTTCCACCGGAGCATCTTTGCCGAGAAGACCCATCGTAACCATGCCTGTGGAATGGAATTCCAGGGGCTCGCCATAATACTGGGTGTAACCGTATTTCTGGCGCAGGTAATCATTCTGCTTGCGGAAGAAAGCGGTGTCGGCCGGGAATACATCTTCGCGCACAATTTTGAACTCGCCGTTCTCGACGGTGCTTTCCTGCATGCCGTAGTTTCCGAGGATATTCACCGGATACTCACCCATTTGCTTATACACGCGGGGGCAGTTGCCGGCACATACCATCACGATGTCGTACTTCTTACCAAGGGTATCGAGCATCTGGCGCGCTGCCGGCTCGAGAGGACAGCGATGGGCTGTAAGGGTGGCATCAAGGTCGAAGCACAAGAGCTTCTTCTGCTTCGCCCACTCCCCGTAACGCAGGGTCATGTCCTGCTCCGCCTTCATGAGGGCCTGGGGCTGGTCGAGGGTAGCGCTGAGCACTATATGCTTGCCTTGAGGATCGGGAGTGAACCAGGTATAACCTTCATCATCAACAGTTACCTTTCCGGCGACACTGTGCGTGAAGAGCTCGGGATGGATGGGATACAGCACGCTCAGAATGTCCCAGCTGGGACGGTCGTACGGCATCTGCTGATAGAGTTTGTAGCCTTCGACTACAGGATTGGGCTCATAGTAACCCAGATTCTGCTCGATGAGCGCTCCGGGATACATGGTCTGCTTGCCTATCTCGAAGGGGTTCTGCCAGATGGCGGTAGGCCAAAGCTCAAAAACCTTCTTCATGGCAGGAATGTCATTCTTGACATTATACTCCGCACGCTTTTTCTCTCCGTAGCTGCCGGCCATGATGGAAAGGCCCTTGGTCTTTTGAGCCACGAGGTCCACGCCGCTAAGGGGAGAATACTCATCCGGAGCGCTCTCCAGCAGCTGTGCCAGTGTGGTGCCGAAGCCAAGGCTGACGAAGGTGACGCTGCCGTCCGGCTGGGATGCCAGAATCTTGCGATACAGAGCCACGGGCTCGGGATACTCTGTGGCAGTTTTGACAAAATCTTTCTCTGTCACGGTATAATCCACATAGTCGGTGTATTCCTGCACAGGTGTAGCGCTCATGGCTACAGGCACTTCAGGGTGCCCGTAAAAAGTGCACACGGCGTCGGTGTAGGCCGCCGCTGTGGAACAGTTCTTATGGCATCCGACTGCCAGCAGTTCGGCCTCTCCGTTGTTCACGGCACGAAGGGCAAGAGCAAGGGCCAGGGCATCGTCGATATCGTTGCCCATATCGGTTTCGATGATCATCTTCACTGGTGCAGACTCCGCCTGTTGTTGCCCTGGAGAGCAACAAACTAAAGCGAAAGACGCCGCAAGCAAGATTGACAGAGTTCTTTTCATTGTCTTGAATCAATAGGTTCTCAATTATTCAGGTTCTGTTATTCCGTAAGGGGGTGCCCTTCAGGGGCCTTTTCCCCATGTTTTATGGCCCCTGAAGGGCACCCCCTTACGGAATAACTCAACGAAATCAATTACCAGCGATGACTATTGTAGCCAAGCCGGCAATGAAGAAACAGAACATAGCGGCAAGCAGCCAATAGACATTCTTCTTGGCGCCCTTGAACTCTTTCCAAATGAATACGCCCCAGATGGCGGCGATCATGGGTGCGCCCTGTCCCAGAGCATAGGACACTGCGGGACCGGCCTTTTCGGCAGTGATGTAGCTGAGCGCGGTTCCAAGGCACCAGATGGCGCCGCCGAGCATGCCCACGAGGTGAGTCTTGAAATCTCCCTTGAAATACTGGCTGTAGCTTACAGGCTCGCCCACGAAGGGCTTGCGCATCACTATAGTGTTGAAAACGAAGTTGCTCAGCAGCACGCCCACTGTGAAGATAACGATGGCTGTGTAAGGAGTCACCTTACCTGCCGCAGGAGCGACGAAGTTGGAGGTGTCCATGGCCCTCATGACGAAAGAGGAGAAGAACGACATCACAACGCCGGCTATGAGCGCAAGTATAATGCCTTTGCGCTGATCAGCCTTGGAGATGCCGCTTTCACCTTTCTTGCCGGCAGCAATGCCGTTAAACACAATTGCACATACAACCAGCGCAACACCGATGATAAGCAATGCCACATCACCGGTCTTGGAGCCTTGCTGCACAGCCACGCGGTAGTTATTGATAACTCCCAAAACCAGAGCAAGACCTACGCCCAGAGGAAAAGCCACCGACATACCTGCTATGGAGGTAGATGCAGACAGCAGGATATTGGAGGCGTTGAAGATCACGCCGCCGAGCAGAATCCAGAGGATACTGGATGTCGATGCCTGGCCAAGGTCCTGCAGGAACGGACGGCCCTGGCTGCCGATACTGCCGGCTGTGAATGCCAGTAAAAGGGCGAAAACGACCATGCCGATTACATAGTCCCAGTAGAAAAGCTCGTAACGCCAGCTTTTGGCGGCTAGTTTCTGGGTGTTTCCCCATGATCCCCAGCAGAGCATCGTGACGAAGCAGAGCACGACGGCGAGGGCATAGCTATTTACTATAAACATATCGCTAGACTTTTAGAGATTATCAACTTCATTTCGGTACGGAGCGCTTGTCTGAGCCCCCATGCGCGTTACGGCCACCGATGAGGCGATGGTGGCCAGGCGCGCAGACTCCAACAGGCTCTTGCCTTCGGACAAAGCAGCAACCAGGGCCCCGTTATACACATCTCCGGCACCGGTAGTATCAATGGCCTGGACCTTACGTGCAGGTACGAGTTCAACCCCTTCAGGGGAACAGATCAAGGACCCATGGCACCCCATGGTGATGATTACATTCTTCACGCCCTTTGCAAACAAGGCCTCAGCGGCTTTGCGGGCACTGTCTTCACCATCGACATGTATGCCGGTAAGCTGTTCAGCCTCGGTCTGGTTAGGGGTGATGAGCCAAATGTGACTGAAAAGTTCCTCCGGTACAGGACCCATCGGTGCCGGGTTCAGTATGGTCTTGATTCCCAGCGAGTCGGCCAATTCAACCGATCGCACCACGGTAGGCATGGGAATCTCAAGCTGCACCAACAAATACTCGGCGCCCTCCATGCAACGGCAGGCCGCATCGATGTCGGAAGGCAGCAGGTCATTGTTTGAACCCGGAGCCACGGCAATGCAGTTCTCGGCATTGTCATCTACAAAAATGAGGGCGGTACCGGTAGGCGTGGCCGAAAGCTTTATGCACGAGGTGTCGATGCCGTCCGCAGCAAACTGCGTGGCGAGCATTTCACCGCTTGCATCATTGCCAAGGCATGTCAGGAACATTACGTTTGCGCCCATACGCGCTGCTGCCACCGCCTGGTTGGCACCTTTGCCGCCGTTGGCTCGCAGCAGAGTCGCTCCTCCTATGGTCTCACCCGGCCGGGGCAAGCGCTTGACGCGGGCCGTCAGGTCCACGTTGGAACTTCCTACAACAATGATTTTCTTCATAATATGATTATTGGTAGCGCATTCAAAATTAATAAAAAACTATAAATGCTGGATTGTAGAGGCGTAAATAACCTTAAAATCTTCAGAGAAAACATCAAGTACAAATATTTGATACTTTTTGCCCCCCGGATAGACCCTTACGACAACATGCCCGGCAGGTTTGAAATTTGACCAAAGTTCCTCGCCCAAATCTTCTTTCGGACTGTCAGTAGTAATATAGAACTGTCTGTCATCAGGATAAATGCTTTTGTCAAGCATACGCTCCATAGTGGGAGGATAAGGATGCTCTCTGTGTCCGGCCGTCACGATAAACACTTCCGGCCTGGTAGCACGAAGAAGACTCTCATTCATCACATCTGTAGCGGCATGATGATCGCATTTCATCACATTTACTCTTCCGACCACTTTGGCTACTTCTGATTCAAAATCCCTTTCCTGGCATTTATATCTCGGGAAATTCAGTCCCGGTATATCTCCGCAGTTATAGTATGTGAATTTTCCATAACGGATTCGCACACCGCAACTGGGCATGTTTTCGTCAAACAGAGTGGAATCTCCCTGATAGATTACGCGGGATGATGAGCCATTACCAGTCCAGACACGTGCGTTTCCTATTAAATTGCGGATCTCGAACTTTCCGGCGTATCTACGCGGATTATGCTTTAGCACGAATTGATTATTACTCCCTACCTCAAAACACTGCATATCCATGCCACGGGAACGATGATAAGATATAAACTTCTGATACTCACCAAATAGAGGCGATTCGCCCAATATCTTTTCCCTGCTTGGGAAACTATACTCGGGCCAGTCTCTGTCAACAAGTGTACGGAAACTTATGGAATCGCCTACATAGGTGAGGCCTGACAGTTCATATCCATGTTCTCCGTGGACAGCACCCTTTAGAGAACCGAGATGATCTGCATGAAAATGAGTAAGGAGCACATAGTCCAAATACTCCGGATCAGGAGAAAAATGCCTTATGTAGCGACATATCCACCCGCCTGTCGTCCGTGTCGTATCAGGGACTCTGCGGTACCAGTGACGGGATCCATGCGGCAGACCGTTATCGCCTGCATCGATCATAAATGTAGTCCCGTCAGGTAATACCGAGAATATGCAGTCCCCCTGGCCTGTTGCTATATGGTGTATATCCATATAGCCCTCTTTCCATGAGGGCATAATATCCTCGGCCCGGTTTGTACAACAACAGGCCGAGGATATAATCAATGCGCCTAACAGCAAGTGCAGGTTCATTGTTCCGAACTGCTGCTACTTATTGTAAAACTTGCAATTACTGTAATCGTGTTTGCCTGGTTCGCTCTTGTCCCAACCTATACAATACTGGAGATAGTTATCCGCTGTAAGCACTGTCTCTACACCATCGATAATAATCTTTCCTGCTACATACATAGGATGCTCAGGAGTGCCGGGAGTCCAATCATCATTTGCATTGCAGTAGCCGGAGAACATACCGACAGAGCACTCAGCAGGTGCTTTTATTGTACAATTCACGATTCCGGAAATTTCGGCGGTAGGGAAAGGTCCCATGCAACCGAGGAAACCGCCGGCCATCTGCTTGGGAGCAGTCAGAACAAGATCTCCGTAAGCCTCACAGTTGATTATAGGATGCTTGTCGCCACGCACGTAGCATCCAAGGTTACCGATGAACGATCCGGTATTGTGATTTGCCACCACATTGGGGCCAAGTTCCACTGTACCGTAGTTCTTACAGTTCTCCATCCAGCCGGTTCCGCCGGTAAGACCGCCGGCACGGATCTTTCCATAACCGTTGCCGAGAATCTTTCCGTAGTTGGAGCAACCGATCATCTTGCATCCTGTTGCAGTAGCATCAGCTTCCATATCCATCTGGGAAGAAATGCCACCGACATATTGGTAGCCGTCATTTGAGTCTGTGGTGAGAGTAACATCTCCCCTGTTGACACAATTAGTACAAGCTGGATATGCGAAACCGTTCGCTATAGTATAATCGTTCTGGTTGACGCAGTAAATACCCGCGGCAAAGTGCTGTTTATTGCCACCAAGAACGGTTCCGAGGCCGGAATCGCTGTTAAGGTGAACCTTGCCTGTATTCTCGCAGTCTTTAATATAACCGCCGGACATGATTCCAACGATTCCGGCTACATAGGGACGGCAGCAAGCCGTCTTTTCGGCAGTGTTTACGCATGGAGCCACAACGGTAATTTCACCGGTGTTCTTACATCCTTCCACTCCCCTGTCGGTGAGCGCGACTTTGTTTTCACGGTCGGAGTTCACAAAAACGCCTATGACGCCTCCCACCTGGAACGGAATATTGACTGCATTGGCGGTATTCACAACGAATTCTCCAATAACACCGGCCTTTGCAAGGACGGCAGTCGAAGGGTTATGAGATATTGCTGCGTTGTTGGTGCAGTTTCTCACAAAACCTGCGGTTGCGCCTACCACACCGCCCACTGTAGGAGCAAGTGTTTTTTCATTGTCGGCTGTTACGCCTATTTCCAAGTTACCGTTGTTGACGCAATCTTCAACGGATCCTTCACGGGTATTCGCAGCCACAAGGCCACCAAACAGGACATAACCATTCTGTGACTCGTCATACTTAATGAGTGCATTGTTCGTACAACCCGAAACAATTCCTTTATTGACCAGCACAAGAGGAGCGAATTCTCCCGAAATCGGCTCGATCTTGCAGGACTTGTCAATGACAAGATTCTTCACGGTTCCTTCATTGCTTGCAAACAGAGCATCTGTGATAACAGCATTCTTGATACTGAAATTCTGGCCGTTGAATGTGCCCTTGAAGGACAAAATCTGCGGGATGTTCTGACCGGCGAAATCAATATCGGCAGCAAGCTTGACATCATCGTTTTCCGTCAAATCTCCAGCTGTTTCAACGAAGGCCAGGAATTCTTCGGCAGTCTTCATGCCGTTGTCGGAAACGCCGGAAACAGTTACCGTACTTGATGCAGATAGTTTTCCATCTTTCGTAGTAGCGGTAATCTTGACACTCCCCTTGGTCTTTCCTGCCTTAATCTTTGCTATCAAGGAATTGGATGCATCTGCCTCTACGGACACAATTTCAGGCGATTCACTCTTCCACGTAACTGTATTGTCAAGAACGTAACCGTCAGGTTCGAGAGTAACCGTGAGCGTTGCAGATTCCGCATAACCCAGCTCAAGTGTTTCCGGCTTAATGGTTATAGCCGTTGCAGGACCTTTGACAACCACCTCGCAAGTTCCTGTTTTGGTCCCTGATTTTGCGGTGATGGTCGCACGTCCGCCCGAGATGGCGGAGACGATACCGGCTTCGGACACAGTTGCCACCTCAGAATTGCTTGACGACCATGTAATATCCTGATTCGTTGCATTTGAGGGTGTAATAACTGCCGACAAAGCTTCCGTATCGCCGGCATTCATCTCAAGAGTTTTGGGAGAAACTTCAATAGCTCTCACCACGACAATTTCTTCTTCTTTTTCTTTACAAGAAGAGAGTGCGGCTGCTGCCAACAGGACAGCAAAGGATAGTTTAACAATTCTGTTCATTTTAGTAGGTATTAATGTGATATAGTTATTTTTTCTTGAAATCCTCGTAATCGGTGGTCAGGGTATTGCAAGTATAGACGACCTCCTTTCCGCTGGAAGGGAATGTTCTCGTCACCCTTACTTCCCAATTCTTCATTTCCGACGGCAAAGTTCCCTGCGGTTTATAATACCAATATGACCCGGCGGTACTGTTCCAGGTGGTGCTGTTCTTGTTTCTCTCGTTGAAAAAATATGAGAACGCACAGACATTGGTACTCTTACCGGTGCCAAGATGGGAGAAGTCTCCGACTTTGCTGCCGTTTTGATACAATTCGACTTTTACATATTTAGAGTCATCGTCGAACACCTCAACCACAAAACAGTCCTTGAATGACGCATATCCGGTGCCGACTATATTGGCAGCACCGCCTTTATTGTCGGTTCTATACCAATTGCACAGATAACCCTTGCCTCCTGTGTATGTCTGGTTACCGTCATATACGCGCAACTGATGCGCCGCATCCTTCCTCGTACCTTTAGGGAGCCATTTATCAACCACATTACCGGAAATCTCTAACACATGATATCCTGCAGGATTAGCAATGACATCCACCGTTGAACCAAACTCCCACCAAGCCCCGCAGGCAGTGCTTGTCACGTTCTCGTATGCAGGCACACCGCTCTTTCCGGCAAAAGTATGGATGTGATTACGCCCAAAATGAGTATGGCCGGAAACAATGTGTATATTCTTGAACTGTTTGGCATAGTTCTTTATGTCCGTGGCATGCTTGGTCACTGAATAAAACGGAGCATGAATACAAAGAATCAAAAGCTTATTGCCTTTATCCTCGACATTCGAAATATCTTTTTTGAACCATTCAATCTGGTCTTCGGTCATTCCGAGATCGTATTCATGCCATGTCATGCCATTGGGCTTACCGCTGTTCTGTTCACGGTTCTTGACTATAATGTTGTCGAAACAAACCACATGGGCAAGCCCGCGGTCGAATGAATAATCGATAGGGCCGAATGTGTCCACGAACGGCTGAGCGGCGTCGTAAGCATTGTCAACCAAAGCATTATGGTCATGGTTACCCATAACCTGGAAGAAAGGCATCGCCTTGCCGTTGATCGTGACACCGGACATGGATTTTTTAATAAGAGGCCAGACATTGTTGCTGTCGTGCACGATGTCTCCAAGAACCACAGCATAGGGATTTGGATAGTTGCCTACGTATTCCTTCATATCGGCAACAGTCTCGTTGATATAACGGTTAACCTCGGATGAAGTGCCACATTGAGGGTCTCCGATCGCCACCAGAGTCCAGTCCGTTTCCGGCTTGGCCAGCGGCACAAGCGTCCAGTCATTGCGGATACGGCCTTGTGCTGGCACGGAAAGAATATTTTTATAAAATGCAGGAATACCGTTATCGGTTGGCACTTCATATCCTGCAGGCACCGTGAAATACACATACCGGGTGACACGCCTCGGGTTGCTCACGTAGTCTTGGGTAGCCTTGAATTGATATACCCCATTAGCATCCGTAACCACCAAACTGTATCCGTCCGAGACCGCAACGCCAGGAATCCCTTTACCAGTGTTCTGATCCTTTATACACCCAACAATATTGTTGCCGGCTTCAATGGCAGTTCCCTCAACTAAGTCTGGATCAGTATCATGAGGCTGCTCCTCCTGCGGCTTGAAAGCTTCTATTTTTTCGAGCTTGCGCGATGTAAATTCAAGGCACGCAGGGCTTGAATTCACAAGCACGAAGGGCGTGGGGCCGACTGAAGAAAACTTATATCCCTCGGAGGAAACAGTACAAGTATAGATCTTACCGGTAGATTTAAACATTGCCCCCTCGGCATCGACAACTCCTCCGATACATTTTACTTTTTGGTTTCCGGTGTATGAAAACAATTCATAATTGCCCTGGCCGTCAAATTCGAAGTATTCCCTGACGGTTGCATCTGCCCATCCTGCAGAAGTCTTCAGCTGCGAAAAGGCCCATTTCCCGGACATAGTCGCCGGTGCATCCGATGCCGGGTTGACCTTTCCGCAACAGACGACCAGAAATGTCAGTAAAAGGGTTGCTAAAAGATTATACTTTTTCATTCCCATCCAGGATTTTGGCCAAGGTCAAGATTTATATTCAAGGCACTCTGCGGTATGGGACGAAGGTACATTCGTTCCTCCCATACCAGAGGAATCTGCTCAAACTGAATGCAATTATCAGCATTGATTGAATGATATGGATTCCGATCCAGGACAAAGTATGTTGTCTTGGGATCGTTCCCAGCTTTAGATTGAGTGAAGCACACAAACTTATCCCCTGCCTGGTCAATTGCAATCTTTTCATCGAGCTTGGCGTACATACCATCCCATTTTCTGGTTATCAACTGTCCAAGCTTCCAGCGCATCAAATCTTCATATCTAAGGCCCTCCATATACAATTCAATGCCCCTTTCGCGGCGGATCTCAAGAATCCACTTATCAGTGACGGAATTGTCAAAATAGTCGATAAGATACTTGTCCGCATCTGCAGGAGGTGCTGTTGCGACTCCCGCACGTGCACGCAAAGGAGCAATGCTCTTTTCCCATTCAGCCTCGGAGAACTGCCCGAGTTCAGCCTTAGCCTCGGCATAATTAAGAAGGACCTCGGCGTACCTAAGGATAGGCAGCGCATTGTTACATGTGGTATTGCCTTCGTAAGCATTGCTGGGCAGCATCCATTTGCAGATCCAATAGCCGGTCTTCATGAACGAAGTGTTAATAAACACACTGTATTCTACCTTGTTGCCATCCTGGACTTTCTGATATCCCGGACACATGACAGTCTGCGACAGGCGATTGTCTCTGCCAGAAAGTTCTTCTCTGAAAGTCATCGTCTTATATCCCGGCTTATCAGTATGACGGCTGCCGTCTGTATGCAAATATGTATTCAGGAAGGCTTTTGTCATATTCCAGCAGCCACCACTGGAAGAGGAGTTAAATATACTGGTAGTATTATGATAGATATTCAGGCCCGCTGAATACTCCCTCGCCCACAGAATTTCGGAATACTCAATGGAGGGCGACAGGAATAAATTGCTGTACTTAGTGCCAGGATTAATTCTGTATTTCCCGCTGCCCATGATAAACTCGCAAGACTTGACGCACTCTTTCAAGAAGTCTTCAGCGGTTCCGTAGTTTCCCGTCCAGGCAGAGTTTGTCGAGGGATCGACTTTGTGGTACTTTCTATATGTACCTTCCCACAAACACACTCTCGCCTTGAATGCAGCAGCTATATAGCCATTGATTTGGCCGCAATTCACATATCCGGATCCGGTGAGGCAGTTCTCTTCTGCATACTTCAGGTCTTCGAGAATCTTGCTCATCACGAATTCGCGGTTGTCGCGTTCTTTGTAGAGCTGATCATGATCCTCCGGATCGATGGGCTCGTCGTACCATGGAACCGCACCGAAAGTTTTCACCTTGTTGTAATAGAACCAGGCCCTCCAGAAACGGCCGACGCCCTCATAATGCTTGTAAACGTCTTCTGAGACTGAATCCTTCGCCCCGGTCATGTACTTCAAGAAGTAGTTCACATTATAGAGCATGTTCCAGTCGCTGGCATCCCAGCCGCCTTGCTGGTTAGAGTCCCAACTGCCCAGATAGAAATTCCCGGGATTGTTCTTTGTCATATACTCGGCATTGACATCGCCGCGTGTAAGAGTAGAAACATCCGGCGTGTAGCTGTTCAGGAAGCCGTTAGCATATGTTTTAAGGCTGGCCTCGTTGGTAAAATACTCAGAAGCTACTATCTTATTTGGCACGTCGTCGCCGTCAAGAAACTTGTTGCAGGAAGACAATGCAAGTCCCGCAAGCAAAAGTGCATAAAATATATTCGTTTTCATAATGCGGCTAATTAGAACGTTACATTAATGCCCAAGGTTACGGTTTTCAGCATGGGATATGAATTGCCGTCGGCCTGATCTCCTCTCCATTTAGATGTTCCCAGCTTTGTATTTGCGCCATTGAAATCAACATCACCGCTGGAAATGACTTCCGGATCCATATTGTCGGTCCATTTCCTCATCGGCGTAAAGGTGAACAGGTTTTCTCCGGTAAGATACACCCTGAGGCCTTCCAGTCCTACACGGCTGATCAATTTCTTCGGGAAAGAATAATCCAAGGTGACATTCTTAAGGCGACAGTAAGAAGCATCCACCAAATAGCGGTCGGCAGTACCTTTTATCAGCAAACAGCCGGTATCGGTTGTAAGATAAGAATTCGTACGGGGCCAGAATGCATTCGGATCAGGATTTTCTTCTGTCCAACGGTCGATGGTATGAATCTTCGGGAACAAGCCATACGGACGGTTGTATTTACCCCAGAAATATGCACAATCAAGAGATGGATACCAATCACGTTTGCCTACGCCCTGGAAGAACAGGCTGAGCCCGATTCCATGCCAACTGGCATTCAGATTAAGACCATAGCAGAAACGTGGAGTGGAATTGCCAATAATCATCTTGTCTCCCGGTTTGTCAACAGTATTCTCGCCATAATCAATTGCCCCACTATCGTCTATATCATCATACTTCAAATCTCCTTCACGGTAGAAGTTTCCCCTGCGGTTAATGGCAAAGAATGTCTGGTCCGCCCAGTTTTGAGCCTCCTCGTCAGAGCTGAACAACCCAAGGATATGGTAGCCCCAAATTTCCCCAAGCTCTTCTCCTTCGTAGTAATCTGTGAGCCTCTTAGTCTCATTATTATAACGAGTTATCCAGCTGCGCGCATCCCAAAGCATCGCTTTCGCTCCATAAGAAAAGTCAGAAGTGCCAAGTTTGAAGGAGTCGCGCCACGACAGACTAAGCTCCCAACCTTTAGTAACCATATCGGCATAATTGCCTTTCGGCGAGGAACTGCCCAGCACCGCAGGAAGCGTCTTACCGACAGTGTACATATCCGTTGTGTACTTATGGTAATAATCTCCTACAAAACTGAGCCTGTTCTGAAGGAAATCGAGGTCAAGTCCTACGTCAAATGTGGTTGCGCGTTCCCATGTCAGGCCGTCCGGAATGGGACTTGGTGCAGATGTTACAGATACTCTGTTCCCATTCACGACGACGGAAGACTGGGCAATGCTCATTGTCTGAATATAGGAATACGCTCCAACATTGCCGTTTCCAAGAGATCCGGCAGACAGGCGGATCTTGCCGTTATCGAGCCACGAAACGTTCTTAAGGAACGATTCTTCAGAAAAGCGCCAGCCGAGCGAAGCCGAAGGGAAGAATCCCCACCTCTGGTTCGTAGGGAACTTGGACGAACCGTCTTCCCTGATGCTGACCTCGGCCAGATACTTGCCCTTATAACTGAAATTGGCCCTGGCAAACACTCCGAAGTAAGCCCAGGCACTGCTGCTGTAATCGTTTATCTTTATACTCTCACCGTCCATTAACGCGAAATTGGGCTTCGTGTCAAGGATAAAGCCCTGGCGGTATGCCGCGGTTCCATGATGCTTATAATGTTCTGCATTGTAACCGGCTGTTATCTTCAAAGTATTATCGACTCCGACTTTAGGTGTGAAGATAAAATACCCGTTAGTTTTCCAGTATTCGCCGTTTCTGAACAACTCCTCCAACGCATCGGTAGCCGGGCGGCTGGTCTCTGTCTCAGGGCCTGTCTTATATGCGAATTTAGCTTCCTTGCGGTCTCTCCTGATATTAGTAACCGAGTATGAAAAATCTGCACGGAAATCCAAAATTTCCGGGACAATGTGGAAGGTTGACGCTAGGTTCTCGTTGACACGGAACTGCAAATCATCCTGATAAGACTTGCCAGTCTGCCAAGATGCATAATTCGTACAGATTCCGGCATTGGTCCAGCTCCCGTCGGGATTGTATGGCGTCAACTGAGGCATGCCGCAGAGATCCAGCTGAACGCCGACAGTATATTTACCGGTGAAGGACATGGGCTGATGATAAGAAGTGCGCACAAAATCGATGCTGTTTTCAAGCGTCCACCACTTCTTGATGTCAGCAGTAATCTTTGCCCTTCCGTTCAATTGACGATAATGCTCATGGATCGTATTGTAGATACCGTTCTGATAAAAATAGCGTCCCGAGACAAGGAACTTAATCTTACCGGAACCGCCACTGACAGAAATGCTGTGAGAAGTATTCTGTCCGAATTTCTTGTACATCAGTTCATCCCAATTCGTGCCCTGGGAGTAATACTCATACTGGTTTGTCGATGGATTAACACGATACACTTCGCCATAAGACTCATACGCAGGGTCACTGCGTTTAATGAGTTCGGAATACCACCCTTCAGGTATATCGAACATGTTGTTCAAACCTGTCGGGTCATACCCGTACGTGGCGTTATACGACTCGTAAAACATCTCAGTCCAATCCAGGGAATTCCATATCAGGTTCGGAACAACCGTCCTTGTGAATATTCCGGCGCTGCCGTCATACTTAACCGTGAAACGGTCGGTGGTTGGATTCTTTGTGGTCACAAGAATAACCCCGAAGGTGCCCCGGGCTCCATAAATGGCACAAGAAGAAGCATCTTTAAGGACAGAAATGGTTTCTATATCATTGGGGTTAACATCGGACAGACTGGCCTCCATGCCGTCAACAAGGACCAGAGACGAACCGCCGGAGCCGATGCTGTTGGTCGTTCCGCGGATGGACAGGTTTGCACCATGGTTTGGCTTACCGTCTGCGAATTCAAGCGTAAGGCCCGGAATCTGGCCCTGAATAGAACGTACTACATTCGGATTGGGGCGGTCCGTAAGATCATCTCCTCCGATCTGTTCAATCGCCCCGACAACGTCCCGTTTCTTCAACGTTCCATATCCGACGACCACGACTTCGTCAAGCATCAACTTGTCTTCGGCCATCTTAACATTGATAACACTACGGCTTCCGACTGTCTCTTCTTTTGTCACGAAGCCAAGGACGGAGAAAATAATAGTATCACCGGATGCAGCTTTGATAGAATATCTGCCGGATTCGTCAGACATAGTACCGGAATCTGATCCTTTAACCATAACAATGACGCCGGCCATCGGTACGCCCCGCTCATCAACAATAGTTCCGGACACGGGGTGGCTTTGTTGGGCATGAGCGATACTACCGGCAGAGAACAGCAGAAGAGCAGCAACTGCAGCTTTCCAAATTAGAGTTTTCATTCTAGATTGGCCCATTATGATTAGTTGAATTAGTGATTAGTTATTAAATTTGCACAATCGTTTGAGCGTTTTTTCAAAATTAATTAAAAACACTTTGGTGATAAACAATTATTTTATTTGAAATCACAGAAATTATTCAATATTTTTGCACAAAGGTTGCGCATTAAAATGGACGAATCATGAAAGAAAGCCTCTCCACGATAGCAGAACGCCTGGGCGTTTCAGTGACCACGGTCTCCCGGGTGTTGAGCGGAAACGCTGGGAAGTATCGCATTTCCAAAGCAACAGAAGCACGAATCAGAGCCGAAGCAGACCGTTGTAATTATGCGCCGAGCCTGGTTGCGCAAAGTTTGCGCAGCCGTCAGACGAAAACGATAGGGCTTCTTACTCCGTCGCTTGCCAATCCGTATTTCGCCGAAATGTCCAGCGTCATAATCTCCGAAGTGCACCGACGCGGCTTCACCACCATAGTCATAGATACCATGGAAAACGAGAGTAACTTCAACGAAGGTCTAACCAAACTCGTCGCCCGCCAGGTTGACGGGATAATCGCAGTTCCCTGCGGCCAGGACCACACAATGGTCGATGGGGTCAACAGCAACTTCGTGCCCGTGGTTCTGGTGGACCGTTACTACGAAAACTTTCCTCTCCCCTATGTTACCACCAACAACTACAAAGGAGGATACGATGCCACACGCCTTCTAATCGACGCCGGGCATAGAAGCATAGCATGCATTCAAGGAGTCCGCACTTCCGCACCCAACAACGAGCGCGTACGAGGATATCGCGATGCCATGGAAGAGGCTGGTTTAAAGGAATTTGAATTTGTGGCGGGCAACGAGTTCTCAATTCAGAACGGCTATCTGGAAACAAAGCTTCTGCTGTCCAGGCAACTCAAGCCTACAGCAATCTTCGCACTTTCCAACAACATTTCGCTGGGCGTGATCAAAGCTATACGCGAAGCAGGCCTCCGGATACCGGAAGACCTGTCGCTGCTTTCTTTCGATAATTACACCTACATGGACTACATGGAGCCGCCCCTAACCCGCGTGGGGCAGCCGGTGGAAGACATGGCCATCCTGGCCGCAAAAATTCTTTTCGACCGTATAGAGGGTATCGCCCCCGGAGCTTCCCAGCTCCGTCTCTCCCCCACCATAATCCAGGGGGCCTCCGTTTCCCGCCTTTGAACCTGCCTCAGAATGACTCTCGTGTCATTCTGAACGAAGTGAAGAATCTATTAAAAGCCTATATCTCGGCCCTGCGGTCTTCGAGCCAGCGGGAAAGAATCTTAAAGAAGTCGGCGCGCTGACCGGGAGTGAGTTTATCCTTGCCGTACTCGGGAGTGGTGAAACCCCAGCCGTGGCCGCCGTTGGTAAAGATGTGAAGTTCGCCGGGAACTTTGCACTTGACCATTTTGAAGTAATACCTCAAACTGTTCTCCGGAGGGACCACTTTGTCATCCTGGCACAGCAGGAGAAGCGTCTGAGGAGTTGAAGCATTCACCTGATTCTCAAGTGAATAGTATTCGACCAAGTCTATCTTGTTATTCGTGAGGTTGGTGCGTGTTCCCTTGTGGGTAACGTCCTGCTCAAGTGTAATCACAGGATACACCAGCACGCTGAAGTCGGGCCTTGTGGCAGCGTCAACCCAAAGAGTGGAGGCGCTGGCGGCAAGGTGACCGCCGGCCGAGAAACCTATGATACCAATCTGCTTCACACCCCACTCCGCCTGATGTGCACGGCAGTAGCGGAAAGCGTTCTGAACATCAGTCAGAGGCACTCTGCTATGATGGTTAGGCATGCGGTACAGCACCACGCAGCAGGCTATCCCCTGCTTAAGGCACCATGCAGCCACACGGGTTCCCTCGTTGTAGGACGAGCAGTACCGGTAACCGCCGCCGGGGCAGCACACGAGCATCTGTCCGTTGCATTTTTTGGGAAGATAGATATCGATGTACGGGTCGCTGATATTGCCCATATTGCCGTCTCCGCTCATCTCTACGGCTCCGCTGAGTTCATTGTCCTCGCAGGGGCCGAGGGTTACGGCGACTCCGTTCTCAACTATGCCCTTATCGACCGCCTGGCCTTCAGGATAAAGTTTGAGAGTAACGTTCGGTTTGATGTTCTGCGCCAGCAGACAGCAAGAAAAAAGGGCCGCAAAGGCCCCTAAAATCACTCTACGCATTCTATTCACCCGGTGCTATTGCGCCCATCGGGCATGCATCGGCACAAGTGCCGCAATCTATACAAACATCAGGATCGATAGTGTAAACATCGCCTTCTTTGATGGCGCCTGTAGGGCATTCGCCCTGGCAAGTGCCGCAAGCTACGCAGGTGTCTGCAGAAATTTTGTAAGCCATAATTCTTTTAAAATTTTAAAACGTCGCAAATTTACGGTATTGTATTTGAATAACCAAACCTAAACAGATTTTATTTTTAACTTTGCAGCCATGAAAAAGTACATTCTTCCGATAGCTTTGTTCCTGCTGGCAGCCCTTCCCGCTGCCGCCCAGAAAGATTTCGGTTCGGCCCGCTTCGACCGGACGGTTTATGACTTTGGCAAAATTAATACCAAAGACGGTGCCGTGAGCTGCAGTTTCGAGGTCAGCAACATTGGAGACAAGCCTCTCAACATATTCGCAGTAATTACCACCTGCGGCTGCACATCTGTCAAATGGACACGCACCGACATTGCTCCCGGAGCTAAAGGAACTATAGACGTGACCTATACAAACGACGAAGGGCCTTATCCTTTCGATAAGACCCTTACTGTCTATCTTTCCGACTTGGATAAGCCTGTGATCCTTCACGTTAAAGGCATGGCCTACAAGGGGAAGAAATAAGCCTGATTATTCTCTTTCAGCAACTTTATCAGGATCCATAATCACCTCGACGAGGTTGCCTGATGCAAGAACATCGGCTACAGCCTTGCGTATAGTCTCTGCGCTGAGGGAATTAACTGCAGCTTCGTATTCGGCATCGTAATCCATGCCGCCGTAGTTGTAGTAGTAGCTGATTTCATTCATCCAGTGGCTATTCTGGATACGGGTTTCGGGAAGGTTCTTCTTGAAGTTCTCCTTGACACGTATCAGCTGCTCCTCGGTAGGACCCTGCTCGGCAAACTTCTTGAGTTCGTCGATAGCCATCTGGCGCAGCTTAGCAGAAGATGAAGGATTGGTGTTGAAGTAAACCTGGATGACGGAACGGTCCACAGGATACTTCTGTATGGAAGCACTCACAGAGGCGCCGTAGGTTCCACCTTCAGACTCTCTGAGAGTCTCGGTGTAGATCATGTCGAGTATCGACTTGGCTGCATCGAGATTAACCTCTTCGGCAACACTGTATTTAACTCCATAGTTGTTGTAGAGCTGGAATACGGTGGTCATAGGAGTCTGCATATCGGCCTTGAACTCATTTGCAAGTTTGCCCTGCACGAAACGCTCATCGGTATCCTTATATGCAAGAGCCTTCTTGCCCTTGGGCAGGGAGCCTATGTATTTCTCCACCAGAGGCTTGAGAGTTGCAGGATCGACATTACCGACGATGAACACCTTGGCGCCTGCGGCAGTCTTGAAGAGATTCTTGAAGTTGCGCTCCGCCACAGCCACATCGGCCTTGGCAAGCACGTTCTCATCGATGACAATTGCACGGGGATTGTTGCCGTAGATAGTCTGGGTAAGCTCGCGCTGGAACTTGAAATTGGGAGTGCTGAGCAGGTTAGGAAGCACTGCTGAAATCTGCTGCTTGCCGACATTGAACTCATCGGCATCGAAGCGAGGATCTACGAAATTGAGATAAAGCAGCTGGAAAGCAGTCTCCAGGTCTTTGGGCTGGCAGCTTCCGGAGATGCCGTGGCGGATGGAATTGATGTAAGGTCTCACACTCACCTGCTTACCGGCAAGCATCTTGTTCAAGGTAGCAGCATTGAATTTGGAGACGCCGCTGTTGCTCTGGAAGAGAGACCAGATGTTGTCTTCAAATGAAGGCAGGTCTTCGGTGGGGATGAGGGAGAGGCCTCCGTCCATAGTGAGGCGGATAAGAACCTGGTCTTTCTTGTACTCAGTGGGCAGGAATGCCACCTTGACACCGTTCTTGAGTGTCCACTCGGTAATGCCCTTGACCAAAGAATTGGTCTTCTTGACCTTCGAGCCCTTGAGAGTGGAAGGATCCACGAATTCGGTATCGATGTGCTCTTCTTCGTTGGCTGCAATCTCAGAAGCCTTGACTCCGTTGATGATATCAAGAAGCTGAGCTTCGGTAGGATTCACAAGGCCTTCTTTCTTGGGGCCGTTGTAAATGATCACCATGTTCTCATCGGTGATGAGCTGTCCCACGACCTGGTTGATAGCAGCTGTGGGAACCATCTGAAGAACAGACTTGACCACCTGAAGCCTGGTAGCGGGCTCCATGTAAGGAGTGTTGTTGAAGAAGTTACTGATAAGAGGATACACGAAGTCGGCGTTCTTGCGGCTGTCTGCAGCCTCGGCGATACGCTCGTACCTGCTCAGTATCTCGTCTTTGGCCCTCTTGACCTCGGCCTCGGTAAAGCCGTGGCGCTTCATTCTTTCTACCTCAGTGTAGAAAGCCTTGAGAGCGGGCTCAAATTCTCCTTCTTTGAAAGCAACATCACCAAGGACGACGTCACAGGTCTCGCAGATCTGCGAGCAGAGCAAAGCACCGCTCAGGAAAGGAGCGTCGGGCTTGGAAGTAATATCCTGGAAACGCTCGCTCATCACATTGCCGACAATGTCTTTGAGCAGTTCGGTCAGAAGGGCCACATCGGTATTGTTGAGTTCCCGGGGCAGAGGCTCGCTCTTCCAGAGGATCTCGATATCGCTGTTGGGCATCTCGGGATCAGTTACGATACCGACGATGGGTTCTATGTTGTCAGGAATCTTGATAACGTCCTTTGCCTTGGGATTCACCGGAGCGGGAATATCGGCAAAGAGCTTCTGAATCTTTGCAAGGATCTGGTCGGGATCTATATCACCGACAACGATAAGCGCCTGATTGTCGGGACGATACCATGTCTGATAGAAGTTTACCAGGCTCTCGCGCTTGAAGTTCTCCAGATTCTCCTGGCTGCCTATGAGAGTGCAGTCGGCATACTTGGAGCCTTTGTACATATACTGCTTGGCCTGCTCATAAACACGCCATGAAGCATTGCGGCGGGTACGGCGCTCCTCGAGGATGACTCCCCTCTCGCTGTCTATTTCTTCCTGTTCGCAAAGCACGAAATGGGAATAATCGTGCATGACGAGAAGGCAGGTATCAATGATGCCCTCACGAGTGACAGGAATATTGTTTAGCATGTATTGAGTGGACTCCACGCCGGTGGAAGCATTGATGTTGCGTCCGAATTCAGCACCTATGCTCTGCAGATACTCAAGCATCTGCTTGCCGGGGAGATTCTTAAGGCCGTTGAAGCACATGTGCTCAAGGAAATGGGCCAGACCATCCTGGTCCGGAGTCTCCTGAATTGCGCCGACATGTGTTGCCAGGTAGAACTCGGCACGCTGAGCAGGCTTGTCATTGTGACGGATGTAGTAAGTCATCCCGTTGTCAAGTTTTCCGACTTTGACAGCAGGATCATTGGGAAGCGCATTCTGTGCGTGTCCCAAAACGGCGGCCGAGAAGACGGCTGCCACGAACATCAGAACTTTCTTCATCGTTTTTCGATAATAATTTCTGCAAATATATAAAATAATTATTAAAATTCAATAATCTCAGGCAGCTAAAGTCCTCCGGGGACCTTTTCCCATGCTTTATAGTCCCCGGAGGACCCTAGCTGCCTGTGATTTCAATCTTTACATTTGTTGTCATTTCAACGTTTACTGATAGCATTCTGAAAAGCCTTGGCATTACGGTTATGTGCCTCCAGGGTCTTTGCAAACACATGTGTACCGTCCAGGTTTTTGCTGGCGCAAAAATAAAGGTTGCCGCCACCGTAGTCAGGATTAATGACCGCCTCGAGGTATTCCTTATCCGGTACACAAATCGGGCCGGGAGGGAGTCCGGGATACTTATATGTATTATATGGCGAATCGAATTCCAGATGGCGGAACAATATTCTCTTGAGCTGATAGTCATAACAGAAGGCCACGGTAGGATCGGCCTGAAGAAGCATATTGCGGGCAATTCTGTTCAGATAAACACCTGCAATCTTGGCAAGTTCCGGTTTGTAATGCGACTCCCCCTTCACGATGGAAGCCAGAATCACTGCCTGCCGGCGCGAAAGTCCGGCCCGGGCTGCCTTCACCAGATTATCATCCGTCCAGAATGCGTCGGAAGCCTTTTTACAACGGTCCAGCACATCATTTATACTCGCTGTCCAATAGAGCTCGTAAGTCGCAGGGAACAAGACTTCAAAAAATGTGTCTGGTGTAGCCCCGTATTCTGCCAGGAGAGCCGAATCGCCAAGTGCTTTGGCGACCGACACAGAATCGAGCTCAAGCTGACGGGAAATCTTGTGGGCGATTTCTTCCTTAGTACGCAGCGAACCTGCAAGCGTGAAGCTCACCGGGCTCTGCCATCCGTTGTTGAGCATACGGGCAACATACACACAGGAATTGGAACTTCCCACCCTATAATGTCCGGGCTGAATATAAGAAGCAACCTGCTTTTGGTCAAAGACCTTGCGCAGGCGTCTCTCGCTGAGGACTTTCAGCTGGCTCTTAAGGGATTCTATGACATCGTCGGGTGTTGTGGAAGAGGTGACATAGAGGTCGGCACTTCCGTAGAAGTTAGACATCTTATTGTCCCTCAGCCAATTATAAGAAACCAGTATAACGACAGCTCCGACGATGAGGGCAAGCAGCTTGAGAATGGTTTTCATTAGCGAAGACGTATTGTATCACCCTCCAAAGGCACATAATCGTCGGGAAGCTTATTGAATCGCTTAAGCGAAGACATACGCACTCCGAAACGTTGTGCAATGTCGCGCAGGCTTTCGCCGCCGTCTCCCGCAATATATTTATCCATTCCGCGAGCCGCACGTTTCTTTTTGTACTGCAGGAATACCACATCTCCAGCCTTCAACGGTTCCTCGTCGCGCAAGTCGTTATAGCGCAGAATCTCATTTGCGAACAATCCGTTAGCCCTGGCTATCGACTCATAGGTATCGCCCTGGACGGCATATACGCAAGGAACGCCGTTCACACGGAAAACTTTACGGGACAACGAGAAGCGGTATTCTTCACGTGCCGCCACAGGGGTAACTTCCACCGGAGCCTCGATCTGCAAAGGAGACTCAGGCACTTCTCCTGCCTCAGTGTCAAAGCGATAGAGCTCATAATCCTCTATGACCTTTATCAATTTGTCGGCATATAGACGGTCCGTTGCATAGCCTGCCTTTTTAAGCCCCCGGGCCCATGCCTTGTAATCCGTGGGATCCAGGTCGAAGAGGAATTTATACCGGTCCTGGTAGCGCAGGAAATCGGAGTGATCCTTGAACGAAGCGGCTGCATTCGAGTACACCCTGAAACATTCGTTCGCTTTGTCATCATCTCTGTAGGTCTTCTTCCCTTTCCAGTCGGAATGACATTTGATGCCAAAATGGTTATTGGCCTTCGTAGCCAAGGTAGATTGCCCGGCAGCCGACTCCACAAGGCCCTGGGCCAGAGTTATGGAAGCCGGAACTCCGGAACGGTGCATTTCAGATATTGCAACCTGTGAATACTTTTCTATGTATTTCTGATAGGGTTCCGAGCCAGCTGCCAAAAGCAGAAAAACGGCACCCACAAAAGCAACTATTCTTTTCACGGGTGTAAATATACTAAATTTCAAAAACATCGCAATCAGAAGCTGCGACAGTATTTGAAAAAATAGCCCGGCATTCTTCCGCAAGCCCCTCGAAATCGGTAATGCGCGAAGAGTAGTGCCCTATTATCAAACGCCCGGCTCCGGCATCGGCGGCGCACTTCGCAGCCTGAACCGATGTGGAATGGAATCTGTGGGCGGCCTTGTCGGACATTTCTTCCGGGTAGGTAGCCTCATGGTAAAGAGTATTAACTCCTTTTACCCACGAAGACAGTTCAGGGAAAGGTGCCGTATCAGAGCAATAGGCGTACGATTTTGCTATATAAGCAGGATTGGCCAGCCTGTGCCTTTCACTTACAATCTCATCGAAGCGGAACCCATAGCACTCAATCTTGTGGTTCAGCGGGAAAGCACTAACCGTAAGTTGCTTGGAAGTATGTATGACGACAGGTTCCTTACAGTCAAGTTTGTGGAAGCGTATTTCATAGTTGTCGTCGGTTCCGAAAAAAGAAGAATAAAAAATAAGTACAGATCCCAGCGCCTGGGGTCCATAAATATCAAGCGGAGCGGTACGCCCGTACATGGCCATGGAGTTCAGCAAGCCGAAAAGTCCGAACAGATGGTCCCCATGAATGTGCGAGATGAAGATAGCCTCGACCCGCACAAATGAAAAATGGCAGCGGCGCATCTGCTGCTGAGTTCCTTCTCCACAATCAATAAGAAACAAGCGCCCGCCAGCAGACAGCATTTGGGCGCTTGGATTTCTATCAGAAATGGGCATAGCCGAAGCTGTGCCCATTGTCGTTACGGTAAATATCATTACTCGCCTTTCTCGAGTTTCTCCTTGAGAGCTGCAAGAGCGTCGATGTCACCGAGAGTAGTCTTCTCGACATTTGCATTGACCTTCTTGACAGCCTTCTTGGTGGTCTCTGCCTCGGAAGCGGCGGCCTTCTCCTTAACCTCCTGATAGGTACGCAGGTGGCTCAGGATGATGCGGCGGGTGCTGCGACGCAGTTCGACGACCTTGAACGGAAGGGTCTCACCGGCAACTGCAGGCTTGCCGTCTTCTTTGACGATCTCGCGGTTGAATGCAAACCCCTCAACATTGCCGTCCAGGGTGATCATAGCGCCCTTGTCGGTCACGGAAGCGATGGTTCCCTCTACCACGGATCCCACAGGGAATTTGGCCTCGACCTCGTCCCAAGGATTGGTAGTGAGCTGCTTGTGTCCAAGGCTGAGTTTGTGGTTGGCCTCGTCGAAATCGAGAATCTGAACCTCGATGGTGTCACCGGTATTCACAACCTCTGAAGGATGCTTGATCTTGTTCCAGCTCAGGTCGCTGATGTGGACAAGTCCCTCTACGCCGTCCTCAAGCTCGGCGAATACACCGAAGTTGGTGACGTTGCGGACGGTAGCAGTGTGACGGCTGCCGACGGGATACTTCTCGCGGATATTCTCCCAAGGGTTGGGGGTGAGCTGCTTGAGACCGAGGGAGATCTTGCGTGCCTCGCGGTCGATGCTGAGCACCTGTGCCTCAACCTCTTGGCCCTGCTTCAGGAACTCCTGGGCGCTGTGAAGCCTGGGGCTCCAGGACATCTCGCTCACGTGTACGAGACCCTCAACGCCGGGCTCAATCTCGATGAATGCGCCATAGTCGGCAAGCAGGATGACCTTACCCTTGACTTTGTCGCCAACTTTGAGGTTGGGATCCAGCTTGTCCCAAGGATGAGGAGTAAGCTGCTTGAGACCGAGAGCGATACGCTTCTGCTGCTCGTTGAAGTCGAGAACGACGACCTTGATCTTCTGGTCCAGGGAAACAATCTCCTCGGGGTGGTTGACACGGCCCCAGCTGAGATCGGTGATGTGGATGAGACCGTCCACGCCGCCGAGGTCCACGAACACACCGTAGTTGGTGATGTTCTTGACCACGCCCTCGAGGACCTGTCCTTTCTCGAGTTTGCCGATGAGTTCAGCCCTCTTGGCCTCCTGCTCAGCCTCGAGCAGAGCCTTGTGGGACACGACAACATTGCGGTATTCATTGTTGATCTTAACGATCTTGAAGTCTATCGTCTGGTTTACGAACTGATCGTAATCACGGATAGGCTTGATATCTATCTGACTGCCGGGGAGGAATGCCTCGATGCCGAAAACATCCACGATCATGCCGCCCTTGGTGCGTGTCTTCACAAAGCCCTTGACCACCTCGTCGTTTTCGAATGCCTCGTTGACCCTGTCCCAAGATTTGAGGGCGCGAGCCTTCTTGTGGGAAAGAACGATCTGTCCTTTCTTGTCTTCGGGGGACTCTACAAGGACTTCCACCTTGTCGCCTACCTTAAGGTCGGGGTTGTAACGGAACTCGGTAGCCATGATGACACCCTCGCTCTTACCGCCGACGGATACGACGACCTCACGCTTGTTGATAGCGGTCACCTCACCTTCCTTGGTCTCGTTTGCATCGATCCTTGCAAGGGTTTTGTCATAAGCGGCATCAATTTCCGCTTTTTCAGCAGTTCCGTAAATGTCGGAGCCACTTTCGAAGGCATCCCAATCGAACTCCTCAGGAGGGATGGAAGCATTCAGTCTTTTTTCTTCATTTGCCATTGTTTCAATAATTTGAATTAGTAATTTGACATTATGTTTTGTGCCCGCGGGAACAGTTTCCCTAAAAGGCGCGCAAATTTAGACAAATTATTTGATTTTCGAAAACTTATATATTATTTTTTATTGCTATTTTTGCAGAATGGAAAACATTGTAATCTGGATTCAGGCTATATCCCTCATCTGCGGTGTAACATATATGACGCTGCAGATTTTTCAACATAAGTGGATGTGGTATTTCAGCATCGCCACTTCAGTCACCGCACTCATCGTTGCATCCACCAACCGCGAAGCCGGGCAGTGGGCCCCTCTCTGGGCTCAGGTCATACTGAACATCTATTTGATAGTCATAGCGATAATGGGTATCATCCGCTGGCGCAAGCTGGAAGGCGAAAGCGGCGGGCAGCTGCACGTAGTTCCGCTTAAAAAGAAGCGTCTGCTGACTGTGCTCGCCATCATCGCCGTAGGTGCACCGCTCGTGTCCTTCATCCTCAGCAAGACCAGCGATCCCGCCCCTATTCTTGACGGAACCTCGCTTGTGCTGAGTTTCGTAGCCGCATGGCTGCTGTCCCGCTCCCACATCGAGCAGTATCCACTCTGGATTGTTGCCAACATACTTATTATTTCTGTTTACGCTACGCAATCCAAATGGCTCATGGCAGTAATGTACAGCTACTACATAGTGACCTGCGTCATCGGATACATGAACTGGAAAAAGAAAGGAGTGATCGTAGAAGAATGATTTCTTCTGACAACTATCCGTCAACGGCCCTGAAAGAGGCCGTGGAGGCCATCAGCTCGCTGCCTGGCGTAGGGAAAAGAAGCGCACTGCGCCTTGCCTTGCACCTTCTCAAGCAGCCGTCGGATAAAATCCACCGTTTTTCGTCGGCGATTGCCAATCTTGCCGACGGCATTCACTACTGCAAGACCTGCATGATGGTGTCTGACGGCGACACCTGTTCCATCTGCGCCGACCACAAAAGGGACCACAATACCATCTGCGTAGTGGAAAGCGTAAGAGACGTAATGAGCATAGAGGCCACCGGGCAATATCATGGAGTGTACCATGTGCTCGGGGGCATCATCTCCCCCATTGCCGGCATCGGTCCGTCCGACCTCACGATAAAGGAGCTCACAGAAAGGGTTGGCCCGGAGGTCGAAGTCATTCTCGCCCTTTCGGGCGATGTCGAAGGCGAGACGACTTCTTTCTACATCTTCCGCCAGATAGCTTCCTCCGGTTGCAAAGTCACAACTCTCGCACGGGGACTCGGATTCGGAGACGATTTGGAATACGCCGATTCAGTAACTCTCGGACGTTCAATAATCAACCGCCAGACATTCAAGCCGTGATGGGAATTACAGGTGACATACTCACGGCACTTTCCTTATGTGCCGACTGCTTCGCTCTGACTCTCTGTTCGGGAATCGCCTTCGACACAATAAAGAGGTCGGACGTCTTGAGGGCTGCCCTGGTGTTCACGGCCATTCATATCGGCCTGCTTGTGACCGGTTGGGGGCTCGGCAATGCCGTTGCTCCGCTGCTCATGAAAGTATCTCACCTGATAGGCTTTCTGCTGCTGCTCTATGTCGGCTCTACCATGGTCTGGGACGGTCTGAAAGGGCACGGAGAAGGGCGTGACCTTAAAACATGGAAAGGGCTCCTGCTCGGAGGCCTGGCCACAAGTATCGACGCCATGGCTGTGGGCGCCGCCCGGTCAATCGCAGGAGGCACATGGAAAGATTTTCTGCCGCTGGCCATTTCTCTCGCCGTCATTACCCCCATCACCGTTATAACAGGACTCTGCAGCGGCAACGCGATAGGACGACGCACCGGTCCAGTCGCAGAAATCATCGGCGGCTGCGTCCTTATCGGTATCGGAATCTCCCTGTTGTTTTAAAAGCGCCTTCTATTGTTTTCGCCAGCCGCAGTGCGGCAGCAGACATTGGCTCCCGAAAAGGGAGGGGACCCACGTCGTGGGGAGGATCTGCTACAGCACTGTGGCTGGCGAAAAACTATTCAGCAGTAAACCTATACAGGCACGTGTGCTTGTACACTTCTCCAGGCCTCAGTATTGTGTCAGGGAACTGAGGGTTGTGCACAGCATCGGGGAATTTCTGGGTCTCAAGAGCAAATGCACCGCGGAACGGCACTGCTTTGCCGAAAAGGTCAACGGTCTTGCCGTCACCAAAGAAGTTCCCGCTGTAGAACTGAAGTCCGGGCTGATCGGAATACACCTCTAGCACTCTTCCGGACACGGGACATACAACCCTTGCATCAAGGCTGAGACCGCCGGGGCCGGGGTTATAGTCTATTATCCAGTTGTGGTCGTAGCCATGACCGTGGCGGAGCTGCTCGTCATCGGCATCGATGAACTGACCTATAGGCCGGGGCTTGCGGAAATCCATCGGCCCTCCGTCTATGATGACCGTATGCCCAAGAGGTATCAGCTGATCATCTACGGCCGACACGCCGCCGGAAGGAATCTGCATGATATGGTCCAGGATGTCGCCTTCCCCACTCCCCTTCAAGTTAAAGAAAGGATGATGCGCCAGATTAATAGGCGTGGGAGCATCGGTTTGGGCTTCAAACTCAACCTTCAAGTCATGAAGATCGGTGAGGGTATAACGCACGCTGATAGTTTTGTTGCCGGGAAAGCCGCCCAGTCCGTCGGGATGCACCACCTGCAGCTTGAGGCTCCTGGGAGTATGCTCCACAACGTCCCATACGAGCCGGTCAATCCCAATGAATCCTCCGTGAAGAGTATTCTCACCATCATTCTTATCGAGCTGGTATTCAACACCGTCCAAAGTAAATGACGCACCACCTATACGGTTGGCGACAGGCCCCACGCAAGCACCCAAGAAACGCTCACCTTCTCCGTTCACGTAAGAGTCAATGTCAGCGCGGCCAATCACCACGTCGCGAAGGCATCCGTCCCTGTCGGGAGCCCACAGGCTTACGACGCGCGCTCCATAGTTAGTAATCTGAGCTGTCAAACCGCCGCCCTGGATGGTATAAAGGGAAACATCTTTGCCGTCGATCTGAGTTTGAAAAGCCTCTGACGGAATCAACTTTACGCTTTGCTCGGCGCAAGCGGAAAGCACCACCAGCGCCAGAATCGGAAGGAAATGTTTCATAACATCTTTTTATGCTTGAAAATAAGCCAAATACCCACAACAAGGAATACCATCAGCAAGGCAATTGCACCCCAGGCCCACCATTTATCGGCAAACGGCAGCGTGACGTTCATGCCATAGAAACTGGCGACCAGGGTGGCAGGCATGAGAAGTAGGGATATGAGAGTGAAGATTTTCATTATCCTGTTCTGCTCCAGATTGATAAGACCCACCACAGTATCCTGCAGATACTCAAGCCTTTCGAAAGCGAAATTGGTATGGTTGATGAGCGAAGCAATATCCTGAAGAATCACGCCCAGGTCTTCCCGCAGCTCCGAGTTCTTGGGGCAGCGTTTGCTCTTGACTATATTGGATATGAGACGCTGTTTATCGACCACATTTTCCCGGACGAACATTGCGTTTTCCTGCAACTGATTGATGTCCAGAAGAAACTCTTCGTTGATATCCTCCTGTTGGTTGATACGCTTGCTGAACAGCGAAACGTCTTTTGAAATGAGCTCGACAATATCGGCGTCAAGGTCCACACGTTTGTCCATAATCTCCACGAACACGGTGAAACCGTCCGGGAATTGATCGGGAAGCGCCTGTATCTTGCGCTGCAGGGTATCAAAGGAGCGCAGCGGAATTTCACGAAGTGTGGTAAGGATCTTGTCGGTCAGGATGAACGAAACAGGATCCATCAACATTTCGTCATCTGCGGGAGACAAAAAATTGGTGTTGGCGTAGATTGCTTTGTCGTCCTCGGAGAAACGGGAGGAACTTTCAATTTCTTCAGCCTGTGCCCGGCTTTGAATCTCGACATCCAGGAAACTCTCGGTAGCCCGCTTTTCATCTCCGCTCGGGGAGATGAGGTCGATCCAAAGCACGTTATTCTTGCCGATGGCAGCAAATTTCTTTTCTGACTGGGCGAGAAGGATTTCCTCCCCGCTGCGATAGAAAATTCTGATCATCTTGCCCTCCTTTTTTGTTCCCGGCACACTTGTCGGAAGGGTTGAACTGAAGTGTTAGCGCTGCAAAGGTAAAAATTTTTTCATAAAAAAAAGTCCGGTACTGTCCTGCTCCCAAAAATATTTGGGGAAAAGGGTGCAGGACAGCACCGGACCTTTATAAAAATGATGCTGTTCTAGCGGGCTTTGCCGTTGGAACCAAGCACATTGATGATCTTGTGTATGTACATCTTCTTCATCTCCTCGCGTGCAGGCTTGAGATACTGACGAGGATCGAAATGTCCGGGGAACTCATCAAAATGCTGACGGATAGCTGCAGTCATGGCAAGACGGCTGTCAGAGTCGATATTGATCTTGCAGACAGCGCTCTTGGCAGCCTTGCGGAGCTGCTCCTCAGGAATACCGATAGCGTCGGGCAGTTTGCCGCCGTGGGCGTTGATGATGTCAACATACTCCTGGGGAACCGATGAAGATCCGTGAAGTACGATAGGGAAACCGGGGAGTTTCTTCTCGATGGCCTTCAGCACGTCAAATGCGAGGGGCGGAGGTACGAGTTTGCCGGTCTTGGGATCACGGGTGCACTGCTCGGGCTTGAATTTGTATGCACCGTGGCTGGTTCCGATGGAGATTGCAAGAGAATCGCACTTGGTCTTCTTGACAAAGTCAATCACGTCCTCGGGCTTGGTGTAATGGGAAGCCTCGGAAGAGACCTCATCCTCAACACCTGCCAGCACACCGAGTTCAGCCTCGACGGTGACATCGTACTTGTGTGCGTAGTTGACCACCTTGCGGGACAGGGCGACGTTCTCGTCGTAAGGGAGAGCGGAACCGTCGATCATGACAGAAGAGAAGCCGAAATCGACACAGCTCTTGCAGAGCTCATAGCTGTCGCCATGATCAAGGTGAAGAACGATCTGCGGGCGCTTCCAACCAAGTTCCTTGGCATATTCAACAGCTCCCTGGGCCATGTAGCGAAGGAGGGTCTGGTTCGCATAATTGCGGGCACCCTTGCTCACCTGGAGGATAACGGGAGACTTGGTCTCTGCAGCGGCCTGGATAATGGCCTGAAGCTGCTCCATGTTGTTGAAGTTGAATGCAGGAATGGCGTAACCGCCCTTGACGGCCTTGGCAAACATCTCGCGTGTGTTCACAAGGCCAAGATCTTTAAAAGAAACTTTCATAATGTATTAATGAATTACTAACGTTCATGTAAATCACGCAAATATAGCAATTCTTTTCGACATTGTAAAATAATTGCTATCTTCGTTGCGGTTTATTCCTCCGTCAGACCCCTCCCATAAAACATGGGGAAAAGGGCTGCCGGAGCAGGGGCCTGACGCAGGAACGATAACAAACTAAAATGATGGAAGGAAAGGTTTTTATATTTTCAGCACCTTCGGGTGCGGGCAAAAGCACAGTCGTAGGTCATCTTCTCGGGTTGTATCCCGAATTTGAGTTTTCAATCAGCGCCACGTCCCGTCCGCCCCGTGGCAAAGAGCAGGACGGTGTGGAGTACTATTTCATTGATGCAGAGCGTTTTCGCGAGCTCATCGAGCAAGATGCCTTCGTGGAATATGAAGAAGTGTACGAGAACCGTTTCTATGGTACGCTCAAAAGCGAGGTCGAGCGCATCTGGGCCAAAGGCCACGTCATAGTATTCGATGTGGACGTCAAGGGCGGCGTAAGCCTCAAGAAATACTTCGGAGACAAGGCGTTGTCCATACTCATTGTACCTCCGTCCATGGAAATCCTCGAGCAGCGTCTCCGCAGGCGCGGCACAGACAGCGAAGAAGCCATTTCCGAGCGCCTCGCCAAAGCTCAGTGGGAGTTGGATTACGCTTCCGGAAAGTTCGACCGGGAGCTTGTGAACGACAAGTTGGAGGACACTTTTGCCGAGGCTGAAGCAATTGTAGATTCGTTCTTATGCGAATAGCCGTTTATTCTGGATCCTTCGACCCCCTTCACATCGGGCATCAGGCAATCATGGAATACCTGACGCGTGAGAAGTCGTTCGATTGGGTTTATTTGGTAATCTCGCCGCAGAATCCTTTCAAAGACCCGTCCAAAGCCGCCACCGGCGAAAAACGCTACCGGGCGGCGATCGAGGCCGTGCGCAGACATCCTGAGCTGCATGTCTGGGTGGATAACATCGAGCTGAACATGGAGCCCCCGCACTACACGATACGGACGCTGGACGCCCTGCGGCGGCGCGAACCCGACAACGAGTTCACCCTTGTAGTCGGAGCCGACAACCTCGAGAACATGCTTGGATGGCGGGATGCCCCGAGGATTCTCACAGAATACGGCGTGGCGGTTTACCCCCGCCAGGGCTTCGACGTTGAGGCGATACGTAAATTCCTGTACGACAAAATGTTGATACTCCCCTCCCCCTATACTCTGGACTATTCATCCATGCATGACACTCCAGGTACCGTCGGGCTCGAGGAATCGGAGCGGCTGTACAAGATAGACATCATCGACGCCCCGATAGTGAACATTTCTTCCACCAGAATCCGCGAAGGTCTTGCCAAAGGCGAAGATATGTCAGCCTGGATGATGTAACCCTTTTCTGCAAGTTTTACCCTCAGCAGAGACATCCCCGGCGCCCTTTTCCCCATGTTTTACGGGCGCCGGGGATGTCTCTGCTGAGGGTAAAAAAGCGGAACAATCACAAAGCGAAATCCACAAGGATAGGCCTGTGGTCGGAGGAATTGTAATAATTGCTTCGCTCCCAGATCATATTAGTCCACTTCTCATTTAGTATCAATGCGTTCTTCACCCTGGCATACATGGCCGGAGAAGCATACATGAAGTCGTATCGCGGCGGAGTGTTTCCTGCCGCATCATCGGCCCAGGTGCGGGTCGCGAAGAAATGTCCCGGATATTCCAGGCCGATAATATCTTGATATGGAGTCTGCTGAAGTATATAATCGTGCGAACTCAAGAAGGGGCTGTCTTCAGGGAGCCCGTAATGCCAGTTGTCTATCCTCGAACGGGTATTGAAATCTCCCATCATAAGCCAGTTCTCCTGACCTTCAAAATCGGGATTGAATATGCTCTTGGAGCATATATATTTAATCTCCGCTTCCCGCTGGGCATTTCCTCCCTTGCTTTGGGCAGAATCGTAGTTTGTCTTCTTGATTACGAATTTTGCATAATAACTATATGCATGCGGCCATAGGTGAAGAGTCACTATATTGACCTTGGTGCCGCCGGCATCGACCTCAAAAACCCCGGCTCCGTGAGCAACCGGCATATAACTCTGCTCCTTGCCGTTATGCGTGAAATTCACGGTATCCACTCCGGGATCGGTTTCAGTAATCTTCAGGAGGGTCTTAATCGGGTATTTGGAAGTAATAACCTGCGGATAATAATCATCGGCATATAGCCTGTAGCCGCCGATGGCCGAATAATTGTGTCCGTATGCCTTGGCAAAGCCTTTCCAGTGAGACGGGAAGTACCAGTCCTGAGGCAGCTTCTTCTCCGTCGAATGGTCCCGGTATATACTCTGGGCCTCGCACCACACACAGACATCGGGATCGTATTTCTGGATGAATTTACGGAAGTTACTGAACTGGTTGGGCTGGTCGCTCCACATGCCGTTCTGGATATTCCAATACAGAACCCGCAGGCCTTTGTCCGGACGAGTCATATCTTTAAGCCTCACGACCTTGATATCGTCGAGCCAGAATCCGTGCACCAGATTGGTCTCCTTGGAATTGCCGCACCATTGAAGCATCGTGCCGTTTGTGGCTTTTTCAATTTCCACGCTTACTTCGTGCCAGCCTCCGTCCAGCTGGGCGGCACTAAACAAGAATGCATGTTCCAGGCCGTCGTGCACCGTATTAACTGCCAGAGGCTTGCCGTCCAACGACACTGCGCGGATAACGCCGCTCAACATGGCCCGAAATCCAAGCTGATCGCTGAAACCCTCCACGGTCTTGACCCTGAAAGTAACCTTGATATCAGAGATGCCGGCTATCGCCGTCAGCATCGGCGACTGCGCAATTCCCCTCTTACCCCTGTCATTTATGCCGCATCCAAGACAGCCTTTGTATTCCCTGCAGCGGAAAAGGTACACCCAGTCTCCTATATTCTTCTGCTTCACGTAGTCGTCCGTGCATACATGAGAAGTCGCCACCGTCTTCCACACAGTTGACTTGAAGTCCACATGACTGAGCGGGTTCTGGACATCATTCCGGAAATCGTCGGATTGAATATCAGGCCCTTCATCTACGGTAAACAAGTCGAAATTCTCTTCCCACAGCACATCGCCAGGCTGAGGATCCGTAATGTCAGGAGTCTCCCCTTCCGGGACCTGCTCTTTAGGCCTCAGATCATCAATCCGGCCGCCGGAACAGCCGTAGGCAGCGGCAGCCAGGACGAAAGCCAGTAACAGTTTATGAAGGCTCATATTACTCAAGCGCCTTTGTGAGCATAGGCACAAGATCGTATTTGCGGTTGAGCTTGCGCGGCGAGCGGCACACGCCGTCACGCACCGGCTCGCCGAAACAGGCACGAGCCACTTTTTCGGCGTCGGCGCCACAGTACAGGACATAGCTGACCGTAGATCCGTCTTGTTCCCGGGCATCTACCTTCGCAAAATACAGCGTTTTTCCGTCGTAGAGGGCATGCATGGCTCCGAGCACGCGGTCAAGGAAGGCGTCAAGCGGTTCACGGCCCACCCAGTCGAGGCTTCCGACACGCACTTGACAGCCGGAAAGCTTGTAATCCCGCACATCGTCCAGGAACATTTCTGTATCGCTCATCCCCGAGTAGTCACTGTCAGCCTCAGCCATGCCCTTGCTCAATTCAGCAAGCTGCTCAGCGCTCATGTCCAATTGCAAGGCCAGGGCCGAAAGTGCAGTGCTGTCACGCTGAGTGGCATTTTTGGTAAGGAAGTGAGTGTCGGAAAGAATTCCTGCCAGCAGCACCGTGGCCGTGGTTTTGTCAAGCTCGACCCCCGCGCTTCCGAACAGTTCCCACACAAGGGTCGAAGCCGCTCCTATCTTTTCACAGACGACGAAGGGAACGCCATCGATGTCGCCGCCTGGATGGTGGTCAACAATCTGCAGGATCTTTGCGTCCTGTGCACCATCGACGCTCTGCGCATATTCTGAATGGTCAGTTAGTATAATGCGGGAGCCCGGCAGCACCTTCTCCTGCACAACGGGAAGGCTGAATCCCAAACGCCCGCTGACAAACTTGGTTTCGCGGTTCACAGGGCCCGCAAGCCGGGGTTCACATTCATGGCCCAGACTGCACATCAGACGCGACAGGGCAATGGAACTGGCCACGGCGTCCACGTCAGGGACCTTATGCCCATACACAAGGCAGGTGTCTGAGCCCCAATCCAAAGCATCGATCTTGGAACGGAACTCACTCCCCGGTTCTGCGCAAGAAAACAATAGAGAACTACCCAGCAACACAGCAATTATTGGTTTCATCGCGCTAATATAACAAAAAGACTTAATATTCCGACTCGTAGTTGGTAGCCCAGACTATGGATTTGATGCTTCCGAATCCGGGTACGGAAGCCATAGGGCTCACGGTCGAAAGGCCTTCGAAGACACGCACCATGGTGGAAGTGGAGACATCCAGGAAGTCTATGCTGCCGTCGGAAAGGGCCACTGCAAGCCTCCAGTTCACATCCGCTGGATTGCCGCCATAGGCAGCGAAAGAGCTGTTCACAGGACTGGAGCAAAGCGATACGATATCAGATTCTGCGCTGTAGAGCAATCTGTGCGTTCCCGCATCCATGCTGTACACATAAAGGTTCTTGCCCCCGTCTGTAAAATAGAAGAAAGGATTGACCTCAAAATTGGTTGACATCCGCACAATGCTGGAATCCGTGAGCAGGGAGGCTCCGGAGAAGGCCGTCTGTGAAGCTTCGGTGATGGTATGGGCATCGGGGTTCACAGGATCTACGGTAAAGCGAAGCAGCTGATAGTCACCTACTCCGTCATAGTCCATGAGTGCTACATAGGACGGGTAGAAATTCAGGCCCAGACCACTCTCGTCAGTCCCGACCTTCTCATAAGCGCCAGCAGCAAGGCAGCGGGTGCCGGCACCTAGTTTATCGACGCGGCGCATGGTCGGGTCGAAACTGCCGTCGGAATCGTAATAAGAAAGGTAAACCACCTTGGGCCGGTAGGAATCAAAGTTCTGACCGTATCCTCCTTTGGTGATGATCAGGAACCGGGAAGAGGCACCGTCGTAAACAAGCACAAGGTCTTCGTCGGCGCACCAATAACTCACATTCTGGAATCCCTGGAAATAGTCGGCACGGCAGCCTCCGTCGAAAATCATCGGCATAGACGAATATGTGCCGTAATACGGGATAGAAGAGAACGAACTGTTCATGCAACGCAAGTAGATATTGCCGGTAGAACTCGCAATGAGGTAATAACTGCTTTTCCAGGCAAATCCGCTTATCGTTAAATCTTGTTCAGGTTCCCTCCCTCCTTCGAACTCATCTTTCAGCCACATATCCTTCTGCAATGTAGAGCCGTCCAGGGTAACGCTCCCGCTCGACTGGTTTATGAGAATCTTGGGAAGCCCGGAGATATAGGAATTGGGTATAGAGCCAAGCACATAGTAATAATACATGGACTTAGGTCCCGTGCCTATACCGCCGTCAATCTGACGTTCCAGGTTATGATGCACATGCATGGTCCTGGGGTTCACGAAACCCAGGGAAGACTGGCCGTCGCCGTGGTCGGACAGCACCATCCATCCCCAGCCGACGGAACTCTTGGAATTCAAGGGGTAAGCGTCGCTGAGCCAGGTCTCTCCGGTTGCGCGCCGTATGACCTTAAACACCACGGAGCAGCCACCGATTTTATCGATGGTAACGGACACTTCGTATCCGGAAGCGACCTGGACTCCGTCGATATACCACTGTACATCGAAGTCTTTGTCTATAGTCTCGCTATCAGTGTATCCTTCCGGGAACTTGACAGGAGCGGTAAGCTTTGCCGTTTCTCCGGACAGCACCGTGTAGCCCTCAAGCATGGACAGGAAGCTCACGGGAGAAGGGTCAGGGCCCACAATTTCCGAAGTCTTGTAACAGGAGCAGATGACCAGCAAGACCGGCAGCAGGCATGTAAACTTCTTGAAAATCATAGCGGTATGCTTTCATAAAGGGGTGTAGTGCCATCGGCATCGTAATACTTCTGGCCGGCTTCCCACAAACCACGCAGCCACTCGCGGAACTCAAGGGCGTAGTCCTTGAATGCTATGGCAGTATAGTTGTCGATGCTCTTCACGAATCCCTTTGAATAAATATTGAAAAGCCTGAATTTAAGCGTAGAATACGGGCCCAGCGCCTGAGTCGTAGCCCACCATGCAGGCTGCAGGCCTTCCAGGCTGTCTTGGACCTGTATCTCAGCCTTGCAGTAAGACTCAGGAGAAATCTCATAATCGGAGCCGGCCCCGGTGATCTCCACTTTGACGGTATAAGATGTGGACAAAAGACCGGCATCGCGGGTTACCGGAACCCAGAGGGTATCTACGGGAAGGCCGGCACGGAAGGTCGTGGTGACCGGTTTGCCGTCAATTGTCACTGACAGGCTGAAATCGTTCTCCTCCATGAATCCCCATATCTCGATGGGCAGGGGCACGGAATCCGAAGTCTGGGCCGTAGTGCCCTCCGTGGCAAAATTGTAACTTGCCTTGACGCTTCCGTCCGGACCGGGAATGAAATGCAGGTAGTTCTTCCCATGCCAGGTTTCCAGCTTACTTTCTTCGCAGGAAACGGCCAGGAAAGCCATGGCAAACAATATTAGATAGATATACTTTTTCATAAAGGATTCTCGCTTTTTGGTATTGGCAGTACGGCGGCGGAAAGCGGCAGCTTGTCCGTCAGGACTCTCCGCTTGTAATAGTAGAACATTTCGCCCTCGCAGATGTATTCTTTGCGTGCATCCAAGGTAATCTCGTCCATGAGGGAGGAGGCATTGGTCACAGAAAGCGACAGCGACCTTTCCGCACCGCGTGCCCGCCTTACGGTCTCAAGATAAGAGATTCCGGCATTGATATCGTTCTCCGACGCAGCGATTTCTGCAAGTATATGGCAGACTTCGCTGAAACGTATCAGCGGTATCATCGGGTTTTCTATGCTTTCCACCACCTGGTCGGAAGACACGAGGTATTTTCTTGAATAGTAGGTGCGGTTGGAGGCATTGCTTTGCGAGATCGTATAGCTCAGCCTGTAATCCGTATAAATGCCGGTGTTATCGCTGGCGTAGAGCTCAGGGATACCGTTCAGAGGCATGCGTATAATGTTGTTGGAACTCCACAGCACGCCCTCGTACTCGGCAGCGAGGTCTTTGTGGTAGGCAGCCAGGATCACGTCGTCGCTCATTTTCGCAAAACGGTTGTCGCTTTTTGCCGTGAGGTTCTCCGACGGCGTGAAGCCAAGCCAGCTGCGGGCAGAGGCGAAATCGTTGTACAATTCCCTTGCTGCAGCCTTGGCGTTGGGATAATAGGGTTTTCCGGCATAGAGGCACACCCTGGCCATGAGGGCAAGCGACGCCATATAATTCATTCTCCAGCCACGGTACCAGAAGAACTGTCCCATATTGTCAATGTAGGAGCGGCTCTCGAAGCGGTAGCGGGCGCACCAATGCGGAGTGGCCGAACTCATCATGGACGAGTACATGGCCTCGGGATGCAGTTGCGTGTCGAAATTCTTCAGCAGCGGCATGGCCGCGGATATATCTGCAATCACCTTCTCCAGGAAGGGTGTGACGCCGAGGGGTGTTCCGGCCGACGCTTCGAATTCGGTCCTGTAGGGAATCCACACGCCGGACGGAGATGTGGCGGGTGCCGGGGCGAAGAGCCTCAACAAGTCGAAGTGCAGATAAGCACGCAGGGCAAGGGCCTCGCCGCGGATAAGGTTTTTCTCATCCTCGCCATATGCGAATTCAGAAGCCGGACAGTCCTCCAGGGACGACAGGAGATTGTTAAGATTGGCTATCGCTGAATATTGAGTATCCCATATCTCCTGCACCACACTCTCGGTTGTGGATGAATTGTACTCGAATGCTGCGGCATCCTTGAACTCCTGCAAGGTGTTCATACCCTGCACAGAAGCGTCTGTAACATATTCCTGCGCGGCGGCGCTCAGGAAGCCCCAGGAAAGGTTCCTGCCGTAGAGCGCATTCTCCCCTATCTTGAGATAAACGCCGTTCAGGGCGTTCCGGAAGCCGTATCCTGTAGAGAACAGGTCGTCCTGCGCAATGACGTTCTCCGGGGTGACATCCAGCCACCCGCAAGCCCCTGTAACCGTAAGCAACAGGGAAAGCGCGAAAACATACAATATTCTTTTCATATCAGAACGACAGATTAAGTGAAAAACTGAAAGAACGTGCGAACGGATATGAAAGGCCGCGCTCCCTGCGTATGGTGGAAGCGTAGAACACATCGTTCGCAGTGAGGGAAAGACGGCACATGGAGATATGTATCTTTTTGAGAACCTGCGGGTCCATATCGTAGGACAGCGTGAGGGAGCTCATCTGCAAGGTGTTGTCTTTCTGGATAAAGCGGGAGGTAGATCCGGTGGTCACATTCCTGTCGCGGATATCCTTCAGAGTGGTTACGTCGCCCGGTTTCTGCCACCTGTCGAGCAACACGCGGCGATCGACATTGTCTCTCGCCATGTTCACATTCTCGACATAGTTCACTAGGGTCGAGTTGTAGGCATCGCCGCCGAAATGGTAGAGGAAAGTGGAGTACAAAGTCAGCTTCTTCCAGCTGAAGCTGGCACCGAAAGAACCTTGTCCCTTAGGGGCTGTGTCGCCGATCACGACCCAGTCGTTTGCGGACCATTTGTCGGTTGGCTCGCCGTTGGGCCGCAAGTATATTTCCTTGCCGTTGGAAGGGCTGATGCCCAGAGAGCGCATTCCGGCAATCGCGGTCATGGATGCTCCTTCGTAGTATTTAAGATAAGGACGGGAGTATTCCGCAGAGCTGGAGGATGAAGGGTTGAAGTCCTTGAAGAGCTCTTCGACCTTTTTGTTATATGCCTCCATCGCTTCGGATATTTCCACCACCGTATTCTTGTTCTGCGCAAAACTACCGAAAACAGTTATGAGGAAATCCTTGTCTTGATATGCACGCACGCGCAGGTCGAGCTCGGTACCCACGTTCTGCACCACACCCATGTTCTGCTTGCGGGAAGAGAAACCGGTAGAAGACGGCAAGGCGAAATCCGTTATCAGGTCCACGGTACGCTCATGGTAGCGTGACGCCTTCAGATAAACGCGATCTCTCCAGAGTCCTATCTCGGCGCCAAAGTCCAGCTGGTAAGTACGTTCCCACCTGAGGTCCTGATTGCCCATCTGAGACAAGAACACGCCGTATCCCGTGGGGAACCACTGGGGCTGCAGGTCATACAGGTTCAAGGCTGAGTATTGGGAGATGTTGGTCTTGCCGGTAAGCCCGTACGATCCACGCAGCTTAAGAGTGGACAGCACCTTGTTGTCTTTGAGGAAAGAGTAATTGTGGAAGTTTATGCCGGCGCCGACAGACCAGAAAAGCGACCAGCGGTTTTTGCTGCCGAAAGCCGAAGCGCCGTCAACCCTGCCGGTGAGGTCTCCGAAATAGATGTCCCCCCAAGTGTAGTTGCCGGTCAGAAGGAAACCGAGCAGACGGCTCTTATCATCCGTACGCACAGGTTTGCCTATTATTTCGGAAGCATGGTTCACTCCGGTCAGGTCTCCTCCGGGGAAGCCCCTGTAGGAAGCCGTCTCGTTGCTGCTGTCCGACGAACGCAGGTTGGCTGAAAGGTTGGCGTTGATATTGTGCTTATCTATTGTCTGGTTGTACATGAGCTGCAGCGTACCGTCAATCAGATAGCCCCGGCCGTATCCGGTGTTCTTGGTGCCGGAGAGCGACAGGGACGAAGTGCCGAACGAAGCCGAACCCGGGTCCTTGAATGTGTCCGAGCCGTTCTCGGTAATGGTCGCTGAGCTTTGCAGACGAAGCTTAAGGCCCCTTACTATATTCCAGTTAACCATCAGGTTATCTACTATTTCCTGATGATAGGAAGTAGCGAAACTCTTGTAGTTATGGAGCTCGTAAAGCGGGTTAACCAGCGACCAGGCATAGCCGGGCAAAGCCTCAAGCGAACGGGCATAACTGCCGTCTGCATTGTAGGGCGAAAGATAAGGCTGAATGTGGGAGTAATCTCCGAAATCGTTGAACGGAACGTCGTTGGACTTCCTGTAGGTAAAATTGGCCTTGTTCTTGATCTGGAACTTGCCCACGCGGTAGTCTATATAGAAACCAGCGCCCATTACCGTTCGGGAAGACAATTGCATGACGCCGTCGTGCAGGTTTCCGTCCAAGGACAAGCCCCAGCGTACATCTTGCTCGCCGCCGTCCACATAGACGGAGTGCCTCTGCTTCACGCCGGTACGCAGGCCCATGGAGAGCCAATAGGTATCTATCCCCCTGATTATATTGTTCATACGGGCATAATAGCCGTTCGAATAAGGGGATATTGACGGCTCCGGATAATCATAGAGGCCCGACAGGCTCTCCGCCTCAAGTTTCTCTTTGGCGTTCATGAGGTTGTACGAAGAAAGATCCGGGACCTCAAACTGCACCGTTCCGTTGTAGGTCACCCTCAGGCGTCCCGCCTCGGGAGCGCGCAATTCTATCACTATCACGCCGTTTGCAGCACGCGAGCCGTAAAACGCCGTGGCTGCCGCATCTTTCAATATGCTCACGCTGTGAATGCGCGAAGGGTCGAGGTCGTATATCTTCTCTATATCTACTTCGAAGCCGTCAAGTATGAAAATAGGCATGTTGGAGGTACCCACGAGCGACTGGCGCGACACGTCCGTAACATCCAGGACAGCACTTGTCTGTCCCCTCAGGGAAAACTCCGGGAGAGTATTGGGGTTGGAGCCGTTGACAAGGTTTTCCGCCAAACGGAACGACGGATCGAAAGACTGCAGGGCGGAGACCAAATTGTTGGGATTCACCGCCGCCAGCTCATCTTTGGTAACTCTTGTGGCGTTACCCGAAAAGCCTTCCTTTCTAATCGGGGAATAACCGGTCACGACGACTTCGTTCAGGGTCTCCTGAGCCTCAACAAGTGCTACATTGAGTGAAGACTGGTTGGTTATCTTGACCTTTTTGGTTTCATAGCCAATCAGGGAGAATATCAATTCCCCGCCACCTTCCGGACGGCGTATGCTGTAATGTCCCTCAGAATCTGTCATGACTCCCCAGCTATGAGACTCGAATATGATGAGCACACCCGGCAGAGGGTCTCCGAGCAGCTTGTCAGTCACCGTTCCAGATACCATTCCGCCCTTGTTCTGTGCAGCAATCGGATGCACGGAAAGCAAGAACAGCAGAGGCAATATTATATAAAAGATTCTCTTCATTTCGATTTCAGAATATCTAAAAGGCCCTCGTTGCGTATGATAAGACGCCCGTGCCTGTCCGATGACACACCTTCCGCCAGTTTGTATGTATATTCCGGCTTGTTGCCGTTCATCACTGTGGGAAGATAGCAGTAAGAAATGTTCCCCGAATCCTTCTTCAGGGCCTCGGCGACCTCCACTATATGTGTGGAAACCAAGAAGATGGACGAAGGTATCCGGGCAAAGCGCTTCACCACTTCGAGCGTACCGTCATAAGCGTCCTTTACATTAGTTCCCCTGAACAATTCATCGAAGATAATCAGCATCCTGCGCCCTGCGCCCACCAGCATGGCCACCCTTTTGAGGCGTCGGACTTCTGAGTAGAAGTGGCTGTAACCGCGGCTGATGTCGTCCGGCAGGTTAATGGCCGTGCATATTCCGTCCCTCATGGACAGTTTCATAGACTCGGCAGGCACCGGGAAGCCCACATGGGCAAGGTACACCGCAATGCCAAGGGCTTTCATGAGGGTGGATTTTCCTGCCATGTTGGCACCGGTAAGGAAAAGCACGTTCCCCTTTTCGGCACCGAGATGAATGTCATTAGGCACTCCGGCCTTCAGGAGCGGATGGCGTAAAGCCTTGATTTCAAGCGTGTCGAGCCCGTCATCCAGTACTTCGGCGCGATGAAAGCCAAGCTTGAGCGAGGCCTCGGCGACACTTATATATGCGTCTGTCGAACTCAAAAAATCCATAAGCTTGAGGGCTCTGTCTGCCAGCGCACCGTGAAGGGCGGTGTCTGTTGCGACGAGCTTGGAGAAGCTCCACCTCTCCCCTTCCGGGAACACGGCACAAAGCTCTTCGGATATTTTAAGCATATCGGGAAGGGCTGGCCACAGCTCTATAAGTTTGCTGTCGGAAGACAGGCCCTTCAGGAAGCCACGGGACGCGCGTGCAATGCGGGCCACCGACCTGGCACCTGAAAGTACGGCAATGTAGCCGGTATCGGCCTTCATGAGCCTGGCGAGCCACCCGCGGAATCCGGCTCCGCCGGTAAGCGAGCTGCGCTGCCTGGAATCTTCTTCGGACAGGTAGGCATGGGCCGTATCGAACCATTCACCCTCGAAAGGAAATGCCGTATTGTTGCCGGCGAAGTATTCTATCAGCGAGGCACGCGAAGATATCCTGGCATAGTTGTCGAGCGGGGAAGAAATCATCTCGCGCAGCTTGGCATCGCCAGCAGCGGTACGGGCCGGGCCGAATAGCGACACCACGGCATTCCCGTGAGCCACGGACATTATGCCGAGATCTGTTAACGTCTGTCTGTCAATTATAAAGCTCATTTGTCAATATCCCCTCCCAGGATTTCAAGAATTTGTTCGGCGCGGATTATGTCCATGCCGTGACGTTCTGTGGAAATGCCGTCTTCCAGACGGTAGGTGTAAACCGGAACGGCCCCCGGACCTGAGGAAGAAGAACACAAGCGGCGGAAAAGCACTCCGGGGCACTGCTCCTGCAGAGCCTGTCCCACCTCGGTGATGTGAGTAGAGATAATGTAGCGGCAGGATTTGAAGCCTGCAAAAGCGGCAGTCACTTCGAGCGTTGCATCGTATGCGTCTTTGACGTTCGTTCCTTTGAAGAGTTCGTCAAAGGCCACGAAATAGCGCCCGCCGGAAGCCACCTTTTGGGCGACTGCCTTGACCCGCTGCACCTCCGCATAAAAATGGCTGAGCGACAGCGCAATGCTGTCCGACACATTGATGGACGTGAATAATCCGTCCATGGGCGTGAAGCGCATGGACTTTGCGGGCACCGGGAACCCTGCATGTGCAAGATAAACGGCGATCGACACCGACTTCATGAAAGTGGACTTGCCGGCCATGTTCACACCGGTAAGGAAAAGCATGTTGGAAGAAGCATCCATATGCAGGTCGTTCCCCACAGGATGCTCAAGCGCCGGATGATAAACTCCCCGTATATCAAGCACATCTGTATCAGTCACAGCTTCGGCGCTGCAGAAACCGCGTTCTTCCGCCACTGCAGCCACGGCCGTATAGAGGTCAATGTCGTATATCAGCGAAAGCATCTCGGCAAGTACGTCTCCTTTATCGTGGCGCAGGAGGATATCGTCCCCCAGACTGCTCTTGCGCGGCGTCGCCATATCGGGAAGTTCCTTCATCAGACGGTTGCGCAGTTCTGCGAAGGGACAATCCTCAGAGGGCAGTCCCTTCAGGAATTCAAGCATCTTCGCGGCCAGCGAATAGACCGCAAGGCGCGCCCTTCTCAGGCTGTCCTGGAGGTCTCCGCCGTATATTATCCCCTTTATTTTCAGGCCGATGTTTTCAAGCACTGCCGGCAAGAAGCCTATAGCGGAAGGCCCTATAAAGCCGGAAGCGTCTTCGATCTGGCCGGCATCGAACGGGAAGGCCGTTCCAGCCTTGCGGAAATAGTCGAAAGCCGCCCTGCGCCGGTTGATTTCTGCGGCATCGGCAAGCGGTGTGCGGAACATCTCTTCGAGCCGTGAGGACGCCTTGCGGGTGACTGTACGGTCGAAAATCGGCAGCACTCCGTCTTTGCGGAAGCGCTTCACAAGAGAGAGGTCTTCAATCGTCTGGGAATCGCTTATGAATCTATGCTCACTCATCTGCTTCTCCTCCTTATCAAGAATATTGCTCCGGCAAGCAAGAGCAGGAGCGGCAGTATCAATCTGAAAATATACTTCACAGGCTTCTTCCAGGCCCTGTCGAGAAGCCTCATGTGGTTGTCTATCGGGGGCTGCCTGTACATGTACACAGGGAATTCCCCGCCAGAGAGGTAGCGCATGGATTCCATCACGAGGCCATAATTGGCTGAATTCACGCCGGTATGTGTCGTCCTCATCTCACCGTTCGTGATGAAGTCGGCATTTCCGAGAACGATTATCCGCTGTTCAGCAGATCCTACTTTCCTGCTGAGGGCGCATGCTACGCAGCCTTCAGGGGCACGGAGAAGCTCCGTCACAGTAAAACCTTTCGAGGGCGCCTCGCCACAATCAAGGGACAGAGTGCCGTTGCCGCACACCACATAACCCTCATGCTTGTAGCCATGTATCATGGGAGTCAAAGAGCATGCGTCATGGGTAAACTCCGCCACGCAAAGATCCGGATCCAGCTCGGGATAGCTTCCCGCGAGCGGCTCTGCCGAGAAACTCACGCCCAGCATGGAAGACAGCGGAGCAAGCACCTCACGGCTGTATTTCTTGGCCGCCACGAGCAAACTTCCGCCGCCTTGAACGTATGCGCGCAGAGCCTCTGCTTCTGCTTCATCGAAGTTTTCTCTCGGATCGGCAATCACGATTATGTCGAAGTCATCCAGCTTGTCACAGCTTGCGGGAGTCACTTCGAATCCCTGATTGATAAGGGAATAGCGGAAAGTTTTCTCGGCCGCCATTGTGTAAAGGCCCTTCTCGCCGGTGGCGTCAATCGCCCTCTCGCCGTGGCCGGAAAGTATTCCCACTTTCTCGGCACCGTTCAGGAGCGTCTTCATTGCCGCGGTGATCTCGGTCTCTGCCGGATGTTTGTCCATGTCGTCATACATCCTCAGGCGCGCTTCTTTTCCGTTATATCTCAGGACCCTGAAGAAATTATAGCCTTCAGAAGCGAGGTTCAATTCGGAATCCAGAACGCTCAGGGCTGTGCTGTCTATGAATATCTTCTCCCTCAGGCGCTCGGTCTTCATCACTGAGCGGGCTATTTCGTCCGTCGTCATGCCACAATACTTCGGACGCGAGGCTATCCTGCCGTCGGGAGAATCATGGTAATAGTAAACATATTTGAAACTTATGTCCGGCTTAAACCTGCTGTAGCGGCTGAACCGCGACACGTCGCTGAGATAGTTGCGCGGATAACCATAGTACGCGTCGTTCCCCAGCAAATTCACATAAGTAGTGATCTCCAGCGGGCCATCCAGTTGAGAAACCACCTCCTGGCTCTGGACGGTAAGAGTGTTGGATTTCACCTGTGTGGCGTCTGCATAAACCTTGAGGGCGGGACGTGAACTCACAAAGGCGACGGCGAAGAGCACCAAAACGGCACTGCCATAGCGCAGGAGTGACTTTCCCAGACCGGGACGGGTGCGGAATGAGTCCAGCTTGAAAATGCAAAGCACCAGGAAGAACAAGGTTATCCCCACATAGTATATCACATCCTCGCTGCATATCATTCCGGCAATGAAACTGTCCGCCCTTCCGGAGATGCCGATCCAGTAGGCAATGTCGCGCATTATCGGAATGTCCTGTCCGAAACGCGGAATCAGGTTCATGGCAAAAAGAGTTGCCAGTGTGCCCACGGCGGCAACTATAGGATACGATGTCAGGGACGACATGAACAGACCTATGGCTGAATACGCCAGGTAGAGGAGATATATGCCAAGAATGCCGGCACACACCGCCAGAATGTCAAAATTCTCCACAAGGGGCCAGGAAATGGCCGCAAAGATGAAGGCCTCCGACAGGAATGCGAGACCAAAGACGGCCATGGCGCAGAACTTTCCGAAGACGATGTGGACAGGAGTTATGGGCGAAGACTCGAGCAGCCGTGAAGTTCCGTTCTGACGGTCGCGGCTTATAAGCCCCATGGTCAGCAGCGGCACATAAAGATAGAGGTACGACTGGAGCGAGACCAACACGCCGGTCCATTCGTTGCTGAACAGCACGCCCGACATGTTTTCCATGCCGTATGCAAGTATCTTGCTGCGTATTATGGCAAGCAGCGCTCCGGAATACGAGATTCCGGTCTGCACAAAGAGAATAACCAGCAGCAGCCAGGCAATTGGAGAGCAGAAGAGCAGCTTCAGCTCATTTTTCATTATAATCCAAATCTTTTTCATAGCTACCTGGTTTTTCTGATGAATGTTATAGCGGACATAGCGAGCAGCATGAGCAGAGGTAAAAGTCCGATCAGCAGCCACTTAAGCACAAGCACCCCATGGGTGGAGATGGAAATGTAATTGTCCGTAGAGTCCGGTCTGGGCGTCTCGACAGGATATTCCCCACCGCTCAGAAGCCTGAATGCCTCGTACAGGAATCCGAAGTTGGCGGCCTGCCTGCCGTAATGCTCGGTCTGCAGTTCTTTATTCGAGAACAAATCGGAATCGCCGAGCACGATATTGGTCTGCGTGCGGCCGTCTTTCTGACGTCTAAGGCATAATCCTGTGCACCTGGTCCCCGCCTGAACACCGGCAGCAGGAGCAAGTGTCCCCTCTTCGAAATCAGGATTTCCTGCAACCGGGAAAACATCATCTCCACTGAACAGGAGCGGTATCGAGGTATAATCCGGAGTCTCTGCGCTCACTTCTACGCAGCCCGGCATGGCCACGGTAAAGCCTTCCCTTGCATATTCATCGAGCGAAGGCACAAGGGCGAGTGATTCGTCAGAGAAAGACGAATGGATGATATCTTGCGAAGAGCCGTCAGTGCCGGCACAAGCAAGCACATCTGCGCCGAGCTTCGCCCCGACAAGTCCGGCCACCGGATCGGCTACGCCGCGATGGGCCGCATCGGCGCATAGCAGCATGTTTCCGCCACGGTCAAGGAACGAGCGAAGGCGCTGCAGCTCCTCGGCGCCGAAAGGCTCCGACGGATCAGCGATGACAAGCACGGACACATCTTCGGGGATATCGGCGGACAAGCTCACGCTCACCGGGTCGAAACCATTGTTGACCAGCGAATGACGGAACCAGGGCCAGGTGGCGAAAATGCCATAGGACTTGTCGGACATGGATGCGATGCTCCGTTCTCCGTGTCCGGTGCTGAACCCAACACGCACGGCTGAATCCACAAGACGCTTGAAAGCCGCCGAAATTTCTTTCTCTTCGGGCAGCTTCTGCATGTCTTCATACATTCTCAGCCAGGTCGATGAGCCGTCCTCAAGGGTTATCTTGCGCACAAGGCGATAGCCTTCACCCTCAAGCTCAGCAGCTTCGGGGAGCGTCTCTACCGGAGGGAACTTACGCACGTCCACATCGTAGGCGTCCGCAAGCAGCACCGCCTTCTCTTCCAACGACTTGCCGGGGAAACGCCTTTCGAGTGAAGGACTTCCGGCATCGGCGCGGTAATAAACGTACTTCAACTTGATGTCCGGTTTGAAGCGCAGATAGTTTTTCAGATAAGCCCTGTCATCGTTGAAGCGCCCCGGGAGGCCGAGGTAAAGATTGGCATCGTCCAGCAGGTTGACATAAGAAGTCATGACCACGGGGCCTTCTACCCTGCTCATGATTTCCTGACTAGGAACCGTAATAGAGCGTTTGCCTGTGGCCGTGGTGTCTTTAAAGAACATCAGCTTTGGCACCGAAGACAGGGTCACGACCGCCACCAGGACAGCCATCGCCGCGCAAGTCTTCCAGAATTTGCCGCGTGTGGTCATGCGACCTGCGCGCAGCACGGTTATATACAGAAAGAAAGCAGTGATTGCCAGGAAGTAAATCACATCCTCGCTGCATATCAGGCCGGACACAAATTCATTCACGCGGCCGCTCATACACAACTGCCAGGTCACCCTGCGCACCCACACGATATCCTGTCCCACGGAACCTATGTAATTGAGGGCCGAGAGGGCGGCGAATGTACTAAGTGCAGAGACTACCTGATAAGATGTAAGTGACGACATGAAGAGGCCCACGGCCGCATAGGAGCAGCACAGAAGGAAGAGTCCCAGCATGCCGCCCAGCACGAGCGGAACACCAGGATTGTCTATGAGCAGGCAGCCGGTCAGCACAAAAACTCCAAGCACAGCCATCAGCGAAAGGCAGTAAACCACCAGGGCGGAATACTTGCCAAGCACGATCTCTACAGGCTTCACCGGAGAAGAGCCGAGCAGGGCTGAGGCACCGCCGGAGGTATCTTTGGGGAACATCCCCATGCTCACGAGCGGGATGAAGAAGAAAAGATATGATTTAACTTTATTGAGAAGGCCCGTACTTGTGGAGGAGAAAAGTCCCTCCGTCACAAAGCTGAGGTGACCTGCTCCTGCAGCATTCTCCTGTGCCGCCGCAAAAGCACCGAGCGTATCTGTGAACACTACGGCGCAATAGACGGCAAAGAAAATGAGCATTATCCAGGCTACCGGCGTGGTAAACAGGATGCGTATCTCAGTTCTCGCTATTGATATAATCTTCTTCATTATCTCTTACCTGTTGCTGCAAGGTGTGCGAAAATATCGTTCATCGAAGATTTTTCGACCCCTATGCCATATAGCCCCCAACCGCCGTTAACAGCGGCCGCAGCCATTCTGCTCAAAGTTTCACGGTCTCCGTCATAGGTTATCCGGAAGCGGTCTCCGTATTCCGAAAGCGGCTCGACTCTGAGAACTCCGGGGACTTTCATCATTTCCTCTTCCAGCGGAGCCCTTTCGAGCGATATCACGAAACTGTCGGGACGCACAGATGAGTCGAACTCGTCCATAGTTCCGTTGAACACCAAGGCTCCGTGCTCAATCATCATAATGCGGCTGCACAGCGCCTGAACCTCCGAGAGGATGTGGGTCGAGATAAGCACCGCACGGTCTTTGGAAATGTCCGTAATGAGTTTGCGGACCTCCATTATCTGATTGGGGTCCAGGCCATTGGTGGGCTCATCCATCACCACGAGGGCGGGATTGTGGATTATAGCCTGGGCAATTCCCACTCGCTGCTGATATCCGCCGGAGAGGTTACGGATAAGTCGCTTTGCATAGTCTGTCAGGCCGCAACGCCGGAGCACGGATTCCACCGCCTCGGGAATGTCTTTTTCCTTCATGTCGCGTAGCCTTGCAGCAAACACCAGATATTCACTCACCGTAAGATCGCCGTAGAGAGGAGGACGCTGCGGCAGGAATCCTATGCAGGCCTTGGCCGCCACCGGATCGGCGGCGATGTCGTGTCCGCCTATAGTAACCTTACCTGCGGTCGGCGAAAGGGACCCGCAGATTACGTTCATTATTGTGGATTTTCCGGCGCCGTTTGAGCCCAGAAGGCCCGTAACTCCGCACTCTTCTATGCTGAATGATACATCACGCACCGCCCATTGCAGGGCATATCTGTGTGAAAGGTGTTCAACTGTGACTATTGCCATTTTCATCGAAAGGCGGCAGCCCTATACGGGCCGTCGCCATTTAAATAATAAATTGATAATTAAGGACTATCGTTTTTGCTTTTTGTTAAAAAGCAAGGCTTCCATACATATTCAGGTTACCGGCCATGTACATGGGGCTGTCTTTGCCGACAGGACGGCCGCTGCAGGTATATTCCTTTCCGTCAACTACATATTTGAAAGTGAAGGTAGTTGTGAGAGCTGCTTCTTCGTCAATGCTCAGAACAAGATAAAGAGTCGGGGCGCTGACTCCGAAGAATCCCTTTGCAAGGACTTCGCCCTCTCCGGCGAATACATATTCTACGGTATTGGCAGAATCTCCGGCAATCAGGCCGTTGGTAAGATCGATGGTGGCCTTCTTGGTGGCGATATTGGTGTCTGCCGATACAACGACCTTGGTAAGTTTCTTACCCTCTACTTCTGCAGGGAAATCGGGAGAAGGAACTGTCATCTGGACAAAAGCCGACTTGAAGTTACCAAAATCCTTGGCCGCTGCGCTGTACTCGCTGAAAGGAGCAATTGAAGCATATGCAAAATTATACTTTGTGTCGGGAGAATACTGGTCGGGGACAGGATTCTGAACCGTAAGGTCGGGCAGAGGGATAGCGTTAAGGTCTTCGTTCCCGGCTGCGTAAGGCACATAGGCATAGATGTTATGCTCTCCTGCCTTGAAGCCTGCGGCGGTGCCGGCCGGAGTAAGGGTCACATTACCCACGGGATCACCAGGGATAAAATAGCCGGGCAAATATGGAGACTCAACCATCTTCAGGACCTCGGAGGGTTTGTACTCAAGATTCTTCTGAGGGAAACCGTCGGATGTTACAAAGATTCCCAACACATCGCTTTCCAGCCAGCCGTTACCACCATGCAGATAGGTAGTGTATTCTCCCGTAAGAGTAATATCACCAACAATTTGCACATCCTGGGGTTCTTTCTTGCAAGAAGCGAAGACAGCTGCCGTCAAGGCAAGCGCAACAACAAATTTAATCGTTTTCATAGACCAATAATAATTAAATTACACTAATTTGGGGTCAAAGTTACGATTTATAAAAGATACGGCAAATACCAATTTGTAGGTATTTGCTATTTTTTTCCGGAGTGGCTTGCGAATGCTGTTTGTCCTCGAAACCGGCCACCTATGAGAACAAATGACATAGCCCTGTCATTCTGAACGCAGTGAAGAATCTGAACGCAGTGAAGAATCTTTCCTTCCCGTCAATGCTACAGCCAAAGTAATTCGTCAACCCCACAGTGCTCACGGGCGGCTAATCCCCAAGAATTGCCCCGGACGAGGACGGCCGGAGGCCCGAGGCTGGATAACCAACCCTCCGTGAAGGCCGCCAGAATGACAGATAACGGCGGAAACTGACACGAAAACAGCCGGTACCGTGTCAAATCAGGGCGAAAATGAAGGAGATTGACACGTAAAGAGGCCGCAGCGTGGCAGAAATGGGTATGGACGGCGAAGATTGACACAAAATTAAGCCTCTCCGTGGCAATTCGGAGAGAAAATGACACGGAGAAGGGCTTAACGTGGCTGTGTGCAACTCCAAGAAGCAGGAGTGTGAATAAAAGGAGATTCTTCGGCGGGTGAACCTGCCTCAGAACGTGCCCGAACAATAAAAAAAAAAGCAGCCGAAGCCGCTCATTTATAAGGGGGTGTCTGAGGGGATCGCCCCTCAGTCCCCT